>CANNIZ010000059.1 GCA_947505245.1 Pseudomonadota bacterium | reverse complement strand
GGTGGTGCGCGTGTTCGACGCCGCCGGGGAGCCGATCGCCGGCGTGGCCGTGAAGGTCGCCGGCCGGGACGCCGGCGAGACGTCGCCCGCCGGCGCCCTCGTCCTTCCCGACCTCGAACCCGGCAGCGCGGCGCTGACGTTTACGCCCCCACCCGCCTGGGAGGCCCTCGAACGCACGCTCGAGCTCGCCGCCGGGCCCGGAGAGGCGAGCGTGACGCTGGCGTGGCGTCGGTTCGACGTGGACCTCCGCGTCGCAAGCGCAGACGACACGCCGATCGACGCGCAGCTGCTGTTGTCGGGCCCCGAGGCGATCCCCACCGTTCGCACCGGCGAAGACGGCGCCGAGCGCGTCGCGCTCCGCGTCGGGCATTGGCAGGTGTTCGCGTCGCGTCCCGAAATCGGGGTTGGTCGTGCGGCGTTCGACGTCACGCCCGAGGCCGCCGCCCAGGTGGTCGCCGTCACGATCAACAAGCCACGCGCTGCGGTCACCGTCACGGGCACGGCTGTGCGCATCGAAGAGCAGATCCGGTTCGACGTCGATCGCTCGACGCTGCGGCCCGACGCGCTGCCGATCCTCGCCGAGGTCGCGACGGTGATCCTCGCGCACCCGGAGCTCGGTCGCATCGAGATTCAGGGCCACACGGACGACGTCGGCGAGCTCCCGCACAACCTCGAGCTCTCGCAGCGGCGCGCAGAGGCCGTGCGAAACGAGTTCATCCGCCTCGGGGTGCCGCAGGAGCGCCTCGTCGCGCACGGCTACGGCATGCTGCGCCCGCTCGTCGTGGCGACGGACGAGGCCAGCCGCGCGCAGAACCGCCGCGTCCAATTCGTGGTCGCCAAGCGCTGACGATCAGCCGGTGTGCTGCTCAATCAGACGGTTGATCTCGTTCCACCGCGCCATCTGACGGTCCACATCAGCGCCGATGGCGGCCGTCAGCTCGGCCTCGTCAGCGATCCACGCGTCGAGCTGCGCCAGGTAGTCAAGGTACGCCACCTCGTCGGGCGCCTCAGCCGGCGGAGGTGGAGGTGACGACGCGATGCCGAACGAAGGCAGCGTGTCCGACATGGCCTCCGTGATCGCCTGCGCAGTAGCCGCCGCGACGGTGAAGTTGATGAAGTTCTCGGCGCCCGGCATCCGACAAAGAGCACGCATCGACGCGATGTGCGCAGCCCCGGCCCGCCGCAACGTGATCGCGTGGTACGCGTCCGCCAACGTGTGGAACATGCCCGTGCGCTCCGCGTAGAGCGGCTCCAGCACGGCCTTCACGTCCGCCCATTCCGCGTCGTCGAGCAGCGCGTGGTACTGATCGAACAGCAGCCGTTCCAGGGCATGCTCGCGGTCGTGGTCGGCCAAAGCGGCGGGCAGCAGCCCCTCCCGAATGGCCTTCAGCCGCGCGACAGCACCTTCCCCGGCCCGGTCATACGCCGACCAGCGCGCTCCGAGCTCCGCGAGCAGCTCCTCGGCGCCGCCCGGGATCGCCTCGCGATCGTCGCCGACGACCTCGATGCAAGCGTCGATCCGATGCACGGCCTCGTGCGCGGCCTTCGCCTCGTTCATCGCCGCGCGGGCCGCCGCGACCGCTTCGTAGCCGAAAAGGCGCCTTATCGAACTCATTTCGCCGCCGCGCTCCGACGCCGCATGTACCGCTCCTGGAGCTCCAGCGTGCGCAGGTAGTTGAGGTAGATCTGGTTCGCCTTGTACGTCTCGAGCTGGGCGATCGGGCGGTTGCTCCGCCGCCAAAGGCTCCAGTCCTTGGAAAGGATCTCGACGCCGTACGTCTTCGGCATCGAATAGAACGGCGTCCCCGGGTACGGCGTGAAGATGGACAGGTCCGTCCAGGTGACGATGTCCCGCTCGAACAGCTCCCCGATGAACTTGAGCGTCGTCTCGGACTCGGTGTTGTCGTCGCCCGGGTGGCCGATGATGAAGAACGCGTTCACGCTGACGCCGGCGTCCTTCGCGTTCTGCAGCGCCACGCCCGTCTGCTCGACCTTGAGGCCCTTGTTCATCGCGTCGAGCACCTTCTGCGAGCCGCTCTCCGCGCCAACCGACAACGACCGGATGTCCACCTTCGTCATCGCTTTCAAGCCGTCGGGCGTGATCGTGTCGAGGCGCGTCAGGAAGCCGAAGCCCTCCGGCAGCGCGTCGCTCTTGCCGAGCGCTTCGACGAGATCGAAGTAGTACTGGTTCGTCATGTTCAACATCGAGTCGTCGATGCCCTGCAGGCGGTTGCCGTACCGGGCGACCGCCTCCATCTCGTTCACGATGTGCTCGATCGGGTGCTCGCGGACGACGCCGCCCCAGTAGCGGAACTCGTGGCAGTACTTGCATCGGAACGTGCAGCCGCGGCTGGTGAGCGCGCTCACCTCCATCGTCTTCAGGAAGCCCGCGGGAAGCAGCGAGAAGTCGACCTCGGGGAGGTCTGGAACGTGGCCGAGCTTGCGGTTGCCGTTCTTGCGGATCACGCCCTGCGCGTCACGCCAGGTGATGCCGAGGATGTCGTCGAGCGGCGCCTTCGCTTCGAGCGCCGAGAACAGCTCGAACGCCGTCCACTCCCCTTCCCCGCGGACGACGACGTCGATCTCGGGCGCCTCCTCGAGGCATTCTTTGTCCTGGTACGTGACGTGCGCGCCGCCGATCACGGTGGTGATCGTGGGGTCGATCGTGCGCACCATGCGCGCGATCTCGCAGGCGCGGGGGTACAGGTACGAGAACGTCGCGCCGAGACCTACCGCGCGCGGCTTCAGCGTCGTGATCACGTCGCGCAGCACCTCGAGCGTGCGCGCGCGCGCGTCTTCGGCCCCGTGGAAGTCGTCTACGTAGTGGCCGAGCGGCACGACGAGCGCGGGGATGCCGTGCTGGTTGAGGTACGAAGCAACAGCCGTGACGCCGCGCGGGAAGATCGGCCCGAACGCGCCGTACGCGGGCGGCGCGATGAACACGACCGGACGGGCCCCGTGCTGGGCCAGCCTCGCGGTGTGTTCCGAGAAGGTGGCGTCCGTCTGCGCCGCAGCGAACTGCCGCCCGCCGCCAGCGACGCGGTCGCGGTTCTCGTCCGGGGCGAAGATGTTGAGCGAGCGATCCTCCATGGCGGAGTACAGCAGGCCGCCGGGCTCGGCGACGCGGAAGCCGTGCGCGTCTTCGAGCTCGATCACCTCGCGCTGTAGCGCGACCGCCTTGGCGACGTCGCCCTCGTAGCGGCAAAGGTTCGACAGGGTCGCTATCTGCCGCGCGAGACCTTCGTGCTGGCCCGCGGCCCGGTAGCCCTCGCGCGCGAATTCGAGGTCGGTGCGGGCGTCATCGAACCGCCCCACCACGATCAGGGCGAGGCCGCGGTTCGCCCGCAGGCGCGTCTCCAGGAAGGTGCCGCGTAGATCGGGCGTGAGCCTCTCCAGGGCCTCTTCGAGCGCCACGAGCGCCAGTCGATGGTCCTGCATGTGGTAGTAGATGCCGCCAAGGTTCACGAGCGCGCCGACCACGTCCTGAGCGCCGCCGTGGTCCCGCAACAGCTCGAGCGCCTGCACGTGAGCAGCGGCCGCTACGTGCTTGTTGCCGGTCACCCACCCGGCCGCGCCGAGAGCGAGCCACATCCGCGAGGCCTCACCCATCTGCCCGGCGATCTCATAGGCGCGCGCCGCGTCTTCGATCGAAGGCAACGCGTCGGCGAGCTTGCCCTGGCTCTCGAGGATCTCGGCGCGCAGGGACCAGGCCGCCCCTTCCGCGATCGGGTGGCTCTGCTCGCGCGCCGACAGCGCCGCGCGGGCCGCTCGCTCGAGGGCCTCGGACCCCTGGCCGAGGCGCCACAGCGAGCGCGCGAAGTTGATCTCGAGCTCGGGGGCCACGACCAGGCCGCGCTCGGTGAGCTGCGTCATCACCTCGCGCAGCGACGACGCCGCCTCCACCGGGCGGCCGTTCTCGAGGTCGATGGCGGCCTTGTTTCCTGCCGCCGTAGCGGCGCGACCGAGATCCCCGAGCTGCGTGAACCGCTCGTAGGCCGCAGCGAACGCCCGCGCGGCAGGCTGATCGGCGCCGTCGCGCAGGCTCTGCAGCCCTGCTTCGAACAACGCCTCGGCCTCGGCGCGCAACGCGAACGGATCGGTCATTCAGGACCCCTATGCGGCGCTCGGCGCCTTGATGACAGACGCGGCGGCAGCAGCTGCTGCGACGCCCTCGTCGAACTTCGCGGGCTTTACCCGGTACGACAGGCACATGCCGTTGCACGCCTTGTTGAAGTGCTCACACTTGTTGCACACGTCGAACTCGGACGGCAAGCCGCGCAGGCCGGTCTGGACCGCCATCGTGTAGGCGTGCAGCTCGTCGAGCGTCGCGAACGTGGAGACGTGGCGCTTCGCCGAGTTGTAGTAGTAGTCCCCGCCGCAGATCGAGATGTGCCCCTGCGCGTCCATCACGGGCACGCTCGAGCACTTCGTCTGCCCGACGCGCTCGTCCACGCACAGCGGGAAGCTGCAGTCGTAGCCGAGGTAGATCTCGTTCGCTGCACAGAACTCGAGCGCCTTGGCGTGCACTTCCTTCATGCGCAGGAGGTCGTCCGGCGTGAACGCGGCGTCGCGCGCTGAGCCGGCGGGCGTGGCGAACGCCATGAACATGCCCTTGATGCCCGCGTCGCGGATGACCGTGAGCCGCGCGATGATGTCGTCCGTGGGCCGCACGGGAAGGTTCGCGAACACGCGATGCATCTCGAAGCCCATCTTCGGCGCGCGCTCGGCGAAGTGCCCGTTGATGGTGACGGACCACACGCGATCCTTGAGCTTGGCGATACGCTTCGGGAACCCGCCGTTCGTGAACACGATCACGCCAAGCTTGAGCTCGTTGCGGATCAGATCGACGACCTCGTCGAAGAACGGGTGGATGGACGGCTCGCCGCCGAGCAGGTTCACGCAGCTGGCGCTGTAGTAGCTGCGGGTGAGCTCGTCGTGGTCAGGGTCGTGCATCGGCAGATCGCCGTGCGCCTTCACGAGCGCGGCATAGGCGCGCAGCGACTCCACCGTGACCTCGTACTGCTTCCGCTCCGCCTTGGGCGCGCCTTTGAAGTAGTCCTCGGCGTAGCAGAACGAGCAACTCTCGTTGCACTGGTTCGTCAGGAACAGGTTCACCGGGCCACCTCAGCCGCCGACGATGACCGTCGCGAACCCGGTGGTGAGCGAACCGCTGGCCATGCTGCAGTGCAGCGTGGAGTCACCCATACGCGCACAGGGCATGCCGCCCACGATCACGGAGCCGGACCCGGCCACGATCTTGAACGTGTTGGGACCACAACACGCCGCGTGGGTGCCGTTGTCCGAGATGCGCGCGCAAGGCTGGTTGCCGACGATGACCGTCGGCTCACCTTTGACGACAGGCCCCATGTTCGGGTGAGGGACCGGGCTCCACGGGTGCACCGAGTGGCAATGCGGGGTTCCCGTGCCGATATCGGTGATGCGTGCGCAAGGCGGCATAGAGGCCTCCAACAGAACAAAAGTCAGAGAAACACAGACAACTCATCGTACCGGGGGTCTCCCCCTGGTGTCAACCGCGGGCTGGCCGCCGCGCCTCGACGTAATGGCAGCGGAACACGTGGGCGCTGCGATCGAACCGCGGCAGCACCCAGGGCACGTCGCCGTCTTCGAACAGGATCTCCATCTGCAGTTCGGGCGCCGCGAACAACATGCGACCCGCGAGCAGGTCCACGAGCGCCCGCGCAGGGTTCGGGTCCATGGCAGCGGCGGTGCGAAGCCCGTCCCCGAACCGGTTCGCCGGTGGGGTGACGCGCGAGACGAAGTCATACGGGCTCGACAACGCGAGGACGCCGCCCGGCGCGAGCACGCCGTGCAACTGGCGAATCAGCTGCACGGGGTTCGCGACGTTGTCGATCACGTTGTACGCCGTCACGGCCGCCATACGGTCCCGGCGCAGCGGCGGATCCGTCGCGTCGGCGGCGATCGGGAGCACCCGTTCGAGGCCGGCGGGGGCGATGAGCATGCGGGACACGAAGTCGAAGCCCCCATGCCGCCACCGGGGGACCTCGACCTTGCCGTCCCGACGCAGCGCCGCGAGCAGCCGCAGCGGACCGAAGTCGTGATCGAGCGCGATGACGCGGGCGCCGAGACCCGCGAGATCCGCGGCGCTGGCCCCCACCGCCGTTCCAGCGTCGAGCACCCACGGGTCCGGGCCGAGCCCCGCCATGATCGCCGCACGGCGCGTGTGCAATAGATCCTTGCCGCGCCGACGGGCCTCGGCGAGCCACTCGGGCAGGCCGTCCGCGCCGTCTTCCGCAAGATCCGTGGCGTAGATCGCCACCATCTGGCGGCGCCAGTTCGGGTCCTGGTCGTCGTCCCACGCCCGCGACAGCCACGCGTGCAGCTCCCCCGGGAGGTCCGTCCGCGCGAGGACCGGCCGCTCCTGCTGCCGCAGCCAGCCGGGCACGTCGCGGAGCACGACCGGAACGCCGTCGACGATCGGGTACCGCAGCCCACACCCGCGGCAGCGCAGGAAGCCGTGCAGCGGCTCACCGCGAGCGTCTTCGGCGTACACGTCCCCGAGGACGAGCGGGTGATCGACGTACCGACCGGACACCACGCCGCGACAGACGGGGCAGGCCAGCAATTCGGCGGCGAGTGCAACTTTCAACACGCGCCCACCCTACATCACGGCTCGCCATCCGTGCTACGCTCGCGGCGTGATCGCGCTCCTGCTCGTGATGTACGTCGCTTTCGCCGACGAACCTGCACCGACGGCCCCCGCCGAGACGCTGGAGGAGTCGGCGCGTCCGGCGCCCGCCGCAAAATCGAAGTGGCTGGATCTCGAGCACATCCAGTGCCGGTACGGCTTCGGGATCGCGGCCGGCACGTACTACGGGAACGTCGACTGGAACGACGTCGGGAGCCGCTGGGGCAACACCGCCTCCCCGGTGTTCGAGAGCATCTGCACCGAAAAGACCGACGTCCGCCGCCGCCACGCGTGGGCGGGCGTCCTGACCGCGCCGTTCTACGTTCAATTTCGCGCCTTGGACGGGGAAGCCCGCCAGCAGTGGTTCAGCGGCCTGCTGGGCGTCACGTGGGGCGACCGCTGGCAGTTCGGGCCCGTGCTCACGGCCGGCTATCCGGGCGCGGGAGGCGGTCTGGTCGTGCGGCTCAACGACAGCCGCTCCCTCGTCGACCTGCGCGTCCTCGCGTACGGTCCGTTTCAATTCGGCGCTCAGGCCCAGATCACCTACGGGATCATCCCGAGGAAGGCTCGATGAGGTGGCTGCTCCCCCTGCTGTTCGTGCAGGCGCTCGCTGACGAACCCCTGCCGGCGCCAGCGCCCGCGGTCCCGGCGGAACCGCCACCACCTGCGCCAGCCGTGGACGGCCCCTCCGCCGATGACGTGCTCACCCACGCGATCGGCCTGCTCGCCGACGGCGACTACGATCAGGCCCTGCGCGTCTCGATCCCCGCGATGGCGAAGTACCCGGACCTCGCGGTGTCGTTCCGCGCGATCGCCGACGTCGCCGCCGATCAGCTCGAACGTCAGCGCACCGGACCCGGAGATGCAGCCGCGACGGGGCCCAGCACCACCGCGCCACTGCCGCGCCCGATGACGGGGCTACCACGCCCCTACGGCTATCGGCCGCCACCGCGCTCACCGCGGCACGTGACGTCCCTCGGCTTCGGCTTCGAGATCGGCGCGCCGATCGGGTTCCGCCTCGAACTCGACCTCGACGCAAAGAAGCCAGGCGGGGTCGACGCCATCGGCGTTCGCGCCGGCGGCAACACGATGTTCTACCACGATGTCTGGCCCGTCTCCGACATGACCGCGTTCATGGACTTCCGCGTCAACGAGACGTGGCAGATCGAAGCCACCGCCGGGGGCTTCGTCTACTTCGGGTTCATGTACCCGTCGGCCGGGGCCGCCCTCCAATACGACCCGAAGGGCCCGCTGTTCGTGAACGCCGGCGCCCGACTCGGCCCCTACGGCTCCTGGCTCCCGGACGCGACGGCGGGGTTCGTTTGGTGAGGTACCTGAAATTGTCGCGACCGGTGTAGACTCCCCCTGCCCAGCTCCCGGAACGTTTCAGGCGACCCAGAGGTCTTGATGTACCGCGCCTTCTTCCTCATCCTCTCAGCCATCGTCCCCGCTAGCGCTCTGGCGGGGGGGCTCTCAGTAGGCGTCGGCGTGGACGCCTCTGTCGATCTGCCTGATCCAAAGGGCACGATGAGCTATTCGAAGGGCTTCGCCGGCGCGGGCCTGATGATCCCTGTGCGCTACGACCTCTCAGACTACGCGAGCTTTCGCGCAACCGTGCGCACCGCGTTCGCCCCGGGCCACGACCGCGTCTCGTGGGGCACACCCGTCCCGAGCACGTCGGTCGACCAGCCCTCCGAGGTGCGGCACGCCAGCACCGATCACTGGGCGATGCTCGCCGCCGGCGGGCTCACGGTCGGTCTCGAAGCCGCGACGAAGGAGTCTGGGCTGTCACCGTACTTCGGCGTGGAGACCGGCCCGGTGCTGGTCAACACCTACCACTCGTTCGACGCCGACTCCGGTACGAGCACGCTCCTCTCCGAACTTACTGAGGATGAGCTAAAGAACCCCAGCACGATCGAACCGTTCACGTCCAAGCTGACGCTGCTCACCGATCTGCACGCCGGCGTGCGCACGCGCGGCGAGTCGGGCATGGGGTTCTGGGCCGAAGCTGGCTACGCTACCGCCTTCCTCAAGGCCCAGCCCCTGCCCCACACCAAGGAAATCCTCAACGCCCAGCGCGACCCTTACGGCTGGAACGCCCTTCGGCTCGGGTTCGGCGTCCAGTTCGCGATGTGATCGAGGCCCTGGGCTGCTGACCCGGTTACGGGGGCCGCAAACCCGACGAACATGGGTGCCCCATGAAGCTCTACCGCGCCAAGATCCCCGCCATCGCCCACGACGTCATCGAGGCCCTCGCCAAGGACGGCGACATCGAGGTCGTCGCCGAGAAGAAGCCCGAGGCCGAGAAGGACCTGGTGGCGGTCATGGAAGAGTTCGTGCGCCGCGACCGCGAATTCAACGACAAGATCGGCGACCACATGGAGCGCCGGGGCATCTCCTACGATCAGCGCGGAAGCGTCCGCAAGCAGCTCGCCGAGCTGCACGAGCACCCGCTCGGCGAAGACGTGGAGCGCTTCCTTTGCCGGCAGTTCGTCGAGGCGCTGATGATCTCGCCGTCGATCGAAGAGGTGTTCGAAGACGACAAGGTCATGTACAAGAAGGTCATGGTCGTCCTGCGCGGCCACGACGTGAACGAAGGCGAGATCCGCGACGAAGCGATCTCCAAGATCAAGAACGTCAAAGAAGGCACCGTCGAGTACGAGATCGCGCTCGAACACGCCGTGCGCGACGTAAAGAAGCGCCGCGGCCTGTACGGTCCCGAGCGGGCCTGAGCGGCCTCGAGGAGCCCCATGCGCGCGTCGCTCGTCCTGTTCACCGCCCTCGGCGGATGTTGGCCCATGATCCCAGGATCGTGGCAGGACTACGTCGACACGAACGACACGGCGACCGAAACCGGCGGCGACGCGGATACGGACACTGACGCGGATACGGACGCTGACACCGACGCAGATACGGACGCCGACACCGACGCAGATACGGACGCCGACACCGACGCAGATACGGACGCTGACACCGACGCAGATACGGACGCTGACACCGACGCAGATACGGACGCCGACACCGACGTCGACGTCTACGGAGTCCAGCAGGGCCTCGTGACGCCGGGGACGACCGTGACGCTCACCGGTCTGGTCGCCGTGTCCCCGCAGAACCAGTACGGCTTCTTCGCGCAGGCCCCGGCAGGTGGCCCGTGGAGCGGCATCCAGGTGTTCACGTCTGTGTTGGCGCCAAACACTGTCCACATCGGCGACGCCGTCACGGTGACCGGCGTGTTGGTCGAGTTCGGGACGCCGCCCGACACGATGACGGAGCTCGTGCCTGCGAGCGCGCTCGACGTGGTGGTCACGGGAACCGCGTCGGTGCCGTCGCCCGCGTCGTTGTCGTTCGCCAATTTGAGCGACCTTTCGCAGAACAAGACGGCGCTCGAGCCCTATGAGAGCTGCCTCGTGTCGATCGGCGCGTCGTCCGTGGACGTCCCCGCCGACTCGTTCGGCGAGTGGCTCGTGAGCGACGGGTTCGCCGACGCACGCATCGACGACATGTTCTGGCCCGTCGGCAGCTCCGCGGGCGACACGTACACGCGAATCGACGGTGTGTTGTTCTGGTCGTACGGCAAGTTCAAGCTTGAACCTCGCGGCGGCCAGGACCTGTACGGCTACACGCCCTCCGGTGGCTGCACCGTCGACCTTTGCGTAGACGATCTCATCCTTGGAGACGTGGCGATCACCGAGGTGATGATCAACCCGACCGCCGGCGACGACCTCGGGAACGAGTGGTTCGAGGTCGTGAACACCACCGGCTTCTTTACGATCGAGCTCCGGGGGCTCGTGATCGGCGACACCCAAGGCACCGCAGCGATCAGCACGAGCGTGGTGCTCGCCCCCGGCGAGGCGGCGGTGCTCGCGAACGGCAACGGAACCCTCTGGGCCTACGGCGCCCAGGGCATCTACGCGGACGCGTACTACGGTGGCGGAGTCGGGTTTGCGAACGGGTCGGCGGAGGCGGTGCGCGTGGCCAACACGTTCGGCGTCCTCGACCAGGTCCCCGCCTACCAGGCGTTCACTGGGAAGTCCTGGCAGTATGGCGGCTCGCCGTCGGACGTCGGGAACGACAGCGCCACCAGCTGGTGCGCCGCAAAGACGCAGATCGGCACGTCGACCGACCTTGGAACGCCGGGAACCGCGAACGACAGCTGCCCGTAGCGCACGCGAGCCGAGCCCGGACGGTCCAGGAACACGACGAGGAGTGACGCACCCTATGCTCGCCTCACGCGTTCGAACGCGTTAGACCCGCCGAGAATCGAGGGAGATGGACCATGGGAAACGTAGGAAAAGCGCTCGCGGGTATCGGCTGCTTGTTGTGGCTGTTGTGCGGCATCCTCGGCATGGTGCTCGCCTTCGGGTCAGGCATTATCGGCGGCATCATCGGCTACGACTACATCAGCTACGTGTCGATGGGCGGCTACGGCAGCATGTGCTGCGCCAGCCTCGGCTTCATGATGTTCGTGGTCGGCATCATCCTCGCCCTCGTCGGCGGAAGCTCGACCCCGCCCGAATCGTAGGCTCACGCGCCGAATCGTAGGCCTCACCCGCGGTTCGCGAACCCGAGCACCCGCCCGAACAGGGCGGGGCTGGCCGAAAATGCGCACACGACCGGCCGCGCCAGCCAGCGGCGCCGGGACCACCACAACACGAGGTCGGTGAACCGGGCGATGTCCCTGGCGGCACCGCGCTGAGCGACCTCATAGGGCGCGATGGCGCTCGCGGTCAGGCGATCGGACTTCAACGCGACCGCCGCAGTCTCGGCGGCGAGCCGCGCGCCCAGCAGCGAAAGGCTCATGCCCTCACCCGTGATCGCGTCGACAAAGCCCGCGGCGTCGCCGACGAGCATCACCCGGTCAGCGACCAGCGTACGCGCGGTCTGACGCAGCGGCCCCGCCATCGCAGCGACAGAGACGTCCCGCGCGCCGTCGGTGTACGCGGCCAGGTCCGGTACGGTGCGTACGAGCCTGGCGAGCGCGCCCGGGAGGTCGCCGCCGAACGTCCGGGACACCTCGCGGCCGCACAACACGGCGAGGTTCACGACGCGGCCGCCGACGGGCGTCACGTACACCTCGAACTTGTCGCAAAGGTAGACGTCGACGACGTCGTGAACGGGCAGGTCCTCGCGCAACTCGACGTGCCAGCGCGCGCCGAACCGCGGCTCACCCGACTCCCGCACGTGCGCGCCGATCGCGCGGCGGACCTGCGAATGGAGGCCGTCCGCGCCGATCAGCAGCCGGGCGCGCAGCGGTCCGGCGTCGGTCGTCACGGTGACGCCATCGGCGTCGACGGCGGTAGCAGTCACCGACACGCCGAGCCGCAGATCGACGCCGGCCTCGCGGACCACGGCCTGGAGCGCCTCATCGAGGACGAGCCGGCGGATTCCGAGCCCTGCCCCCTTCGGGAACCGCCCGACGGCCGCGATCGCGTCGACGTGGTAGCCGATGCCGTGAAACGGTCGACCGAGGGGCGCCACGCGGTCGTACAGGCCGAGGGCGCGCAATTCGTCGACGCCGTGGGGGAGGATGCCCTCCCCGCACGGCTTGTCGCGGGGGAACGTCGCGCGGTCGACGACGATCACGTGCTGCCCGCGCCGGGCGAGGTTGAGCGCCGTCGCACAACCGGCGACGCTCGCACCTACGACGACGACGTCAGCGTCCATGGATCGAGCGTAGCTCGAACGACCCTAGTAAGCGTTGTTCTGGCAGCAGGGAGCGAAGTCGTCGGTGTACGACTTGGGGTAACAACCGGCGGCGCCCGTTCCGTTTCCGTCGGCGGGCCGAAAGCCGAACATCGGCGCGGAAGTCGCCGTGCACGTGTCGATTCCGGTCGTGTTCCCCCACTGCTGGTACCAGATATTGTTGCCGTTCAAGTTCGGACTGCCGCTCGCGTCGTAGCCTTTCGTCCAGGCGTAGTGATTGACCAGCGTGAGCAGGCCCTGCTTGGACTGCGCGGCGATCGACGCGAAGCCGCCGGTCTGAAGTTCGGTCCACGTACAGAGGTGCCGCGATGCGCCGCACGACGTGCGCGCCGTGTCCCAGTTGCAGTTGTTGCAGCCGATCGTCGCGAACTCCACGCAAGAGGTTCCATTCCATGTGCCAAGTCGCGACAGGCACTGCGCCTCGTCCTGGTTCACGACGATGTCGTTCTGGGCCAGGGTGATATTCGACCCCTGCGACGCGAGCGTCGTCGTATGGCTACCCACCGTCGTGTTCAGGTTGCTGATCGACGTCGTGTGGCTGCCCACCGTCGTGTTCAGGTTGCTGATCGACGTCGTTTGGCCGCCGACCGTTCCGTTCAGCGCCGTGATCGACGTCGTGTGGCCGCCGACCGTTCCGTTCAGCGCCGTGATCGACGTCGTGTGGCCGCCGACCGTTCCGTTCAGCGCCGTGATCGACGTGTCGTGACCGTCCAGGCGGGTCAGGTATGTCGCGAGCGTACCCGTATGGGCCGAGACCGTCGTATTGAGGTTGTTGATCGAGGTCGTGTGACCGCCAAGCGCCGTGTTCACGGTCCCGAGCGAGGTGTCGTGACCGTCCAGCCGCGTCAGGTACGAAGCGAGCGTCGTCGTGTGGCCCGAGACCGTCGTCCCCAGGCTGCTCAACGTCGCGGTGTGACCCGAGACCGTGGTGTTCAAGGTCGCGAGCGACGTGTCATGCCCGTCCAGGCGCGTCCCGTAGCCCGCGAGCGTGGTCGTCTGGCCCGACACCGTCGTGTTCAACGTCGAAAGCGACGTATCATGGCCATCCAACCGCGTCAGGTATGCGGCGAGCGTGCCGTCGACCGCGGTGGCCTTGGTCTCGAGCGCGGTGATGCGCGCGCCGTGATCGGTGAGCGCCGTCGCGTTCGAAGCGAGGGCGGCGCTCTGGGTGGTGAGCGTGGTCGCGTGGTTTGCGAGCGTACCGGCCTGCGCCGTGGACGCGGTCTGCAGCGCCGCAACGGACTGATCGGTGGTGTCCGCCCGTCCGACCAGGACCTGCATCGTCGCGTCGTCCGCGTACCCCTGCCCGGTGACCCAGAGCTCCGTCGCGTAGGGCGCGGTCTCGATCGCCGCGATGCGGACCTCGTGATCGTCCACCTCCAGCCCGATGACGTCTACGGAGTCAGCGAGATCGGTGATGTCGACCCCACCGGTGATCGCCACGACGTCGGCCGCGACGGCGTCCACGTCCGCCGCGAGGGCCGCGTCTGCCTTCGTGTTCTCGTCCAGCGCAGCCGTCTGCCCATCCACGTCAACGCGGAGCGCGTCCACCTCGGCGCGCAGCGCGTCCAAATCGCCCCGCAGGGCGACGTTCTCGTCGACCAACGTGTCGATCTGGTCCTGCAGGGCTGCGTCATCGTCGGACGACCGGCAGCCTATCGAACAAAACAACGTCAAGAACACGATCGGTCGAGCCATGGTTCCCCCCAAAAGGCTTGGCAAATTAGCACGACTCCTGGGCCGGTCGCCGCAGCCTTCTCGCCGCGCTAAACCGTGCGACCATGATCCGCCGCATGCTGCTCGCGTACCAGGCCGTCGCCCGCACGTTCGGCGTGAGGGTGGCGCCCGTGTTCGGCGCCTGGCTGTACGGCAATTTGCGGCTCGGAGTCGCGCTCGCGATGGCGCTCGACCCGCTGTTCTTCCCTCGCCTGCGCACCACCACCGTGCGCGCTCCGGTCGCGATCGTGGGCAACCCGCGCACCGGAACCACGTTCCTGCAGCGGTTCCTCGTCGACACCGGCGCGGGCGCGGGCCAGCAGCTGTGGCGGATGGTGTACCCGTCGCTCGTGCTGCAGACGCTGCTGCGGCCGTTCGTTCCGTTCCTCGAGCGCGTCAGCCCCGCCCGCTACCACACCACGGTCGCACACGACACGAACCTGCTGTCCGTCGAAGTAGACGACGTGAGCGTGTTCTTCCGCTACTTCGACGGGTTCTTTCTGTACGGGTTCCTGCTCGGCTGGCACGAGACGGACTTCAAAGACGACTTCGATCCGCGCGTGCGCGACACCTCCGAGCGCGACTTCGCCTGGCTCGAGGCGGTGTGGAAGCGCAGCCTCGTTTGGACCGGGCGCGACCGGGTGATCGCGAAGCTGTTCAGCGTAGGCACCCGTACACCGGCGTTCATGGCGCGGTTTCCAGACGCGAAGGTGCTGTACATGGCGCGCGACCCGCTCGCGGTCATCCCGTCGACGCTCTCGCTCGTGACGGGCGTGCTCGACAAGATGTTCGGCTACTGGAGCCTGCCGGAGGCCGTTCGCAAGCGGCACACCGAGCGGCTGTACGCCGGCCTCGTCCAGATCCTCCAGCGGTTCCACGAAGACTGGACCGAGGGTCGCATCGACAAGAGCCGCGTGCGCGTGGTGCGGTTCGATCGCATGATGTCGGACTTCGAAGGCGAGATGACCGACATCGCAAAATTCCTCGACTGGCAGCCGACGGACGCGCAGTGGGCCGAGATCCGGCGCGTCGCCGCCGAGCAACGCACGTACAAGAGCGCGCACACCTACGATCTCGCGCGGTTTGGGCTTGACGAGGCGCGCATCCGCCGGGATTGTGCCTTCGTGTACGACACCTTCCTGACGCCCACGAGCCCGCCGTGAAACGAGCGCTGCCCCTCGCCGCGCTGCTGGTCGCCTGCGAGCCTCCGGCCGAGTACACGTGCTCGGCGCGGGTGTCCGACACCGTGAACACCGTGCTGCTCGTCGACGTGACGCCGCCAGCAGGGTCGACGTCGGATTCGATCGGCCGCGTGGTGTTCGGAGAGGACGGCGCGCTCGACCACGAGACCCCCGAGCAGCCGCTGACCGATGGGACGACGTTCCGCCTCCTGGGCCTGGCCCCGCTCACGCAGGTGTCCTGGCACGTGTTCGTGGGCGACGAGGTGGTGTGCGAGGGGGTGGACTCGAACAAGAACCTCCCGTCCGATCTCGCCGAGTTCGACGTGACGACGCTCGACGCCGACCGCGTGAGCGACACGAACTACGTGCTGTTCGCGCTCGGGGGCTCGCACACCGGCCTCGTGATGGCCGACCGTCAGGGCCAGATCGTCTGGTATCACCTGCAATCCGGTGTGCCCGCCCAGTGGGTGCAGCCCTACTGGCGCGACACGGAGGCCATCTTCAACGCCTTCGACCCGAGCCACCTGCACGACGTCGCTTCGATCACCCGCGTCGACGCAGAGGGAGACGAGCTCGACGTGCGGCGCATCGTCGAGGGTCACCACACGTTCACGCCCCTCGAACCCGGCGTCTACGCGTACCTTCGCCGGGACATCCGCCCGTGGTACGACCCGCTCATGGACGTCAACCAGGCCGTGGCGGGCGACGCGATCGTCGAGCAGGCCGCAGACGGAACCACCGAGCGCGTCGTGTTCGACGTGTGGGACTGGCTTGAGGTGCGCGTCACCCCCGAGTTCTACCGCCGCTTCTACCCCGACGCGAAGGACTGGACCCACGCGAACTCCATCCACTGGCGCGAAGACGACGACACCTTGCTGATGGCGATGAGCAACCTCGGAACCCTCGTGCAGATCGACCGCGCGAGCGGCCAGCCGCTGCGGTGGTTCGGCAACGACGGCGACAATCCGTATGGCTACAGCGAAGGTTCGCGGCACATGCAATTGCCGCACGACCCGACCTGGACCGGCGACGACACGTTCATGGTGTTCATGACGGACGACTCGATCGGGCGCAGCGGCGCCATCGAGTACCGCATCGACGAAGCGAACCACGTGCTCGACGAGGTGTGGAGCTACGGCTTTGGTGACGGCGAGCCGATTCACCGCGCGTTCTTCCTCGGGCAGGCCCGCCGCCAGACCAACGGCAACACGATCGTGAAGTGGGCCTCGACCGGGCGTATGGTCGAGGTCACACCCGACAAGAAGATCGTGTGGGACCTTCATCTGTCCCTCGGCGGGTACTTCCAGGAAGCCGACTTCATCGACGACATCTACGAGGTGACCCCGTGACCCTGCTGCTCCCCCTGCTCGTCGCCTGCGACGGCGAGTCCCTCGTCGTCTTCCAGGACGACCAGAACTACGCGTTCACCAGCGAGATCACGGCGACCGCGGACGTGATCCGCTCGGGCGAGGACGGGACGGTGGACTGGAGCGGGCTCACCACCGATCTACTCGGCAACCCGATGAATCCGAGCACCGACCTCTCACGCATCCAGATCGCCCAGTTCAGCGCGATGACCCAGGACGAGGTGCTCGCCGGTATCAACGACGACAACCTCCTGCAGTCGGACATCGCAGGCGCCGTCGAATACCCGATCCTCGCCGGCGAGACCGACGCGACGCTTACGGACTTCGGCATCCTCGGCACGTACGTGAACCCGTCCACGGACATCATCGAGGGCGGCGGGACCTACCTCGTCGCCGCGATCTCGGGCGACTCGCAATTCCGGATGTTCCACTTCTTCCGCCCCGTCACCGAAGCGGCCGCCGCACCCGTGACGCTCACGGCGGACTCGGCGGCGTTGACGTACACGGTCGACCTCTCCGTGGGCCTGCCGATCCCGATGACCTCCGCGGGCCGCACGCGCGTCGACTGGAGCGCGCTCACCCTCGGCCCGTCCGGCCAGGCGATCGACCTCCCCGACATCGATACGCTCACGCTCGCCCGCTACGACGAGGCGCCGTCGGACCTCGAGTCCGACTTCCTCCACGTCGACGCGCTCGCCGAGGAGATGTGGTCGCACGACGTCGAGGGCTGGGGCGACTGGTACCTTGACGAGCTCGAAGACGCCGACGGCGTCGCGTTCGACGGGTTCAACCGTCACGGAACCTGGCTCATCGCGCTCCGCTGCTCCACCTGCCTGAACCCGGCGCCCCCGTTCCTCGGCGTGATTTCGGCCCCATGAGGTCGCGTTGATCACGCTCGCTCTGCTCGCCTGCGGGCCGTCGGACTGCGTCGCCACCGTGGACGACGACGTGCACACCGCCGTGAACGTGGACTGGACCGCGCGGAGCGGCGGCAGGGCGTCGGCCACCTACGACCCGGGCGACGGGGAAACCGCGACGGCCGAAAATGAGACCGACGGACGAGACTACCATGTCGGACTGTTCGGTCTGTTGCCTTTGACCGATGTTCCCTGGACCGCGATCACGACGTCGCGCGGCGGACATGTGACCACCTGCGAGGGGGTGACGCGGAGCGGCAACTTGCCCGCCGGGTTGCCTGACCTGACCGTCACGGTGGACGATCCCGCGCGGCAGTCGCCCGAGCGATACCTGCTGGGTGACGCGTCGAGCGACACCCCGGTGCTGTTCGTGATCGACCGCCAGGGACGTTGGCGCTGGTACCACGAGGGCGTGCCCGGCACCGTGATGCCGGACGTGGAGTTCCAGCGCGGGACGAACACCGTGCTCTACACGACACAGGCCCAGGACCGCAGCGTCGACCTTGGTCATATCCAGGCGATCGACCTGGACGGGACACCCGGCCAGGACCTGCGGATCGAGAAGGGTCACCACGTGTTCGCGCAGGGGCCCGACGGGGACGTCGCGTGGCTGGCGATCGACGTGCGTTCGTGGACGGATCCAGACACGAACGAGACGAGCGACGTCGTCGGCGACGTGGTGAACGTGACGCACAACGACGGCGTCACCGAGCCCCTGTTCAACATCTGGGACCACCTCGAGCCCGTGCCGAAGGAGAACTGGAACACGGGCTTCTACCCGCAGGGGCTCGACTGGTCCCACGGAAACGGGCTGAACTGGTCGCCGGAGCGCCACAGCTACGTCGTGAGCTTTGGAAACGCCACCGTCGTGTATGAGCTGTCGGACTCCACCGGCGCCATCGTGCGGCAGTTCGGCGGGGCGGGTGGGTACCGCTACGAAGGCGACAGCACGCGGATGCTGCACCAACACGACGCGAAGCTCACGCCGGAGGGCACGCTGCTGATGGCCACCACGAACCCGGACCCGAACGGCGGCAGCGGCGCCATCGAGTACGCGATCGATGACGACAGGCGGACGATCACCGAGGTGTGGTCGTCGAGCCTGGACGGAACCCAGCGGACGCGGGCGCTCGGTCAGGCGATTCGGCTTCAGAACGGGAACACGCTCGTGAGCCTTGGCGCGTCGGGGATGCTCCGCGAGGTCACCCCCGACGACGACGTCGTCTGGCAGGTGGAGACGCCGCCCGGTTGGGGCTTCGGAAACGTTTGGCCGTTCGACGACTTCTACGCGCCCACGTCGCCGTGACAGGCGTGGTCCTTGCCGCCGGCGCGTCGCGGCGCATGGGGCGGCCAAAGGCGTTGCTCGAGCTCGACGGGAAGACGCTGATGCAGGCCCACGTAGACGCCCTCCGGGCCGTGTGCGACGAGGTGATCGTGGTCGTGAACGCGACGGTGCGGGTGGACCTCCCCGAGCACGTTCGCGTGCTGGTGAACGCCGACGTGAACGCGCAGATGATCGACTCGCTGCGCCTCGCGTTGCTCGCGTTCCCCACCGAGCGCGCGATCGTCACCCCGGTGGACGTGCCGCCCGCGTCACGGGTGACTTTGACGCGGCTGCTCGAAGCGGGGCCTCCGGCCGTGCCGATCGACGGGCACGGCGAACCCGGCCACCCGGTGTTGATCGGGCCGGCGCAGGTCGCGACGATCCGCGCGGGCTCCGTCGAAGGAGGGCTCCGTACCCTGTTGTCCGACGCTGTCCGGGTCGCCGTCGACGACCCCGACGTTGCGCTGGACTTCGACGACCCCGAGTCGTGGGCGAGCTACCTCGGCCGACGCGGAAGCAGTTGACGACACGCCGGGCGCCGCATAGACGGTGGGGGTTCCGGCTTGGTAGCTCAGTTGGTTAGAGCACACGGCTCATACCCGTGGTGTCGGCGGTTCAAGTCCGCCCCGAGCCACTCTTCTTCGCCGCTCGCGGCACTGGCCGCCCGACCGCGGTGGGTCGCGCCTGCGCGGCAGGCGGCGCCTGCGCAGTGGGTCGCGCCAGCGCTGCAGTCGTAGAACCGCCCTGAAAGTTCGTTTCGCCGAGTAGAACGCGAACGAAGGGCGCCGAAGCGAGCGCACGGACGCCTCGTGGTGGCAGAAAGCGGCGTTCGTTCGTCGCCGCCGGTCGCGGATCAACGGCGGCGAGCGCGACCGGCAACTTTCGAGGCGGTTCTACACTTCAAAGGGGAACTTCAAGGTCGTTCTACCGCCCAGGCGCGCATCGAAGCACGAGCCTGTTTGCGCGGGCGACGCGCTGAAGCAACGCCCCGAGTGGGCAATGGCCTGCGTGATCGCTCCGGGGTACGGATCGGCATGAAAAGCCGCGGATTCCTCCTGGTTGCTCTGTGTCTCTCCAGCGCTCCGGCCCTGGCAGCGCCTGCGGTCAGCGATTTCTGCCCCGGGCTCGGCCTGTACCTCGCGACGGCCAATAGCCAGTTCTCCATGCTCCAAGCAGAAGAGACCACGGAAGGCGCCGGGAGCGGAAAGGCGTGGAACATCACGACGCTCGCGTCCCTGGACACCTGCCGGAAGGTCGCGCCGACGCCGGACGCTGTCCACGTCGACTGCGGTGTTCAAGTCCAATCGAGCGACGCCCAGGCCAGCCATGACGCCCTCGCCGCGAAGGTGCAGGCGTGCCTGTCCGGGTGGACCGCTAAGACGTTCGAGGCGAACGGAACAAAGGTCGCGGCGTACACGAGCGATGAGACGAAGTGGGTGACGGTTCAGACCGCCCCCGCCAGCGGCGGCTACGCGAGCCAGCGCGTGTTGGTCACGCTCGGGGCGGCGGATGCGCTGCTCGCCGGATTTCCGCGTCCGGCGCCCTCGGCGCCCCCCGAGTCCTCGGGGGCCTCCATGTTCAGCGCGCTGCGATCGAGTCCCTCGACGTCCAGTTCAACCTCGGAAGTCACTGACGCCGAAGTTCGGGCAAGGATCGAGCAAGTCCTCGGGCAGGCGGAGATTGCTCCAACCCCCGCACCGAAGGTCATCGACCAGTGCCCCGTCTCGAAGGCCTACGTCGCCGCTGCGCCCGATGGGTTCAAGGCGGTTCGTGAGACGGCACAGAACGTCTCGAACAACGGCGATCTCATGCCAGAGTCGCCCGCGTGGGTCCTTTGCAAGATCGTCGAGGATCCGCCCGCGAGCGGAGAGAACCACATCCGGTGCAGCACCAACCGCGAGGCCGAAGGCGACTTCGCGAAGAACGTCGCGGCGACGCGATTCGCCGAGCTCAGCACGGACACGGAGACCTGCTTCCCGGACTGGGCGAAGGACGTGACGGACGCGGGGAAAAGCCACTGGACGACCGTGTACACGTCGAGCACCGGCGTACGGATGATCATCGAGCAGACGGTGGCCGACGAACGACTCACGCGCAGCATGGAGATCTGGCCGAACTAGGCTCACCCGGACGCGCGCGGGGCGTCGCCCCTAACCGGGAAGCAGCTGAAGAAGCGTCAATTGGCCACGTCGTTCCAGGACGATCTGCCCCGTCTCGCTCTTCCGCATGGCCTCGTACGCCGCCTCCATGGTGGGGAGGTCCACGATCTGCATCCACGGCCCCTCGGTGGCGCCACGGATGCCCCGCACAACGTCCCCGTTGTAGAGACCCGCCCGAGCAGCGATCGACTCGGGCCGGATCGCGGACACTCGCACCCCATCGAGCACACCGTCGGCATTGCGGTGGGGGATGACCCGAAGCTGCGTGACCAGACCCGTGAATCCACCGTCTTTCAGAGCCGCCCGATCGGCCTCGTTGACGACGCCAGTGACCAGAACAGCGCTGGAGGCGCCCTCGAAGGCATCGAGCGGAACGACCGTATCCGGGACCGGGATGTCTGCGGCTGCGCGGACCACCGCCAACGACGTCTCGAGTTCGGCGATCTCAGCGGCCTGGGCCTCCTGCTGCGCGCGAAGCGCGGCGACCTCGACCTCGAGCGCGGTGACGCGCTTGCCGACGCACCCGGCGAGCCCCACGACCAGAACCAGACGCAAAACGGACATGCGTCCCCCCTTGGAGATCGACCTCCTATCACGCGTGGCCTGCGCCTCACCGCTTGCGGTAGTCGCCCCATTCGATGCCGAGCTTCCGCATCCGCGACCGGAGCGTGTTCGCGTTCACGCCGAGCGTCGCCGCGGCGCCGAACGGCCCCTCGATGCGGCCATGGCATTGCTCGAGCGCGTGGCGGATCGCGTCGGGATCGTCCCCCTCGGGCGCGCGCTGCGCGGGCAACACCCCGAGCGAAGCCACGACCGCGAGGCCCTTGCCGTCACCCAGGATTGCGGCGCGCTCGATGACCGCTGCGAGCTCGCGCACGTTGCCGGGCCACGGGTACGCCTGCAGCACGCGCATGTCGTCTTGCGAGAGCTCGAGCGGCACGCCGAACAGGCGCTCGCCAGCGCGCTGAGCGAAGTGCTGCGCGAGCACGGGGATGTCCGCCTTTCGCTCGCGAAGGGCAGGGAGCTCGATCGGGAACACGCTCACGCGGTACCAAAGGTCCTGGCGGAACTTCCCGTCGCGGACGAGCGTGGGAAGGTTGCGGTGCGTGGCCGCGACGATGCGCACGTCCACCGAGTTCGTCCCCTGCCCGCCGACCCGCTGGAAGGTGCCGTCCTGCAGCACGCGCAACAGGCGGACCTGCGCCGCCGCGGGCAATTCGCCGATCTCGTCGAGGAACAGCGTCCCGCCGTCGGCCCGCTCGAACCAGCCCTTCCGCTGCGCGACCGCGCCGGTGAACGCGCCTTTCTCGTGGCCGAACAGCTCCGAGTCCACGAGGTCCTGCGGGATGGCGCCGCAATTCACGCGCAGGAACGGCCCCTTCGCGCGCGACGACCGCATGTGGATCTGCCGCGCGACGACCTCCTTGCCGGCGCCTGTCTCACCCAACACGAGCACGGGGGCGTCGGTGCGGGCGACCTGTTCGACGCGCGCCATCACGGTGCGCAGGCCGCCTTCCGCGCCCACGACGGTGTCCGCGATGTCCTGGCGACCGAGGCGTTGCAGCAGCGCGGTTCGATCCGCCTCCGCGGCCTCTTTCAGACGGGCGAGCTCGTGCAGGCGACGGTCGTTCGCGAGCGCCGTCGCGAACGGCTCGAGCAGCCCGTCGAGCAGCGCGGTGTGGAGCTGCAAGTCGCCGGCGAACACCATGGCTCCGACCAGCACGCCGTCGCGCAGCAGCGGCCCCACGTACACGTCGGGCTCGGTGGCGACGTCGACGAGCGCGGGCTCCTGAACCACCCGTCCGCGGCGCGTCCAACCCTCCAGGGTGCGGCTCGGGGTGAGCACGCTGCGCGCGTTGTCACCGAGCAGCACGCCCCAGGCCGCGGCGGTGTCGAGCCGCGTCCCTTCGGCTTCGTAGCGGCGGATCCGCAAGCCCGTAAGCGGAAGCTCACGGGCGATCCGGACTGCCAGCACGGCCGTGGACTCGCCGATCTCGAGGTGGCGACTGACCTCGCGCCATACGTCACGAAGCAGCGCGAGGCGCTCATGATCGCTCATGCGGGCCACGCGCGCGCGAGGGTGATCTCGACGTGGATTCGACATCCCGTCTCGATACCATCGAGCAGGCTGCTGCGCCGCGGGAAGTAGGCGAACAGCGGCGAGCCCTGGTCGGTGAGCGCGTCTACCCGCACGCGATCGCCGAGCGGGACCATGCGCTTCACCGTCGCGCTGCCGGGGTCCTCCCGCCAGAACTTCAGATCGTAGCTGCGGACCACGATGCGCGCCGGGCCGTCGGGGATCGCGTCGATCAGGGGGCCCGTGAGCGGACCGACCTCCGCATGGCCGTTCTTTACCGTGCCCTCCAGAACGTTCACGTCCCCCACGAAGCGGGTGACGAATTCGGTCGACGGGTGGTCGAGGATCTGGACCGGCGTGCCGATCTGCTCGATCCGGCCTTTCTGCATGACGATGACCCGGTCGGAAACGCTGAACGCCTCGTCCTGGTCGTGGGTGACGAAGATCGAGGTGGTGTGCACCTCGTCGTGCAGCTTGCGCAGCCAGCGGCGAAGCTCCTCGCGCACCTTTGCGTCGACGGCGCCGAACGGCTCGTCGAGGAGCAGCAATTTCGGCTCGGGAGCGAGGGCGCGGGCGAGCGCGACACGCTGCCGCTGACCGCCGGAGAGCTGCGACGGGTAGCGATCGCCGAGGCCGGCGAGTCCCATCAAGTCGAGCAGGTGGGCGACGCGCGCGTCGCGCTTGTCACGGGGCTCGTCGCGCACGTCGAGCCCGAAGCCCACGTTGTCGGAGACCGTCATGTGGCGGAACAGCGCGTAGTGCTGGAACACGAAGCCGACCTCGCGGTCGCGCGCGTGCAGGTTGTCGACGCGCTTGCCGTCGAGCCAGACCTCGCCGCCATCGGCGGTGTCGAGCCCCGCGATGATGCGCAGGATCGTGCTCTTGCCGCCCCCGGACGGCCCGAGCACGCCGACGAGCTCACCGGACTTCACGTCGAACGACACGTCGTCGAGGACGCGCGTGCCGGCGAAGCTCTTTTGAAGGTTGCTGACGACGATGCTCATCTTTTTTTCTCAGTCCATTGAAGGGCGCCAAGGGCCGCGATCGCAGCGGCCCCGAGCAGGAGCGCCATTCCGTACGCCGCGGGCTCGGCGCGCGACTCGACGGCGGCGTGAATGAACGTCGTGGCGGTCTCGGTGCGGTTGCCGATCGCGCCGCCGACCACGAGCACGGCGCCGAACTCGCCGAGCGCGCGCGCGAGCGTGAGGACGGTGCCCGCGACGAGCCCGTTCTTGATGTTCGGCAGCGTCACCCGCCAAAACGTCTGCCACGGCGACGCGCCGAGCGTGGCGGCGGCCTGCTCTTCGCTGTCGCCGATCTCCTCGAGCACGAGCGCGACCTCCCGCAGCGTGAACGGCAGGGTGACGAACAACGTGGCGACGACGACGCCCGGGACGGCGAACGCGACGCGGAGGCCGATCGCGTCGAGCAGCGGTCCGAGCGGTCCGGTCCGGCCGAACAGCAGCAGGAAGCCGAGGCCCGTCATCACCGGACTCAGCGCCAACGGGAGCTCGACGAGCGCGTCCACCAGCCGACGCAGCAGGAAACGCTGACGCACCAGCACGAGCGCGCCGGCGACCCCGAACACGCCATTGCACACGACACACAGCGCCGCGACCGCGAGCGTGAGCCCCATCGCGTGCAGCGCGGGCCCCGACAGGAGCGCCGTGACAACCTCGGAGAGGTGCGCCGCCACGACGTACACGAGCGCGGCGAGCGGCACGAGGATCAAGCACGCGACATACCCGAGCACGGCGACGAGTGGCCCGGCGGCGTAGCGATCGGGGACCCTCCGCGAAGATGATCTCACTTGCGTCCTCCCGCGCGCATCGCCAGCATGCGGGCCAGCGGGTGCAGCACCACCGCGAACCCGAGCAGCACCACCGAGACGGCGGCTGCGCCTGCGGGATTGCCGCCCTCGATCTCGCCGAGCACGTACACGGGCGCTGTGAGCGTCTTGTGCGCGATGTTTCCGGACACCGCGACGATCGAACCGAATTCGGCGACCGAGCGCGCGAACGTCTGCACCGCTCCCGCGGCCACCGCCGGAAGTATCGGCGGCAACAACACGCGCAGGAACACGGTGCGACGGTTGGCGCCGAGCATGACGGCGGCCTCCTCCTCGGCGGGGTCGAGCTCGGCGAGCACCGGCTCGACGGCGCGCACGACGAACGGCAACGTGACGAGGAGCAGCGCCAGCACGATGCCGGGGCGCGCGAACGCGATCGGGAGACCGGCGTCCGCGAGGGCGCCGCCGACCAGGCTCTGAGGTCCGAACAGCGCGACGATCACGAGCCCGGCGACGAGCGTGGGAATCGCGAGCGGGAGATCCACCAGGGCCGCCAGCAGCGGTCGCCCAGGGAACTCCCAGCGCACGAGCGCCCACGCGATCGCCGTGCCGGTCACGGTGTTGATCGCGGTCGCGATCGCCGCCGTCCAGGTCGAAAGCCACAAGGCGTCGAGCGCCGTGCGGTTCGCGATCGCTTCGACAAAGGCCGCAGGGCCGTCCGCGAAGGCGCGGATCAGCACCGCGGAGACCGGCAACACGACGAGCCAGGTGACCCAGAAGATCACCAGCCCGCGAAGGAGGTAGGGGCCGGCCCGGTTCACTTGCCCGTCTGCGCCGCGTTCAGCGCCCGATCGTACGCGGCGTCCTTGTCGAACAGCGCGGCCTTCGCCGTCGCCCAGCCGCCGAGATCGTCGATCGTGAACAGGTCGGCGGGCGCGGGCAATCCCGCGGGCATCGCCGTCTCGTCCACCGGCCGCAGGCCATGCTTCGCGTACACCTTCTGGGCCTCGGGCGACGCGCAGAACACCACGAAGGCCTCCGCGAGGTCCCGGTTGCCGTGCTTGTCGGCCCAGGTGTCGACGACGGCGATCGGGTTGTCGATGCGGATCGTGGACGGCGGCACCACGTAGTCCATGGCCTGCCCGGCCCCCTTCGCGGTGAGGACCTCGTTCTCGTAGGTGATCGCCGCGTCGCCGACGCCCTTCTCGAAGTTGACGATCGACTCGCGCGCGCCTTTGTCCATAACCGAGACGCGACCGAGCACGCCGGCGAGTAGCGCCTCGGCGTCCGCCGGCGAGGCGCGCTTGCTGCCCCAGATCGCGAGCACGTTCCACATCGCGCCGCCGCTCGTGCGCACGTTCGGGGTGAGCACCTCCACGTCCGCGCGAGCGAGATCGGACCAGTCTGTGATGGCCTTCGGGTTGCCTTCGCGCACCGCGATCACCGCGATCGAGCGCGTCACCATGCCGCCGCTCGCCGCCTTCTTCCAGTCGTGCGTGATCAGGCCGGCCTTCTGTATCGTGCCGATGTCCGGCTCCATCGAGAGCGCGACGACGTCGGCTTCCAGGCCCTCCACGACCGCGCGCGCCTGGGCGCCCGAGCCCTGGTACGACTCCTCGAACGTGACGGTCTCGCCCGTCTTCTGCTTCCATTGGTCCGCGAATAGCGGCAAAACGTCGGCGTACGCCTCGCGCGGCGTCGTGTACGCAGCGAGCACGAGCTTGCGCTCTTCCGGCGCCACGGTGACGGGCCCCTCCACCTGATGAGAGCCCGAACACGCAAACATCAACAACCAGTGGGTCACGAGCACTCCTCAGAACGAGACATCGACGCCGACATGAACCGCGTGTTCGGGCGCCGCGAACGACGCGTCGAACAGACCGGTCCAATCCGCCTGAACCTTCAAACGATGGCCGTTCGCGTACCAGTTCGCGCCCGCGACCACCTCGTTGCCCTTCGCGCCAACGTCGGAAACGAGCTTCGGATCGGTGCCGTCGAAGGCCGCGAGCTTCGAATACCGCGCCACCACCTCGGCGTGGTCGGAGACCATGAGCGACGGCTGCACGAGAAAACCCCAGCCCGAGCGCGTGTACTCGGTCACGGCGTTCCCGTCGGCGTCCGTGCTGTGAAGCTCGTCCTCGTCGGCGTGGCGGTACAACCCCTCGCCGAGAAGCGAAAACCCGCGCGCCTTGAACACCATGTCGCCAGCGAGGTTCAGGTACGTCGCCGTGCCGCCCGTGAACGTCGTCCCCGTGGTCTCCTTCTGCCGCGGCGTGTTCAGGTCGTACGCGGCGGCGACACCGATCGCGAGCCCCGGCTCCTTTCGGCGCTCGAGGTCCCCGTCGCTGTCGTCGTCGATCTTGCCGAGCGGACGCAGCTCCAAGCGGCCCACGAACAGCCGACCGAGCTTCGACGACGTGGTCAGGTTCGTGCCCGCGCCGCCGAACGCGCCGAGCCGATAGGCGAACGGGGAGTTCTCGCCGCCGAGGTGATCCGAGTACAGCGTGATCCCGACGTCGCGATCGAGGGTGAGCTCGCTGACAGGACGCGAGCGATCCAGCGTCTGCAGGGCGGACTCCTTGATCGTGCGCGCGCGGTCGAACGGGACGAAGTACTGCCCGACCTTCACGCTGAGGTTCGGGTTCTTCGTGTAGTCCAGGTACGCGTCGAACAGCGGCGACGTCGCTCCGTCGCGGTAGTCGCTCCCGGCAAACGCGAATTGGAATTGGTACTTCAGGTCCGTGGTGACCGTGTTGCCGGACAACACGAGCCGCAGCGTCTTGATCTGCGACGCGCGGGACAGGGCGCGGGTCCCGTCGTCGCCCGGGGCCGCCGCGGTGAACGTCTCGCGGATCTGCGCGCGACCGCGGATCTGCAGCGAGAACGACTCGTCCGCGCTCGTGATCGTCACGCCTTTGCCGGCCGCGGCCACCACGGTCGGCGGCTCGCCTGCGAGCGCGGCCATCATCACCAACTCCAGCATGGACACTCCCTGCGGGGCGCCCAACGCACGGACCGTGCCAACCCACGACGATCGTGGAAACGTGGATTTTCCGCGACGGCGAACCCGTCAACACGGAATTTCCGTCATGGGTCACGGGTTGCTCGAGGAGTCGAGCCGAAAGCTCTGGAACGCCACGCCGCCGCGCTCGTCGCGCAGCACCACGGCCGCCCAGATCGGTCCACCTTCCGCCGGAATCGTCAGCGTGTTCGTCACGAAGTTCGTGGAATCGCCACCATCGCGGCCGTTCCGTGCCTCGTCGAAGGTCCCCGCGGAGGTGAACCAGGTCGCCGAGATCGCCTCGCGCCGCGCGAGGAGCGCGTCCGACGGCACGTCGTAGACGACATACGGCTCGGCGCCGCCGCAAGGCGCCGCGTCACAGGTCGCCCACGAAGCCGTGAGGGACACGGCCGCGCCGCCCACGACCGTCGTGGGCAGGCCGTCGGCTTCGAGCGCGAGGGGCACACCGTCGGCGTCGATCGCCTCGACCACCGGGTTCGCGTTGGAGACATACGCGGCGTTCCACGCGATGTACGTCTCCTGGCTCACGTTCGCGAGGCCGCAGCGCACGCGCACCGCCGCGAGCGTTGCGACGTCGGTGAACGCGAGCACGGGCTGGTAGTAACCACCGGTGACGTCAGGATCCGCGGGACGCCCGCCCGGCTGGCCGTCTTGCGGGGGTGGTGGGTTCGGCCCGAACAGGCTGCAGGCGTCCGCAGGCACCACCGCTGGCAACGAAGTCCCCTCCCCGATCGGCAGGAGGTCTGCGGAGTCAGGGTCCAGGCACGTTGGCGCGACGGCACCGAGCTCGGCGAGCGCCTTCGGTGCCGTGCAGAAGGACCAGTCGATCACCGCGTCGGCGACGACCCCGTCGGCGCCTGCATACAGCGCCGAAAGCGTGGTTCCAGCGCCCTCCCCGACCTCGGGAGGGTCGGCGGCGACAGCGAGCAGCCGCGGAGCACCGACGTAAGGGGTGTCATCCTCGAGCAGGGGAACACAGGCGACCAGCAACGCGATCATCGCGCCCACCGTACGCCGATCACCGGCAACAACGGCAGGCCATGGATCGCCCCACGCGCGCCGTAGTCTGCGTCGTAGACGAACTCTTCGACGTTGGCCTGGTTCGTCACGTTCTGGATCTCCACGTAGGTCTCCAACACCGTGTCGCCGATGTTGAACGACTTCGCTGCGCGCACGTCGAGCTGGAAGAACGTCGGAAGGTGCGTCGCGTTGTGTGCGCCAAACTGCGGCTGGTAGAGGTCGCGCCGATCGTCGTAATAGGCGCCGATCACCTCCGTACGCGGAGACCCCGTGGCGACGCGCGCGCGAAGGCCGACCTCGAAGCCGCTCTCGAACGCGAAGCCGCCGAGGGCGGTGAGCACGTGACGCTGGTCGTAGTCGGACAGCCGCCAGTCCGCCGCGTCGTCCGCGCGGCGCTCGGCCTTTGCGAGCGTGTACGAGAGCCAGCCGTAGAAGCCCTTCGTCGGGTCGAGCCTCGCCATGATCTGGGCGCCAGTTGACCGCCCCTGCCCCGTCGCCACCACGGCCTCCGCGCGCGCAGGCTGATCGGCGGGGTTGCGAACCGCGAGCCCGTCGGTAGTCGTATGAAACGCGGTCACGTCGATCGACAGGGTCTCCGCTGGCCGAACGCCAAAGCCGAACACGAGGTGCTGCGCGGTGGACGTTGGCAGCGCGGGGTTTCCGAACGCCGCCGACAGATCCGCGACCTGCGGCGCCTGCGCGTACGAGCCCGCGGCCACGGT
>CANNIZ010000058.1 GCA_947505245.1 Pseudomonadota bacterium | reverse complement strand
GTAGGTGAGGCTCGCGTCCTGGGCGCATGCGGAGTCTGCGTCGCTCGTAGCGGCGACGAGGCCGATCTCTTCACCGGCGCCGGGCGAGCCCGGGGTGCCGGTGATCGATGCGATGACGGGCGCCTCGTTGCCGCACGGGTCGACGGTGACGGTCGCGAGCGCCTCGGCAGACGCCACCTTGCCGTTGTCGGCGATCAGGCCGACCGTGTATTCGCCGTATTGATCGGGCTTGAACGAGAACGTCGACATGTCAGCGCCGAACACCTCGGCAGCGGACCCGACCGGCGCGTCGACGATGCGCCAGTGGAAGGTCATCGGCCACGGCTCTTTGTGGTCGTCGATGCTGCCTTCGGTGTCGAACGCGACGAACTGCCCGGTGGCGTACGGGGCGGCCGTGATCTCGTGGATCTGGGCGACGGGTTCCTTGCTACAACCGGCGGTCAACGCCACGAAAAGTAGGATCTGACTCTTGCGCATACTCCCTCCGGGGCGCACTATAGCTGTGGTGATGCGCGTTCGCCGATGGGCGTTCACTGCAGCCGCACCCAAGGTTGCAGGTACCGTACTCAGCGCGCGAACACCGGCGGGCCTTTCGAGAGTTCGACCGAGCGGCTTCCGTGTGCGAGCATGCCTCCGTGGCCCTGTGGAACGACGAATTCCGGAAGCGCGCTGAGCGGCTCGATGACAAGGTCCTTGACCTCATGCACGGGCGCCTCGACGACTTCGCGTTGCGCGCCAGGCTGGAAGAGCTCGCGCGCAAGGACTGGACCGTGTTCGACGGGCTCGCCCACCGATGGGCGCCCAAGCTGTACCGCCGCAACCGAGTCGTGTTCCGCTCACTGATCCTGGCCCACCTCGCCGACTGGATCGTGACGCGCGATGGCAAGTACGTGAACGCCAGCGACGTGTGGACGTCGACTGAGCTCGCGTCGTTCGTGAAGGACGTAGACCGCGACGACGAGGTCGAGCTGTTCCGTAAGCTGTGGCGCGTGCAGGCTGCGCTCGAGAAGAAGGACGAGGTCGCGTGGCGAAAGGAGCTGCTCGCGCGGTTCCTGGCTGCCAACGATTCACCCGCGCGACGGCTCGTCCTCGACAAGTACAATCAGGGCTGGCGCCTGGACGAGGACACCGCGGCGGCGCTGTACGAGCGTGAGCCCGACGGCGCGCGGGCGTTCGTGTTGGACCACCAGTCCACGGTGCGCCGGACGTGGTTGCGCACGGTGCAGGAGCCGTGGCGAAGGTTGATGGCCGCCGCCCGCGCGCGGGGTGACGACGACTTCTACTTTGACCTGTACCGCCGACAGATCCCCGCAGCCGAGTGGCGGCGCGACGTCACTGCGCTCGCGAGGTCCACGCCCGATCCCGTCGCGCTGGACGCAGCATTCGAGCGCCAACACATTGTCTGGCCCGGCGCTGAGCTGCTGCCCGCGATCACCGATCTGCTGCGCCTGCGCGGCGAAGACGCGCTCCCGTGGGCGCTGCGGCACCTGGGCCGCACGGTGGGCTATCGGGACGAGGTGCCGGGCTTCGCCGATCTGAAGGCGTTGGCACTCGAACGGGAGTGGCTCCCGCTGTGGTCGGCGCTCCTGCGTCGCGTCGCGCGCGCCGAACAATTCGACGCCGAGGTGCGCGGTCTCTTGTCTGACCGCGTTCGCCCCGACGCCGAGAACCGACGTCGGCTGCAGATCCTCGCGGGCGCGGGCAGCGAGTACAACCGACCGGGGCTCGGCATCGCAGGCATGCACCCGCTCACCGACGACACCGCCGTCGCCATGCTGCGACGCTGGCCCGATCTGCTCCGCGGCCCGTACCGTTCGCACCTGATGCTCGGCTGGGGCCGCAGCTACGACAAGCTCACCAGCGAAGCGATCGCGGCAGGCGTCGACGAGATCGTGGACCTGCTCGCGAGCCGGATGGTGCTGCAGCACTGGGTCGATGACAAGGCCGCGCCGAAGGCGATCGTCGAGCACTTCCGCTCCCTGCGCGGAACCCCGGGGTTCGCGCGCCGCGCGGGGGCCGTGCTCGCGGCGCTGCCGGCGTATGGCGTGTGGTGGTATGGCGGGCTCGTCGAGCGCAATCCACTCGCGCGGCTGTTGTTCGAGCGCGCAACGGCCGAGTGGCTGGAAGACCCCGCCGTGCTGCGCGATCTACTCGAGTCGCCGCAGATTCACGTACAGGCGCTCGCGTTCCGGGTGCTCGGCGAAGACGACGAGCGCGCGCGACGTGTGGCGTCGGAGAGCCTCGACCTGCTCGTGCCGACGTTGCTCCGGCCGCTGCACCGGCGCACGCGCCTGCTCGCGTTGCGCGCGCTCGCGAACGCCGCGGTGGACGAGGCTCGCGCCAGGGTCGTGCTCGCGAAGGCGAAGGACGCGTTCGACCTGCCGGACCGCAGGTACCCGAAAGAGCACCTGCTGGCGTTGTGCGCGGAGCTGCTCCATCGCTACCCGGCGCTGCGTTCGGCGCGCGAGCAGCCGCGGGTGTTCACATGAATTTCGGAATGACCTATGCGATCCCGAGCACGCTCGACTCGACGCGCGAGCGCACGGTGCTGGGCCTGTCGCCAGAGGTCCACCGGCCGCTGAGGTTCCGCGGTCGCGTGAAGTCCGACGTGTTGTCGATCCGCCTCGCGCTGCAGGCCCTCGGGCGCGTGGTGTGGAACGACGAAACGTGGCTGTCGGATCAGGACTACCTCTGGCGGGTGCTCGACCCGGTGATCACGGTGCACCCGGACCGCGTGTTCTTCGAGGCGTTCTCGCAGGACCTGTCCTCGTACGGCCTCGTCATTGTCGACCGCGCGCGGTTCGAGACCGAAGGCGAGGTCGTGTGCGGCACGACGAACGTGGACTTCACCGCGTGGCTCGCGGCCGCGCTCGACGAGATGCGCACCTCGCGCGTGACGTACTTCGCGGTCGAGCCGCAGGGGTTCGAGGTCGCCACGCGCGGAGCTGGCGGCCGGTATGAGCCGAAGGTGGACGTCCCGGACACGTGGGTGCGCGCGTTCCTGTCGCTGCAGGCGTCGATGGCGATGCCGGGCACGCGTCTCGCGGTGCGGCCGGTCGATCTGCTCGCGGCGGTGCGGCACCTCGCGTTCACGAAGGCCAAGATGTCGCCCCGCGGCATCCGCTACGAATTCGAGCCGGGGCGCGACGCACGGCTCGTGTTGGAGCCGTGGGAGCACGTGGTTCCGTTGCGCGGCGCGTCCCACGCTTACGCCGAGCCGCACACGATCCGCGTGTGGGGCCGTCGGCGGCTGAGGCTGCTCGAGGGGCTGCTGCCCTACGCCGATGGCGTCGAGGTGTTCCTGAAGGGCCGCGCGATGCCGCACTTCTACGCGGTACACCTGCCGGGAGCCACGTTCGTGCTTGGCCTTTCGGGCTGGACGGCGAACAACTTCTCGGACGGCGGGGGGCTTGATCTGCTCGCAGCGAGCGACGCCCCCGAGGACCTGATCGCGCGCGCGATCGACGCGTTGCGTTCCCGCGTCACCGGCACCACGGACGACGTCGCGAAGGCCCTCGGCGTCGAGCCGTCGCTCGCAGCCCGCGCGCTGGTCCGGGCGTGTCGCCGCGGCCGCTGCCTGTTCGACGTCGCGCGGCGCGAGTGGCGGCATCGCGAGCTGTTCGCCGAGCCGCTCGACGAGGTCGACGTGTTCCCGCCGGACGCGCGGCTGCTGGCCGCCCAGGGGCTCGTCGCGAGCGACGCTGTCACCGTCGACCAGGCCGCGATCCGCGAGACGCGCAAGCGCAAGCGGCTCAAGACCCCCGACGGCCCCGTCGAGCGCGACGTCGTGTACCGCGACTGGCAGGTGACCGGGTCCGTCAAGGACAGCGCTGTGTACAAGACCGAGGTGGTGCAGAACGACGAGGATCGCGTGATCTTCGGCACCTGCACCTGCGAGTGGTTCCGGGTCAACCTGCTCGCGCGCGGCCCCTGTGCGCACATGCTCGCGCTCACCCAGGTCGCCCGCCCGCTGCGCGCCGAGGCCGCGACGTCCGTGGCGGCGGACCCGGCGCTGCGTGTCCCCGTGAAACTGCCCAGGGACGTTGTCACCGACGACGATTTGGCGGACGACGAGCCGGAGGACGAGGGCGATGGTACCGTTTGACCTGCTGCAGTGGGGCCGCGAGCGCTCAGCTTTTCATGCCACGGTGTTTCGCCGTGGTGGCTTTCGTTCCCGATTCCATCGCCACGGTCCCGACGTGCGAAACGTTGGGATCCGCGGGTCCAGGGCTACGCAAGTGAACGGCGGCTCCGCTGCAGCAACCTCCTCCCCCGCGGTGTCTTCGTGGGTCTAGGCGACTGGGTCCGCGGCTGGCTCGCGTGGTGGCGCGGTGAACGCACGCGTTCGATCACGCGCATCGCAGGCGAAGGCGCTGCGCTCGACAAGGTGAGCGAGGTCGTGCGCCTGCACGAGCCGCCGAAGCCGGGGCACCTGCGCGCGTTCGATCGCGATCCGCGGCTGCTGCCGAAGCCGAAGCTCGCGTTCAATCGCAAGCCGCCGAAGGTGATGGACGCGAACGAGGCGAACCGCCTGTTCGCGGGCACGCTGCGCACGAAGAACCGCGGAATCCGCGACCTGCTGCCGAACGAGGAGCAGCTCAAACGCTACGGGCTGCCCCTGTGGCGCACCGAACTGGACGTCGCGAACGCGCTCGGCGTCACGATCGGCGTGCTGCGCTGGCTGTCGATTCACCGGCCGCGCGAGACCCAGCCGCACTACGTCACGTTCGCGATCCCGAAGCGTTCGGGCGGCCAGCGGCTGATCACCGCGCCGAAGAAGCGCCTGAAGGCTGCCCAGCGCGCCCTCGTCACCGCGCTGATCGACAAGCTCCCGGTCGCTGAGCCCGTGCACGGGTTTCGCGCCGGGCGGTCGGTGAAGACCAACGCCGAGCCGCACGTCGGGCGCGCGATCGTGTTGCACATGGATCTCGAGGACTTCTTTCACACCGTCAGCTACGCGCGCGTTCGCGGGTACCTGATCGCACTTGGGTACGGCTTCCCCGTCGCGGCCGTGCTGTCCGCGCTGGTCACCGAGGCCGAGCGGCAGCCGGTGGAGGTCGGCGAGCAGGTGTTCCACGTGCCCGTCGGGCCGCGGCGGTGCGTGCAGGGCGCGCCAACGTCTCCGGGCCTGTGCAACGCGATCACGCGCAAGCTCGATCGGCGGCTCGCGGGGCTCGCGAAGAAGCTCGGGTGGACGTACACGCGCTACGCGGACGATCTGACGTTTTCGAGCGACGACCCGACGACCGTGACCGCGATGCACGAGGGCGCGAAGCGGATCGTGGAGGCGGAGGGCTTTCGCGTGAACGCGAAGAAGACGCGCGTGATGCGCAAGGGCGGCGCGCAGCGGGTGACCGGGGTGACGGTGAACCGCGTGCTCGGGTTGTCGCGTCTGGAGCGGCGCAAGCTGCGGGCGGCGATCCACCAGCACGGCGCGGATCCAGAGTGGCAAGCGAGGCTCGACGGGCACGTCGCGTACGTGCACATGCTCAACCCGGGTCAGGCGGAGCTGCTCCGGAAGCGGATGCCGAAGCCCTGAACCGCCACCTCAGCCCTCGGCGAGCGCCACGAACGCGGCCCGAAGCGCATTGATTCGGGTCTCAGCGCGGGCGCGGGCCTCGGCGAGGGTGCCGCTGCCGACGTCTTCGCGCACGTCGAAGTAGTACTTGATCTTCGGCTCGGTGCCGCTCGGGCGGGCGATGATCCGCGCGCCGCCGACCAGATCGAACACGAGCACGTTGGCCTCGGGCGACAGATCGCGCACGGACGTGACCGCGACGTCGCCGACGCGCGTGGGCCTGTCGGCGCGCAGCCGCTCCATCGTCGCCTTGAGCTCTGCGAGGCCGCTCGTGCCCTTGCGGGTGACGTTGTGCTGCGCGCTCGCCCACACGCCGTAGGTCTTCGCGATGCGGTCGAGCTCGTCCGCGACCGTGCGCCCCTCGGACGCAGCGACTCCGACCAGCTCGGCGAACAGCGCGGCGGCGCCGATGCCGTCCTTGTCGCGCGCCGTGGTGCCGACCGTGTAGCCGAGCGCTTCTTCGTAGCCAAACACGAACCGGGCGCCGTTGGCTTCCTCCTGGCGCGCGACGCGCGCGATCCACTTGAACCCGGTCAGCACCTCGCGGAACCGCACGCCGTGCTGTTTGCAGAGGCCGCCGAGCGCGGGCGAGCTCACGATCGAGTTCACGAACAGCCGGTCGCTTCCGGTGCCGTGGCGGAGCAGGTACTCGCCGAGCAGCACGCCGACCTCGTTCCCGGTCAGCTGCCGCCAGGCCTCGCCCTCGGGGATCGCCACGGCGAGCCGGTCCGAGTCGGGATCGTTGGCGAGGATCAGGTTCGCGCCTACCTCCTTCGCGAGCGCCTTCGCGAGGTCGAGCACGCCCTTCTCTTCGGGGTTTGGGAACGGGGCGGTGGGGAAGTGGCCGTCCGGAGCGGCCTGTTCGGGCACGGATGTGACGTGCGCGAAGCCGAACCGGCGGAGGATCGCGTGGGCCCAGCGGTCGCCGGTGCCGTGGATCGGCGTGTACACGATGTTCACGAGGTCGCGGCCTCGGCCGTCGCGCGACTCGGCCACGATGCGCGCCAGCCACCGATCGCCGACGTCGGGGTCGAGGTCGGTGACGAGGCCGCCCTCGCGCGCGTCGTCGAGGTCCATCAGCGGAACGTCACGGGCGGGAGGAGCGGTGGCGATCTGTGCCGAGATCTCGACGTCGACGGGGGACACGATCTGCCCGCCGTCTTCCGCGTACACCTTGTAGCCGTTGTACTCAGCGGGGTTGTGGCTGGCGGTCACCATCACGCCCGCCGCGGCTCCCCGATCGAGGACGCCGAACGCGACCAGCGGCGTCGGTCCCTGGCCGGTGAACAGGTGCACAGAGATCCCCATCGCGGCGAGCACGCACGCGGTGTCCTCGGCGAATTCGCGGCTCATCAGGCGCGCGTCGTGCCCGACGATGACGCCCTTCACAGCTGCGTCTGCGACGTTCGCGAGCAGCCAACGCCCCAATCCCCACGACGTGCGGCGGACGACCGCGCGGTTCATCCGGTTGTTGCCGGCGCCGATCACGCCCCGCAGCCCGGCCGTGCCGAACTCGAGCGGCCCGGCCATGCGCTCAGCGACCTCCGCGGTGTCGCCGCGATCGACCAGCGCCCGCAGTTCGGCGGCCGTCGATGGATCAGGATCTGCGGCGATCCAGGCGTTGGCAGCGGCGATGTACATCGGGAGTCCTCCCAGGGCGTGCGGCCATCATAGGACAGGACGCGGCATGCGAGTTGCACTCCTGTGGGGTCGAGGTGCAGGTGCTCCGAGACGCCCCCGTAAGCTACGGCCCGATCGACGTCCTGCTGAGCGACGACAGCGTCGACGAGGTGATGATCAACGGTCCCGGTCAGATCTACGTCGAGCAGCGCGGCAAGCTGATCGAGACCACGCTCGCGTACCGTGATGACGCCGAGGTCCTGCGCCTGATCGAGCAGATCGTCGCTCCGCTCGGGCTCACCGTCAACGCAGCCCATCCAATCTGCGACTGCCGGCTGCCTGGCGGGTCGCGCGTGAACATCATCATCCCGCCAGCAGCCGTCGATGGGCCCATCGTCACGATCCGGAAATTCAAGAAGGAGCACCTCGGAGTGCCCGACCTGATCGAATTCGGCACCCTCACGGCCGACGTGGCCGCCATGCTCGGGCTCTGCGTGAAGGGGCGTTTGAACATCGTCGTCGCGGGAGGCACCGGCTGCGGAAAGACCACCACGCTCAACATCCTGTCGAATTTCATCCCGGACGACGAGCGCATCGTCACCGTCGAGGACACGGCCGAGCTTCGGCTTTACAAGCGGCACGTGGTGCGTTTGGAGGCCCGACCGGCCGACCTGCGTGGGACGCCGCCGATCACGATCCGCGAGCTCGTGCACAACTGCCTGCGCATGCGTCCGGAGCGCATCGTCGTCGGTGAGATCCGCGGAGGGGAGGCGTTCGACATGCTCCAGGCGATGAACACGGGCCATGACGGCTCGCTCACCACGGGCCACGCGAACTCGCCGCGCGACATGCTGCGTCGGATCGAGATGATGACGATGATGGCGGGCTTTGACCTGCCCATCCAGGCCATCCGGGAACAGATGGCGTCGGCGATCCACCTCATTGTGCAGCAGAATCGGTTCCCCGACGGATCGCGTCGGATCACCCACATCACCGAGATCCTCGGGATGGAGGGCTCCACGATCACGCTGGCCGATATCTTTCTGCTCCGAGGCGGAGTCTTGCAGCCGACCGGGCTGCGGCCCCGCTTCGAGGCGAGGCTCGCGGAGAAGGGCCTGGTGTTCCCGGTGGGCCTTTTCACCCCTGGCAACGGGTAGCCGCGTATCCTCGGTGAGGAGGCGTTCGATGCAAGCACCCGACGGCCCGCGGTTCCCAGCCGACGCGGTGACCCACGACGAGGCGCTCACCTACTACCGCAACCGCGCGACTCAGCTGTTGTGCACGGCGTGGGAGCGCGACGGGGAGCCCGAGCGGTTCCCGTGGGGCGTCCACGTGCGGCTGCGGCGCGACCGGGACGTGTTCCACTCCTTGTACGTGTTGCGCGACCACGTCGGCAAGGGGCACCTGTCCGCCTGGCGAAAGGCCAATCCCGACGCGCGCTTCGTCGTGATGGATGCGTGTGCAGCCGTCACGGCCTGGCTCGCTCACAAACAGGTCGCCTACGTCGTCGCCGAGCCGTTTTCCGGGTACGAATACGAGGCGATCCGCCGGTTCTACGGTGATCGCCGCGCGAAGCGTTCGGGCGTGTGGCTGATGAACCACATCGACGAGGGGCTGTTCGTGCTGCGGGAGCTCGGCGCGTCGGACACCGCGATGCGAGCGTACTGCCTGCATCCGCTGCTGCAGGGCGACGACGATCTCGCGCGCTCGTACGCCGACGGGCTCCAGCGACGCGTGGATCCGGACGCGCTCCTGCTCGCGCTCGAGTACCGCCAGTTCGCGAACCGGCACCTTTCCCGCCACCGCGTGCCCTCGCCGGACGCGATCGCGCTGTCGCCGCTACCCGAAGTGCTTCAAATGTTGACGGCGGACAAGATCCAGAACCGCAAGGACTTCGAGGAGCACCACGGGACGACGCACCCCGAGGCCGCCCGGTTGCGGGCCTACTTCGCGGAGTGGTTTGTAAGGCTCGGTGTCGAAGATGTGCGCTACCACGCGCTGGTCGACGAGATCCGTCGACGAACCGGAGCGTAGCGAACGCCTGCCCGCGTCATTTTCTGTTAGATTGCGCTCCGCATGCGTACGCTCACGTTCAACCGGGTCATCGGCGCCGGCGCCATGGGTTCGGTCTACCACGCCGAGCTCCGGGCTCCGGGCGGCTTCGTGCGTGTTTGCGCCGTCAAGGTCATGAAGGCGAGCGGGCCGGACGGCGAACAGTTCATGGCGCGCATGCGGGACGAGGCGCGGCTGCTCGGCATGTTGCAGGACGAGTCGATCCTCGGCGTCGCCGATCTGGTGCATGTCGGCGAGCGCGACGCGGTCATCATGGACTTCGTCGACGGCTGCGACCTGTCCGACCTCATCCGACTCAAGCGGGTAACGCCGCGGGCGCTCGCAGAATTGGGCTCGGAGATCGCCGGCACCTTGCATCGCGCACACGGCGCGAAGCATCCGAGCAACGGTCGCCCGCTGAACGTGATCCACCGCGACATCAAGCCCGCGAACGTGATGATCACGCTCCGAGGCAGCGTGAAGCTCCTCGACTTCGGCGTTGCGCGGGCGGCGTTTTCGGATCGCGAGTCGCAGACGCAGGGCCTCGTGTTGGGCACGTTGAATTATTTCCCGCCGGAGATCCTCGCGGGCGCCGAACCCACGCAGGCGGTCGACATCTACGGCCTCGGCATCACGTTGTGGGAGTGCGCGGCGGGCAAGGAGTGGGGCTCGCCCCAGGCGCAGCAGCAGCGGTTCGAGAAGCGCGTCGATCAGCGCCTTTCCGAGCTTGGCCCCGAGTACCGCGAGATCATCCCCGTGCTGCGGTCCATCCTCCAGTGGGATCCCAAGCTTCGGCCGGACGGCGGCACGGTCGAGCGGTCGCTCCAGTCGGTGGCGGGCAACGCGCCCGGCGAAGGGCTTCGCGTATGGGCGCGCGACGTCGTGCCGGTCGTGCTCGCGGAGCGCGACAAGCGCGTAAAAGACGTCAAAGACGATCTCGTCGGCAAGACGCTCGAGGTGCGCGGCCTCCCCAAGGACGAGCGCAGCGACGTCGAGGTGCTCGACCATGCGGTGCCCACGCCCGCGCCGCCACCGACCGCCAAGGCGCCGCCCGCAAAGGCGCCGCCGGCCAAAGCCCCGCAAGCGAAGGCTCCGTCGAAGGGGAAGCCCCGGGTGCAGACCACGAGCGGGAGCATCCTGCCGCTCGCGGTGGCGGGCGGCGTGCTCGCGCTGCTGCTCGCAGGCTCGTTGTTGCTCGTGGTGGCGATCGTGGTGGTGATCGTCCTGATGCAGTGATACGGCAGGTGTGCTCTGGCGCCATACCCAAGTGGTAAGGGAGAGGTTTGCAAAACCTTCATGCCCCGGTTCGAATCCGGGTGGCGCCTACCGTTTTCTTCGCTCGCTGAGGCTCGCTGCGCGTCGCTTCGCTCCTTGCCTGCGCGCTGACGCTTGCTCGATCCTGCGGACTACGCTCGCTGAGGCGAGCTGCGCGGCTGCGCCTTGCGGCACCTTTTCAGGGTGAGTCGGGCGTAGTTGGCTCCTGAGTGCGGCTCTGCAGGATCGGGTCGATCGCTGGCGGAGCGATTGCCCGCGGTCGGTCGACGTGGCACGCTCGCGGAATCGTCGGCACCTTTTCCTCGGGATGCGAAAATGAAAGAACGTCGCCACGGACGCGCCGATGTTCCCTGAGGTCGTGTACCGCACGGTCGGCCAGGAGGGCGGGACCACCCTCATGGACAACGGCGACGTGGCCGACCCGAAGTCGAGCCTCGGGCACTACGCGGGTTCGAGGGCCGGAGGCGAGCGCGCCTTCGCGCCCACCTGCAGCCCCGACGAGCTCGCCGCGCCCATTCGGCCGAGCATGCCCGCGATCGGGCTTCCGGAGCCAATCCCCACCACGGGACCGGGCAAATGACGCCGGAGGTCGTGACTCCGGTCGCGACGCCCTGTGACGAGGGCTTCAGCCCGAGGGCGATGGCCGTGGGTCGGTCGCTCTGGGTGGTCTGCGTCACCAATGATTTTTGGGATTTCCTCCTCGCTCGATCCACGCGCCGCGCCTGGGTGGAGGTCGCGCGGGACACGCCTTCTGGCTTCGCGGTCGCGCGGACGACGAACGGCGCTCCGTACGTGGCGTACTGGACCGTCGACGAAGCGTTCCACACCTGGCAGCCAGGCATGCGTCCTGGCCGCTTCGAAGACCACCCGCCGATCCCAAAGGACGACCGCAACAGCGGAGCCTTCGGGGAGATCCCCTTTCGCGACGGCTGGGCCACGTGGGCCTTTCACAACGTGACCGACGAGATCAGACCCGACCGTCACGCCGATGGATTCTATTTGTACTGGCTGCGCGGCGACGTGTGGACGCGCGAGGAGCTTCCGGTTCGCCGGGGGTACCACACGAACCTGAACATGGATGTCCACCAGGACGCTCTGTACTTCGTGATCGACAACATGCCGGGCGTCGAGGTGTACCGGTGGGCGCCCGAAGACGGCTGGTCGACCCTGCCGATCGAGGTGCAGGGCAAAGCGCGGCAGGAGGCGCTCGAGAGCTGCGGAGGGACGCTGTGGCTGGTGATGACCCTGCAGTCGACCGACGGCGCCCTGCGGCACGAGCTGTACCGCGTCGGCGAGACCGTGGAGCGCGTGTCAGGCCTGGAGGTCGCGGTGGACGGGACGCTGCAGCTTCCCGTGTGCCACAGGGGGGACCTGTATTTTGCGGGGCGGGTGGGTCCGGCGACCTGGGTCTGGAGGGTCGACGCGGACGAGGCTGTGCCCGTCGCCGCCCTCGAATTCGCGCCGAACGGTCCCCACTATTCGCTCACGATCTGGCGTGATCAGGCCTGCATCACGGACGGGGAGGACCTGTACTGCGGGCAACTCGACCGGCGATAGCGCCTGCGGGATCCAGAGCTGGGTGGCAGGTGCACCTTGAGCGCAGTCAACTCGATTCGGTTGCCGCCCAGCGCAAACCTGAGCGATCGGTGCGCTGGTGTTGCGGCCTGCGGCGTCAGGGCGCCGTCATCGCCTTCTGCACCCACTCCGCCACGGGCGCTGGGAATTCCCACTTCACCGGACCGTTGAGGGTCGTGGATGACGGCCAGATCGGGTCGACCGGGACGATCCACGCGCCTTCGGGGCTGCGGGTGGCGTCGGTCGGGCGCGCGCGAACGATCACGAACGATCCGGCGCGCGCGAACGCCTCGGCGTCTGCGGCCCGCATCGCGGCTTCCGAGTCGCCCCACAACAACACGGCGCGGAGCAGATCGCCGCTGCCGATGCCGGTCTGCGACACGAGGACGCGCTTGTTCGTGACCCGGACGAGGGCCCCGAGGTACGGCGTGCGGCCGGGATTGCCGGTGGTCTGGATGACGACGGTGAGGCCGCTCGCGTCGTTCAGGACGGTCTCGCCGGGGATGGGCGGCATGGTGGCCATGGTCCGATGCAGGCCCAGGCGCGACCAGACCACGATTCCGACGATGAACAGCGCGACCACGACGACGATCGGAATCCACATCTTTGGCTCACCCATCGGGGCAGCCTACCACCCGGTGCGCTTCACTGGTTCGCGCGGATCATCGCCGCGATGTCGTCCCACGAGCCGAAGCCGACGTTCCCGCCGACCACGTCACCTTCGGGCGAGACGACGACCCAGGTCGGGTAGCCGAAGTCCTCGCCGAACAGGTCCGACGCGGAGGCGCCGACGACCCACGTGCCGTAGCCGCGGTCGCCGAGGACCGGATCGTCGAGGTCGAACGCGAGCGTCCAGTCGTACAGATCCTGCCGTGACGCGGTGGGCAGCGTGTCGGACAGCGACGGCGCAAGGAACGTGACGGTGCGCAGGTCGATGCCTTCCAGGGCCAGCGCGGCGACGGCGGCGGGCGCGGCTCCGGCCATGGACTGACACGGACCGCAGTCCATCGCGGACACATCGATGACGAGCCAGGTGCCGAACAGATCGTGCAGGCGGACGGGATCGTTGCAGACGTCGCGGAACACGCCGTCGGGCAGCGTGTCGCCGAGGGCGAGCGTGTAGTCGCCTTCCCACGCGGCGGGATCGGCCTTCGGCCAGCCGCACTCGTATTCGTCGGGGACCCACAGCCCGCGGAGGGGATCGGCGGTCACGTCCGACAGCGTCGCTTCGCCGTCGACGTGGAACGTGGCGTTGTGCGTGAGGTTGCCGACGTCGAACGTGTAGGGGGTCTCGTTCGTCCACGAGATCGACGACCCATCGAGGACGACGGCGCCCTGGGCGCTGAGCACGAAGTTATCGGACGACGCGCGGTTCCACGTCGTTCCGTTCCAGCCGAGGTACTCGACGGGGGAGGGCGTGCCGCCGTTGGTGATCGAGGCGTAGCAGTCGCCTAGTCCCTGATCCATCGTCACGTTGGCGCGCACGATCACGTCGCAATCGGGGCACAGCCAGGGGACGTCTTGGACCTCGACCGCGTCGGTGTAGGCGCGGTGGTAGCTGCAGTCGACGTAGCCCGCGGCCTCCGCGCTCGCGTCGAAGTCCACGTTCCAGGTCGCGCCGCCCGCGAGGCCAACCACGGTCGTCTCGTGTTCGGGCGTCGCGGTGTCGAGGTCCGTGTTGAGATCGACGCTCGTGTCGACCGTGTCGGTCTCACCGACGGAGTCCGACTCGTTCCCGGCGGTGTCGCCCGGCTTCGAACACGCGAGCGTCAAGATCAGCCACATCGGGCCTCCGTCCCGCTAGGATGCCTCGCGGGAGCGTCCACGTCTATGCAATCGCCGCGCGAATACCTGCTCGCCCGCGCCGGCGAGTCCGGCTTTCGGGTCGCGCGCCTCGCGAACGTGGGCCCGACGCCGCGGTTCGAGGCGTTCAAGACCTGGATCGCGGCCGGGCACCACGCGGACATGGCGTGGCTGGGCTCTCGCATGGACGAGCGTTCGGACCCGCGGCACAAGCTGAAGTCCGCGAAGACGGCGCTCGTCCTCGCGGTCGAACATCACCACGAGCGACCGGCCGATCCCGGTGGTCGAACGGGCATGGTCGCGCGCTACGCCTGGGGCCGCGACTACCACAACCTCGTCGGAAAGCGCCTGAAGAAGCTCGGCAAGGCGCTGCGCGCGGACGGGCATGGCGCGTGGGGCGGCGTCGACATGGCGCCGATCGTCGAGCGCGCGTGGGCCGAGGCCGCGGGCGTCGGGTTCGTCGGCAAGAACACGCTCGTGATCGCGCCTGGGCGCACGTCGTGGATGGTGCTCGCGGTGATGTTCGTCACGCTCGAAGCCGAGCCCGATCGGCCGATCGTGCGCGATCACTGCGGGCGCTGCGAGCGGTGCCTCGTCGGGTGCCCCACCGGGGCGTTCGTCGGGCCTCGCGTGGTCGACGCGCGGCGCTGCATCTCGTACTACACGATCGAAGCCGCCGATCTCGCACCTCGGGAGCTGCTCCCCGGGTTCGGCCGGTGGGTGTTCGGCTGCGACGTGTGTCAGGAGGTGTGCCCGCACAACGCGGGGGCGCCGCGCTCGGAGGAGGATGACCTGCTGCCGCGCAACGCGTGGCTCGACCTCGATGAGCTGCTGGCGACCTCGGATGAGGCCGTGGACGCGCGGTACCTTGGGACGCCGCTCGCGCGCCCAGGTGCTGTCGGGCTGAAGCGAAACGCCCTCGTCGCGTTGGGGAACCTCCACGATCGCGGCGCCGCGCCGAGCGTCGAGCGCGGGCTCGCTCACCCTTCGCCGGTGGTGCAGGCGGCGGCCGCGTGGGCAGCCGCTCAGCCGACCGTTCAGCCGAGCTGAAATCGCGCGACGAGCGATGGAAGCGCAGCGCACACCGCGTCGATCTCGGCCGCGGTGGTGGACCAGCCCAGGCTGAATCGGACGCCGCCCGCCGGCTCGGGATCGCCCATCGCACGCAACACGGGCGAAGCCTCGACGGCGCCGGACGCGCAGGCGGCCCCAGACGACACGCAGATGCCCTCGACGTCGAGCGCCTGGACGACGGCCTCTCCGGGAATGGAGGGGAACACCACGCACAACGTGGACGCGACACGTTCGCCGCCGACGACACGCCCGCCACAGGCGACGACGGCGGTAGCGAGCGCGTCCGTCCAGGCGCGATGCACCACCGAGCGCTGGCGCAGCTCGACGCGCGCCAACCGGGCGGCCTCAGCGAACCCGACGGCGCCGGCCACGTTGGTGGTCCCCCCGCGCCGGCCACGCTCTTGCGGCCCGTCAAACAACGCTGGGAACGGCCCGCGATCGCGGAGCACGAGCGCGCCGATGCCGACGGGCCCTCCGAGCTTGTGGGCCGACAGCGTGACGGCGTCGACGTCCCCGAGGTCGAGGTCGATACGGCCGGCCGCGTGGGCGGCGTCGACGTGCAGCGCGGCGCCAACCGCCGCTGAGGCCGCGCGCGCCCACGTGACGGGCTGGAGCACGCCGGTCTCGTGGTTGGCGGCCATCAGGCAGACCGCGGCGAGGCCCTCGGGGAGGGGCTGTTCGACGACGCAACCGTCGGGCCCGACCGCGAGCGCGTGGACCGTTCCGTGGGCGGCGCGGGCGGCCGCCGCGATGCACGGGTGCTCGATCGCCGCGAACGCGAGACCCGATCGCCCCGTCTTCGCAACGATCCCCGCGAGGAACAGGTGGTTCGCTTCGGTCGCACCCGACGTGAACACCACGCCCGAAGGGGCCCCGCCGATCAGCGCGGCGACGTCGTCCCGGGCGCGTTCGAGCGCGGCGCGCGCGCGCTGCCCGGCGCGATGGACGGACGCGGGGTTCCCGGGGGCCCCGAGCCACGGGCGCATGGCCTCGAGGACCTCGGGACGCAGCGGCGAGGACGCGGCGTGGTCGAGGTAGATCACGGCGAGGCCGAATAGCGCTGGAGCTGGGTCTTCTGGCGGCGCGACAGGCCGTTCGTCGCGCGGGTGGACGCGAACGTGCGCGCGGCGACCGGGCCCACGCCGGGGAGCGCGGCGAGCGACGCTTCGTCGGCGCGCGTGAGGTCGAGCGCGTCTCCGACGAGGGGCTCGGCGTTCGCGCGCTGGATCGTCACGCGCCCGCGTTCGACATGCACGCGATCGCCATCCGCGAGCGGCAGGTCCGAGGTGAGCGCGCCATCCCAGCCGGCCTTGGCGAGCGCCGCGGACGTGCGCGCGTCGTCGAGGCGGAACCAGGCTTGCGTCGGCACGTCTCCGTCGACCGCGACGTAGGTGCCTGCCGCGGGACGGGGCTCCCACCACGGTCGCGCGAGCAGAACGCCCGCGACGAGCGCGGCGAACGGCACCAGCCCGCGCTCACGCACGGACGGCCTCGAGCGGGGCGTGCGCCGGTCCGTGCGCGGTGAGCGTGATCACCCGGGACTCGTCGCCGCTGAGCACGACTTCGAGGCGATCGTCGGGGAGCGCGTTCGGGAACCGGTCGGCCCACTCGACGATCACGACGCCGCCGTCGTCGAACGCCTCGCTGAGGCCGACGCTGACGAGGTCGTCTTCGCTGGTGAGCCGGTACAGGTCCGCGTGGGCGAGCGGCAGGCGCCCCTGGGTGTGCGTGGCCATGAGCACGAACGTAGGGCTCGCGACGCCGCGCGACACGCCAAGACCGGCGGCGATGCCTCGCGCGAGCACGGTCTTTCCGGCGCCGAGGTCGCCGGCGAGCGCGAACACGGCGCCTGGGAACGCCGCCGCTCCCAGCGCGCGCCCGAGCGCGAACGTCTCCGCTTCGTCCTTGGTGGTCACCGTCTGCATGTGCTCGATGTCGCCCCACGCAGGGTGCCCGTCAAGGAAATCTGGACGGGGAGTTGTCGCTCAGGCCGGTTTTGTGCTGCCGGGCGCGCTGCCGTCCATCGGGTGCGGGGCGAAGCCCTTCCAGTCCCGCGTGTACAGGATCGCGAAGCCGCCGAGCAACATCAGGATCATTCCGTACTGAGCGGGCGTCAGCCCGAGCCAGCGCGCGTCCTGGTGCTGAAGATCGGTGTTGCGCAGGAAGTCGAGCCCGAACCTCACGGGCGCGTAGCACACGGCGAACAGCCCGAGGAAGAAGCCCGGCGGGCGATCCTTTCGGCCGAGCATGATGAACGCGATGCACAGCGGGATCAACAGCGCGGCTTCGGACAATCCGAGCTCAAAACGCACGCCGTTCGCCCACTTCACCGGGTCCCCCAGCGCGTCGAGCGGGGGCACCGAGGGAAACAGTCCGCCGAAGTCGTTGTTCGGGCCATACCCGTGGTCGAAGTCCATCGCGAGCGGGAACGTGGTGACCTTTCCCACGTGGTCGTGCACCGTGCCGCAGCCGAGGCGCCCGAAGAACCAGCCGAACGGGAAACCGAACGTGATCACGTCGGCGTGGCGCCAGTAGTCGCGCGGTCGGATGTAGCCGTAGAACAGCGTGGACCCGATCACCGCGCCGAGGAAGCCACCGATCGACGAGAAGCCTTCCCAGACCTTCAGGATCGCCCAGATGCCCTCTTCGGTGAGCCGCTCCGGGTAGTAGCCGACGACGGTGACGATGTGCCCGAACAGGAACCCCATCCCGACGGTGAATACAGCGCCGTCGACGATGTCGCGCACGTCGAGGCCGAGCTTGATCGCGCGGGCGCGTGCGAGCTCGAGGCCGAGCACGAACCCGATACACACGAGCGTGGCCCACGGATCGAGGGGCAGGTTGCCGAGGCCTGGGAGGGCCAGCTGGTAGACCGGGAGCTCGAAGTACGGGATCGCCAAGGCGCCTCCGCAGGCCGCATAACCGGACGCGCGCCCTACGCGTCGTGTCGCCGTACCATCTCCACGTCCCCCGCGAGGACGCGTTCGACGCCGTGGTCGGTGGCGACGACGAGCGCGCCGGTGGGATCGATATCGATCGCAAGGCCCTCGATAGAGCCGATTCGGACGTGCTTGCCGAGCGTCGATGAGGCGCGTCTCCAGCGCGCGAGCACGTCATCCGGCGCGCGCTCGAGGTCCGCGCAGATCGAGAGGAGCCCGTCGAGCAGCGCCGCGACGATTCCCTCGCGGTCGCGTGTGGCGCCGTCGACGGCGAGGAGCGAGGTCGCGGTGGGAAGGTCCGGTGCGGCGTTGACGTTCAGCCCGATGCCGACGATGACGTGCCGCAGCGCGCCGCGCTCGAGCTCCATCTCGGCGAGGATCCCCGCGACCTTGCGACCGTCGGGCGACTGCACGTCGTTGGGCCACTTGATGCGGTAGTGCGGGCCTGCGACTCCGGCGGTGACCACCGCGGCGCCGAGGCACAGCAGGGGTACGCGATCGAGCGGCAGCGTCGGGCGCAGCACGATGGACAGGTACACGTTCCCCTGCGGTGGAGACTCCCAGGTCCGCCCGAGCCGCCCGCGACCGTCGGTCTGGGCGTCGGCCCACACGGCGGACCCGTGGGGTGCGCCGTCCCGCGCGAGCGCTCCTGCGTCCGCGTTCGTCGACCCCGTCGTGGCCTTGTGTACGAGCATGCCGGCAGTCTCGCACGCTCGGGTTACCTCGGAGCGATGTTCGTGTTGTTCATCCTATCGGGCTGCGGAGACACCCCTCCGGAGCCTCTCCCAGCCCCCGAGCCTCCGCCGCTCGTCGCGCCCGAACCACCGGCCCCGGCGCCGATCGTTTGGGAGACACGGTACGCGGCGTCCTGGATCGTGGTCGCCTATTTGGGCTCCGTGAACGCTCCGGCGGGTGTGACGCGGACGCGTGACGAAGCCCGCACCCGGGCCGAAGACGTCCGTGCGCGCGCGGTCGCCGGCGACGACTTCGCCGCCCTCGCGTCGTCGTCGAGCGACGCTCCGGACGCCCGCCGCGGCGGAGCGCTCGGCACCTGGCTCACCGGAGCTTACGATCCGTCGGTCGAGGAGGCGGTCGCGCGCGCCGAGGTCGGTGGCATTGGTGTGGTCGCGGATACGCCGTGGGGGTTCGCGGTCGTCAAGCGCCTCCCGGTCGTTCAGGCCCATGCCCAGCAGATCGTCGTCGCATGGCAGGGGGCCGAGCCGCGGCAGGTGCTGCGTTCGCACGACGAGGCGAAGGCGCGCGCGGATAGCGCGCTCGGCAGGCTCGCGGCGGGGGAAGATTTCGCGGCGTTGGCGCGCGAGCTCTCTGACGACGTCTCAGCCGCCGACGGTGGGGACGTGGGCGTGGTCGGGCCGGGGCAGCTCGTTCCCGCCGTTGACGCCGCGCTGTTCGGGCTGAAAGACGGCGAGACGAGCGGGCTCGTCGAGGCGCCCTACGGCTACGTCATCGTCCGGCGCGTCAGTCCGTGAACCGCACCAACATCTGAAACTGCGCGGCCACCGGCTTCGCCTCGACCAGGGCGGGCTCCCAGCGCCACTTGAGCAGCGTCTCCCGGGCCGCCGCGATGAACGGGTCGGAACAGGCGACCCCTTCGACCTTGTTCGGCACGCCTGCAGCGTCGATCACGACGCGAACCTTGCAGTCGACGTCTCCGAGTGCCGCCTTTCGGGCGGCGTCGGGGTAGGTGAACGGGATCTGGCGCTTGGCCTTCATCGCCGAAGCTGGGAACGTCTTTACTGCCGTGCTCGCGGCTGCGGCGGAGGCGGTGGCCACGGACGTTTCTGGGGCCTTTGGCGGCTCGACGACGGCGGCCTTTGGCGGCTCGACGACGGCGGCCTTTGGCGGCTCGACGACGGCGGCCTTTGGCGGCTCGACGACGGCGGCCTTTGGCGGCTCGGCGACCAACTGCGCGATGACGGGTGCGGCCTTGGGCGCCTCCACCACCCGAACGTCCGACGCGGCGGGCCTGGTGGCCGCTGGAGCGTGGCCCGCGGCTGGCTCGGGGTTCGTCGCGACGGCGACGAGGGCCGCGTCGGGAACGGCGTCCGGGACGGGGGGCGGGGCCGTTTCGGTTGGAGCGGGTGGTACGGCCGCGACCGGCGGCGCGGCGACGACGGCTGGCGGCGTGCTCGGCGTTTGCGCCACGGGCGCGTCAGGCTCGTGCGAAGCGGCGAACATCCCGGCTCCCGCCCCGGCCGCGAGCAAGGCACCGAGCCCTAGCACGAACAGCAGGCCGACGCCGGCCGCGCCGATCAAGGCCCACGGCGGACCGGCGGACGGCTCCAGGCGGGGCGCTGCGGCTGGCTGCACCGCGGGTGCCGTGCCGGGCCGCGCAGACGGCTTTGGCGCGGGCGTCGCTGTCGGCGCGGCGTTCAGCGTGCCCATCGAAGAGGTGCTGGCGTCCAGGCTCGGCGTGCGATTCGTGCCGGCCTGGGAGCCCGTATTTGGACCTGTGACGCGCGCGACCGGCGCGGGGGTGCGATAGGAGCTCGACCACGACGACGAGAGGTCGCCGAGCGCCTCGGGCGCCACGGTGTGGCCGTTGTCGAGCCGGAGCGTCACGTTCCAGTGCGGAGGATCGACGAGTGCTATCATGCAGGCGCGCAGGGCGCTCGCGAGCTCTGCCATGCTCGTGAAGCGGTCCTGCGGGTCCTTTTCGAGGCAGACGCGTACGGTCCACTCGATGACAGGCGGGAGGATCGTCTCGGCCGAGAACGGTGGCGGGGACTCGTTGAGCTGCGCGTCGAGCAGGTTGCCCGCGACCTGGCGGAACGGGAGGTGACCGGTGAGGCCGCGGTAGAGCAGCACGCCGAGCCCGTAGATGTCGATCCGGCGGTCTACGTAGCCGCCGCGGATCTGCTCGGGCGCCATGTACGCGACGGAGCCCACCATCGAGCCGGGCTCGGTGATCTCGGCCGCGTCGGGGCCGAGGTCCATGACGAGGCCGAAGTCGATGACGCGGACGATCTCCTCGTCGGTGGAGTTGGCGACGACCCGCACGCTCTCCGGCCGCACGTCACGGTGGATGAACCCGAGCTCGTGGGCCTCGCCGAGGGCCGCCGCGATCTGGCGCGTGAGCGCGAGCAGCCGGCTCGGGTCCATCGGACCTTCGTCGATCAGGTCGGCGAGCGTACGCCCGTCGACGTGTTCGGTGACGAGGTACGGGCGGTCGTTCCAAACGCCGCGGTCGTACACCTGGAGCACGTTCGGGTGTGAGAGCTTGCAGAGGGCGGTGGCTTCGCGTTCAAAGCGTTTGGTCGCGTCGCTGTCGTGCGGGAGGCGATCGAGCAGCACCAATTCGATTCGGCGACCGAGGGGCTGCTGCTCAGCGAGCCAGCGCCACCCCGAGCGCGCAGGCCCCAGGCGCTTGATGATCCGGAACCGGCCGTCGACGACCTCGCCGGGCCGTGGGTCGATGTCCGGGCTTTGGAGTCGATTGTTCATCCATTCTCCGTTGGACAACGTACTACAGTCGGCACGGATATGCATCCTGGCCGCCTCGGGCTGATTCGACCCGGAAGAGGTAGCATTATTCGTGCCCGATGCCGCAGCCATCACCGTCGAGAGTTCCCACGTCGAAGTCGTCGCCGGTGTTGCGTTTGCAACGGGCGGTGTGCAGATTCGAACAGCTGACGGCTTGTTCGAGGCCGACTCGGCGACGCTCGACCTCGCCAGCGGCGAGATCGTCGGCGAGCGGGTGACCGTCAGCGTATGCGACTGTCCGGGCCCCGATCCGTGGTCGGTGTCGGCGCGGCATGTCGAGTTCCTGCCTGACCACGTCGTTCGGTTCCGCGGCGCGTGGCTGCGGGTGCTCGATCACCGCGTGTTGCCGCTACCGGCGGGGTCGATCCCGCTCGCGCGTCGTTCGGGATTCCTCGCCCCGAGCGCGGGCTGGGCGTACGACGGGCTGCGTGTCCAGGTGCCGGTGTACGTCACGCTCGGGCCCTCGGCCGACGCGACGCTGACGCCCGAGGTGCGTACACGACGCGGTCCGCGCCTGCTCGCCGAGCAACGCTACGCGACCCGCTCCGGCGGGGGCACCACCGGCGGCGCCCTCGGCTACGATCTCCTCGCGAGCGACTGGCGGGGCGGCGTCGATTGGACGCACCAGGACGGCGGACGCGTGGGCTTCGCTACGATCGGTCGCCTGACGACGGACTCCGACGTCCCCCGCGACTACGGAGACGCCTTCCTCGCGCGCCGCCAGCCGTGGAACGAGGTGCGAGCCCTCGGTTGGGCTGGCCCCGCTGAGGTCGCGGTCGACGTGTTCCAGTCCGACCTCCCCATGCTGCACAGCGCGTCGGTGGCTGCACGTCCGGGCGCGGCGGTGCTGCCCGGCGGGTTCGTCGTGGGAGGCGAGGGGGCCCTCGGCGCCGTGGCGCGTGGCGACGGGGACGTTGGCGGCGTGCTCGCCGGGGACCTGTCGGTCGCGCGGCCCGTCCTCCTCGGTCCCGTGCGCGTCGTCCCGTCGCTCGCGGGTGCAGGGGGCCTCGCGTTCGCGGGCGCGCCCGACCCCGAGGACGCGGTCGTCGGGCAGGTCGAGTCGGTGTTGCTCGCCTGGCACACGGGCCCCGGAGGCCTCGCTCGCGTCGAGCCTGGAGTCGTCGCGCGCTACGTGCTCACCCCGGACGGGGCGACTCCGTTCGTCGGGCCGATGCTCCGTTGGCGCGCCGCAGGTCGGCTCGGCGCCACGGGCCTCACCACCGTCGTCGGCGTGGACGGGACCGCGACCGTGGATGCCTGGGCGAGCCACGGGGCGTTCTCGACCTGGGGGCACGCGGCGCTCGCGGACGGCGTCCTCGGCCCGTCCTGGGCGGGTGCTGCGGGTGAGGTCGGCCCCGTGCGTGCGTCCGCCGGCTGGCTGTTCGCCGACGCGAGCGCGATTCGCCAGCCCGACACCGTCGTGCACGACCTGCATCAGGTCCGAACCGACGTCGCGTGGACGTTGCCTGGACGGGCCTCGGTGTTTCAGGTCGGCGCGTCCGGCGCCTATGACCTCGACGGATCGGCGTTCCTTTCGCGCGTCGTGTCGTTGCGCTGGACCCACCCGACCGAGTGTCTCTCGCTCGGCGTGGAGGGTCGCTTCGATACCGATCGTCCATTTCCGGACATGTCGCTTCGAATCCAGGCAAGGCCATGAACTCGCTTGTGGTACGGTTTTGCCTGGAGTCCGACCGCTGCCGTTCACACCCTACCAGCGCCGCCTGCTCGCGTTCCTCTCCGTCGCGACGTTCTTCGAAGGCTACGATTTCTACGCGCTCGCACAGGTTCTGCCGCGGCTCCGCGAGGAGTTCAAGCTCGACGAAGGTGACGCCGGAAACCTGATCGCGTTCGCGAACCTCGGCACGGTCGCGGCATTCGTGCTCGTGCGAGCGTCGGACCGCATCGGTCGGCGTGGCGTGCTGCAGATCACCATCCTCGGCTACTGTGCGGCCTCGCTCGCGTCCGCCGCGGCTCCCTCCATCGAGGTGCTTGCGGTGTGCCAGTTCTTCGCGCGGCTGTTCCTGATCGGCGAGTGGGGCGTCGCGATGGTGATCGCCGCGGAAGAGTTCCCCGCTGAGCGTCGCGGTCTGGTGCTCGGGTTGATTCAGGGTGCGTCGGCGCTCGGGGCCGTCCTGTGTGCGGCGATCGTGCCGGCAATCGCGGGGGGATCGTTCGGTTGGCGCGCGGTGTTCCTCGTGAGCGTCGTGCCTCTGCTGCTCATCGCGGTACTGCGGCGCTCGATGCGCGAGACGGAGCGATTCGCGGCGGCCAGCGCGCGCGCGGGCTCGTCGATGATGCGCCTGATCCGCGGACCCTATCGCTCGCGCATCCTCGAGCTCGCTCTGGCGTGGTCGCTCACGTACGCGTGCACGCAGGCGGGCGTGACGTTCTTCAAGGAGTTCGCGGTCCACGAGCGGCACCTCGACGAGAGCACGGTCGGCGGGATGCTCGCGATCGCGGCCGTCCTCGCGTTGCCTCCGCTCTTCCTCACCGGTCGCGTGCTCGATCGGTTCGGTCGAAAGGTTGGCGGCTTCCTCATGTATGCGGCGCTCATCGTGGGCGTGGTCGGGGCGTACACCGCCACGGACCTTCGCGTGCAGACGCTCGCGCTCGCGCTCGGCGTGTTCGGCTCGAGCGCGGTGTTGCCGGTGCTGAACGCCTACACGACGGAGCGCTTCCCCACGGAAGTCCGCGGCGACGCGTACGCGTGGACGAACAACCTGCTCGGACGCACCGGGTACGTGCTCGGGCCCCTGTTCGTCGGGCACGCCGCGCAGGTCACCGGTTGGGGCTCCGCGGTCGCTGTCACGGTGATCGGTCCGGTGTTGGCGATCGCCCTACTCCTTTGGCGCATGCCGGAGACGCGAGGCCTGGAGCTCGAGGAGACGGCGCGCCTATGAAGCCGACGCGCGAGCAGGTCGCGGTGGGCGTCGCCGTCGGAACCGCGCTGATCGCGGCGATCGGCTTTGGCGTGCTGCACGAAGACGGGACGTGGTGGGCCGTGCGCGTCAACGGGCGCACGATCGGCGCCGAGAAGGTGTTCGTCACGCCGATCGAAGGCGGCGTTCACCTCGTACGGAGCGGGTCGATCACCGGCGCGGACGGCTTTCACCGCACCGACATCGCCGTGGACGTCGACGCGGACGGGCACGTGCGCGGCACGGACGGCGTCGCCCTCGAGGTGCTCGCTCCGACGCTGTCCGACGGCGTGACCGTCGACGTGAACGCGCTCGACCTGTACACGCACCTCGGCCACAGGATGTCGGTGACGCGGCACGGCGACGTCGTCGAGGCGCGCGGCGACGGGATCGTCGTCGACCTCGAGCTGCGCGGAGGAGCCGTCGTTCGGATGGTGCGCGGCCCGGTCGAGGTCGTCATGGTGCCGATGAAGCCGTCCGTAGCGCCCTACGACCCTGCGGTGTTCGAGCGGCCGGTCGCGCTCATCGCGGACGCGGCGAGCATTCACCACGCGGACTTCCGCTTGGACGGCGTGGCGATCGCGGTCGACGTGCCTCTCGAGCTCGAGCTGACGCGGGACGAGGTGAGCCGGCTCCGGCGCTATGTCGCGGACGCGCGAAACGCCGGCGGCGATTGCCAGGTCCAGGCGCGGTTCGTGGCGGCCCACGCGACCGCAGACGGGCTCGCGGCGAAGGTGGTCGAGGGCTGGGCGTACGCCGACGAAGACGGCTCACCCGCGCTGGTTCCCCATGCGTGGGCCGAGGTTCGCGTCGGGGAGCGCCTTGTGCCCGTCGATCCAGCGCTCAATCAGGGCGTCGCCAACGCGCTGCGGCTCCCGGCGCCGCCTGGGGAGTCGTGGTTCGCGGATCACGAGGTCGTGTTGATCGACGCCCGGTGACAACTCCTGACGGGCACAAGCCCCGCCGTGGGGTCGGTCAGGGTAGGGTTTCCCATGCTCATGTTCGCTGCGCTGTTCGCTTGTCCCGCTCCTGAAGCGCCCACGACCCTGGTCATCGACGGTCCTGCCGAGGTTCGCGTTCAGGAGTTCGGTCCGGTAGACCTGCCTTTGGTAGAGGTGCAGCGGGGCGACGTCGTGCTTGAGAGCCCTGCGGTGACGTGGACGGTCGAGCCGCCGGGCCTCGCGACGATCGCCGAGGGGCACCTGGATGTCGTCGGCGCCGGAACTGGAACGGTCACGGCAGCGTTCGAAGGCGCGCGAGGCTCGTTCGCGCTCGTCGTTGCCCCGCCCGTGACGTTGACCTTCGTCGATCCGCCGACCACGCTCGCGGTCGGCTCGTCGTCGCAGCTCGTCACCGGAACGCGGATCGGCGGGAAGCCCGCCATCGTCGAATCGGTACCCACCTTCGCATCGTCCAATGACGCGTTCGCGACCGTCTCCCCCACCGGGACGGTCACCGCCGTGTCCCCTGGCCTCGTGTACATCACGGGTCGGCTCGGGGAATCCGAGGCCATGGTGGAGATCGAGGTTCGCTGACCATGGACGATGACGTACCCGCGATCGAGCAGCCGGAAGCCCCCGTCCCGGAGGCCCCCAAGGTCAAACCGACGCCTGCGCCCCAATTCGACTACCGCGGCTTCGCCGGCGTGGGGGCGTTTGGCGGGCTCTCCGGCGGCGCCGGGCTCACGCTCGGCGGGCAGAAGGTGTTCAAGGGCAAGGTGCTGCGTACGTACTCGGGCGGTACGGTGGTCATCCCGCTCGACAATGACGCGTTCTTCGACGAAGTCGACTCCGGCGTCACGACCGTGATGGTGATCCCGGACGGCGGCATCCGGGTCGAGCCGTTCACGCACTGGACGGTGTCCCCGACGATCGGCGCGTCGTTCGGCTACGCGCTGGTGCTGCTGTTCGACCAGGCGAACGCGGGCGCGTTGCCGGGCCTGGGCAGCGCGATCACGGTCACGGCGCAGATCGGCGCCACATACCACCTGAACGACAAGATGCACCTGGACTTCGAGCTCACCTGGCGGCCGATCTGGCTCATCCCGCAGGCGCCCTCGACGTTCACGTCTGGCCAGGTCGGCCTTCGGTTCTAACCTCGGTCAGCGGGCGATCTTCGCCTGGTACGCGGCCGCGTCGAGCGTGGCGGCGGCGACGGACGAGACGTCTGCGACCTTGATCTTGAACAGCCACGACGCGTAGGGCTTGCTGTTGATGTCGCCTTCGTTGCCGTCGAGCGCGCTGTTCACTGCGACGACGGTTCCCGCGACGGGTGAGTACACAGGCGCCACGGCCTTGACGGACTCGACCTCGGCGGCCTCGTCGCCAGCGGCGAACACCTTGCCGACGTCCGGGAACTCGATGTGGACGAGCTCGCCGAGCGCGTCCTGGGCGAAGTCGGAGATGCCGAGCACGAGCACGTCGCCTTCGAGGCGGCACCACTCGTCGTGGGCGGTGTAGCGGAGATCGGCGGGGAAGTTCATGGTGTCTCCTTAACTGCGCTTGTAGAATGGGTTTGCGACGACTTCGGCCGGGGCTTCCTTGCCGCGCACGTCGACGACGACGCGCGTGCCGGGCTTGGCGAGATCGTTGCGGAGGTAGGCGAGGGCGATGCTCTTTTCGAGCGTGGGGCCGCGCGTGCCGGACGTGACGTGGCCCACGGGCTGGCCTTCGAACAGGACGGGCATCCCGTCGCGCGCGATGCGCGTGCCGTCGATCAGCAGCTTGACGAGCTTCTTGTCGTCCGTGGCCTTGCGCGCTTCGATGGCGGCGCTGCCGAGGAAGCCGCCCTGCTTCTTCAGCTTCGTGATCCAGCCGATGCCCGCCTGCAAGGGCGTGGTGTCGTCGTTCAATTCGTGGCCGTACAGGCAGTAGCAGGACTCGAGGCGCAGCGTGTCCCGCGCGCCGAGGCCCACGGGGACGATACCAAAGTCGGCTCCGGCCGCGAGGATCGCGTCCCAGACCGGGCCTGCAGCGGCCACGGGGATGAACACCTCGAAGCCGTCTTCGCCCGTGTAGCCGGTGCGCGCGATGATGCAGCCTGCGACGCCTGCGAAGGTGCCGTGGGTGAACCGGTAGGTTCCGATCGGCGCGAGGTCTACGTTCGCGAGCTTCTGGCAGATCGCCACCGCGTTCGGGCCCTGGATCGCGAGCTGCGCCCAGTCGTCGCCTTCGTCGGTGAACACGACCTCGCCGGGGAATGGGTTGTGTTCCACGAGCCACGCGAAGTCCTTCGCGCGGTTGCTCGCGTTCACACAGATCAGGAACTCGTCCTGGGCGATACGGTAGATGACGAGATCGTCGACGACGCCGCCCTTGTCGTTGCAAAGCGCGTTGTATTGCGCCTGGCCGGGGACAGTAGACGCTACGTCGTTGCTCACGAGCCACATCAGGGCCTGTTCGGCCTTGGCCCCGCGGACGCGGACCTCGCCCATGTGCGAGACGTCGAACAGACCGGCGCTCTTGCGGCACGCAAGGTGCTCGGGGATGACGCCCGTGTACTGCACGGGCATCTCGAATCCGGCGAACGGCACCATGCGGCCCCCGGCGGCGACGTGACGATCGAAGAACGGCGTGCGGCGGAGATCCAAGTGCGCTCCAAGGTGCGCGGTTGGGTATCACAAAGGGCTGCAGCTCGCAGGGCGAAGCGGTGTGTAGGTTCCTCCATGCGATGGTTCATCCTGATCTCCTGGGCAGCGTCCGAGGGTTGCACCCTCCCCGTGGAGCCGCGCGCTGCTTGTGGCGACTACGTCGCGTGTGTGCAGGCACAGGACGCCGCTGAGGGCGTCACCACGGATGTCGACCGCTACCTGGCCGAGGGTGAATGCTGGGGCGGCGCCGAGATCGCCGACCTGTGCGAACGCTCCTGCGAGAACGGACTCGCCTGGCTGCACGAGCACCCGGACGGCCTGCCCGAGGTGTGCCGATGAGGTTCCAATGGCTGATCCTGCTCGCGCTGTCCGCTCAGGCCCACCGCGGCGAGGAGGTCGCGACCGACCTCACGGTGGCGGATCCGACCATCTCGTGGGCGATCACCGGTGAGTTTCACGAGGGAGACGAGCTGATCACGCTCCACCTCGACTACGAAACCCCGTTCGCCGCTCCGTTCGAGCTCATGGTGCCGCACCGCGACGGGTATGCGGAGTTCCGACCGCGGTTCGCGGTGGTCGGTCAGGGGCTCCCGCAGCCAACTCTCGAGGAGCTCGCAGCGTTGCCGCAGCCGCTGCCCGAGGGCGCGGGAGCCTACGTGGAGCTGAACGGCGACTCCGCCCGCGAGGCCTACTTCGAGGGTGTCCTGCGGCATGCGTATTGGACGACCGGGGCAACGGCGGTTCGCCTGCCGGCGGGCGAGAGCGAGGTGTGGATCTGGTCGCCGGAGGGCACGCCGGGGCCGTTCCTGTTCGGGTTCGGCGTGGAAGAGAATTTCACCGGGAAGCTCCAATGATCGCCCTCCTCATCGGCGCGGCCCTGGCGGCCGAACCCACGCTTGGCGCGGCGTTCGAGGTCGATGTCGTCGGGCCGATCGGTGTCGGTCCGCGGATCGAAGCCACGTGGCCGCTGTCCAAGGGGATGGGAGGGCAGCGCCTGATCTGGAGTTCGGCGGCGGTAACGACGTCGGAATTCCTGTTCCTCCCGCTGGCCCTCGGCTGGCGGTCGACAGGCAAGACCACGCACGACGTCGCCCCGGTGGTCGGCGCGGGCTTGCAACTGCAGGTGTTCGGGTTCACCGACCACCCCGTAGTCGCGCGGCATGCGTGGTACGGCGAGGTCTGTCCCGTCCCGCACATCTCTACCGGTTGAATCCCACATTCGTTTCCCGGTAGCGGACGTGGGACGGAGGCCGTTGGCGTGTCCCATGGCGATTGGGAGCGAGGCGTGGGACGTCGCCGGGACGGGCGTCCCGTGAGGCGCGACGAGGGCGTGTAAACGAATGGGACACGACAGCGAGTCGTGTCCCATGGAGTGGTGAATCAGCGGTCGGCGGGCTTCCGAGGCGGCTTGGCGACCTCGTCGGGGCGCTTCGGGACGTCGCCGAGCACGATCTTTCCCATGGCCTCGCCGTGGACGCACCAGATTGCGGCGATGACCTGCTGGAGCAACTGCACGGCGCGAAGGGCCTGATCGGCGCTCCAGCCGCGGGGGACGAGGCCGACGATGATCGGCCGGAGGTCGGTGTTCACGGGTTCTCCTGGGTCGTGTTGTCGTACAGCGGATGAGCGGCGATCTGCGCGGCGACGAAGGCGCCGTCGATGTTGTCGCGGCCCTCGACGGCGGCGTGGATGAGGGTTTGCAGAGCGAGTTGATTGATGGAGCGCGGCCGACCGTGCGACGCGTGGAACATGCGTTTCACGGCGTCCTCGGTGAACAGGTCGACACGCGCACCGGCGCGTTTGACGTGGAACGTGACGTAGTTGCGCGCGTCCTCGATGCCGTACGGGCGCAGCGTCTGGGCGTAGCCGACGCGCGAACGGAGCGGGTCGAGGCGCGGGTCGCGTAGGACGCGGAGCAGCTCGTCGGTGCCCGCGAGCAGCACGGAGAAGCGGTCCTCGGCGTCGAGCGCGTAGGCGGTGAGGCGCCGGAGAAT
>CANNIZ010000057.1 GCA_947505245.1 Pseudomonadota bacterium | reverse complement strand
TTCACGGGCGCAGTGGAGACCTACTACGACGGCGTGGACGCGAACTGCGACGGGAAGTCGGATTACGACTCGGACGGCGACGGCCACGACAAGACGGGGACGACGCCGGGGTCCGACGACTGCGACGACCTCCTGAACACGACGTTCACGGGCGCAGTGGACGCGTTCTACGACGGCGTGGACGCGAACTGCGACGGGAAGTCGGACTACGACCAGGACGCGGACGGTCACGACAAGACGGGCACGACGCCGGGGTCGGACGACTGCGACGACGTCGTGAACACGACGTTCACGGGTGCCGTCGAGACGTACTATGACGGCGTGGACGCGAACTGCGACGGACTGTCGGACGACGACGCGGACGGGGACGGTCACGACAAGACGGGGACGACGCCGGGGTCGGACGACTGCGACGACGTCGTGGACACGACGTTCACGGGTGCGGTCGAGACGTACTACGACGGCGTGGACGCGAACTGCGACGGCCTCTCCGATTTCGATCAGGACCTCGACGGGCACGACATCGACACGCACCTCGACGGCGACGACTGCGTCGATACGAACGCGGACGTGTACCTGGGCGCCCCCGAGCTCCTCGACGGCATCGACAACGACTGCGACGGCGTCGCCGAAGGCCAGGACACCGACAGCGATGGCCTGACGGACGAACTCGAGCAGCTGATCGGCAGCGACCCGCTCGACTCCGACAGCGATCATGACGGCGTCAAAGACGGCATTGAGGTGCCCGACCCGAACGACGTGGCCGACACCGACGACGACGGCTTCCCGGACTGGAACGACCCCGATGACGACGGCGACGGAATCCCGACGCTCGACGAGGAAGCCGCCACCGCCGATCCGGACGGCGACCTGGTCCCGAACCGCCTGGATCTCGACTCCGATGGCGACGGGCTGCTCGACGCGGATGAAGGGGTTGCGGACACCGACGAAGACGGCGATGCGGACTACGTCGATGCCGATGACGACGGAGACGGCCGCGACTCCAAGACCGAGTCGACGATCGACATCAACAACGATGGAGTTCCCGACACCGACATCGACGGCGACGGGATCCCGAACTGGCTCGACGACGATTCGGACGGCGACCGGGTGAATGACGCGGACGAGGGCGATGGCGACGCAGACGGCGACGGCATCCCCGACTGGGTGGACGGCTGGGACGACACCGACACGGACCCCGTCGACACGGACCCCGTCGACACGGACACCGCCGACACCGACCCGAGCGACACCGGTCTCGTCGAGGACACCGGCTTCCTGCGCGGCGGCTGCAAGTGCGACAGCGGCGGCGTCAACCTGAGCGCGCTGTTCGCGGTGCTCGGGTTCGGTCTGATGCGTCGTCGTCGATCGGCTCGCTAGGCCGCTCGCGTGGGTGAGATCTGCATCGAGTCGGGCGCTTGTTTCCCGACGTTCGCCGACGCGATGGCGGCGCAGCCCGGCGGCGGCCACCTTCGCGTCGCGAGCGGCGACTACTTCGAGGCGCTGGAGTTCACCGCGTCGTACACGATCGAGAAGGTCGATCCGTCGGCGTTTCGCCCCGTGCTGTTGCACTCGCCCACCGCCGGCGCGCCGATCCTCGCGCTGAGCGGCCCGGGCGTGGCCGTTACGGTGGTGGGGGTGGACTTCGACGGCAACGATGGCCGGGTGTTCGAGGTCCGCGACGGCGCGCGGTTGACGCTTCAGGTGGCGTTCATAACGTCGTCCGCGAATCGCTCGTATGGCGCCGTGGGTGTAGCGACGGACGGGTCCGTCGTGCTGCAGCTCGTCGAGATCGTCGGCGGCTCTGCGGCGGTGGGCGGTCAGCTGTACCTGCAGGACTCGAATTTGTCGGTGACTTCGGTCGGATTGACCGGCGGTCGAGGCATCGCGACGGGCGTGCTCGACCTCGTCGACACCGACGGCATCCCCGAGCATCACGTGCTCGAGGGGCTCACGATGCGCGACGCCGACGTCGCCTTTGGTCAATACGCGCTGCGTGCGAACGGCGACGAGGTCGTGTGCAACAACTGCGTGTTCGAGCGGATCTCCGGCGCCGTCCGAATGGACGAGGGGGATCTGGAGTTCACCAACTCGAGGTTCTCGAACATCGGCGGGACGGCGATCTCCGCCCAGACGAGCGGCGCGCTGGTCGTGAGCGACAGCACCTTCGAGGACGTTGCGTCCTCAGGAATCCTCGCCCAGTACATCGACTCCGTCGACGTGTCGCTGACGACGTTCTCGCGCGTGAACCTCGGAGCGCGGGTCCTGCGCGTTCCTGACGCGCGTTTCGTCGGCGACCTGTTCTGCGCGTTCGGCGGCGACGTCGACAGCCAGGGGCTCGACTTCGACGTCAACTCCGGTGCGGTCCTGGTCGCGAACTCGCGGTTCATCGGCGGTACGAGCCCTGCGGCGATTGAGGTGGTGACGCAAGCGGGATCGGCGGACGTCCAGATCCTGCACAACGACTTCATCGGAAATTACGGCCAGGCCGTGGTGTCCGGCGAGGACTACACGGCGGACGGGCCGTCCCCGCGGGACTCGATCGTCGACAACCTGGTGGTCGGGCAGCGCGGAGGCACCGTGTTGTTCGACTCGGACAGCCTCGCTGATGTGGCCACCAACCTCGGCTGGGACAACGGCGACGCGAGGTGGACGCGGCGGGACTGGGTCGGGGACGCTGGTTTCGAGGGCTCCCCGGGCTGGCTCGCGTTCGACGTCGGGAGCGCGTGCGCGATGGCGTCGTCGTGGGACATCTCGCCGGAGGGCACGTGGTCGACGTGGCGGTACGCGGGCCGGGACGCTGGTTCGGGCGCGCTCGATCGCGATGGCACCCCGAGCGACATCGGCGCGATCGGGGGTCCTGACGCGTTCGCCGGGTTCTGGAGCGACGGCGACGGGGACGGATGGCCGTTGATCTACGACTGCGCCGACGACGACGCAGGCGCCAACCCCGGCGTGCCCGAGCAGGCGTACGACGGTGTGGACGCGGACTGCGATGGCTTCTCGGATTTTGACGCGGACCTCGACGGGTATGTGTCCGACCTGTGGTTCGGCGACGACTGCGCCGACGAGGACGCGAGCGTGAACCCCGGCGTGTACGACGAGCCGAACGACGCGCTCGACGGCGACTGCGACGGCGACCGCGACGCGGACGGGGACGGCTACGTTTGGCCCGAGGACTGTGACGACGAGCAGCCCGCCGTGCACCCCGGTGCGGTCGAAGACGTGGACGGCGTCGACCGCGACTGCGACGGGATCGTGGACGTACGGCGTCCGCTGTCGCCGGGCGGGTGCTCGACAGGTGGGGGCGCGCCAGGGTGGCTCGCGATCGGGATGCTGCTCGTGGTGCGTCGGCGGCTCGTGGTCGGAGATCTGCGCGCGCCCTTCGACGGGGCGGACGTCGGCCAGGAGCCGTTCGGCGGCGCCGGCCACGCCGAGGGTGCGCGAGGCGGCTCGGGCCGCAACCGAGCCATCGCCGTCGACCACGAGAGCTTTGTTCGGTCAGGTTGATCGAACATTGGTTTCGGCGTGGATCGCGCGTCGCTGTGGCTTGAACATTGCCGCGCGCGTGCCTTCCTCCGGTTCGGGCCGGCGCCGGTGGTCGCCGGAGCGTGAGAGCTGGCCGGCAAGAAGTCCGCAATTGATCGATCGTGGTCGGCGGTCTTGCCGCAATCAGCGCATTCGGACACCTCGGCTCGGCAAGGGGTAGAAACATGACCCCTTCATCCCGGGAGGTCTTGCCGCCCCGCTGCTGGAATCCGGCAAGACCGGGCCGGAGGATCTCCCCTGGTCGGGGTTCTTGCCGGCCAAGGCTCACGTCAGTCGGCTTCGGCCGCGCCAATGGACCGCCGGCAGCGATCCATCAACCTGAGCGATCACGGCTCGAGGTGCACGTGATCGTCCACGATGCAGAACAGGACGACACGGGGCGAGCGGGTGAGCGCGCTCAACGCCGCTTCGTTGCCGCTCGACCGGTCGCTGCGGTTCTCCCCCTTTTCTCCACCCGGGAGAAAAGGGGGTCGGGGGGAAAAGAGGGTGGGGAGCCCGCGAAGCGGGCGGGAATCAAGGTATTCTCAGGTCATGCCGAACCTCGTCCTTACGCGCAAGACGAACCTGTCCTCGTTCCGCAAGATCGCGATCGGCACGTGGACCGACGCGAAGGACCCGTCCGTGTACGGGTGCCTGGAGATCCGCGTAGACGAGACGCTCGCCTACATCGAGGCGTTCCGCGCCCACACAGGAAAGCGGCTCACCATCACCCACCTGCTCGCGAAGGCCGTGGGCCTCGCGCTCGCCGAGATGCCCGACGCGAACGCGATCCTCCGCTACAACAACATCTACATGCGCGAGACCGTGGACATCTTCTTCCAGGTCGCGATGGAGGACCCGGTCACCAGGCAGATCGACCTGTCGGGGCTCACCGTGCGCAACGCCGACAAGCGGTCGATCGCGGACATCGTGGACGACTTCGAGGCCGCGGCGGCGAAGGTGCGCGCGGGCAAGGACGAGGAGAAGGAGGCGACGCGCAGCAGCTTCAAGTCGATGCCGAACTTCCTCCTCGGGCCGGTGCTCGACCTCATCTCGTTCCTGATCTACACGCTCAACCTCGACCTGCGCTGGGCGGGGCTTCCGAAGGACCCGTTCGGGTCCGCGATGGTGACGAACGTCGGCTCCCTCGGCCTCGAAGAGGCGTACGTGCCGCTCGTGCCGTACAGCAAGGTGCCGTTGCTCATCGCCGTGGGTGCGGTGAAGAAGGTGCCGATCGTGACCGATGACGACCGGATCGAGGTCGCCCGGGTGATGAAGCTGTTCGCGACGTTCGACCATCGGATTCTGGATGGGGTACACGCGTCGAAGATGTCGAAGTCGCTTCGGAAGGTGTTCGCGGACCCGTGGACGCACTTCGACCCGGTGCCGCGGCCGGCGTCCCCGGCTACGTCGGAAAAATGACCTCCTCGACCATCCTCGTCGTCGATGACGACGAGCCGAACCGCACGACGATCGAGCGCATCCTGGCGCGCGAGGGTTTCTCCGTCCTGCACGCCGCGTCGGGTCGCGAGGGGCTCGACATCGTGCGCACGCGCGCGGTGGACCTCGTCCTCACCGACTTCAAGATGCCCGGCATGACGGGCCTCGACTTGCTGAAGGCGGCGCGGACGGTGGATCCGGACGTCGAGGTGGTGGTGATCACCGCGTACGGCACGGTGGAGACCGCGGTCGAGGCGATGAAGGAAGGCGCCTACGACTTCGTCGCCAAGCCGGTGAAGCGCGCCGACCTCGTGCACACCGTGAAGAAGGCGCTCGAGAAGCGCGCGCTGCAGGTCGAGAACCGCCGCCTGCGCGAGAAGCTCGGCACCATCGGCGAAGGCGAGGTGATCGGTCGGAGCGACGCGATGCGCGCGCTGCTCGACGAGGTCGAACAGGTGGGACCGTCCGACGCCACCGTGCTGTTGTCCGGCGAGTCGGGCACCGGCAAGGGCCGCATCGCCCGCATGTTGCACCGAATGAGTCGCCGCCGGGACGGGCGGTTCATCACCGTGAACTGCGCCGCGATCCCCGACACCCTGCTCGAGAGCGAGCTGTTCGGGTACGAGAAGGGCGCGTTCACCGGCGCCGTCGCGCGCAAGGAGGGCCGCTGGGACCTGGCCCGCGGGGGCACGTTGTTCCTCGACGAGGTCACCGAGATGCAGCCTGGCATGCAGGTGAAGCTGCTGCGCGTGCTTCAGGAGGGCGAGTACGAGCGGGTGGGCGGCACGGAGACGCTGCAGAGCGACGTGCGCGTGGTGGCCGCGAGCAACCGCGACCTTGACGCGGCCGTCGCGTCGGGGCGGTTCCGACAGGACCTGTTCTACCGCCTGAACGTGATCCGGTTGGCGCTGCCGCCGCTGCGTGATCGGTTCGAGGACATCGCGCTGTTGGCGCAGCACTTCCTCGTGCGCTTCGCGCGCAAGGACAGCAAGGAGGTGCGCGCGATCACGGCCGAAGCGATCGAGGCGTTGTCGAGCTACGGCTGGCCCGGCAACGTGCGCGAGCTCGAGAACGCGATCGAGCGCGCGGTCGTGTTGTGCCGCAGCGACGCGATCGGCGTCGAGGACCTTCCAGCGGCCGTGCGGCCCGGCGGCGGCAAGCGCCGGCTCGTGTTCGACGTCGGCACGCCGCTTCAGGCCGTGGAGCGGCGGATGATCGAGGAGACCCTGCGCCAGTGCAACGGCGACAAGACGCTCGCCGCGAGCCTGCTCGGCATCACCTCGCGCACGATCTACCGGCGCGAGGCCGAGTGGGCGGCCGCCGAGCGCGGCGAATCGGCCCCGGCTGACGATGAGGTCGGGTAGCGGTTACGCTGCGGGGATGCGCACCCTCCCGTTGCTATTCCTGCTGGCCTGCACCAAGACCGTCGAGACCGGTGGCCCCGTCGATACCGATCCGGCCGACACGGACACGGACGTGGTGGTGGACACCGCGGACACGGACACGGACTTCCACCCCGACCCGGCCTGCACGGACTACGACTTCTGGAGCGACAGCGTCGTGTCGTGCTCGGGCGAGTGGACGCGGATCTGGGTGATGTTGTCGCTTTCGCACCCGTACGACGGCGTTTGCCCAACGTACATCGCGGACGAGAACGGCGGCGCGTGGGCGACAGCGGAAGACGCCCTCGCGGCGCTCACGTGCGACGCGGCGTGTGTGTACGCGGGCACCGGGCAGGGCGACCTGGTGTATTGCACCTACCGCGGCGGCTTCGAGTACTACGACGTGGGCGGTGACGGGCAGGTCGGCGACGGCGCGTCGTGTGACCCACTCGTGTTCGTCAGCACCTGCGCCGGGTCGGACTACGCGACGGACATCGAGGCGTACCAGGCGGCGTACCCGTGCGAGGACCACCTCGACACGTGTGTGCCGCGCTGATCACGGCCGCGGGGCGACGAATCCGGGATCGGGGTCGGACGCGCCAGCGAGCGCGGTGACCGCGGCGACCGAGTTGTACACCTGGCCGTTGACCGTGTCGTAGTCCACGCGCACGCGACCGTAGCCCCCGTTCCCGCCGTTGCGGATCATCCCGGTGCGGCCGGCACCTCCGAGCGCGTCTACCGACCCCGCGGGCAGCGTCGCGGTGCGGGTGACGAGCCACACCGTGCCGCCGGAACCGCCGCCGGCGCCGTAGGTGAAGGAGCCCGACGCACAGGCGGTGGTGGTCCCTCCGGTGGCCGACAGCGCGTTGACGCCGGACGCGACGAACGCGTTGGCGGCGACGTATACGACGCCCGCGCCGTTGCCGCCGGGCCCAGGGCTGTTGCAGGTCCCCACCCCGTCGGGTCTCCACACGCCGCCGCCGCCCGATCCCGGGAGCAGCAGCGCGAGGTCCGCTTGCCCGTACGGGAGACCCGCTGCCGGGATCATCGTGTCCGAACCGGGCGGGTTCCACGACGCGCCAGGCGTCGCGCCGCCGGCGTAGTTGCCTCCGCCGCCCGTGATGTAGGCGCCGCCGCCACCATAGTTCGCGACCCACGCCCCGGTGAGGTTGTTGTACAGGCCGTTGCCGTCACCCGACCCGGCGTAGCTCTCGCCCTGGAATGCGTCGTTGCCGGCGATGGTGCCCGTCGCGCCGCCGGCGTAGCCGCGGCCGTCGACGTGGATGCTGCCTGTGTTCGCGACGGAGACGGTGCCGTTCGCGCGGAACGCGAGCACGCCGCCGATGGTGCCGTTCCACGCCGGCACGGACAGCGTGGACGCCGCGTTCACCGTCACGCTCGTGAAGTTCGGGACGCGCAGGACGACGATCGACTGGCCCGTGAGCACGCTGTTCGTCGTCTGGCCGAACAGCTCCTGGATGGGGGATTGCAGCGTGATCGTGGTGCCCACGACCGACGCGACGGAGCGGAACTCCCACGTGCCCACCGAGGCGCGCGCGGCGTCCGTGCCGTGGAGGTTCAGGATCAGCACCTCGTCGTTTGCGGCGAGGCCGGCGGGCGCAACGGTGGTGACGAGGCTCGCGCCCGTGATCGACGCGACCGCGTAGGCGCCGCCGCCCTTGGTCGACAGGTCGACGGCTCCAGAGACGGTGAGGGCGCCGTCCGCGCCGCGCCCGAGCCAGGTGTCTTCGTCGACTTTCGCGTCGCAGTCGTCGTCGACGTCGTTCCACGTGTTGTCCGGCGCGCCCGGGTGCGTGGTCCCCTTCGCGTCGTCGCAGTCGCCGGTGATCGCCACCTGGTTCGCTGGCCGGGCGCACGCCCGGGTGGACGTGGCCGAGCCGTATCCGTCCGTGTCGGCGTCGACGTACCAGAGGGTCGCGTTCGAGGCGGTCGACTCGTCGACGTTCCCATCGCAGTTCTCGTCGCCGCCGCCGCAGACCTCGGTTCCGCCGACGAACGCGTTCGCATCGGCGTCGTTGCAGTCCCGGTCGTCCGCCACGCTCCCGATCGGCGCGCTGCACGCGAGGGTGACCTTCGAGACGTCGCCCTGGCCGTCCTTGTCGAGGTCGGCGTACCACGACAGCGCGTTGGTCGCGTTGTCGTCGATCGTCCCGTCGCAGTCGTCGTCGACGCCGTTGCAGGTCTCCGTACCGCTGGGGCTGGTCGTCTTGGTCGCGTCGTCGCAGTCGCCGGCGAGGGCGGCGGTGCCCGCAGGCGCGCTGCAGCTCGCGACGCCAAGGCCGACGCCGAACCCGTCCTGGTCGAAGTCGGTGAACCACAGCGGCGCGCCGGTCGGGTTGTCGTCGATGACGCCGTCGCAGTCCTGGTCGACGCCGTCGCACAATTCGTCTGCACCGGGGACAAGCGTCGGATCGCCGTCGTCGCAGTCCGTGTCGTTGCCCACGTAGCCGCCGGGTGCCGCCTCGCACGAGGTCCACGGGGCGTTCGGGTCGCCTGCGCCGTCGTTGTCGGTATCCGCGAACATCGGCACCACCGGCGGGAGGTCGTCTAGTTTGGTGTCGCAGTTGTCGTCGACGCCGTTGCAGACCTCCGTGGCGCCTGGGTTCACGGCGCCTTTCGTGTCGTCGCAATCGGTGGCGTCGTCGACGAGGCCGTCGGTGGCGGTGCAGGCGTCGACGGGCTCGCTCGGGTCACCGTACCCGTCGCTGTCGGCGTCGAGGTAGTACGTGCCGAGGTCGACGGCGTCGTTGTCGATCACGCCGTCGCAGTCTTCGTCGACCCCGTCGCAGGTCTCGATCGCGCCATCGTAGATGCCATCGTTCGCGTCGTCGCAGTCGTCGGCGTTCCCGACCTGCCCGCTCGTTCCGGTGCACGCGTGCTGCGCGGTAGCGGGGTCGCCCTGGCCATCGCCGTCGGCGTCGGTGTACCAGACGCTGTCCACGTCGTCGTCGATCACGCCGTCGCAGTCGTCGTCGATGCCGTTGCACACCTCCCACGCGCGTCCGTGGATGAGCGGGTTCGTGTCGTCGCAGTCGATCACCACCTCGTCGCCGTCACCGTCGAGGTCGTCATCGGGGGTGGTGGGGTCACAGTCGTTGTCGACGCCGTCGTACATCACCTCGGGGACGGACGGGTTCACGTTCGGGTCGAGGTCGTCGCAATCGGTCCCGAGCGCCGCGCCGTCGCCGTCGAAGTCTCTGTTACAGCCGAAAAGGGCGAGCACGAGCAACAGGGACAGGTGGCGCATGAGATCCCCGAGGAGGCGGCATCCCATCATGCCACGGCTTGACCGGGACCCGTCCAGGGCGCTATTGCTGCATCGAAGGGAGGAGCATGCTGCTGCTCGCAGCCGTGCGCGAAGAACTCGGCGATTTGGATGGAGAAGTCGTCGGGATCGGGCCCGTCACGGCCGCTGCGCGCGCGGCCGCCATCCTCGAACGAAAGCGCCCCGACACGGTGATCCTGCTCGGCACCGCGGGTGCGTACCCCGGCGGACCGCCCGTCATGTCGGTGATCGTCGGGCGGAATTACGGCTGGAGCTACGGCGTGGCCGCGATGGGGCTCGGCTACGTCCCCCGACCGCCGGCGCCGGTGCCTGGGGACGAGGCGCTGCTCGCGCTGCTGCCCGCGCTGCCGCGGCACGAGGTGCTCACCACGGGCGCCGTCACCACGGATCTGACGCTCGCCCGACGCCTTTCGGACGGGTTCAGCGTCGAACATCTCGAGGCCTTCGGCGTCGCGATCGCCTGCCAACACGCCGGCGTGCCGTTCGTCGCTGTGCTCGGCATCAGCAACCTCGTCGGGCCCGACGCCCACGCGCAGTGGCTCACCAACCGCGATCCCGCCCAGGCCGCCGCGCGCGACGCGGTCCGGCACCTGCTCAGCTCGCCGTAGAACGGGGCGGAAGGGCGCTTCGGCGGAGTAGAACCGGGTTGAAGGGCGCCTTGGGCGTTTGCCGACGCTCCGCCCGACGAACGAACGCCGATTTATGAGGCCGCCTCGGGGCCGCTTTGGGGTGGTGCCCGCTTTGGGGCGCCGTTCGATGGCGTTCTACTTTCGTAAAGCGCCCTTCAAGGATGTTCTACCGCTTCGCTACCGGATGATCTGCGAGATGACGCAGCAGAGGAACAGGCGCCGGTCTGTGGTGACGCGCCCGTCGATGCGCATGGCCTGCACTTCCATGTAGACGCCCATGTCCTCGAAGCCCATCGACCGGTACATGTCGTACGAGGGGTTCTTTGACGCGGCGACGCGCAAGATGATGTGGCTGTACGTCGACTTGTCGACGAGGTTGAGGCGATCCTGCACGAGCTGGCGGCCGAGGCCGCGGGTGCGGAAGTCGTGCATCACGCCGAGCTCGGCGAAGTAGTACGTGTGCGGCACGGGGATGAGCCCGGCCAGCTGGCGCGCCACGTCCGCTTTGTGGCGCAGCGGGTGCCCGATGCCGAAGCCGACGACCTGGGAGCCGTTGCGCACGGCCACGAGGGTGGTGGTCTCCGTGAGGCTGGTCAGCTTGTTCCAGCGGCCCTCGGCCTCGTTCGGATAGATCCGCTCGAAATACGGCTCATCCGAGAAGATCGTCTGGTAGGCGCCGGTGAACCCGGCGCGCCAGCGCGCGATCTCTTCAGGAGTTTCGATGCGGAGGACTTCGATCTCGTCGTCGACGCGGTGCAGCAGCGGCATGGCGGCATCTTACATCGTGCGGGGGCGTCGCGCAGCCCCACCGCCGGGTACCTCAGCGTCAGCGAAGCTTGCCGATGGGGCCAGAGGCAGGGTCGCCGGGGGAGAGGAAGGTGGTCGCCATGGGGGTGTCTCCGGTGATGTACATCGGAACGCGCGGCACCGGTGTTGACTTCGATGCGTGACCAAACGCGACACCGAACGACCGGCCTGGATAACGGTGCGACGGAGGCGACAGATGGCGACACGAAGCGGGGTTTCCGGCGCGTTGGTGACCGCGGTCGTTGTCGCCTGTTCGCTCGCGTGCGGCGGGGCCCCGGCCCCTGACGTCACCATCGCGTCCGGGGTGACGTGTGGCGCCGAGCACCTGGATGTTTGTCGTGTGGCGTGCGACGGCGGGGATGGCCCGGCCTGCACGACGATGGTGGACGCGTTGTTGCCTTCGAATGTGCCGTTCGACGCGTGCAAAGACGCGGCGTCCTACAAGTACGCGGCCGAAAAGGGCTGCCAGCTCGGCGAGATGCGCGGCTGCCAGGTCATGGGGAGCCTGCTCCACAATGGCGCCATGGGCCTCGCGCAGGACGACGCGAAGGCGGTGGAGCTGTGGACGAAGGGCTGTGATGCGGGTCACGGGCGCAGCTGCCTGTTCCTCGCGCGGGCCCACGAATTCGCGTGGGGGTTGAAGGCGTCCCACGCCAAATGGAGCGAGTACGCCGAGAAGGCCTGCGCTCTAAACGAGTTGGAGGCGTGCTCGGACATCGCGTGGACGCTGGTGGACCAGAAGAAGCCCGACGACACGCGCGCCGCGGAGCTATGGAAGAAGGGTTGCGACGCCGGAAACCAGGTCGCCTGCCGCGGACTTGGCTGGGCGCACGAGACAGGGCGCGGCGTGGTGAAGGACGAGGCGAAGGCGCGAGCGCTGATGCAGAAGTCCTGCGACAGCGGCGTGGTGTGGGCGTGCGGCAACCTCGGCTGGTACCTTCAAGAGGGCATGGGCGGGCCCCAAGACAAGGCCGGCGCGAAGCCGCTTCTCGACAAGGCCTGCAAGGACGGAATGGACTTCGCGTGCGAGAAGCTCGGCGGCAAGAAGAAGGTCGTCGAAGAGGAGCTGTTTTGCGGGGAGTTCATGACGATCGCGTGCGGGAAGGAGTGCGTGCACTTCCACGAGGACGAGAACAATTGCGGCGGGTGCGGGTTTGTATGCCCCGGCGGCTACTTCTGCGACGAAGGGACGTGTACGCCGCAGTAGGTTAGACGTCGGATCTCATCGGAGGTCCTTGTGAGCAGCACCGTCGAGCCCGTCGCGTCCTCGGTTTCAGCGCCGCGCGGGAACGCTGTCGAGCCCACCGATTCCGAGCTGCGGCTCGCCTACCGCGTCGCGTCGCGATCGCGCTCGCTGGAAGAGCACATCGTCCGCCTGGTGTCGCGCGGCGAGGTGAAGTTCGCGATCTGGGGCCCCGGCGAGGAGGTGCACGGCACCGCGACGGCGCTCGCCCTCTCGAAAGCCGCTGACCCAAAGAAATTCGGCTTCGTGCCGCACTACCGCTCGGGCTCGCTGTGCTCGTTGTGGTGCACGCTCAACGGGGTGGACGACTTCACCGCGCGCATGTTGCGCCAGCAGTTCAGCAAGGGAACGGACGCGATGAGCGGCGGTCGCCAGATGGTGTACCACCTGAACCTGCCAGAAGTTGGCATTTTGCCTGTGCAGTCGCCGGTCGGAATGCAGCTCGGCAAGGCCGCCGGGTGGGCGCTCGGGTACAAGCTGCAGGGCATCCATGACGGGCTCGCGATGGCGGTCGTGGGCGACGGCACTACCGCCGAGGGCGACCTGCACGACGCGATGAACGCGGCGAGCGTGTGGAACCTGCCGCTGATCGTGATCGTGACCGACAACCGCATCGCGATCAGCACCAAGCCCGAGGAAGGGCGCGGCATCAAGAGCTTCGAGAGCTACGCGAAGGCGTTCGGGCTCGACTACTGGTCGTGCGACGGGCGCGACTTCTTCGACGTGTTCACCACCACGTACAAGGCGGCGAGCGCCGCGCGCAGTCAGCAGAAGGCGTGTGTGCTGTACGTCCACGATCTGCCGCGGTTCAACGGCCACAGCAGCGCCGCCGACGCGTCGTTCGACCTCACTCAGGAAGATCCCCTCGTGAAGTTCGGCGAAGAGCTCGTCCGGCGCGGGGTCCTCGGGCCCGCGGACGTGCTGCGCCGCATCCAGGGCACCGGCCGCGACTTCTTCGCTCACCACGACCTCGGCGCGGTGATGGCCGAAGAAGACGCGATGGTGCGCAAGACGCTCGAGCAGGTGCGCGGCGAGGTGGACCCGGATCCCACGACGCTGTTCGAGCACGTCCGCCCGCCGTTCCCGCAGGACGCCGAGTCGGCCCCGGGTGAGGGGACGACGAACATCAGCTACGCGGGCGCCATCCGGGCCGCGATCGACAAGCTGATCGTCCGCAAGAACGGCTTCATGCTGGGCCAGGACGTCGGTCGCCTGGGCGGCGTGATGCAGGCGTCGGCAGGCATCAAGTCGAAGCACCCGTCGCGCATCATCGACAGCCCGCTGAACGAGCCGCTCATCCTCGGCACGTCGATGGGCGCGTCGCTGCATCCGGGCCTGATGGCGCTCCCTGAGGTGCAGTTCGGCGACTACTCGCTCAACGCGTTCCACTGGCTCGTGCTGCTCGGCAACACGTACTGGTCGAACCTCGGAAAGGCGAGCGCGAAGCTGCTGATGCGCACCCCGACCGACCCGTTCGGCGGCGGCGCGATGTACCACAGCATGTCGATCGACGGCTATTTTGCGCCCATCCCGGGCCTCGTGCTCACGATGCCGTCCACGAGCTTTGACGTCCACGGCCTCATGCTCACCGCCGGCGACTACGACGGTCCCGTCGTGCAGCTCGAGCCGAAGTGGATGTACCGCCAGACGCTCGGCCCCGCGTTCCCCGGGGAGGCGACCGATCCGGCCGCGATCGCCGAGATGAAGAAGCGCATCATGCGCGGCGACGTGCCCGAGGTGGCCGACGTGCGCGTGCCGTTCGGCAAGGCGGCGCTCCGTCGCGCCGGAAAGGACGTGACGATCGTGGCCTGGGGCCGCGCGGTGTGGACGTGTATGGCGGCCGCCGCCACGCTCGCGCACGAGGGGATCGACGTCGAGGTGCTCGACCTTCGCACGCTCGTGCCGCCCGATCTCGACGCGGTGAAGGAGTCCGTGGGTCGCACGGGGCGCCTGATCGTGGCCGCCGAAGACCGCAGCTTCGCGGGCTACGTGCGCGCGATTCAGGGCCACGTGGTCGAGGCCATGCCGGGCACGCCCTCGATGGCGCTCGGTCAGAAGGACGTCCCTGGCGTCGCGCAGTCGCTGCTGCTCGAGGAGCACACGGTGCTCACTGCGCACGACGTCGAGAACGGCGTCCGGACCGTGCTCGGCACGAAGGTGAGCGGCCGGTCGCGGGTGGCGTTTGTGCCGCCGCGGTACTTCATCTCGTGACCGCGCCCGCGGCGGTGCAATTGTGAGATTTGACGACCTGATCGCCCACGTCGGCGACGACCGCGTGCTCCAGGTCGACGACGACAGCGTCGACGCGTACGGCGCCCTCGCCGGTGGCCTCGCGTCGTTGCTCGCCGACGTCGTGGACGTAGGCTGGTTCAGCATCCGCCACTGGAACGGCGTCACGCTCGCGATCGAATTCTCCAGCGAGGTGCAGGAACACCCGCTGCCATCGGACGGATTCCTCGACATTCGCGCGGCCACGCTGCCGTTCGCGCGCGCGGCCCGCGCCTCGTCCGCGCGGCTGGTCGTGGTTCGCACCGGTGAAGGCACGGCCGTCGTGCGATTCGACGACGCTTCTGCTATAGAATCGGCCATGGACCTTCCTGTTCGGTGCCCGACCTGCAAAGCGAGCTTCGACGCCCGGCGCCTCTGGACCGAAGCAGACGCCACGTGTGCGGCCTGTGGGGCTGAACTCGCGGTTCCGGACGTGCTCGCGGCGTTCGTGGACGAGGTGATGCCGGGCGAATCGGACCCGCCGGACGACCACACCGATGACCACGCGCTCGAGCGGACGCTCGCGGAGGCGATCGACCTGTTGGGTCCCTCCCATGACGATGCGCCGCTGCGCGCCGGAGACGTGCTCACGCCGGAGATGCGGCGCTTGTTGGGGGAGCTCGGGGTCCCGGTGCCCGCCGATGACGCGCCTCGCGGGGCGCTCGAGCGCGCGCTCGCCGAGGCGCGCCTCGCGCTGGTGCGGTCTGAGGCGGCCGCGCGGAGTCATCCGACGGTGGACGCGCTGGTGGCGGCTGTCGGCACGATCGACCCCGAGGCGCTGATGGACGACGAGCCGACGGACCCGTCCATCTACCTGGACGAGCTCCCGCCGCGAAAGGACGACGCCTCGGGTTGACGTTTCGAGCTGGTGAGGCACCCATCAAGCAGGAGGTTCGGATGTTGCTCCTCGCGCTGATGACCGGATGTTCAGGACAGACCACCGTCGACGACACGGACGATGTGCCCGTGGACACCGCGGTGACGACGGATGCGCCCTCCGTCGAGGATGTGCTCGCAGCGTTGCCCGCGTGTGTGCCGGGGGCGACGGACGGTCGTCTCGACCTCGGCGCGGGCTGCGCGGGCGACGTGTGTGTGGGCATGTACGCTGCGGACGTGCAGGCCGCGCTTGGCGAAGGCACCTGCGCCGGGACGGACGGCTACCCGGGCTTCGTGAGCTGCTACTGGGAGTCCGGCGTCACGATCACGTTCGCAGACGCCGACCTCGACGGCGTGTTGAACGCCGACGCGCGCAACACCGGTATGTACGTGTACGCGCCGTTCTCGGGTGGCACTGCACAGGGCCTCGCGTCGGGCGCGTCGATGTCGTGTTTCGTCGACGAGCTCGGGGCCCCGGACCGCGTCGAATTCGCGTCGGGTCCGAACGGCTACCAGCCTGCGAGCCTGTACTGGACGGATTGGGGCTTCGGGGCGTTCGACGAGTACACGGTCGATAACTACGGCCAGGACGGCGTGTCCGACTACCTGTACGTCGCTGGCGCGCCAGACTGGCAGCCGTGAGCTCCCTGGTCGGGCGGATCCCGGCGCGCTAATCGGGCGTATGCTCGTCTACGCTCTGCTCGCCTGCTCCGCCCCGCCGTCCACCGCCAACGCTGAGTCGCCCGCTCCGACGCCCGTCGCAGCGCCCGCGGCGCCCGTCGCTCCGGTCGCACCCGTGGCCCCCGCTCCGGTCGCGCCCGCGGTGGACCCGGACTTCCCGGACGCGCCCGCGGTGATCGCGTGTGAGGATGCGCCCGCTGGCATGGCGTGTGTGCCGGGTGGTGCGACGATTCGCGGCTCGGACGAGCCGCACGTCTGTGATCAGCAGCGGTACCAGTTGCCCGACCACCCGAACTACGCGCCTGCCGCGAAGGTGTGGGTGCAGACCGTGTACATGGACCTCACCGAGGTCACGTTCTCGGCGTTCAAGGCGTGCGTCGCGAGCAAGGCGTGCAAGCTCGACGGCGGGCCTGCCTACAACGACTTCTCGCGCCCGCAGCAGCCGATCGTCGGCGTCACCTGGTACGCGGCGAAGGGCTTCTGCGAGGCGCAGGGCAAGCACCTTCCCACCGAAGCGCAGTGGGAGATGGCTGCGCGCGGGCACGACGGCGAGCACTACCCGTGGGGCGAGGCGCCGCCGACCTGCGAAAACACGGTGATCATGGACGACCAGGGTCGTCGCTCGTGCGGCGTCGAGAAGGCCGTCAGTCACCCCGAGAAGGGCCGCACGATGGAGGTCGGGAGCCGCCCGGCGGGTCGCTACGGCATCTTCGACATGGCCGGCAACGGCGAGGAGTGGACGGCCGACTGGTACTCGCGGAACTACGCGGAGTGTGGAGCGGACTGCCTCGGCATCGAGCCCGACGGGCCATGCGCCGGCAAGGCGACCTGCGAGGGGCACGAGAACAAGGTCGTGAAGGGCGGCTCCTGGTATTGGAACGGGTCGCACGTGACGGGCTTCCACCGGCGTCCCCACGTGCCCGCGAACAGCCCGACCTACCACCACTTCGGGTTCCGCTGCGCTGCCACGCCCGACGAGGCCGCGGCGATCAAGGTGAAGGCTGCGGCGACTCCGGCTCCAGCGTCCGTTCCCGCCCCGACCGCGCCCTGAGGTGGGCTGGACGCCGGGAGGCGCCATGCGCGTGTGGACGGTGATGGCGTTGATCGTCGCGGCGGGCTGCAGCGAGAACGGCGTGAACGACCTCGTCGACCCCGTCGACACGGCGGCGGATGCCGACACGGACGCGGATACCGACGCCGATACGGACGCGGATACCGACGTCGACACGGACGCGGATACCGACGCCGACACCGACGTCGACACGGGCCTGACGCCGAACCCGTGTGGCGATCCGGTGATCACGCCCTACGTCACGGGGCAGGGCCTCGGCGGCTTCCAGAGCGTGGCAGGCAGCGGCTTCCAGACCACGATCACCGTGACGCTCCCCTGCGCCGCGAACCGCATCGACGCGACGATCATCGATCCCGACTACCCGGCGAACGTGATGATCGCGTACGACACCAACAACAACGAGCTCGGCCGCGTGAGCTTCATCGGGGACGGGCTCCCCGGCGTGCTCACGACCGACGCGCGTTCGATCGTCGCGAACGGCATCACCAAGGTCGAGCTCGTGCCCGACCCCGCCGACTACGTCGCCTACGAGATCGTCCTGTACTACTGACGCTGGGCGCAGCTGTATGTAGGTGGTTCGCAGAAACGCTTGGGGGGCAAGGATGACGCGATGGAGAGGACCTTGTTGCTGGGTACTCTGCGCTGCCCTCGCCGGTCCGTCGCCGGCCGTCGCCTGCAGCGTGGACTACGGGCCCATTCGGGAGCTTCGGCGAGACTCCATCGAGGTCTTCGCTGGCGACGTCGTGGAGATCGCGGAGGCCGACGCCGACCAGCGCGCGGTGGTCAGCCTCGCCGTGGTCGAGCGCTGGAAGGGGGACGAAGACACGACGGAGCAGCTGTCCTGGTACGTCGGACCCGACGACTTCGGGTGCGGACTATCGGTGCCCGTGGTTGGAGACCGATTCATTCTCTTCGAACAGTTCGAGGGCCGGGCCGAGGAGCCCATCGTGGTGCTGTCCGAGCCAACGGCGGACTGGCTCGTGTGCCCGCTGGGTCGCGGCGACAGCCCGAGTGGCTGGCACGCGGTGAACGAAGCGGAGTTCGTGCGAGACGGTGACTGCCGTGGCTGTTCGCACGCCGCGGGCGGGGCCTCGATCGGTTTGTCGCTGGTGACGAGCCTGATGGCGGGCGAGGCGGCCAGGGCGGGCGACGTGGCCGTTGATGGGAGTCCGCTCGGTGATGGCGTGGACGTCGTCGTCACCGAGAGGCTGGAGCCCTACCCGCTGGCGCTGCTGGATGACGGGCCAGGGAGCGCAACCGCTCGCGCGCTCGTCTTGCCGCGCCGCCCACCGCAGGGGCCCTACACGAGCGTCATCGAGGGGCTGGACGAGAACGAGTCTGGCGCTGAGGCCGTGGAGAGACACTGGCGGACGCTGAACTACTGCTACGAGCCCTATGCCAAGGCACCTTGGACGCTCGGGAGCGTCACCCTGGTCGTCATCCTGATCGAGGGACAGGCGTCGCAGATTTCGGTGGAGCCCGACGCTGGCGACGCGACGGACGGGGTCCGCGAATGTGTAGATCGCAAGGTGCGGCTGTGGGACCTGGGTGTCGAGCCGGGTGAGCGAACCGACTTCGTGGTCCGAATCGTGCGACCGCTCGTCGCTCCCTAGCGTGTTGTTCGGTCAGGTTGATCGAACCTTGGTTTAGGCGTGGATCGCGCGTAGCTGTGGCTTGAACATTGCCGCGCGTGTGCAATCCTCAGGTTCGGGCCGGCGCCGGTGGTCGCCGGAGCGTGAGAGCTGGCCGGCAAGAAGTCCGAACTTGATCGATCGTGGTCGGCGGTCTTGCCGCAATCAGCGCTTTCGGACACCTCGGCTCGGCAAGGGGTAGAAACATGACCCCTTCATCCTGGGAGGTCTTGCCGCCCAGCTGCTGAAATCCGGCAAGACCTGGCCGGATGATCTCCCCTGGTCGGGGTTCTTGCCGGCCAAGGCTCACTTCAGTCGGCTTCGGCCGCGCCAGCGGACCGCCGGCAACGACCCATCGACCTGAGCGATCACCGCTCTAAAGAAGGAGCGACCACGGCCGAGCCGTTACCCGCGCTTCGCGAACACGCCGAAGTCGGCGGAGCCCTTGCCTGCGTCAATCGCGCGGTCCATGGCGGCCGCGACGCCTGGCAGGACGACGAGCCCGTCCCCCGCCGTCGTGAGCATCAGACGAACGTCCTTGCGCGCCATGGTGAGCTCGAAGCTCGCGGGCCGCGTGCCGGCGCCAGCGAGGCGCGACGCGACGAACCCGGGGCTCGGCTTCAGGTGCTCGAACAACGCGAGCGTCTGCTCGGTCGTGAGGCCGCCGCCCTGACCGATCGCGAGGACGTCGCCCATCAGCCCGGCGAGGCCGATGAACAGGGCGTTGCCGCACAGCTTGAGGGCCGCGGCGCCCGACGGTGAGGCGCCGCCGTCCAGCACGAGGCCCGTCATCTTCGCGAGCGCCGGACGCGCGCGCGCGGCGAGCGAGGGATCGCCGCCCACGACGATCATGCCGGACGCCTTGCGCGCGTCGCTCGGGGCCATGAACACCGGCGCGTGGACGTAGGCGACGCCCTCGGCGTGCAGCGTTTTGACGCGCGCTTCGACGCGCGCCGGAAGGTTCGTGCTGTGGTCGAGGATCAACACGTCTTTTCCGAGGCCGGGGCGAAGTGCGTCGATCACCGCGTCCACCGCGTCGTCTTCGGCGAGGATGAGGTGGACGCGGTCGCAGCCACGGACGGCGTCCGCGGGAGTCTCGGCGGCGATCGCACCTTTCGCCACAAGCGGGGCCGTCTTGCTCGCCGTCCGGTTCCAGACCCGAACCTGCTCGCCGCGTCCGAGCGCGTGCTCCACCATCCCGCTCCCCAACAAGCCCATTCCCAACACCGCGATCATGTCGCCTCCGGGTGCCCTCCTATTCGGTTGGGGCCGCTCGGGAGGCTTGGGCGCCGGGGACACGTTGACGCTCCCGTTCGCGAGGCGTAGAACGCGTCTACTCGATCTTGCTTTGCGAGCGAGCGGTGGTTTCGATGGACAGGTCCGCGCTGCTGAACGAGTTCAAGGGCAAGGTCGACGAATTCGAGAAGTACCAGGGGTACATCGACAAGACGAAGTCGCAGTCGGCGAAGTTCGCAGCGACCGTCGTCGAGAAGGTCATCAAGGACAACACCGAGAAGTGCAACAAGCTCGCCGAGATCATCATCCCGCTGATGACCGACGTCGAGTCGGTGATCGAAGAGATGAGCGCGGAGCGGCTCGCCGCCCTCGGGGGCCGGGAGACGACCGAGTTCGACCTCCAGGTGCTCGAACTCCGGCAGGTGATCGGCGACCTCACCGATGACGCCTACCTGGCCGACGCCACGTCGTTGACTGAGGCGATCGCCGCGATCGACACGAACGTCGCCGCGATCGACGTGGTGTTCAACCAGTACAAGGACGTCCTGGGACGCTGGCAGGCCGTCGGCGAGCGCTCGGGCATCCTGGCGGCGCCCAAGCCGGTGAAGGCGTCCAAGAAGGGCAAGTCGATGCAGGGCCTCGCCTAAGAGTCCCTTGGGGACGGCGCCCGATCTCTACAGCTCCGGCAACGTCGCCGTGCGGCCCTTGTTCTGCTCCTTCAGCCACTCGAGCAGCGGCGCGTAGTACTCGACCATCGGCTCGGCCGACAGGTCCTTGCCGGTCTTCTCGCGCGTCATCGCGCGCCAGTCGCCGGTGCCGCCGACCTCGAGGATCGACTTCAGGTAGGCGCCGACCTCCTTGTTGCCGTAGTAGTTCGTCGCGCGCGGGTCCTGGTGCAGGATCTCCTTCGCGATGTGGTCGTGCAGCTGGTAGAGCAGGAAGTACGAAAGCGCGTAGTCGTAGTACTGGCCGGGGTCGTCGTTGATGTGCGTCTTGGTCAACGCGTCCGCGAACTCCTCGCCGCGCGGCGACGGCGGCGTGATGCCCTGGCACTTGTTCACGAGCTCCCACCACTTCGCGTTCCACTGGCCTTCCGGGAGGTTGTCCACGTAGATCGCCCTCTCGAAGCCCGGCATGGTGCACGACGCGAACGGGATGAACGCGACCGCGTTGAGCGCGTCGCGCAGCAGGAGCTGGATCTGCTGGTCCTTCTCTTTCGCGGGGTCGACGGGGCCGATCAGGCCGCGGCCCTCGAGGAATGGGCGCTGCATGGCGGCCATGCCCATCTGGCTGCCGATCGCCTCGTGGAACGCGCGGTTGGCGCCCTCGCGGAGCAGGATGGGCACCTCGGGCCGCGAGTAGCTGCGGTAGTAGTAGATGTGCCCGAGCTCGTGGTTGGACGTCTCGTACCACTCGGCGTTCGGTTCCACCGACATGAGCGAGCGGATGTCGTCCTGCAGGTCCATGTGCCACGCCGACGCGTGGGTGTTCTTCTTGAAGCCCGCGTCCGGCGCCACCGGGTACAGGCTCGACTTCTCCCAGAACGACGGCGGGAGCGGCTCGAAGCCGAGGGACACGTAGAAGTCCTCGCCCGCTTTCACGATCTCCTCGGGCTTCTTGTCCTTCAACGCCGCGTTGACGTCGACGCCTTCGACGGTCACGAGCGACGACCAGTCCTGGCCCCACCGGTTCGGCAGCCAGTGCGCGGGGAGCTCGTCGGGGACGGGCTGGTTGTACTTCTTCGCGAGCTCGTAGCGCGCCCAGGTGTGCAGCTCGCGGTACAGCGGCCGAAGCTCGCGCTGCAGGCGCATGAGCATCTCGTCCATCTCGTCCGCGTTCATGTCGTACTGGCTGACCTGGTAGCTGTAGAAGTCGTGGTAGCCGAGCGCCTGAACGGTCTCGTTCCGCAGCTGGCGCAGCTGCATCATGCCGGGCTTGAGCGTGGGGCCGATGGCCTTGCTGGACTCCCAATACGCGAGGCGCTCACCCAGATCGGTGCTGTCCTGCAGCTTCGCGTCGATGTCGTTGGGGGTGACCTCCTTGCCGTCCACCATGAACGCATAGCCGTACAGCGACTTCGTCTGGGCCGACTCGGCGGCGATCCGCTTCTTCACGGTCTCCGCGATCGTCTGCGGATTGTCGGCAGCGGCGTACAACACGGCCTCGAGCTGCTTGACCTGCAGCGGGTCGAGCTCGGACTTCTTCTCCATCAGCGCCTTGGCCTTCTCGATCACGTCGGCGGAGCCGGTGTACTCGGCGAACTTCTCGTGGGCGGCGGCGGCCGCGTTCGACAGCGTGTCGTCGCCGTCGACGATCTTGGTGTTCGCGGCCCACTCGGCCTCGTCCCACGCCGTGTACAGGACGAGGTACTTCGCCGTGTAGTCATCGAGGAAGGCCTGGGCGTCTGCCTTCGCGTGCGACTCGACGACGGCCGGCGGGGTGGGCTCGGCCGGCGGGGTGCCGCCACAGGACAAGACGAGCAGGGCGACGAGGGGGGACAGGCGCATACGAACCTCCGGCCGCCCCACGTAACCGCCCCATCAAACCGTGGACGACCTGCGTGCGCGCGCGTCGGAGGGCGTTGTGAATGTTGTACATCATGGCTATATTTGTAGCGAGGTGTACATGACCTGGTCCATCGCCACCGCCAGGGCTCGATTCTCCGCGCTCGTCGAGGCTGCCGGCAAAGAGCCGCAGATCGTTTCAAACCGTGGCCACAGGGTGGCCGTGGTCGTGGCCGCTGACGAGTACGCCGAGTTCGAGAAGTGGCGCCAGGAGCGACCCACCCGGACCCTCGGCGAGGCCCTCGACGACGTGCGGCGTGCGTGCAAGGAGGACCATTACGAGCTCCCCGTCCCGCCCCGAAGGAATCGCGCAAACCGGTTCGCCGAGTGAGCTTTCTCGTCGATACCAACGTGCTTTCCGAGCTGGTGCGACCGCGTCCGAATCGTCGCGTTGACGCCTGGGTACGCACGCAGGGCCACCTCGAGATCTCCGCGGTCACCGTCGAGGAGGTCGAGTTCGGACTGGCCTGGCGGCCGACGCCGCGGGTACAGGCCTGGTGGTCCGATTTCCTCGCGGATCACTGTGTTGTCCATGCGGTCGACGATCGCGTCGCGCGGCGCGCCGGGCAGCTTCGAGGGCAGCTGCAGGCGGCAGGCATCACGCGCACCCAGGCGGACATGCTCATCGCCGCCACGGCGGCGGTCCGATCCGCGACGCTCGTCACTCGAAACGTCGCGGACTTCTCGGGCTGCGGCATCGCGGTGATGGACCCGTTCGTCGGCTGACGGAGCCCGACGGGACGCGCGCGCGCGCGGCGGATAGCCAGCGCCCATGTTGTGGCTGCTTGCCTGCACCTCGCCCGATGCGCCCGCTCCCCTGGACCTGCCGGTCCATCACCTGACGTTCGGCGGGGACACGATCGTCGGCGAGAATCTGAACCTCGCGCTGGCTGACGAGGACGTGCGCGCCGCGATGTTCGTCGACGTCGCCGGCCTGCTGCGCGACGCAGACGTGACGTTGCTGAATTCCGAAGGGGTGATCTCCGGCGGCGGGCGCATCGCCGACAAGGGGGAGGCCCGGCCGCACCTGTACCGGGCGCGCCCGGCGATGATGGGGGTGCTCGCGGCCGCGGGGGTGGACGTGCTCGCCGGCGCGAACAACCACAGCGGGGACTACGGTCCGGACGCGCTCCGCGAGCACCTCGACCTCGCGCGGGTGGCGGGCCTCGACTACGCGGGTGTGGGGCACGACCTCGCCGACGCGCGCACGCCCGCGTACCGCAAGGTCGGCGACACGGTCCTCGCGATCATCGGCGCCGACCTCACCGACACGGCGCTGTTCGCCGCCCGCCCGGACCGTCCGGGCTCCCTGGCCCTCCCGCTCGCCCGCGCCGTGGACGAGTTGGCACCCCTCGTCGCCGAGGCCCGCAAACACGCGCAGGTCGTCCTCCTGACGCCGCACTGGGGCGACAACGGCAAGACGGCGCCCACCGAAGCGCTGCGCGACGCCGGGCGCGCCCTGATCGGCGTCGGGTTCGACGGGATCCTGGGTCACTCGGCGCACGTGCCCCAGGGCGTCGAGCTCGTGGACGGCAAGCCCATCGTGTACGACGCGGGGAACTTCCTCGCGGGTCACTCGGGCACCGGCGATCAGGGGTCGGCGGTGCTTTACGACGTGGCCTTCACGAGGGCGGGCGTGGTCTCGGTGCGCGCGGTACCGATCGCGATGCGAGCCGCGCGCGTGGGATCGGGGACGGCCGCGGACCTCGCGACCTGGCAGGAGCGCACCCGCGCGCTCGGGACCCCGGTGGACGGGGACGCCGTGTCGTGCGACCCGGGAGGCGTGCTCGGGCCCGAGGGGACCCCCGACCCGCCGGCCCGCCCGGTTCCGGCGGCCGTGCGCGAGGCGCCGCGCGACGCGATCGTCGACGCGCTCCCCGAGGGCGTCACGCCGGCGGCCGTGCGGTGGGAGAACGGCGTGTCGCTGGTGGGCTACCACCTGGTCGCGAAGGACCTTCGCGTGCCGAAGGCCGGCCAGGTGTTCGACCTTTACTTTCGCGCCGAGGGGCCGGTCTCCGCGAACTTGATGGTGTCGCTCGAGGGGCGAGGGAACGTGCTCGATCGGGAGGACCACACGCCAGGCGACTGGATGCTCCCTGGCGACGAGTGGCCGCCGGGCGCGCTCATCCACGATCGGTCGCTGATGCGGCTGCTGGGGGACCCCACGGGCGCCGTGCGCTTCGCGCTCAACCTGCGCGACGGTCGCACGCTCGTGAAGGTCGCGACCTCCGATCTGCCTCTCGAACGCGGGGTGATCCTCGGCGAGGCCAGCTACGTTCCCGGCGCGCCGCGCTTGTTCGAGCTGCCGGAGATGAAATGATCCCGGCCTGTGGACGCATCGCCGGATGAGCGGGTGACGCATTTGTCACCACGTGTCACCAGAAACCATTGCGGTCAGCGGGTTTTGGCGGCATGTTGTTGGTGCGCAGGCTTCGGGGCACGGACCCTGTGCGACGGGAGTTTGACCATGCGAATCCTCGGACCAGTGCTTTTGCTTGCCTCCACCGGTTGTTCGCCGAACGCGTTCCACTTCGAGCACCGGTCTTCGTTGGCCACGGAAGCCACGAGCATGGCGTTGTACGCCGATGGTCGCGTCGGCGTCGGCACGATGAACCACCAGACCTGCACGTTCGACACCGAGGCCGCCTCGATCGTCGGTGACTACGACGTCGTCGGTGCGGACGAGACGGTCGAGGACACGCGCGGCGAGTTCGCGATCACGCGCGCGCCCGACGGGCTGCACCTGCTGTCGAGCAACGGTTTCTCGGCGAACAACGATGTGCTCGTCGAGGGCATCGTCGCTGCCCGCATGACGAACGACGGCGTCGTGATGCTGGTGGACGACGGCGACTGCCGCGTCGAGTGGCGCACGGACGAGTCCACCACCGGCGCCTCGGTGGCGCTGCCGTCCGCCGCGTGTGTCTCGGACGCCGGCTTCACCGTCGATCCCGATTCGGGTCGCGCCTGGGTGGCGGCCGGGCAGGTGTGGGGCGTGGACGCGGCCGGGTCGCGTCAGCTGGACGTCACCGCGAACCTCGTCGACTTTGACATCGTCTCCGGCGTCACCTTCCTCGCGAACCGCGGCGATCGCGACGTGAGCGCGCTCGACGCGGACGGCGGGCTGGCGTGGACGCGTTCGGCGGCCTACGCCGTTCACCACCTCGCGGACATGGGCGCGCTGGGTGCGGTGGCGGTCGTGTCGGGCGATTTCAGCGGCGCTCGGCTCGAAGCGTTCGACGGCGCGAGCGGTGACTCGGTCGCGAGCTTCCACCTCCCCGACGTGGCGGAGATCTCGGTGTCGTCCGACGCGGGCACGGTCGGCCTGCTGCACCCGGGTGCCATCGACTCGTACTCGGTGTTCGAGGGCCCCGATCCAGTGCAGATGAACGCGTTCGAGGCGCCTCCTCCGATGTACCTCGACTAGAGGCCCGTCGCGATTGTTCGTCTTGTTGTGGCTCCTGGGCGGCTGCGCGCCGTCCAGGCCCGACATCCTGCTCGTCACGTTCGACACCACCCGCGCGGACGCCGTGGGCGCATACGGACGCTCGCCGTCACCCACGCCGAACCTCGACGCGCTCGCGGCCGACGGGGTGCTCGCGGCGCAGGTCATGACCGTCGCGCCGCTCACGCTGCCTGCTCACACCGCGATGCTCACCGGGCTCGCGCCGCCAGCGTCCGGCATCCACGGAAACCTCGCGCGCGGGGTGTCACCCGACGCTGTCACGGTGGCCGAGTCGCTTCAAACAGCGGGCTGGCAGACCGGCGCGGTTGTCGCCTCCGTCGTGCTCGACAGCACGTTCGGCCTCGATCAGGGGTTTGACACCTACGTCGACGGCTTCGACTTCAGCGGAGGCCCGTCGCAGCTGCGCCTCGAGCGGCCCGCGGACGACGTCGCGGCCGAGGTGTTGACGTTGCTCGCCGCGGCGGACCCCGAGCGGCCGCTGTTCCTGTGGGTGCACTTCTACGATCCACACCAGCCGCTGGTCGCGCATGGGAACGAGGCCGACCCCTATTTGGACGAGGTGGCGTTCGCGGACGCGGGCTTGGGGACGGTGCTCGCGGCGATGCGCGCGCGCGGGCGGGAGCTCGGCGTCGTGGTCGCGGGGGACCATGGCGAGGGCCGGACCGACCACGCTGAGCTGCAACACGGGCTGTTCGTGTACCGATCGACGATGCACGTACCGCTCATCGCCGCGGGGCCGGGCCTGCCGAGGGGCACGCTCGAAGGCCCCCGCTCGGTGGTGGACGTTGCGGGCACGCTGCTCGCGTTCGCCGGCCTGCCCGCGCCGACCGGCTCGGTGCCGCTGCAGGTCGCGGACGCCGCTGATCGCGTCGTCGTAGGCGAGTCGTACCACCCGCGTTGGCAGTACGGACTCGCAGACCTTCACGTCGCTGAGGACGCGCAGTGGCGGTACATCCGCGCCCCCCGCGAGGAGCTTTACGACTGGCGCGCGGACCCAGGTGAGACGACGAACGTGTTCGCCGCCAACGGGGACGTCGCCGCACGGCTCGCGAAGCGGCTTCCGGACTCAACGTCGGTGGCGGGCGCGTCGGGAGACGCCGAGGTCGCAGGCGCGCTCGCCGCGCTTGGGTACCTCGAGGGCCTGTCAGCGGTGCCGGACGACGCTGCGGCGGCCTCGCTTGTGGACCCGAAGGACGCGCTCCCGTACGTGGCCGAGTTCGACGCGCTCGTGACGTCGGCGCGCTCGCGCCCGCCGGCGGAGGCCGTGCCGATGCTTGCAGCGTTCGTGGACGCGCACCCCGAGGCGGGGGCCGCCTGGTACCTGCTGTCCCGCGCGCGCGATCTTGCGGGGGATCCCGTCGGCGCGCTGGCTGCGCTCGCGCCGCTGCGGGCTGCACGCCCGGACGACCCGATGCTCGCTGCGCGGGAGGCCGAGCTCGCGCTCGCGACGGGTGACGTAGAGCGAGCGGAGTGGCTGCTGAGCGAGCTGGTGGCGCGGCACGCAGCGGGCGCCGGCGCGCTCGGCGTGTACGCGGAGGTCGCCCGCCGGGGCGGGGACTGCGCGTTGGCGACGCAGCGGGCCGACGCCGCGCTGGCGACGGACTCGGACACGACGTCCGCGCGGCTCGTGCGCGGCGCGTGCCGGTACGAGGGGACCGATCCCCTCGGCGCCGTAGCGGATCTCGAGGTCGCGCGTGCGGCGGATCCCACCGCGCGGGACGTCGACCTGTTGTTGTCGCTCGCGTGGCTGCGCGTCGGGCGCGGGGCCGAGGCGATCCCCGTCTTGCAGGCGCTCGTCGCGCAGGAACCGGAGCGACCGGTGGTGGCCGCGGCGCTCGGGGCGGCCCTTCACAGCGCGGGGCGCTATGCCGAAGCGGCGCCCTGGCTCGCCGCCACGGCGGGTGATCCAGGCCTCGGGGGCGATCCAGCCGTGTTGTACGCCGACGTCTTGCTGCGAACCGGGGCCTCCCCCGACGAGGCCGCCCGTTGGCTTGATCGCGCGGCGATCGACGGGGCGTCGCCGGCGGCCGTGTGGCGCGCGCGCTCGGCGGTGGCGATGGCGAAAGGCGACCCCGTCGGCGCGGTGGAGGCGATGAAGCACGCGGGTGAAGGTGCGCCGGCGGCGCCCTGGCTGCGCGTCCGATGATCGCGCTGTTTCCAGCGTTGGCGCTCGCCGCGACGGAGCCAGAGCTCCGCGTCGAGTGCTTTCGCTCGCTCGGGGTGGCGTTTGGCGGGAGCCTCGCGGGCGAGGACTGGGTGTCGGTCGGCGGCGCCCGCCTGCGCCTTGCGGGGTCGCCCTTTCTTGCGATGGGGTGCCGTTCGCTGGGCAGCAGCGTCAACGCGACGCTGTCGGTCGAGTCGGCGTATTGGTACGAGCACGCCGGTCCGCTGGACGTTCGTCAGGCCCATCGCGTCGGGGTCACCGGGGGCCTGTCGTCGCGGGTCGGCCCGGTCGTGGCGGGGGTCTACGGGACGATCGGCTGGTTCGCGCTCGGGGGTGGCCTGGCGGTGAGCCTCCCGTACGGGGAGCAGGGCTCGTCCGTCGATCTGCGGCTCGGGCTCCAGCTCGTCAACACGCCCGAGCTGATGTCGGTCCTCACCTGGACGCCCCACCCGGTGCGCTGGGGCTCGCCGTGAGGGCGTGGGCGTGGTGGGTGGTGCTGCTCGGCGCGGCTCCAGTGCCCTCGCCGGAGGTAGAGACGCCTGTCGAGGTGTCGCCTGCCGTGGTCGTACCCGCAGAAACCGGTGAAGAACGCCTCGCGCGCGCCCTCTCCGCGCTGGTGGAAGGCGACTACAAGTCCGCGATGCTGCTCGCGACTCCGGGGATCGCCTTGTACCCTGAGCTCGCGTCGAGCTTTCGCGCGATCCTCGACGTTGCCGTCGATCAGAGCACGCGGACTGACGCGTTCGTCACGCCCTCGGATACGCCGTACGCGACGCCCGGGGAGTACCCGTACGGCGGTCGCGTCCGGTACTACGAGCGCCCACCGGTGCCCCCGAAAGAGTTCCATGTGCGGTCCGGCCTCGAGCTCGGCTTCCCGACGGGGTTCCGGGGCGAGCTCGAGTTCGGAGGCGCGGGACTTCACGGCCTGGGCGTGCGCGCCGGGGTGAACGGCCTCCTGTACGGGGGAGGGCCGCTCGTGGTCGGCGACACCTCGGTGTATGCGGACTTCGCGGGCCGACGAGGGGGCCGCTGGCAGACCGAGCTGAGCATGGGGATCGTCTGGTACGGGATCTATCCGTACGGTCAGCTCGGCGTCGCCGCGCAGTACGACCCACGGACGCCGCTGCTCGTGAACGTCGGAGCGAGCGTAACGGGCGCTGGGTTCGCGCCGGACGTCACCGTCGGGTTCGTGTGGTGAACGCGTGGGCGCCGCCTACGGCAGCGTGAATTCCTTGCGGAGGTACTGCGTGTTGAGGTTGACCGGGTAGTAGTCCCACACCCACTGCGCTGTGCTATCGGTCGGAAAGCCGGAAGGCGCGCCGGTCCACGGCCCGGTGGTGAACACCGGTCCGATCACGTTCGCAGCCTGCCACCCGGTGTCGTCGAACCCCGTCGTACACCAGCCCGTTCGGGTGCCTGCGCCGAGCGCCGGGTTCGGGTCGAACTTCCACGAGGCGTCCGTCACCCACGGGCCACCCGCGGCCGAGCGGAGGTCTGCGGCCGCGGCGGTGATGACCATGCCGGTGTCCCAGCCCTTGATGCCGAACGTGTGCGTGCCGGACGGAAGCCAGCGCTCGTACACGTAGGCGGTGGTCCAGTTTCCGCCGCTGCCGAGCAGGTTCGACTCCTGGTCGAGGCACGCGTCAAACGCGTCGTCCGCGGTGACGTAGAACGTGACGCGCCAGTCCTTTCGCCCGTCGCAGTCGGAGTCGAGGCCGTCCACCTGCTGCGACGAGCCGGGGTGGATCTCGGCGTCGTCGTCGCGGCAATCGCCGCCGTAGCGGACCCAGTCCTCGTGGGGCGGCTCGCACAGCGGCTCGGAGTCGGTCGTGCCGCCGTACCCGTCGCCGTCCACGTCGCGGTACCACACGACGGCGTCACACGAGGTGTCGGCCGTCTCGACGATGGCGTCGGTGTCGGAGTCAGGCGGGGAGCCGGTCTCTGATGGGGTGAGGCCGGGCTTGCAGGCGAGCAGGAGGAACCACATGGTCCCATCCTACACGCGCGTCGTGTAGGGTCGTCGAGGAGGAACCGTGAACGAACTCGCCTTGAAACACGATCTGCGGCGGTGGACGCTGCTCCTCGGCGTTCTGCAGATCACCGCTGGCTGCGTGGTCGGGATGGTGCCGCCCGACGCGGTCCCGTGGTTCCGCGGCATCGTGATGGCCCACATCACGTACACGGCGAACGGCGTGCTGCTCGTCGTGTTTGCGCTGATCGTGCACGACCTGCAATTGGGTCGCCGAGCGCTGTGGGCGTGGTTCGTCGCGCTGCAGCTCGGCACGTGGACGAACGGGACGGCGGGGCTCGTGGGCGCGTTGATGGGCTCGTCGGCGTGGATGTTGCCGACGCTCAACGAGAAGTTCCCGGCGCCCCATGGCGCGGAGAACCCGGTCGTCGCGGGCCTGCTGTTGACGTGCGCTGCGGGAATGCTCGTCGGGCTCGGCCTGACGCTGGTGGGCCTCGTCCGCCGGCCTGCTGAGGGGCCGAAGAGCGCCTGAATCGCGCGCGAAGCGATCGTCGAGTTCCCTCGCCAGCGAGCCCGTGCCAGATCGACCGCCTTGGTCGGCCATGCCCTCCGATCTGGCAGTCTCGAGGCTCGCGCTCGTGCCAGATCGCACCGCATGAGGGGGTCATGCCCCCTGATT
>CANNIZ010000056.1 GCA_947505245.1 Pseudomonadota bacterium | reverse complement strand
CAAGGCGCACGACGAGATCGCCCGCATGCAGGACGCCCTCGACACGCTCGACGGCGCCTTCGCGAACACCGCCCTCGCGGAACAGGTGGCCGAGAACGTTGGCGCGCTCGATCGCCTGACGCAACGCACCCGCCTCGCGCGTGAGGCGCTCGCCGATACGGACGCAAAGCGACCCGCACCCAAGCGCGAGCTCGAGTGAAGCGCCTCGATCGAATCGTCGCGTTCGCGCGCCAAGGCCCAGCTCCCTACGTCGACGTCGGCGCCGACCACGCGTACGTGGCGCGCGCGCTCGGCGGCATCGCGGTCGAGCGCCTGCCCGGCCGCCGGGCCGGAAACGATGTGCGTTGGGTGATCGCCGACGGGCTCCGCCCGTTCCGCGAGGTCGGCACCGCGATCATCGCCGGCATGGGCGCCGACCGGATCGCGGACATCCTCGCCAACGGCCCGCGCGCGCACCGAATCGTCGTGCACGCCCCCGAAGACCCCCACCGGCTGCGGGTCCACCTCGCGGATCTCGGCTGGCGCATCGTCGCCGAGGCCCTCGCCCACGAAGGGCGCGCGTTCGCCGAGATCATCGCCGCCGTGCCGGGCAAGGAACCCACGTCCGGGGCGCGCCTGCGCGTCGGGCCGTTCCTGATCACCGGAGCCGACCCGCTGTTCGAGGCCTGGCGCGCCCACGGGATCGCCGTCCGCGCGGACCTCCTCGAGCACGTCCGAACCGCGAAACCCGTGCGCGCTCAGCACCTCATAGAAGAACTGGCGCTCCTCCGTGCCCGCTCAGGGTAGACTGCGACCGATCGGAGGACGCCAACGATGCGATCGAACCTTCCAACGCTGACGGGTGCCTTCGTGCGACCGATCGGAGGCGCGGCCCTCGCGCTCGCTCTGGTGCTCCCGTTCGCCGCCCTCGCAGACCCATGGACGAGCGGCGCGGTCATCCCCGGCGCCGCCCTGGTGGACATCACTCCAGACGGTTTTGACGCGCTCGTCGCGCTGCTGCCGGCGCTGATCCCGGCCTCGATCGTCATCCCCGACCAGCACATCGGCCCGCAGTCGCTGGACTTCTTCGTCGGCGACGTCCGCGGCGGGCTCGACGTCACCAACATCAACGTCAACGTCGCCATTCAGAGCGCGCAGATCGTCCCACAGACGGGCTTCCTCGCGTTCGACGCGGCCACCCTCGTGGGCGTCGGCACCCCCTCGAGCCAGATCGGCGTGCACGGCTGGGCCGAGATTCGCGCGTGCCTCCCGTTCGTGGGCTGTACGCCCTACGGCTCGCTCATCAACACCACCTGCCCCATCTACGTCGAGCCCGCTGCCGTCGACCTCGGCGCCGACATCGCCCTCGAGGTGAAGGACGATCAGCTCGTCCCCTACCTCGACGCGTCCCTGACGGGTCCGATCGACTGGTCCCTCACCGACGTCAACATCCGCGGCGACTGCCTCGTCGGCGACATCATGAGCATCGCGGACGACCTCGGCATCGACATCGAAGGGTTGTTGCTCGACGCCCTCCGCCCGCAGCTGGACAGCGCGATTCAGGGCCTCGGCGGAACCATCACCACCACCATCGAAGACGCCTTCGACCAGGCCACGATCGAGCAGGACGTCGCCCTCGGCACGTCGAACATGCACGTCGCCATCCACCCCGACGCCGTCACGATCGTGCCCGAGGGCGTCCGCCTTTCCCTCGCTGGCTCGTTCGGGTCTGTCACGGCACCGTGCGTCGCCGAGTACGGCCACTTCGACTCGCTCGAGACGCCCGGGGAAGACCCCGCCATCGGCTCGGCGGAAGCCGACATCCCGTCGCCGCACCACGTCGGCGTGTTCATCGACGACGACCTGCTCAACCAGGCCCTGTTCGCCGTGTACAACGGCGGCGCGCTGTGCTTCGAGCTCGGCGAAGACAGCGGTCTGCCCATCAACACCGCCCTGCTCGGCATCCTTTCGCCCCAGCTTGGCGACCTGTTCCCCACGAGCCAGCCGCTCACGATCAAGACGCGCCCCGCAGAAGTGCCTACCGCCTCCCCCGTCGGCAACCACGACCTGAACATCGCCGTCGACAAGCTCGGCGTCGACTTCATCGGCCTGCTCGATTACCGCAACGCCACCATCCTCGCCGCCGACCTGCACGTCGACGCCGGCGTGGACGTCACCCTCGATCAAACCGCTGGCAGCCTCGCGATCGACGTCCCCCTCACCGGCGAAGACCTTCACGCGACGATCCGCCTCAACGAATTCGCCCCCGGCGAAGACGAAGCCATCGCTGGTGCGTTCGGTGGCCTGTTCGACAGCGTCGTCGGACCCCTTCTCGGCGGCGTGCTCGACAACCTCTCGTTCGCGCTGCCCGCGATCGCCGCCGGCACCACGAACATCGGCCTCAACTCGCTCGAGTGGGCCGCGAGCGGCTCTTCCCAAGACATGTTCGGCGCGTACGCGAACGTCGGCCCGGTCTCCTACGCTGGCGGCTGTGACGGCTCCGGCGGGGGCTGCCAGACGGGCTGCGGAACGGGTGAAGTCCCGGTCCGCGCGGTCCTGTTGCCGCTCGCGCTCGTGGCCGCGCTGGCTCGTCGCCGCCGCTCTTCTTAGGCAGCTTCCAGCACCTCCTCGAGGCGTGCCAGCGTTGGACGCCCGCCGCGCGCCCAACGGGTTTTTGAGGTGGTGGACTCCGTGCGGGCGCCTGGCACCCTCGCGCTCGGGTGGGCTCGCGACTAGCGGTGCTCGCTCAGGTTGATGGATCGCTGCCGGCGGTCCACTGGCGCGGCCGAAGCCGACCGAAGTGAGCCTTGGCCGGCAAGAACCCCGACCAGGGGAGATCATCCGGCCAGGTCTTGCCGGATTTCAGCAGCTGGGCGGCAAGACCTCCCGGGATGAAGGGGTCATGTTTCGACCCCTTGCCGAGCCGAGGTGTCCGAATGCGCGGATTGCGGCAAGACCGCCGACCACGATCGATCAAGTTCGGACTTCTTGCCGACCCGCTCTCACTTCGATCAACCTGACCGAACAAAGCTTTAGAACGAGCCCCACAGGTCGTGACCTGCCCCGCCGGAAGGGCCGAAACAAGCCCCGCCGGAAGGGCCGAACAAATGACCCTCGTGAGCCGCGTGGGTTCGCCGCCCCACGACCACGCCGCGCCCCTCGATCCACCCAGCGAACCCCCGCGGAACACGAGGGCGAACAAGCGCCCATCCACCTCGTAGGACCTCGACAACGGCTTGGCGCGCGTTCCGAGCTCGACAACCTTCGTTCGCCGCCTGAGATCGCTCCGGTGACCTCACCCACGAACGCCGTGAAGCGCCCACTCGGGGCGCGCTCCGAAGGAGCTGGGGGTGGGGAGGCCGCCGCCGAGGCGGCCGGGAATCCTACTTGTAGGATCGCTTGAACCCCGCAGCCTTCGCGTCGTCTTCCGAGCAGAAGAACGCCTCCCCAGCGGCCGGATCGATCTCGACCCCCGCGTAGTACTCACCCGTCGGCACGTGGTACGTCCGCTTGCCCTCGCTGCTGATGTTCCCCTTGATCAGGTCGTGTCCGTCGGTCTTTGGCACGATCCGGTACGGCGGCAAGTCCGGCGGTACCGGCGGGTTCGCGCTGCAGCTGTCGTCTTCGGCGTCCTTCTTGCCGTCGAAGTCGTTGTCGGACTTGTCCGTACACGCGGTGCCGGAGTCGCGCGACTCGGGCACCGGGCGCCCCTGGAGCCACTTGTCGGGGACGTCGCTCCACAGCCCGTCGAACCACTTCTCCCATTGCTCGGACAGCTCGGGAGACTCGATGCGCAGGTAGTTCTCGTCGTTGCTCCGGTACCCGGCGCTCGTCCAGTTCATCGAGCCTGCGAACACGACCTTGCGGTCGATGCACGCGGACTTTGCGTGCATCTTGCCGCCCCAGTTCTCGACCTTGACCGGCACGCCCGCCGCGCGCAGCAGCTCGTGTTTGGTGTAGCCATTCTGCGCGCTCGTCGCGTCGACGATCACGCGCACCTTCACGCCGCGCTGGTGCGCCGCGATCACGTCGCCGGCGATCTGCTTGTGCGTGAAGTAGAAGATCGAGATGTCGATGCTCGACTGCGCGCTTTGAATCTGACGCCGCAGCGCGCCGACCGGATCACCCGCGGGCGGAAACCAAGCGGTGACGCGGGTGTCGCCCACCATCACGGGCTCCTCGGCGTACGTGATCTTGTTCTCGTGGAAGTGGCCCGCTTCGTACATCTGATCGAGCTCGCGCGTGTACTGAGCTGCGATGCCGGGCGAGTCCATCCACACGACGACGTTCGCGTTGTAGCCGGTGATGTCGGAGTCGCTCAGGTTGGCCGAGCCCGTCCACACGTAGCGGTGGTCCACGACAAAGAACTTGTCGTGCATGATGTCGCCGTCGTACTCGAGCTCCTCCTTGCTCGCGAGCGAGGCGACGAGGCAGGTTTCGCCGAGGTCGTAGCCCACGCACTGCAGCGGCCCGAGGAAGCCGACGGGGCGGGCGCAGCGGTCCGTCGCGGGGTCGTAGGGCTTCTCCAAGCGGGCAGCGGCGGCGTCGTGGAGGTGGTCGGTCTTTATGGTGCCGATCCGCTTCTCGAGCTCGCCTGTGTCGGCGTAGTAGGTCTTGTCTTCGTCGTCCTTGTCGACGACGCCGCGCATCACGACGCCGCGCGCCTTCGCTTCGGTGAGCGCCTCCATGATCGCGGACTGGCCGCGGATACCGTAGACCGCGAAGTCGATCGTCTCCTTGGCGTTGGTGATCATCGTGAGCAGCTGCTTGCAGGCGGTGGTGCTGCAGGAGTCGGTGGGCCCGGCCATGCCCATCGGGGACAGCGGAAACAGCTTGATCGCCACCGCCGAAGCGGGGGGCTTCGCGGCCGGGGCGGCGCCGGTGGCAGGGGTCGCGATGAACACCGCGATCGCCGCGGCAGCCAGGAGCGGGGTCAGCGGCATCAGACGGCGCAAGGAGCCTCCACGGGGTCAGCGTACAACGACCCGCGGCCAGTCACACGGATTCCGTGCGTTCAAGGCACGAGGGGGTCGACGACGAGGTCCGCACCCACGCGAGGGAGCGCCGTCGGCGCGAAGCGACCGTCCGCGTAAGTGAGCCAGGCGACGCGAGGATCGTCCAGCGACCGCGACGCGCGAAGGCGAAGCCGCGTCGGACCCACCCGATCGGCGGCGAGCACCTCGACGGTCGCGTCTCCCCACGGCACCACGTCACCGGTTCGCAGCGGTCGGCGCCGGAACAGCTTCTCCCACTCGGTGCCCATCATGTGGCCGTCGACGATCTCCACGTCGAGCACGGTGTCCGAGACGCGATGGAACACATGCCGATAAGGCGCCATCGACAACACGGCCCACGGGTGCGGCGCCTTGCCGCTCAGGTAGTGCACAGCGGGCATGTACACCATCATCGTCGGGTCCGGCGCGTACAACACCACCGAGATCTGGTCGGCGCTGCCGAGGTCGGCCTGTTGTGCGGTTTCGTAGAAGAAGCGCGCGTACTGGCGAAGCACCTCGGTCTGGGTCCCGAGGGACGCTGGCGCGACGACGAAGGCGCCAAACGCCATGAAGTACACGACGATCCGGTGGGCGCGCGACGGTCGTTCCACGCTCTTGCGCGTGCGCCACACATGCTCGACGAGCGCTCCGATCACCGCAGACGTGCCGATCGACGGCGCAAGAAGCAGACGACTCGATGGAAACGTCGACAACAGCGGAATGATCGACAGGAACGCGCCCGCGATCAGCCAGCGAAGGCCGTACCAGCGCGCCGGTTCGAGGCGGGCGAACGTCCGCAACAGCCACGCCCACACCGGCACCGACACGAGGCCGACGATGATCGGCCACCACCACAGCGCGGGGACCACGAACCACGCGTCCACGGGCGCCCGCCCGAGGAGCTGCCCGAGCAACGCGAGCAGCCGCGGGGGTGCGTCCCAGGCCCAGCCGAGCGGATCGTTCAACGGGTCGTGGTACGAGCCCGAGCCGGCCGTGCCGTAGCCGAGCGTCTTGTAGAGGACGGCCCACGCCGCGAACACCCCAAACGCGGGTGCGAGCGAGCGCGCGCGGGTGGCGCGGCCGTCCATCGCGGCCAGGCCTTCCCACGCGATGACATAGGCGAGCATCGACAACGCGCCCTCACCGCCGGCAAACGCCAGCGCCCAAGCGACGATTTCGGCCGCCATCAGCCGCCGGTCGCCGTCCCGACGCCAGCGCGCGTGCGCGATCAGCGCGAGCATGCCGAACACGGTCGAGACGAGCGCGTTGCGGTTCGCGAGCCAGGCGATCGGGAACAGATGCGCGTCGTCGAGCGCGAACACCGTCGCGGAGAGGACTCCCGCGCGGCGCGGGAGCGCCACCTTGTGCACGCCGCGTACGAGCAGCACGAGCGCCACCCACCACGCGATCTGGTGGGCGTGCCAGAGCGCTGCGACATCGCCAAACAGCGTATCGTCGACCAACACCAGGAGCGACGACAGCGGTCGGAAGAACGCGAGCTTGAGGTCGGGATCCGCCCACCAGCAGGGCACCGGCGCGCCACCCGGGCCGGCGAACACGAACATGTTCGTGAGCGCCTCGCTGAACGGGACGCCACGCGCCACCACGAGCTGCCACCAGTCGTCGAAGTGAAACCCAACGCGGAGCGAAGGGCAGGCCACCGCGAGCGCGACCGAAATCAGGATGAACTGGTTTCGACGCTCCTTTACCATGACTCGTCAGCCCCTTCTGGATCCGCCTCGAGCCACTTTCCGATCGGCGGGCTCGAACACAGCGCCAGGGCGATCACCTCGCCAGCGAGTCCGATCACGTTGAAGTTCATCACCGACGCAGCGAGCCCGAGGCCGGCGACGGGAACCACGGAGTGAACGCGCTGACCGGCGAGCATCCGCGCCGCCGTCACGACCTCGAGCACCCCGATGGCCATCGGAATCAGCCAGAACACGCCGCAGCACAGCATCAGCAGCGAAAGACCCAGAATTGCGCCGAACCAGATATTGAAAATACCCGATACCAACAAGCTTATCGCCGCCCAGTTGTACTCGTTCGGCCGTTCCATGGGGCTCCCTCGGGCCGCGTGCTATCGTACCGACCGTTTTGCCGCCGGACCAAAAATATGCGCTTCACTGAACTACAAGCTGCCCTCGCCATCACCGAAGACGAGGTCAAGGAACTGCACGACGCCTTCGTAGCCGAAGCCGGCCCCGAAGGAAAGGACGCGGCGTTCCTGGACTGGCTTCACACCCAGGGTGCCATCAACGACACCGTTCGGGACGAGCTCCGCGCGATTCTCGAGCCCGCCGCGAAGCCCGCTCCAGTCCCGGAGCCCGTCGACGACCAGCCGACGAACGCCCCGCCCTCCGAGCCAGCCCCGGCTGCGCCGATCGCGGAGCCACCAAAGGCCGAGCCCCCGAAGGCCGCGTCGTACGACGACGATGGCGACGACGACAAGGCCGACGCGCCGCAGAACGTCTCTCGCTTCGTCCCGTTCGATGACGTCAAGAAGGCCCTCGAATCCGCAAAACATGCGGATGCTCCTGCGCCGGAGGCCCTGAAGCCGGCGCCCGCTGCGACGACGATGATGCCGCCTCCGCCGCCGGCGGTGCGGACGGTCGAGCCCGCGCCGGGCCGGGACAGCGCGCCGAAGCGAAAGGGCGCCACGGGACCCCAGAGGCCCGCCACGGGCCCGCAGAAGCTCGATGCGCCAAAGGCGTCTACCGGGGACGCGCCCAAGACCGGGGACGCGCCCAAGACCAAGACGGGCCAGACAAAGGTCGAGGCTCCGAAGGCGTCCACAGGCTCCCAGCCGAAGCCCGCGACGGGCCCACAGAAGCCTGGAACGGGTCCGCAGAAGAAGACCGGCTCGGGTCCGGTGCGCAAGCCCACGATCGAGATCGGCGCGCGCACGCCCGAAGGCGCCACGGTCGATCACGGCACACCGGACGACATCCCCGGCCGCGGCTACAAATTCGTCGGCAAGATCGGGGAAGGCGCGATGGGCCAGGTCCTCATCGCCAAGGACCTCGATCTCCACCGCTCCGTCGCCTACAAGGTGATGAGCCCGGACATCAAGAACAACCCTGAGCTGTCGGGCAAGTTCTACACCGAAGCGCAGATCACCGCTCAGCTCGATCATCCCAACGTCGTGCCGCTGTACGCGCTGGGCCGCCATCCCGATGGTGGCCTCTCGTACTCGATGAAGCAGATCCGCGGACGGACGTTCGAGAAGCTGATCGACGAGACGCGCGAGCAGTACCGCGCAAAGAAGCTGGACACCGAGCACGGCCTCGAGTCGCGGCTCGACATGTTCCTGAAGGTGCTCGACGCCATGCACTACGCCCACACGCGCGGCGTCGTGCATCGCGATCTGAAGCCCGAGAACATCATGGTCGGGGCGTTCGGCGAAGTCTACGTGATGGACTGGGGCATCGCGCGCCTGTTCGACCTGCCCGGCGTCAAGAAGGACGAGCTCGTGCTCGTCGAGGGGTACCAGGCCTGGGAAGGGCCGCCGCCCGAAGAGAGCGACGACGACGACGACGACGAGATCGAAGGTGTGATCATCGGCACGCCGCAGTACATGTCGCCCGAGCAGGCTTACGGAAAGCGCGATCTTGACGGCAAGAGCGACCAATACGCGCTCGGCCTGATCCTGTACGAGCTCGCGTCCATGCGCCAGGCCGTCACCGGCAAGTCGCCGCAGAAGATCGTGCTCCGCCAGCAGGACGGGTTCAAAGAACCCCTCGTACACGTGTTTGGCGAGCTCATCGCGCCCGAGTTGCGCGGCATCATCGAGAAGTCCACCCAGAAGAAGATCGAGCTCCGTTACGCCGACGTACGCGCGATGGGCGACGACATCCGCCGTTACCTGCGCGGCGAGGCTGTTCAGGCGCGCCCCGACACGACGCGTCAGGCCATCTCACGCTGGGTCGGCAAGCACCGGGAGCTCACGCTCGCGTTCGTGTTCCTGTTCTTCACGCTTTCGGCGTTCACGGTGTTCCTGTCGATCGTGTACGGGCTGTACGCGTCCAAGGTGCAGAGCGATCGCGAGCAGGCCCTGACCCAGCTGCTGACGCAGGCGTCCGCGCAGGCGTCGCTGATCGACTCGGAGTTCGCGCGCTACGAGGGCACGCTCGGCATCGTCTCGGCGTCCGCGGCAGAGATGCTGATCCGCGGTGAAGCCACGAACGACCAGCTTTATTACTCCGTAGACTTTGACACCGAAGGCTCAGGTCCGCCGGACCTGAAGAAGAGCCCCCGGTACGGCATGCCGATCAGCGTGCAGTACCCGGTGTTCTACGCGAAGGGCTCGAAGGATCACGCGGTCGCTGCCGAGACCGAGGACTCGTTCCGCCGCCTCACCCCGGCCACGCGATACCTGCGGCGCGCGATGCTGCTGTCCAAGTCGGAAGAGGTGGCCTCGTCCACGCTGAAGCGTGCCGAAAACCTGATCTCCGAGGGCAAGACGCCGCTGGCGTACGTCTCGATCGGCCTCGAAGACGGCGGCTTCATCGGCTTCCCCGGGCGCGGCGGTTTCTCGGAGAACTTTGATACGAAGAAGCAGCCCTGGTACAAGCTCGCCGAGAAGAAGCGCCAGGCCACGTGGGGCTCGCCGTTCATCGACCCGATCCTCGGCCCCATCCTTCCGTGCGCGATCTCGCTGTACGACGATCAAGACAAGCCGAAGTTCTTCGGCGTCGCGTCCGTTCAGCTGCCGTTCGACTACATCATCGACAACCTCCTGGTGTCCGAGAAGTTCCCCCTCCCGGAAGGCGCCGAGAGCTACCTCGTCGACAACGACGGCAACATCGTCGTGAGCAGCGCGGACCGCGGCAAGAAGTCGGCCGGCACCAAGACGATGCGGATCCGCGAGTTCCCCGACAAGGACGTGCGGGATCACATGAAGGCGCTCGACGACGGCGGGCGTGCGGTCTCCTACGAGCGCGGCAGCAAGGACCTGATCCTGTTCAACCGAATGAACTCGCTTGGCTGGTACTACGTCGTACTCGGCGAGGAATCGATCCTCCTCGACCGCTGATGTCCGAAGCCGCCGAAGAAGCGCCGGACTACGACTCCCTCGAGCACATGTGGGCGCGCACGGCGTGCCGCGTGGCGGTGATCGCGGCGGGCGCGTGTATGGCGGGATCCTGTACCGGAGGCGCTGCGTTCGTGGTGGCCCTCCCGCTCGCGGGCATGGCGCTGTGGCTCGGGGTGCGCGCGTTCGGAGGCGCAGCGCCGCACTCGGGCACGCGCGCCTACGCGAAGATGGCGATCATCGTGTCGGCGCTGTCCCTCGGGTTCTCGCTCGCGTTCGTGCTCGCCGGCGGCGCGTGGACGGCCATGTTCATGGCGTTGATCCTTCTCGCCAACTGACGGACGCGCGGTTCACACCTGGTAAAGTGCGATCACGCCGCCCTGCGGGTCTTTGATGACCGCGAACTTCCCCTTGCCGAGCCGCTGCGGCTGCACGATGACGTCGCCGCCGAGCGCGTTCACGGTCGCGAGGCTGTCTTGCAGCGACGCGACCACGACGTAGCACAGCCACGACTTCGGCATGTCCGCGCTGCCGCCGCGCGCGTTGCAGATCGCGGCTACGCCCTCGCCGCCTTTCGGGCGCAGGGTGAAGTCCTCGTAGTCGCCCATGTCCACGGCGGACGGCTCCCAACCGACGACGGCCGCGTAGAAGTCACGCATCCCGCTCGCGTCGTTGACGGTGAGATCGTGCCACAGGATCGTACCCGGCGGTGGCTTGGCCATCACAGCCTCCACCGCTACCCTACGCCACCTCGTGCAGGTTGATGTAGCGATTTCCCTGAATACAGATCCGGCCGAGGGGGGTCGTCTTTCCGGGGATCTGCCTGGCGCCCACCTCGGTGAGCAAGACGCGGCCGCGGTGCGCGGAGAGGTTCATCATCCACCGCGCGAGGTAGAACGGCCCGGCGAGCTCCCATCCCTCGCCCGGACGCCCCGTCTCGGCGTGGATGCGCGCCACGCCCGGAGCGATGCCCGCGCACATCCGGTAGCCGCCGCGCGTCGCAGTCTTCTGCATCTGCAAGCAGACCGTGACGGCGCGTTCGAGCGCGTCCTTGAGCGAGATCGCGGGGGAGCCGTCCGCGCGCGGCTTGTCGTCGCACACCCACGCGACGAGCAGGCTCCCCTCCTCGCTCTCCCAGATCTCGCCATCCGCGTCGCCGACGGTGCTCGACCACTCCTGCGTGAGCGTGGTGAGCGTCACGCGCGGCGTCGCGAGCGACCGCGGCGGCGGCGTGGCTTCGACCGCGAGCACGACGACGGACGCCGGGGGAGCGGGGCGATCGCCACGCGCCTCCGTTCGGCCCTTGCCGGCGTTCTCGATCACGTCCTTCATGTACGCCGCGAGATCGTTGTTCGTGGCGCGATGTTGCTCGCGCACCATCAACACCGCGAGCTGCTCGAGCATCTCCCCGGCAGTCGCGTACCGTTCGTCGCGATTCGCCGCGAGCGACTTCAGCACGATCGCCTCGAGGTCTTCGGACAGGTCCGGGCGATAGCCTCGGGGGGAAGGCACCTCGGCGCGCCGCACGCGCGCGAGCGTCTCATCGCGGCTCTTCGCCTTGAACAGGCGACGACCCGTCAGCAGCTCGTACAACACGATCCCGAGCGAGAACACGTCCGAGCGCCCGTCGAGCGGCTTGCCATCGACCTGCTCCGGGCTCATGTACGCGTACTTGCCGCGGATCACGTCGTGGGCGCCGGTGGCCTGGAACGCCGCGCGCGAGATGCCAAAGTCCGTGATCTTCACCTCGCCCGCGTACGACACGAGGATGTTCTGCGGGGAGATGTCGCAGTGGACGATGTTGAGCGCGTTGCCGTCTTCGTCTGCGCGTTCGTGCGCGAACTGCAGCGCCTTCAGGACCTCGGCCATCATGAACAGCGCGAGGGCTATCGGGAACGGCCCCATCGGCTTGCTGCGCGACATCATGCGCGCGAGATCCAGGCCGTGGACGTACTCCATGGCCATGTAGTACGAGCCGTCGACCTGACCGAGATCGAACACCTGAACGATGTTCACGTGCAGCAATTGCACGGAGATCCGCGCTTCATCGATGAACAGGCGAACGAACTCGGGATCCTTGCCGAGGTTCTCGAGCACCTTCTTGATGACGAGGATCTTTTCGAACCCCGCCATGCCATAGGCGCGCGCGCGCCAGACCTCTGCCATGCCGCCCGTCGCGATCTTCTCGAGTAGGTGGTACTCGCCGAACTGCTGCGGGGCGCCCTTGTTGCTCATACCTGATGGTACTCCGTCGGCGGCCGTCCTGTTAGTCGGGAGCCCTCGCGTTTCGGAGCAAATTGGAATGGTCGCTGCGGATATCGTCTGGATGCTAGTTTCGAGCGCCCTCGTGTTGCTCATGACCCCCGCGCTCGCGTTCTTCTACGCCGGCCTCGTGCGCAGCAAGAACGCGCTGAACACGATGATGATGAGCCTGTGCAGCCTCGGCTTCGCCGGCGTCGCGTGGGCGTTGCTCGGGTACTCGCTCGCGTTTTCGGACGGGAACGGCGTCGTTGGTGGCCTCGCGCACGCCGGCCTGATGGGCGTCGACCTCGCGGCCAAGGGCACGATCCCGCACATCCTGTTCATGGCCTACCAGGCCACGTTCGCCATCATTACCGCCGCGCTCATCTCAGGGGCGATCGTCGAGCGCATGCGGTTCGCGCCCTACCTCGCGTTCATCACGGTGTGGACGCTGCTGGTGTACGCGCCGATGGTGCATCAGGTGTGGGGCGGCGGCTGGCTCGCGTCGTTCGGCACGCTCGACTACGCCGGCGGCACCGTGGTGCACATCAACGCCGGCGCGGCGGCCGTCGTCGCCGCGTGGTGGCTCGGTCCGCGGCGCGATCACGGTCGCAAGGCGATGTTGCCCCACCACGTGCCTTCCACCGTGCTGGGCGCCGGCCTGCTGTGGTTCGGCTGGTTCGGCTTCAACGCGGGAAGCGCGCTCGCTGCCAACAACGCGGCCGCGCTCGCGTTCGTGAACACGCTGCTCGCGCCGATGGCCACGCTCGTCGTCTGGACGCTGGTCGAGGTCGCGCGCACCAGACGCGCCACCGCCGTCGGCGCCGCCACCGCGATCGTCGTCGGCCTCGTCGCGATCACGCCGGCCGCAGGCTTCGTTCCGCCGATCGCCGCGCTGGCGATCGGGGCGATCGCAGCGCTCCCGAGTCACTTCGCGCTCGTGTGGCGCGCGCGATCATCGTTCGACGACTCGCTCGACGTCGCGGCCGCCCACGGGCTCGGCGGGACCGTCGGGGCGCTGCTCACCGGGGTGTTCGCGAGCAAGGCGTGGGGCGCGCCGGTCGACGGGAGCCTCGGTCAGGTCGGCATCCAGGCGATCTCCATCGCCTACACGCTCGCGTGGTCGGGCGCCCTCTCGCTCGGACTGCTCGCGCTGATCGGCAAGCTCACGCCGCTGCGCGCCTCCGCGCGGGACGAGGCGCTCGGAATGGACGTCAGCCAGCACGGCGAAGAGGCCTACACCACCGGTGAAGGCGCGATCCTCGTCATCGAAGGGAGCAAGTCATGAAGATGATCGTCGCGATCGTTCGCCCCGAGCGCCTCGGGGACGTGCTCGAGGCGCTGTACCGCGCCGAGGTGCGCGGGCTCACGGTGAGCCGCGTTCAAGGGCATGGCGGAGAGCTCGAGCGCGTCGAGACCTACCGCGGCACGACGGTGAAGGTCGGCCTCGAAGAGAAGATGCGCATCGAGATCGGCGTGTCTGACAGCTTCGTCGAAGCTACGATCAAGGCGATCGTCGAGGGCGGCTGCACGGGTGAGGTCGGCGACGGCAAGGTGTTCGTGTTGCCTGTCGAGCGCGTCGTCCGCATCCGAACCGGCGAGACCGACACGGCCGCGGTGACCCCGATCAGGCCCGAGTAGCACGGCTCAGACTGCGGCCCGCTTCCTGAGCTGCTGGATGACCGCGTCGTAGCCCCACGGCTCGACGACGCTCGCCTGTTTTGCGTGCAGGCGATGGATGCCGAGGTCGTCACACGCGCGGCGGGCGAAGCGGAGCTGCCCACGTGCACCCTTCGGGAACCGCAGCCCCAGGATGGCGACGATCGAAGGCTCGAGCGCCGCGAGCAGGGCGTCCATCGTGCCCTCGTCATCGCCCTGGCAGATCACCGTGCGACGCCCGGTGGCGGCGCGCGCAGCGACGAGCTCGACCAGCGTAGCGACGGCAGCCGGACGGGCTCGCATCCAGCACGGGCCATCGAGCACGAGCGCCCGCGCGTCTACGAGCCGCTCGGACCAGCGGCGTCGCGCGATGCGATCGACGAGGGCGTCCTGAACAGCGTCCGCATCCAACACGACGATCTCGCCGATGCCGCGACCCCGAACCGGCGCCGTCGGGAGGCCCGCGAGCCGACGCGCGACGGTCGTCTTTCCGACCCCTGCTGGACCGAGCACCAACGTGACCATGCGGCCCTGGAGCACGCGCGGCAGCGGTCGCTTGCCGAGGTATTCGGAGCTGGTGCCGGTGAGCAGCGCGGGGCGCACCTTCGGGCGACGCTTCGCTTTGCCGACAGCCCCGGGCGCTTTGCCGCCGGCCACAGCCCCCGGCGCTTTACCGCCGGCCACAGCCCCCGGCGCTTTACCGCCGGCCACAGCCGTAGCCACGGCCTTCTTTCGCGTCGTCGGGAGCATCCAGCCTCGGCGGTTCCGCACCTTTCTACGGGGTCACGTCGCGGGCGTCAACGCGCGACCGATCGGTCTTTACCGGTCACAGGCGCTTTGGCGCTTTCTCTCGAATGAACGCCGCGATTTCAGCGATCGGAGTACCGGGCGAAAACACGCACGAAACGCCAGCAGCTACGAGGTTCACGGCGTCTGGCTCCGGAACGATCCCACCGACGACGACAAGCACGTCTCCAAGGCCCTCTTTGCGAAGTCCCGCAACAATCTCCGGCAGCAGGCGGTTGTGCGCGCCGGACAGGATCGAGACGCCGACGACCTGGACGTCCTCGTCCACCGCGGCGCGAACGATCTGTTCGGGCGTCCGGTGAAGGCCGGTGTAGATCACCTCCATGCCGGCGTCGCGCAGCCCGCGCGCGACGACCTTCGCGCCACGGTCGTGGCCGTCGAGCCCCGGTTTTGCGACAAGGACGCGGATGCGCGCGTCTGCCGTCATCCCAGCACACCTTTCGCGATCACGATGCGCTGGATCTCGGAGGTGCCTTCGTACAACGTCGTAATCCGCGCGTCCCTGAACAGGCGCTCAACTTCGTACTCACGCGAATAGCCGTAGCCGCCGTGGATCTGGACCGCCTCGTACGCGCAGAAGTTCGCCGTCTCCGACGCGAACAGCTTCGCCATCGAGCACTCGTGGCTCGCGCGTGCGCCGCTGTCCTTCAGCACCGCCGCGCGCCAGGTGAGCAAACGAGCGGCGTCGATGCGGGTCGCCATGTCCGCGATCTTCCATTGAATCGCCTGGTGATCGGCGATCGGCTTTCCGAACGTCTTGCGCGTGCGGGCGTACTCCACCGAGAGATCGAGCGCCCGCTGCGCGATGCCGAGCGCCTGCGCGGCGATGCCGATCCGGCCACCGTCCAACGTCGCCATCGCGACCAGGAAACCCTTGCGCTCTTCGTGCAGGAGGTTCTCGGCCGGGACGTGCATGTCGTCGAACACGAGCTCGCTCGTGCCGCTGCACGCGATCCCCATCTTCTCTTCGATCTTCCCGACCTTGTAGCCGGGGTAGTCGCGCTCGACGATGAACGCGCAAACGCCCTTGTGGCGCTCCTCAGGCGCGACGTTGGCGTAGGTGACGCAGATGTCGGCCTGCGGCGCGTTGGTGATCCACATCTTGGTGCCGTCCAGGCGCCAACTGCCGTCGGCCTGCTTCTTCGCGCGCGTCTTCTGGGCGCCCGCGTCCGATCCCGCCTCGGGCTCGGTGAGCGCGTAGCAGCCGATCTTGCGGCCGCTCGCGAGCTCCGGCAGGTACTTGAGCTTCTGCGCCTCGGTGCCAAACGCGAGGATGGGCGACGACGCGAGGCTGTTCTGGACGCTCATGACCACGCCGACGCCGGCGTCCGCGTAGCTCACCTCTTCCAACGCCAACACGTACGAGAGGATGTCGAGACCGGTGCCCCCGTACACCGCCGGGATGAACATGCCCATGAAGCCCATGTCCGCGAGCTCGCCGACGATCGCGGCCGGGTACTCGTGACTCTTGTCGCGCGCTGGAGCGCCGGGCATGATCACGCGACGAGCGTAATCGCGGGCAAGGTCGCGGATCTGCTTGTGGTCGTCCGACAGGTCAAACATCGAGCCTCCGTACCGCCGTGACGTAACGTGAGGTTCGTGGGAAAGGTCGTTGATCGCAGCACCCGATTGCGGGTACCCTGCCGGGACGGCCGACTGGAAGAACCTGTTTGATCCCGAGGTACTCATGCGAACTCGCACTGTCGCCCTGCTTGCGCTCACGGTCCCGTTCGTGGCCGAAGCCGCGGCCCCGCCCCTGGTGCCGGTCACCGGGTACCTGACGGACGACGCGGGCACGCCGATCGACGGCAACACCACGCTCCACCTCAAGCTGTACCCGGCGGCCAGCGGCCCGACGACGCTGTGGACCGAGACGCAGGACGTCGACGTCGTAAATGGGCAGTTCACCGTGTACCTCGGTGACCAGTCGGCGCTCGGACTCGACCTGTTCCGTGACAACGCGACCGTGTTCCTCGGAATGACCGTGGGCACCGGCGCCGAGATGTCGCCGCGGTTCGAGGTCGCCACATCACCGTTCGCGGCGTACGCCCAGTACTGCGACGACGCAGAGAGGCTCGGCGGACTCGACGCGTCCGAGTACCGCCTCGTCACCGATCCCGTCCAGTGGTCCGACCTCCTGGCCGTCCCGAACGGCCTCGCCGACGGAGACGCCGACACCACCTACACCGCTGGGACCGCGCTCACGCTCACCGGGACGACGTTCAACGTCAACCAGGCCACGGTCGACGGCTGGGCCCGCACGATCGCCTACGATTCGCTCGCCGAGCTTCGCACCGATCTGGACGGCATCTACGCCGCAAAGATGACGTGCACCCCGAGCCAGGTGCTGATGGTCAACGGAACGGGCGCCTGGGTGTGCACCGACAGCACCGCCCTGCCGCTCAGCGAGTCCGTGATCGACAACTTCATCGCAAACAACGGCTACGCGACGGACGCCGCGCTCACCGCGCTCACCACGCGCGTCGGCCTGGCGGAAGGCAACATCAGCACGCTTCAGACGGGCCTCGCCGGTGAGATCACCGCGCGCACCACGGCCGTCTCGGCTGAAGCAACCGCCCGCGCAAACGCGGACACCACGTTGACGACGGGACTGTCGACCGAAGTGACCGCGCGCACGGCAGCCGTCGCGGCGGAAGTCACTGCACGAACCACCGCCGTCACGGCGGAAGCCACGGCACGGGCGGCAGCGGACACGACGCTGACGACAAACCTCAACGCCGAAGTGACCGCTCGAACGAGCGCCGTCTCTGCCGAAGCCACCGCGCGCACGGCAGCCGATACGGCGCTCAGCAGCAGCCTTTCGACGCCCGGAACGTTCAATGCGGCCGGGAACCCGGTCGATTGGTCCAAGCTGAAGAACGTGCCGAAGGTGATCTACAACCTCGGCACCGCCTCGCAGAACGGCGTCCTGTCCACCACGGTCTGGGCGGACGTTCCGGGCGCCACGGTGAACGTAACCATCCCCGCGGGAGCGACCCTCCGCCTGCGCAGCAACGGCGGCGTCCACGCGCCAGGCCCACTCCCATATACGCACTGCGGCTTCCGATTCGTGATCGACGGCACCCCCTACGGCGACGGCACGTGGGGCGACGTGATTACCGGCGTTAACGTAAGCGGCAGCGGTTCGGCGTACTGGGAGGCGTGGTCGATCCAGCGCGATGTTCCGTCCCTCACCGCCGGCACCCACACCGTCAATGTGCAGATGACTGGCTGGGGCGCGAGCTATTCGCCCTGCTACATGGACGGCAACAGCTACAGCGCCGCCAAGTTGATCGTCGAGGGCTTCTGAACCGCCCCGAAACGGTCAAGCCCACCCCAGTCCACGCGCCGCGCCGTCAATGTGCGCCGAATCCACACATGGACCAGCCACCCGACGGCCCGTCCACGAATGAACGCCGTTTTTCACTCGGCGCCGGGACGGGATCTCCCGCCCGGCGTGGATTGGCGCGCCATTGACGCCGGGCGGCGTGGACTCGGACGCGATTGACCGACCGACCGGTTCCCGTCAGTACGCGCGCGCGAAGATCGCCATCGAATGCGCGGGTTTGCCCGTGATCGGGCAGGTCTTGCCTTCCACCGAAGGCGCGTCGAGCGGGTAGCACCGCAACGTCGCCTTCGTCTCTTCCTTCACGCGGTCCTCGTCGGAGTCGTCGCCGCCCCACGCGATGCGGTAGAAGCCGGGCTTCTCGTCGAGCGCCTGCTTGAACGCCTCGGCGCTGTCGACGTCATACGTGCGCGCTTCGCGGTTGGCGACAGCGGTCGCGTACAGCGTCGCCTGGATGCGTGCGAGCACCTCCTCGACCTTGTCGGCGATGCCGTCGAACGCGATTCCGAACTTCTTTTCGTCGCCGATCTTCACGCGCGGCGCGGCGAACGCCTGGCCCTTCGCGACGTCCTTGGGACCGACCTCGAGCCGCAGCGGCACACCTTTGCGCTCCCACTCGAAGTACTTCGCGCCGTTGCGCAGGTGATCGCGGTCGTCCACCTTCACGCGGACGCGGCCCTTCAGCGCGGCCGTGATCTTGTCGACGGCCTCCATGACCACGGCGCGCTCGGCGTCCTTGTACACCGGCACGATCACGACCTGAATCGGCGCGACGGCGGGTGGCAGGACGAGGCCCTGATCGTCGGAGTGCGTCATGATCACCGCGCCGATCAGCCGCGTGGACACGCCCCAGGAGGTGGCCCACACGTGCTCCCGCTTGCCCTCCTTGTCCTGGTACGTGACGTCGAACGCCTTCGCGAAGTTCTGGCCGAGGAAGTGCGACGTGCCAGCCTGCAGGGCCTTTCCGTCCTGCATCATCGCCTCGATGGTGAGCGTGTCCTCGGCGCCAGCGAACCGCTCGCGGACTGACTTCCGGCCTTTGATCGCCGGGATCGCGAGCGTGTCCTTCGCGAAGTCCGCGTACACGTCGAGCATGCGGTACGCCTCGGCCTTCGCCTCATCGCTCGTCGCGTGCGCGGTGTGGCCTTCCTGCCACAAGAACTCGGCCGTGCGCAGGAACGGGCGCGTCTTCATCTCCCAGCGGACGACGTTCGCCCACTGGTTGATGAGCAGGGGAAGATCGCGCCAGGAGTCGATCCACCGGCCGTACATGTGCCAGATGATCGTCTCGGACGTAGGCCGCACGATGAGCGGCTCCTCGAGCGCGGATTCGGGATCGGGCTCGACGCCCTTCTCGCCGTTGCGGTCGAACGACCGCAGGCGGTGGTGCGTCACGACCGCGCACTCCTTCGCGAAGCCCTCGACGTGCTGGGCCTCCTTCGAAAGGAACGACATCGGGATGAACAGCGGGAAGTACGCGTTGACGTGCCCCGTGTCCTTGAAGCGCTGATCCAGCACGCGCTGAATCACCTCCCAGATCGCGTATCCATGGGGCTTCAAGACCTTGCAGCCGCGCACCGGCGAGTCGTCGAGCAGGTCCCCGCCGTCGATGACGTCCAGGTACCACTGCGAGTAGTCAGTCGCGCGCGGGGTGATCCCCTTCTCCTCTGCCATTTTCTTGTCCCTCTGAAGTTGCTACTTTGGTCGACAGATGCCCATGTTGGCGTTGCACGCGACGGTCGCGCCGGACTCGCCGACGGTGATCTTGCCCACCACGACGGCGGGCTCGCCTTCGAAGGTCGCCTCGATCTCGTATTTCCCGGCGGGCACGTTCCCAGGCACTTTGACGCGCTTCCCGTCTGCACCGATCAACACGACAGAGCCTTCTCCTTCGACCGTGACCTTTCCGCCCGCGGCCGCCTTCACCGGCTCGACCTTGACGACAGGCTCGGTCTTCACGGGCTCGGTCTTCACGGGCTCGGTCTTCACGGGCTCGGTCTTCACGGGCTCGGTCTTCACGGGCTCGGTCTTCACGACAGGCTCGGTCGTGACGGGCTCCGCCGGCGTCTCAACCGCCGCAGGCGCCGTCGCGACGAGCGCGGGCGACAACACGGTGCACTTGTCGAGCAGCGTGCCGCCGAAGAAGTCCTTGTCCGCGACGGTGCCTTGCACCGTGATCTCGGAGCCACGCGTCAACTTCGTCGCCGCGTCCATGAAGCCGAGATCGGCGAGGCACAGCACCTGCGGACTCTTGAACTCGTCCGCGACCTGAACCGACAAGTTGGCCGACGGGGGGGAGTCCTGGGAGGTCACCGAGGTGAACATCCCCTTGACCGTGACCAGACGGCCGACGTTCGCCACGCGACCGGCGTTCATCACGTCCGGGCTCACGACGCCGTCGATCAACGCCGACGACGTCGCTAGCGGCGCTGAAGCGTCCACCACCGGGGGCGGCACGACGACGGGCTGGGAAACGTCCGAACCGGAGCTTGCGAGCAACGCGAACGCGCCGAACGCACCGACGCCACCGAGGAACGCGATGATGACGCCGCCGCCGAAGATCAGTCCCGCAGCCAACGCCGCGACGACGAGGAAGAACACGCAGCCGGCGAGCGCGAATTTACCTGCGCGAGAGCCCTTTGGCGGATCGTCGGACATGGCTATTCGAACCTCACGTAGCCGACTTGATACCAGACCGAAGCCATCCGCGACGCTCCGTACACGCCCTCGATCTTCGTCGCCGTCTCATGGCTGGAACCCAGGTACACGTACATGCCGTCCGCCGTGTCCATCTTGCTCCAGATGCTCTGCGGAACGGTGATCGCCCCGTCCCCTACCTCCGCGTAGCAAAGCGCGGTCTCGGTGATCGATTGGCTGGTCTCCAACTGAAGCTGCAACACGACCCAGTCCGCGCCGGGCTCGGCCTGCCACGTGACCGGGTAGTCGGCGCGCGCGATGGAGTCGGGCACGTCGCCCTCGAGCGAAAAACCCCCGAAGGCAAGACGAGGTGGCATGACGACGAACGTCTGCACGTGAAACGTGCCCTCGTCCGAGTCGATATTATCGAGCGTCCACGACACGCCGGCGCCCGCGTCGTCCTCGGTGAGATCCTGGTTGTAGAATAGCTTCGCGTCTGCCGAAAACGCGAGGTCGATCGTGCCGAGCGACGAGCGCATGCGGGCGTCCGTGGCGCCGATGTCGACAAAATCGAGCGGATCCCCGGCATCGGCGGGATCGACGACCTCGCAACCGACCCGCGGCTCCACCGCCTGCAGACCCACCTGCGGCGTGTCGAGCCAACCCCACGCGACCGCGCCGTTCGGGGTGGGATCGCCCCAATACCCGCCGAGCGGCTGGAAGTAGTTGAACGACCCTACGATCTGCGTCTCATCGGGCACGTCGTAGTCGGCCCACTTGCCGGGAATCATCGGCCAGCAGCCAGACAGCAGGAGCACAAACAACGGGGACAGGCGGGACATAGAAGTGGCTCCGAACACGATTCTCAGAAGGTTCCGCCGATTGAGATGCCCGTCAAACCGACGGCCAGGGCCGCGGCGCCGATCGAGCCAAAGTAGGCCCCGTTCGTCACGTAGAACGAGCCCGCTGAAGGGTTCTTTTCGAACGCCGAGTGTGCGACAGCCGACGTCGCGAACAGCCCGACCGCGACCGCCGCGCTCGCACCCGCGCCCACCCAAAGCTTCGGCCCCCCTCCACCACCGGAGCCAGCTTCCTTCGGAATTTTCGGGGCCTTCTCGGGCTTTTCGGTCTCGTCGAGCGGCGCTGGTACCTCGGGTACCACCTCTGCGACGACGGCCGCGGCCGTGACGTTGAGGACGGGCATCGGCGCGCCGCCCGCGAGGTACAACGTGGTCGTCGCCGCCGAGCCTTCGAGGACCTGCACGATGGACGGAAGGTCGACCACGCGCGTCGTTGAAGCGACACCATCGACGTAGGTCTTGGCCCCACGGGGAACCTCAAAGCCCGTTGCAGCCGAGCGCGGCAGCGCGCGCGACGTGTCGTAGTTGCGCCACAACTTTCCGCCTTCTGGGGCAATCTTCGCCGACAGCGTGTAGTCGGGCTCGAGCGCTACCGCGGCCGCGAACGACTTCTGTGCCGTCGTCGCGTCGCCGTCGATGAACGCCTGCAGGCCCTTCATCCGGTGAAAGCCCGCGGCGCGCGACGGGGAGAACAGATCCTCGACGCAAGGGAGCGCCTGTTCGGCTTCCGCCGCCGATGCCCGAAAACCCTCCTCATCGAGCGTCGCATACGCGAGCATCGCGTCTTCGACGTGCCCGCCAACCTGTTCGGCCTTTACGTGAGCAGGGCAATCGGCACCGAGGGCCACAGCGGTGGCTACCGTCCACAACAACATCACGACTCCAGAAGGAACGGCGTCACGTATCCCGAGCGCGCTGCTCGGGCGATGAACGTTGACTTGGCGAAGGGCTTACACGCAGCGGATGGCAGACGCACCTCGATGCGCTACGCTCCCCTCATGTTGCTTGACCAGCGGATCGAGCGGTATCTGAAGAACGAGCACGCTGCCGTTCGGCTCGCCGTCGCCGAGGCCACGGGCGTCATCGACGACCTCCGGTCCACCCGCACCACGACGACTCCGGCGCCGCAGGCGCGCCGGGGAGGTCCCCTGATCGCCCCGATGGAGCAGGTCCCGGAGCCGTCAAGGCGACGCCTGGAGCCGCACCTCACCGTACAGGATGCGTGGAAGTCCTTCATCGAGCCGCTCGAGGCCCACCTGACCCGGGAGGACCGCGTATTGGCCGTCGCGCAGCGCGTGCTCGGCGGCGACACGAAGCACCGGGCCGCGATGTTGAGCGTGCTTCACCAGTTCGAGGGCGAACACGGCGAGCTGCGGCGTCTGGCTGGGCATGTCCGGGCCGCCGCGATGCTGCACGAACGCGCGCGAAAGCCCGTCGTCACCGCTCTCGAACGGTATGACGAGGCCACGCGCGTGCAGGAGATCGAGATCTATCCTGCACTGCTGGCCGGCTCCGAGCTCGCGTTCCAGCTTGGCCAGACGCCGGTTCCCGTGCACTACCAGAGGTCGGACAACGTGCTCCGCTCGATTCGCGCGCGATCCCCGCTCGCCAGCTCCGCGTCTGCGGAGCCCGAAGCCGCTGCGCCCGCGGATTCGGGCCTCATCGATCGCCTTCGGCGACTGATCGGCCGCTGACCCCTTAGCGGAACCCGAGCGTGTATTCGGTCTGATCCGAGATGTACTTCGCAGACTCATCGTCGGCGGAAGCGTCTACGGTGAGGCGCAACACGACCGTCATCGGCCCGCCCTCGCGCAGGTCGACCGTCGCGTGCTGATCGAGCGCGCACGTGCCGTCCCGCGCCGCGCAGAACATCCGCTCGTGAAACACCGTGGGGCGCTCGCCGGCGACGAACTCGACCGGCTGCGGAACCACGTCCGTCGACTGCGACGCCCAGGCGAGAAACCGCGCCCGTCCATCACCCGTGGCCTCCTTCACCTCGACGTCGACGTCGATCGACACGCCGGTGGTGTCGCTCCAGCCCGTGTCGAACGTCGCGGTATCGGTGTCGCCGGCGTCGGTGGCCTGCAGGTAGATCGTCGCGGTGACGTCGAACGACGCGTCCACTTCGCGTTCGTCGACCGTCAGCACGAGCTCGGCGCTGTTCTCGTGGCGCGTCGAATCCCACGCCGAAGTGCAGCCGACGAGGATGGCGAGGATCATTCGAACACCACGTCCAACGCAGTGTCATCCGAGATCTTGGCCGCCGAACCCGGGCGCCCTTCCACCCACGCGGCGACCGTCCACGAGATGTCCGCGGCGCCGCCTTCGCGCACCTCGATCGCGGCCTCGTAAGCCACCTCGCAGCGCTCCTCTCCGCGATCGCACGTATGCCCTACCGAGGACTGCGCGAACGTCTCCTCGCCGTTCACACGCACCTCCCACGGCGTCGGGACCCAGGTGTCCTCGTCCGTGAACGTAACCACCCTGACCGTTGCCGGGCCGGCCGTGGTCACGGTCCACGCGACGTCGAACCCGAAATCCACGCGCGGAGCCTTGCCAGCGGCTCCGACCGGCTCCACACCTACGACGAACGGAAACGCGACCTCGCCGTCTTCGAAAATCACGTGCCGAGCGGGTCCGTCGAAGGCTTTGGACGTAGCGAACCCGTCCCCAGCTGGACTACATCCACCGAGGGCGAGCGCGAGGATCACTCCTCCGCCGGGGCCTCGCCGTCGGCCAGGGGCGCCGCCGACACCGACGCGTCAGGCATCGCCGCGAAGTTCAGGTGCGTCCAGCCGGCTTCGTTGACCGAGAAGATGGTCTTGCGCACGAGCTTGAAGTCGATGCGCTTGTCCGACTGGACGATCGCGTGCTGCTCGAACGGCTTGGTGGGATCGCGACCGACGAGGCGCTCCTCGTTCTCGCGGATCTTCTTCAGACGGTCCGCCAGGTTGGGGATGCCCGGCTCGGCGTCGTCCAGCTCATCGAGCTTGGCGAGCTTCTCACCTTCGATCAGCACGACGTTGTCGCACGGGGCGTTGGGGTCGGCCTTGTCGCCGCAGAACAGCGTAACGACGGGACCGCGCTCTTCGAGCGGCTGCGCCTGCGTCGCGGTGGGCAGCTTGATGCCCTTCTGGATGAACATGATCTCGCCCGAAGCGGAGAAGCTCTGGAGCAGGAAGATCACGATGACCGTGAACATGTCGACCATCGCCGTCAGGTTGAGCGGCGCGCTCATGTTCTTCTTTCCGCCCTTGAACGGGTTCTTACGAAGCCGCCCGATGGGGTGGAACGCGGGATGCCGGCCGGGGATGCTTACGGAGCCCATGGTGTCTCCCTATTTCCCGCCCGGGAGTGCAGTCCCGGTCGCCGGGGGTCCACCCCCGAGCAGCGTTTTTTCGTAGCCAAGTTCGCGCGTCACATCGAGCGCCTTGATCATGTGCTCGTAGACGACGCCATCGTCCGTCACGATCACCATCTGCATTTCCGTGGGGTACTTCTCGCGATCCAGGCCAAGGTCGACCTTGATCTTGTCCCATTCGTAGGCGTTCTCGACCATCGGCCAGTTGCAGCCCCAGAACACCTCGGCCGGAGCCGCGGCACCAGGGGCGGCCGGAGCCGGGGCCGGAGCCGCCGGGGACGGCGACATCACGCCAGAGAGGCAAGCGCCCGTCGCCTGACGACCCGCCCAGATCCCGTCCGCACGAATGTGCAGCGTGATGGGCGGCGTGGGCGGCTTGTCAGGCGGCGGAGGCGGAGGCGTCTCCGGGTTTGGAGGTGCGATCGCCTGATCGACCTGGAGCGACATGATCTGCGTCCACACCGCGGTGGCGAGCAGGAAGGTGATGCAGACCGAGAGGAGGTCGATGAAGGGCACCAGGTTCAGGTCGAAGTTGCCCGACCTGCCTCGTCCACCACCGCCGGTATCTACACTGACGCCCATGACTCAACCCCTAAAGTTCGAGCGAGAAGCAAGCGAGCCCTAGGCGACGCGCGCAGCGAGCCAAAGGCGAGCGAAGACCGCGCTTTAGCGCGCGGAAGCCGCGGACTCGGAGTTCTTGAGGGCCTGCTTGTTCGAGAGTGCCAGGTTGAGCACGCTCACGACCGTCTCGTTGATGCGATCGGTGAGCTGCTGCGTGCGAGCCTGGAACACCGAGTAGATGAGCAGGAGGACGATCGCGACGCCGAGGCCCCACTTCGTGCACGTCATGGCTTCCGAGATGCCGCCGGCGAGGATCGTGGCCTTCTGGGCGGGGTCGACGTGGGCCACGGCCGCGAAGCAGTGGATCATGCCGATGATCGTGCCAAGCAGACCGACGAGCGTGGTCGCGTTCGAGAGCACCGCGAGGTAGCCCGTGCGCTTCTCGAGGTACGGAACTTCGCGGAGCGAGGCTTCGTCGAGCGACGCCTGCACTTCCTTGTCGCTCTTGTTGATGCGGACGAGGCCCGCCTTCACGATGCGCGACAGCGGACCGGAGCGCTGCGCGTCGATGAAGCGAATGGCCGCCGGCACGTCGCCCTTCAGGATGTGGCCGTGCAGACCGCGGAGGAGACCGTCCTTGTTCTCGAGCGCGACGAGGTAGAGCGCGATGAAGCGCTCGATCACGATGATGGCCGAGAATGCCGCGAGGAACCACACGACACCGAGGGGCCAACCACCATGCTTGTACTCGGTTGCAAACCAGCTGAACATCGTCGCTCCAGGAAAGGCGGGACTTTGGAAGTTGCTTACGTAGGGTGGCCACAAAGAGCCAAAGCGCGCACAACCCTAGCCCAGGGACATCCACCGGGCCGGGTCGGTGCCGTCAAACGGTTGTAAGGTAATCATCATGGACCACCGAAAGCTGTTCGAACGTATCCTTTCCTCGGTCGACACCGAGGCCTACCTGCCGCTCGCGGACGCCGTCGACCCGTCCCAGCGGGCGGCGATGGAACAGATCCAGCACGCGCTCCAGGCCATCGACCTCGACGCCGACCACGCCCGATCGCTGGTGCACCAGCTGCACGCGAGCGGAAAGATCGACGCGGTGATGCAGCACTCGGCGCTGCACGTGATCGCCGCGCACCCGCGCGTAAAGGACTACGCCGGCGCCGCCCGGCACGTGGCCGAGCAGGAGTTCGCCGCCCTCGAGCTCGGCGGGCCGAAGCTCGACGACAACCTCGCGTCGGTTGATCGTCACCGCGGCGTGCTCGCGTTCCTGATGGGCCGGTACGAGGTGGCGCTCGACTACTTCTCGCGCGCATTCGAGCGGCAACGCAGCGCCGGCAACCTCGCCAACGTGCTCGCCACCTTGATCCGCCTGGGGGACGAAGCCGAGGCGAGCGACCTGCTGGACCAGGTGCGCGGCTCGTTCCCCGAGCGCCTTGTGGACCAGATCGACGACATGATCGAGAAGGATCCGGACCTCGCCCTACTTCGATGACCCGCCCTTGCCGACGCTCCCGAACCAAAGCGAAAACTCGATCCGTCCGCTCCACACGGCGCCGTCGTAGCCGTCCCCGGCCGAGACACCGACACCCGGCACCAGGTACAGCCCGCCGCGCATCGTGTCGCCGCCCTCGAACCCGAACCGAGCGAGGCCGCCAAGGACCAGGCCCGTGCCGAAGTTCGAGTAGATGTCGAGGCTGCCGCCCGGCTGGATCACGCCGTCGAGGCCGTCGAAGCTGTCGACCCGGAGCGCCGTCACGGTGACGTCCGCCCCGAGGTAGAGCTGATCAGAGTCCTCGATCAGCCACGCGAGCGTATCCATCGCGTTGATCCCGATCCGCAGGTTCTTGGTCGGGTAGAGGTCCAAGCTGGGCAGCGCCGGCCCGAGCCAAAGCCCGTTGCCGTTCCAGAGTGCACCGCCGAACCCGGGCCCGACGACGGCACCGGTCGTTCCGAGGCCCATCGCGGACGCCACCGAGGGCGCCGCGAGCAAACCGAGCAGCAAGAACCTGCGCATGTGTCGCCTCCGCGACGGAGCTTAGCGCAGGAACACAGCCTGGGCGCCACCCGCGACCGGGTACGTCAGCAGGCCCGCTCCGTACGAGGTGTACATCCAGTTTGAAAGCGGGATGCCGCCACACAACGTGAGGCCGCTGTTGCCGCCCGGCGTGCTCGCGTTGTGGGAGAAGTCCCAGCCGTTGCCGAGGCTGCCGTGGCCCTTGCAGTCGGCGTACGGGCCGATCGGGTTGACCTGACCGATGCCACTGTCGGTGTAGGCCGTGTCGCCGCCGCACCAGTAGTAGGTGTCACCGTCGACGCGAGGCGGCTCGGCGGGGGCCGCATACAGGTAGTACCCGTTGTTTCCGAAGTCCAATCGCAGCTGAGCGACGTTGATCGCGTCCGACACATAGGTCTCGGAGCCGTCCGCGTACGCGTTCAAGCGGATCTGCGCCGCCGGGAACGTGTTCATGTCCAGCCAGCCCGCGACCGCCGTGGTTTCGGTCGTCGCCGAAGCCGACGTCGGGGTGCGCGCCAGCGCGATCGCGCCGGCCGTCCCGCCGTTGTTCGCGACGAACCCGGCGCCGAACTTGGCGCCCGCGTTCGCGTAGATCGGCGTCGCATGCACCGTGTTCTTCAGGAAGCCCATGGTCCAACCGCCGCGGGCCATGTCGCAGTAGGTGCGGACCCAGCGGCCCGACTCGGGCGAGATCGCGTACAGGCCGTTCGAGGCGCTCGGCGTCGCCTGCAGGATGTCCAGGCAGGTCGCGGGCAGCGAGCACCGGCCGTTCGCGAACGTGGCGCCCTGGTTCGCGTCGTCGCAGTCCGGCCCGCCGGACGCGAGGCTCGCCTCACCGTCGCCGTCACCGTCGACGCCGTCGGTGTAGTCGCAGTTCTGGTCGATGCCATCACCCAGCGTGTCGGCGCCGCCGGTGCAGCGGACGAACAGCCAGCCGAAGCTCGTCAGGTTCGTGTCGCCGTTGTCGGCAATGCAGCCGGCGACATTGCCCACCGAGTTGGTGCCCGCGGGTCCGCAGGGCGCGACGTCACCGCCGAGGCCGAGGCGGGAGTCAGGGGTCCCACAATCGTTCTCGTTGTTGCCGAGGATGCCGACGCGTACGCGCGCGTACGCCGCGTTGAACGGCACGGACGTCACGTTGACGCCCTCGCGGTTGCAGTTGTCCTGCATCGACGAGTTCGCGACGAGGCCCTTCCACGTCGGCTTCGTCAGCGTCGTGGCGACGTAGCCGCCGCTGAACAGCGCCTGGAGGTTGTTGGCCGCCACGGGCAACTCGAGGTGCGACACGACGGGCGCACCGGTGGCCCCGATCGGCGTCTCCAGCGCAACCATCATCTGCTGGAACGGGATCTTGGTGAACGTCGGGAGCTTGGCTTCCGTACGATCAAAGCCGGCGGACGTCGGGCGCAGCAGCGTCGCGTTCGTCCACAGCGGGGCATCGTAGAGGAAGGTGGTGTTCGCGCCGTTCGCTTTGAGCGCCAGCGTCCAACCGCCGCCCGCCGTCGTCATGTCGCAGTACGCCTGGAACGGAACCTTGTCGGCGCCGCGGATCCAGTAAACCCCGCTCGCCGCGGAGGGACGGCGATCGAGCACGTCCTTGCACTGGGCGGCCGAGCACGCGGCCCGCATGCCGAGCACCTCGGTGACGGGATCGATCTTGCCGTCGCAGTTGTTGTCGAAGCCGTCGCAGTCTTCGACTTCGCTCGGGTTCACGAGGTCGTTGGCGTCGTTGCAGTCGCCGCCCAGGGTGGCCCAGCCGACGGGGGCCGCACACGCGCGGAACGTGGTGGGCGTGCCGAAGCCGTCGCCATCGCCGTCCGCATAGAACGTCGTCGGATCGACCGCGTCCCCCTCGTCGATCTGGCCATCGCAGTCGTCGTCGATCGCGTTGCACTTCTCTGGCGCGTCCGGGGCGACCGCGGCCTTGGTGTCGTCGCAGTCGTCCTTGCAGGCGAGGAACGTGTCGTCGTCGGCGTCCGCTTCATTCGTCGGGAGGAGGTTGTTGCAGTCGTTATCGAAGCCGTCGCAAAGCTCGGGAGCAGACGGATACGACGTGGGGTCGACGTCATCGCAGTCCGTGGACGTCGCGACGTAGCCGTCTGGCTGATCGCAGGCCGTGAGCGAGAGCGACTTGCTGCCGTGACCGTCGCCGTCGGCGTCGGCGTACCAGACCTTCGTGTCCGCGGCGCCGTCATCGAGCACGCCGTTGCAGTTCTGATCGACCTTGTCGCACGTCTCGGCCGCGCCAGGGGCGATCGACGACTTCGAATCGTCGCAATCGGTCGCGAGGTCGACGTAGCCGGTAGGCGCTTCACAGGCGGTCTTGGTGGACGTGGCGTCGCCGAAGCCGTCCGTGTCGGTGTCCGCGTACCAGGTCTTTGCGTTCGCCGCGCTGTCTTCGTCGGTCGTGCCGTCGCAGTTGTTGTCGTCGCCGTCACAAAGCTCGACGCCGATCGGCGAGATCTGCGCGTCTTTGTCGTCGCAGTCTTTGCACGCCGCGTAGCCGTCGCCGTCAGCGTCCGCGAAGCCGGAGGAGCCGTCGCAGTTGTAGTCGATCGGATCGGTGCAGTCGGCCTCGGCCGCGCCGGGGTAGATGTCCCGCGCGCCATCGTCACAGTCGGTGTTGTCGTCAACGAAGCCCGCAGGCGCCACACAACCGGTCGAAGCGTTCACGGGGTCGCCGTAGCCATCGGCGTCGCCGTCACCGTAGGTCGTCTTCTGGTCGGTCGCGTCATTGTCGACCAGGACGTCGCAGTTGTCGTCGACGTCGTTGCAGATCTCGACCGCGCCAGGGAACACCGCACCGTCAGCGTCATTGCAGTCCACGGTGACGTCGTAGCCGTCTTCGTCGAGGTCATCCTTGTGACGACAGGCGACCAGGGCAAGCGCGATGACCAAACCGATGCGAACGTTCATTCAACCTCCTGAAGGGCCGCCTCCGTCACACGGCCGACCTCGGTGCGCAAACTCGACGGGGGAAGCACTCGGGCCACGGGGGGTTGTGAAGCCACGAACGGCCCGGTATGACGTTGATGGGAGGCGTGGTTGTTGATGTTCCTGCTCGGGGTGGCGTTGGCCGCCGAACCCACGCCCGTCGTGGCGATGGGAGACGCCTGGGTCGCCCCGGACGCGCTTCCCGGCGGCTGGGTCGCCGTCCTCGCCGACTGCCTCGAAGAGCGCGCGAAGGGGCGCTACAGCGTGGTCGATCGCGCGTCCTCGGGCCAGGGTCCAGAGCTGGCGCGAAGCCGACTCGGCCCCGTGCTCGACCTCGCGCCCGGTCTCGTGCTGGTCGGTGTGTCTGCCCCTACCGCCGTCGACAAGGACGCCGCGAAGGCGTTTGAGGACGCCCTCGGCGCGCTCGGGCGCGACATCACGGCCCACGGCTCGGCCACCCTGCTCGTCGGCGTCGTGGAGCCCGCCGGTGGGAAGTACAACGAGGTCGTCGATCGCGTCGCGGCCAAGATCCCAGGAGTCGTCCACGTCGACCTCGCGAAGGACTGGCCGCCCGAGGGGACGCCGCGCGACGCGCTGTCAACGCAGACGTGGCTCACCGACCAGGGCCACGCGCGCGTCGGTGCCGCAGCCTGCGACGCCGTCCTGGCCTACAAGAAGCCCT
>CANNIZ010000055.1 GCA_947505245.1 Pseudomonadota bacterium | reverse complement strand
CTTCGCGCGGGGGGCATCCCGCTCGCGAACGGCACGGACTGGCCCGTATGGCCGTCCGCGCAGCCGTTCGTCGTGGCGTGGAACGGTGCAAATTCCGAGGCTCCTCACGATCTCCCCGTGATCGACGGGATTCGCGCGTACACCGAGGGCGGCGGGCGCGCGGTGTCTCGGCCCGACGAGCTCGGTCGGCTCGACGTTGGCTACCTGGCGGACTTCATCGTGCTCGGCTCCGATCCGCTTACGGTGCCGCTCGATTCAGTGCCTGACACCGAAATCCGCGAGGTCTGGGTGAACGGCGCGCGGGTCCGATAGGTGCTTGCGATGGTCACCAGGCCTCCACCGTGGCGCACAGGGCTCGTCTACCTGGCGATGATCCTGGGGGTGATCGGCACGTACGCGGCGATCCGGTCATTTGGCGAGACGTTGCCTGCTCCGGTCGCGGGCCTCGTCCCGTCCGCGCCTTCAAGCGCCCATGGCCCCTCTCTGGCCCACCTCCTGCTCGCGCTCGCGACTGTCACCGTCGCGGCACGCGGCATCGGCGCCGCTGGGGCGCGCTGGCTGCGCCAGCCGCCGGTCATGGGCGAGATCGTAGCTGGAATCGCGCTCGGTCCGTCTGTCCTCGGAGCCCTCGCGCCGACGGTGCAGTCGTTCCTGCTGCCTTCCGACGTGAACCTTGCGCCGATCGCGAACCTGGGCGTGGTGCTGTTCATGTTCCTGGTCGGCCTCGATCTGGACCTCGGCCTCCTCCGTCGTACGGGTCACGCGGCGCTCGCGATCGCCCATGCGAGCATCGCGGCTCCATTTCTTCTCGGCGCTGTCGGCGCGCTTGCCCTCTACACCGAGTACGCGCCGGCCGGTGTGTCGTTCACGTCGTTCTCGCTGTTCATCGCGGTCGCGATGTCGGTGACGGCCTTCCCGGTGCTGGCGCGGATCCTCCACGATCGCGGTGTCACCCACTCGTCCATCGGGGCCACAGCGTTGACCTGCGCTGCCGTGGACGACGCGACCGCGTGGACGCTGCTCGCGACGGTGGCTGGAATCGCCACCTCGGAGGCGGGAAGCGTCTTTCGCGTCGTGATCGCGGTCGCGGCGTATATCCTCGGGATGTTCGTGGTCGTCCGCCCGTTGGTTCGTTGGCTGGTCGAGCGTGCCGAAGCGAGCGAGGAGCCGTTGTCGCGCGGGGCGCTCGCGGCTGCGCTCGTCGGGTTGCTTCTTTCGGCGGCGGTCACCGAGGCGGCCGGCATCCACGCGCTGTTCGGCGCGTTCCTGCTCGGGGCGTTGTTCCCGCACGACGGGCGCGTGGCGCGGGAGATCCGCGCGCGGGTCGAGGACCTCGTCGTGGTCCTGTTCCTGCCGGTGTTCTTCGCCTACACCGGCCTGCGCACGCAGATCGGACTCCTCCATGACGCGCACGATTGGCTTGTCGCAGGCGGTGTCGTCGTCCTCGCGACGGTCGGCAAGGTGGGAGGCTCCTATGTGGCTGGACGTTTCGTCGGCCTCAGTCGCCGCGAGTCGGCCGCGATCGGCATCCTGATGAACACCCGCGGTCTGATGGCGTTCGTCGTCCTGAACGTTGGCCTGGACCTTGGCGTGATCACGCCTACCGCGTTCGCCATGCTCGTTGTGATGGCGCTCGTGACGACGTTTGCGACGAGCCCCCTGCTGGACCTCGTCCTCGGGCGTGGCCGCGAGGCGTGGTTCCCTGCCGATCCTACCGCACCACTCGCGCTACCTTGACGCGCACGACTCCCGCTGTCACTTCTCCCAGGGCTCTTTCGGGAGCTCGATCTTTGGCCACTCTGCGGGGTCTGCGATCGGCCACCAGTCGCCCCACAAGGTCTTGCCGCCGTCCACGGTGAGCGTCTGGCCGGTGACGTAGGCGCCGGCCTCGCTCCCGACGAACGCGATCCACCACGCGATCTCCTCGCAGGTCGCGAACCGCTTCATCGGCACCGTCGTGCGCATGGTCGCGATCATCTCGAGGCCCGCAGGGTAGCGTGAGAACCCGCTCGACAGGACGAGCCCGGGGGCGATGCAGTTCACGCGCACGCCGCGCGCCGCCCACTCGATCGCGAGGGTGCGGCTCATCGCCTCGACGCCGGCGCGGGCAGCGACCGAATGGGCCATGCCCGGGAACGTCCGCGAGGTGAGCATCGTCACGTTCACGATCGAGCCGGTGTTCGCCAGCATCCAGGCGTCCGCGACCGCGCGCGTCATGTTCCAGGTTCCGGTCAGGTTCGTCGCTACGACCGCGTCAAAGCCCTTGTCCGAGATCGTCTCGGCGGGCGCGAAGAACTGGCCGCCGCCGTTGTTGACGAGCAGGTCGATCCGCCCGTGGTCGGCGACGACGCTCGCGACGAACTTCCTGACCGCGTCGCGATCGCGGATGTCGCATGTCGCGCCGTACACGGGCCGTCCGAGCTCCTCGGTGAGGCCTTTCACCGCAGGATCGACGTTCTCGGCCTTTCGTGACGCGATAACGACGGTCGCGCCGAGCTTCCCGAGTTCGCGCGCGGTCGCGGCCCCGATGCCCGTTCCGCCTCCAGTGACGATCGCGACCTTCCCATCGTACAGATCGTCTCGGAACACGCGGCTCGACATGGGGTTCTCCCGGGGTGCGCGCTACATTACTTCAATGCACGAAGCGACCGTCCGCGACCTCGACCTCGGCCACGCCGAACCGCGCTCCCTCGCGAGGAGCGAAGGCAATGTTCGGGTGGTGGTGGGGATCACGTTCGTGACGATGATCGCGGAGATTGCGGCGGGCCTCGTGTCGCACAGCAAGGCGCTCGAAGCCGACGGGTGGCACATGGGCACGCACGCCGGCGCGATCGGCCTGGCGGCGCTCGCGTACGCGTTCGCGCGGTCGCGTGCGAACGACACCCGGTTCACCTTCGGCGCTGGCAAGGTCCATGCGCTCGCCGCGTGGACCAACGCGATCGTGCTCCTCGCTGCTGCGCTGTGGATGGTTGGCGCGTCGGTGTGGCGGCTGTTCTCTCCGGTCGAGGTGAACGTCGGTGAGGCTCTTCCGATCGCGGTGTTCGGGCTGTTGGTGAACGTCGCGTCGGCGTGGTTGCTCAAGCCTGGAGACCTGCCCGAGACCATGATGGGGCATGACCACGATCATGGTCACGCGCACGAACACGGGCATGCAACGGCGACCGGCCCGGTCGCCGCGCACGATGACCACGACCTGAACCGCAAGGGCGCGTACCTGCACGTCCTCATGGACATGGCGACGAGCGTGACGGCGATCCTCGCCCTGATCGGCGTGTGGGCGTGGCGATTGGATTTCCTTGATCCGCTGATGGGAATGATCGGCGGCGCGATGGTGCTGCGCTGGGGGATCGGGCTGCTACAGGAGGCTGGCGCTCAGCTGCTGGATGTGAGCCCGTCGAGCGACGAATTGGCGCGCGTGCGCACGCGGCTCGAGTCGATCGACGACGTTCGCGTGGCCGATCTCCACGTGTGGGAGTTGGGCTTCGGTCGTCGCGCTTGTATGGCTACGGTCGTCACGCATTCACCGCGCGAGCCTGCCCTTTACCGGGCCGCGATCCGCGAGGTGATCAAGGTCGAACACCTGACGGTCGAGGTCCACCCGTGCGTGAACTGCTAGGCCCGGAGCCGATCCTCGCGCGCGACGCGTTCCTGCTCGATCCAGCGGTCGCGTTCCTGAATCATGGCTCCTTCGGTGCGACGCCGCGTGTCGTGCTGGACGCGCAATCCGAGTGGCGCGAGCGGCTGGAGCGCGAACCGGTCGCGTTCATGGTCGACACGCTGCCTGGAGCGCTGCGAGCCACGGCCGATCGCCTCGGCTCGGTGGTCGGCGCGTTCGGTGACGACGTCGTCTGGGTCGACAACGCGACGACCGGCGCGTGCGCCGTGCTTGGGTCGATGCAGCTCGCCCCGGACGATGAGATCGCGGTGTGCGATCACGTCTACGGCGCTGTCCGGAACGCGGCGCTTCATTTCGCGAAGCGCGCCGGGGCGCGGGTGATCGAGGCCCCCGTACCGTTCCCGATCGACGGTCCGGACGCGGTGGTCGAGGCGTTCAGCTCCATCGTCGGTCCGCGCACGCGGCTCGTCATCGTGGACCACGTCACGTCGTGGAGCGGGCTCGTGTTCCCGATCGAGCGGATCGTCGCGCTGTGCCGCGATCGCGGAATCCCCGTGCTCATCGACGGCGCCCACGCGCCGGGCATGGTGCCGCTTCAGTTAGACGCGCTCGGGGCCGACTACTACGTCGGCAACTGCCACAAGTGGCTGTTCGCCCCGAAAGGCTGTGGGTTCCTGTGGGCGCGGCGGGATCGCCAGCGCGACCTGCACCCCCCAGTGATCTCGCACGGGTGGGGCAAAGGGTTCCACGAGGAGTTCGACTGGACGGGGACGCGTGATCCGAGCCCCTGGCTGTCGCTTCAGGCGTCCCTCGACTTCGTCGACGGTCTTGGAATCGAGCGGATCCGTGCGCACAACGAGGCCCTGCTCGAATCGGCCGCCGCGTACCTCGCCGCGCGCTGGGACGTCGCGATTCCGTCGCCGGTCGCGATGCGTCGATCGTTGTGTACGTTTCGGGTGCCCGCGACGGGCGCCGTGGATCTCGACGCGGCGATGACGCTCCATGGCGCGTTGCAGCGGCGAGGCGTGCAGGTGCCCGTGTGGTCCCAAGGGGGCGGGCTGTGGCTGCGGATCAGCGCGCAGGTCCACAATCGACCGCTCGACTACGTGCGCCTGGGCGACGCGCTCCTCGACGTCCTCGGGGGTGCCTGATGTGCGGTCGCTTCGCGCTGTTCACCCCCGCGTCCAAGATCGCCGAGATCTTCGACGCGATCGAGCCGCTCGAGGTCGCCCCGCGCTGGAACGTGCCGCCGACGGACGCGATCGTCGCGGTGATCGCGAACGACGCGGGCGTTCGGCGGTTGGGGCTCGTTCGGTGGGGGCTGGTGCCGTTCTTTCTCAAAGACAAGAAGGGCCCGCCGTTGATCAACGCGCGAGCCGAGACGCTCCTCACCAAGCCGACGTTCCGGTCCGCGTTCGCGAGTCGGCGCTGCCTCGTGCCGGCCGACGGTTTCTACGAGTGGGAGAAGGTCGGCAAGGAGCGCCGTGGCTGGTTCATCTGTCGGAAGGACCGCGAGCCGTTCGCGATGGCCGCGATCTACGAGACGATCAAGGACGACGCTGGCGCGCGCAGCGGCTCCGCGGCGGTGATCACCTGTGAGGCGAACGAGCTCGTCGCGCCGATCCACGACCGCATGCCGGTCATCCTGCCGCGTCCTGCGTGGGTGGGTTGGCTCGATCGGGCCGATCACGACGCGGAACACTGGCTCGCGCAGCTGAAGCCGTTTCCAGGCGGCGAAATGCTGCGCTACCGCGTGGGTCCTCTGGTGAATAGCGTGGTAAACGACACGCCCGAGTGCGCGGTGGAGGTTCCGTGTTGACGGTGGCCGAACGCGAGCAGATTCGCGCACTTGGGCGGGAACCGGACGCGGTGGAGTCGCAACTCGCGCTGCTTCGAGGCGGCCCGCGGTACCGCGCGATCGAGCGGCCCTGCGCTCTGGGAGACGGCATCTTGCGTCTGGACGCGGCGGCCCAGGAAGCCGCGATCGCGGCGTTTGATGGGTCGCGCTTCGGCGCGTTTGTGCCGGCGTCGGGCGCCGCCTCACGGCTGTTTTCGAACCTCGGGGATGACGTCGTCCGGCGCGTCCGCGAGCTCGCGTTGTGGGGAACGCTCGGCTTGCCCGATGATTCCTCGCCGGATGCGATCCGCGACGCGTTGATTGACCGGTGGGCCGCGGTCCCGAAAGGCTTGATCCCGTTTCATCCCGCCCCCGAAGGGTATTGCACGGCGATCGACGAACACCTCTCCGAGTGCGTTGCCCTCGGGGTGCGAAGCGCCCACTTCACCGTCGGTCCCGAGCATCTTGGAGCGTTCAAGCAGCGCGTCGCCGGGGCCCCTGTCGACGTGACCTTCTCCGTGCAGGACCCGGGCACGGACACGGTGGCGGTCGATGCTGCGGAAGCGCTCGTGCGCGACGACGGGGCCATCCTGTTCCGGCCCGGCGGGCACGGGGCGCTGATGCAGAACGTCGAGGACACGAGGTTTGAGCTCGCGCTGATCAAGAACATCGACAACGTCGTCCCGGAGGCCCTCCGCGGCGACGTGGTGCGGTGGCGTCGCATCATCGGCGGCACGCTCGTGCGCCTCCTCGCCCAGATCCGTGGGTTGTACAGCGACCTCATGGACGAGGTTCCGGGCGCCGTGGAGCGCGCGGCGCGGTTCGCAGACCAGGACCTGGCGGTCGACGTCCCCCATGATCGCGACGCGCTGGTTTTGCTGCTGGATCGCCCGGTGCGGGTTTGCGGCATGGTCCCCAATGATGGTCAGCCTGGCGGCGGCCCATTCTTCATCGAAGGGTCCCGCGTGCCGCAGATCATCGAGAGCGCCGAGGTCGATCCCGAAGACGAGCGCCAGCAAGCCCTGTGGCGGAGCGCTTCGCACTTCAACCCGGTGGACATGGCCGTCGCGCTGACCGGCCCGCATGGCGCCTACGATCTCGAGCGGTTCTCGGATCCGGCCGCGGCCATCGTCACGCGCAAGACCCACGAAGGGCGCTCCATCGTGGTCCTCGAGCACCCGGGCTTGTGGAACGGTCGGATGGCCCGTTGGAATACAGTGTTCGTCGAGCTGCCTCGGCACGTGTTCCAGCCGGTGAAGACGCTCGCCGATCTGCTCGGTGACGGTCACCGCTCGACTTGATCGCGTCCGCTATTGCGGGGCCTCGGCGACCTCGAGGATCGCGAACTCGACGCGGCGGTTCTGGGCGCGCCCGGCTTCCGTGGCGTTTTCGGTCAGCGGACGCAGCGGGCCGTAGCCGTGCGCGACGAGACGCTCGGGCGGCACACCCTTCTTGATCAGCGCCTCGCGCACGGCCTGGGCGCGTTCGAGCGAGAGCTGGGCGTTGAGCGCGAGGCCGCCGGTCGTGTCGGTGTGGCCTTGCACCTCGACGCGGAGGATGTCGGAGCGCGATAGCAGCGTGGCGGCCACTTCGGTGAGGATCTCGTTCTCGTCGTCGTCGATCGCGTTGGTGCCGAGGTCGAAGTGCACCTGCTCGAGGATCTGGACGGACCCCCCGCCAACCTCGACCTTCGCGACGTCGAGGTCGAACAGCAGCCGCGGGGCGCGCTGGTTCTGCGCGAGATCGACGACCTGACGCTTTACGCCGAGCCCAAGTGCGGTCGCGTACACCTCCCAGTGGCCGGGCGGCAACGCGATCGTCTCGAAGCCGTCCACGCCGACCTGAACGGCGGGCCGCTCGATCGGGCCGGTAAACGTGAGGCGCGCGTCGAGCGGGCGACCGTCGATGGAGCGCGTCACCACGTCGACCGAGACGGGCACCGGCACGAGCGTGGCGAAGCGCTCCTGCGAGCCTGCCTCGAGCGTGAACGACAGCGGCACGAACGGGCGGTATTGCGGCGACGCGACCTCGAGCGTGACCGGGCCGGGCTCGACGTCGGTGAGGAGCAAAGCGCCGCTCTTGCCGGTGGTGCCCTTGAACAGCCCGCCGAGCTTGACTTCGGCTCCCACCACGGGCGCGCCTCCCGGGTCGCGGACGCGCACGAGCAGCGCCGTTGACGCCCCAGCGCCCTCGGTAGGCCCCTGGGTGTTGGCGATCGTGAACGTCTCGACCTGGGGGTTGGGGTCGGTCGTGACCGTGACGTCGCGTTGGGCCATGCCTCCCGACGCGGAGGACACGAGGATCTGCCAGTCGCCGGGCGCGAGCACGAATTGGCGGTTGCCCGACGCGTCCACGGACTTCGGGCGCAGCGTCGTCGGACCTGAGAGCCGCACGATCGCGTCGGGGAGGGGACCGTCGTCGCCCCGCACCTGGACGCGCAGCGTGCCGGGCGCGTACGCGAGCCTGGCCTCGACCTTTACCGTGTCGCCCTCGGTCAGCCGCTGGCGCTCGAACGCGACGTGCGCCCACGCCTCCGAGTCCACGTCGATGCGATGGGTGCCGGCGAGCAGACCGGTGGCTTCGACGACGCCGTTTTCGCCTGTCGTGCCGAGCGTCTCCCCGTCAAACAGCACTTCAGCGCCGCTCACTGGCCGGCCCTCGACGTCGACGACGTGCACGCGAACGCCTGCATTTCCAGACCCTGCCGGCGTCATGATCAGGTCGACCTTCACGAGCGACGTCGCGGCGGTCGGGACCTCGATCGTGCGCGTCTGGAAGCCGTGAACGTCGGAAGAGGCGAGCATCTGCCACGAACCAGGCGCAAGCTGGAAGTACGAGCGTCCGGTCGGCCCGAGGCTCCCGCCCGCCGAGCCAGGTCCGGCCATGCGGATCGCCGCGTTTACGGCCTCGCCGTTGGGCGTCCGCGCCTGGACGCGCACGGTGCCGGGGTTGTACTGGATCGGGACGAGCCGCTCCTGGTAGCCGTCGACGACGTCGACGTCGCCCAGATCGACCGCGACGAACCTTGGCCCGCCGACCTGCACATGATGCGAACCGGGATCGAGACCGCTCACGAGCAGCGTGCCACCGGTGGAGGTGCCGCCGTACGACACGCCGTCGATTGACACTTCGGCCGCGTCGACCGGCTCGCCGTCACGATCGACCACCGTCACGTCGAGGTCACCCGTCCCCCGCATCTCGGGCTGCAGGACGATCTCGACCTCGATCGGCGCGGAGCTGACCTCGGGGATGACGACGTCGCGCTGCTGCATGCCGAGGGCGCTCGACGACACCAGCATGTGCCAGGTGCCGGGGCGCAGCACGAACACGCGCTGGCCGTCCGTGCCGAGCGGCATCGCGGGGAGGGTGGAGGGGCCGTCGAACCGGATCAGCGCGTCGATCGCGCGGCCCTCGGGGCCCCGCACGGTGACGATGACCGAGCCGGTGCGGAACGGCATGGCGACGGCGACCGAGGCGGTCGTGCCGTTCGTGAGCAGGATGTCACCCTTCTCGACGCCGGAGAGGACGTCGCTTCCGACGTTGACCGCGTGTTTGCCCTCGGACAATCCATCGATCGCGATCTTGCCGCCGGTGGACGTGGTGCCGACCGGGCGCCCGTCGACGAACACCTCGGCGCCTTCGACCGCGCCGCCGGTCGCGTCCGTGACCACCAGCTCGACGCCCGCTTTGCCGCCTTCGTCCGGCGCGAGGACCACGTCCGCGAACATGACCTCGGACCGGCCCTTGTTCACGACGATCTCGCGCGTCTGCGACGTGAAGCCTGCCGCGCTGATCTTCGCGTGCCACACGCCCGTCGAGAGCTTCCACTCCTGGCGCCCGTCTGCGACGGTCGTGGGTCCCGAGGAGGTCCCGTCGCCTGCGATCTCGATGGTGGCTGCGACGGCGCGCCCTTCCTGATCGGTCACACGGAGGCGGAGCGGCGTCGGCGCCCAGCCGAGCACGACGTCGAGCGTGTTGGTGCCGGTGGCAGGCTCGGGGACGATCACCTCGGTAAAACCGGGAGCGCGAACGGCCACGCCGCGCTTCCATTTCACGTCGGCGGGGAGCACGGCGACGCCGTTCGCGTCGGCACGGGCGATGAGTTGCCCAGCTACGAGCACCTCGCCGGACCGCAACGTGGTGCCGTCGCCGTCGACGATGTGAAGTGCCACGCCCGGGTTCGTGACGTCGGGCAGGGCCTGCTCGGCGGCCGGTGCGTGCCACCCGGCTCCGGCGAACACCTCGAGCGCGGGCGACGACGCGCCGGCGAGCAGACCCGGTCCGCCGCCAAGGTCGAACCAAAGCCCGCTGTCGAGCCCATAACGCGTCGAGATCAGGAGCTCGCTCGGCAGGCCCGCCGTGGCAGGTGCGGCGTAGAGCGGTGCTCGGACCTGCGCTTCGGCGCCGACGGACAGCGCGGTCGACAGCTTCGCGCGCGCCGACCCGCCGACGGCGAGCCACGCCCCGCCAGGGAGCTTGCCGAACGGGTAGGTCGCTGGCGGGCGAAGCTGGGCGGCGGCGGCGGCCCCGACGGCGAGCCGCGGCGTCTCGAATCCGGCGCTCAGCCACAGACCGCCACCTGTACTTCGGTCGCCGAGGAGTCGGTTCGAGGCTCCCGTGGGCAGGTCCACATAGGGGACGGCCGAGAGCGCAAAACCGCCGTCTTCGTCCCGGGGAACGAGCGCCACCGGCGCCCACACCTGCACGTCGCCCAGGGCGGGTCCGCCGCTCGCTTCTGGCAGGCCGCCGCTGGTGAGGAACAGCGGCGCGGTGACGCTGATCGCGAACCGGTCGCCGAGTCCGTACGAGGCGTTGAGGTCGAGCCCCGCTACGCCGTCGAGCAGCACCTGGGTGGAGAGGACGTCGTTGCCGTCGATCACGTAGGTCGCGAGGGGCGACTTCCGGTACGCGGCCGCGAGCGAACCTGTCACGCCAGCCGTTGGGATGCCCCAATGCGGCTGGTAGTGCGTCTGTGTCCACGCGCCGTCCGCGGGCGTGGAGATTGGACCGTGCCCGTCCTGAGCGCGCGCGAGCGCAACCCACAGCAGTCCGACCGTCATGATCAAACGAGAGGCCCTCGAGCCCGGATGCTAACAGGAAACTGCGACAGGGCCCCAGTGTCCGTGTTGATCTGTTATGTTCTGCCCCGGAGTGGGTTTTGCTTCAGCCCGGCGCTGAAATCGACGTCTGGGTCGTGGAAAAGTCCCTCGGCAGCGGCGGTATGGGGTCTGTGTATCGGTGCCATAACAAGCACGCGAGCCGGATCCTTGCGGCGATCAAGACGCTTGAACCTGCGGCGCGCAACGTGCCGGAGGCCGAACAGCGCTTCGTTCGCGAAGCTGAAATTCTATTCGCGCTCGATCATCCCAACGTCGTAAAAGTCCGGAACATCCGGCTCGATCTCGTCACCCCGTACCTCGAGATGGAGTTCGTCGAGGGCGAGAGCCTGGAGTCGCGCCTGTGTCGCGGTCCGGTGCCGCCGGCGGAGGCGCTTCGGCTTTCGCGCCAGCTGTTCGATGCGGTCACGTACCTGCACGCGAACGGGATCCGCCACCGCGACATCAAGCCCGCGAACCTGGTGATCACCAAGGAAGGGGTGCTCAAACTCGTCGACTTCGGCCTCGCGAGCGAGGGTGAGGCCGATCGGATCACCCGCGCGAACACCACGTTCGGCACCGTCAGCTATGCGCCACCCGAGTGGGTGCAGCCTGATCAGCTGGATCCAGAACTTTGGGACGTGTACGCCTGCGGCGTCGTGATGTGGGAGATGCTCACGGCTCGCGTCGCCTTCCCCGGCTCGCCGCTCGTGGACCCGCGCCAGGTCGCGATCCAGATCATGACCGTGAAGCAGAACCACCCGCCGCTCGACCCCGGCGAGGGCTTCACGGATCCGGTTCGGGAGCTGTGCAAGGACATGACGCAGTCCAATCCGGACCTGCGCATCCCGGCGATGAAAGACGCGTTTGATCGCATCACGCGAATCGACGGCGTCGTGTCCGCGGCGAGCGTCGCCATCTCGTCGGACCTCCAAGGCACGGTCCGGCGCAAGGCGACTGAGGCCCCCAAGTCGGCGGGGCCCGCCGCTCGCAAGAAGACGACGAAGGCCGCGAAGGTCGCGGCTCCTCCTCCTCGCTCGTCGGGCGGGATTATCGTCGCAATGGGCGGGGTGGCCGCCCTGTTCGTGTTCCTTGCGATCGTGGTCGCCGGGCTCGGCGCCGTCTGGCTGATCGTCGGCGCAAAAGCTGTGAACAACTCGCCGACGGCTGGCGACAAACGCGACGTTGACGTCGTGATCGAAGGTCTCCCGAGCGGCACGGACGTCGCGCTGCGGATGGGCGACGCGAAGGCCACCGCCGTAGACGGCTTCGTGCACCGGTACGCCGCCGTGCCAGTCGGCGCGGCCAACATCCGCTGGGCCATCGGGCCCGGGTGCACCGTGGACGGCTGCCCGGGCGTGGCCTGTCCGGCGTGGTGCGACACGGGCGAGGCCGCCCACACGATCGAGCCGGGGTCGGGGGCCCAGAGCCTGAAGATGAAGCTCGTAAGTCCCTCGCCGCGCGACGTGACGCTCAAGCTGCCGTTTGCGACCGACAAGGTCGCCGTCGCGGCGAGCACCGCGGACGGGCACGTCGCGGAGCTCAAGGACGGCGTGTGGCGCGTGCCCGGCCTGCTGCCGGGTCGGTACGATCTGACCGTCAACGCCGGCGTGTGCGCGCCCGAAGCCGTCGCCTGCTCGGCGACCAATACGTGTCCCGCCGGCTGCTCGTCTGTCGTCTTCGAGCTCGTCGTGAAGCCGGGAGCGGGGCCCGTCGACCAGGACGTGGCGATCGTCGCGCCGGTCGCGGCCGTCGAGGTCGTCAAGGCGGTCGAACCCGACAAGACCAAGGTCGAGAAGATCTTCGAACGACCCGACAAGCCACCGGACGTGGCGGTGACGAGTGCAAAAGGTGGAAAGGCAGGCCGCCCGATCCTCCAGTCCGAGTTTGCCAAGTGGTTGGCGAAGAACCCCGAGTGGCAGCGGGACTCCGCGATCGCCGCAGGCAAGGCGGACGACAACTACCTGCGCGAGTGGTCGGGCGGGTCTCCTCCGGCGCCAGCGAACACCGTCGTCAGCGTATCGTGGCTCGCTTCGCAGGCGTATTGTGGCTCCCGCGGCGGCCTCGCGGCGGTGGACGCCGAGCCGCTGAATTGGGACGAGGGCACGACGGCTCCGTTTCAGGAGTGGCGGCAGAAGGACGGGAAGCCCGCGTGGCGCCGCTCGGACGGCGTCGACTCGACGGCTGCCCGTCGCACCGAGAGCAACGCGTTCACAGGGTTCCGCTGCGCGAAGTGAGGTCCACGTGGTCTTGCTTTTCTCGCTCGCTTGTTCCTCACCGACCGTACCGGTAGACCTTGGGCTTCCCGTGGTCGTCGCAGATCCGGGAGCGGGCTCGTGTGTCTCCGTTCAACTCGACCGATGGGATGCCGATCATCGCGCCGCCCAGGTGGCCCTGCTCACGTCCCTTGGCGTTCGTTCGATCCGCCAGGACCTGCGGTGGAGCTATGTCCAGGCGTCCCGCGACGCGTGGGATTGGACGACGGAAGACGCCGTGATCGACGCCGCGAGCGAAGGAGGCCTCGGGGTGATCGCGTTGGTCGGGTACGGCAACGTGTGGGCGTCGACGCGGGCTGGCGCGACCAGTTTCACGCCGCCCGACGACCCGGCCGACTTCGCAGCGTTCGCGGGCGCCGCGGCGGCTCGCTACGGCGATCGCGTCGATCGTTACGAGATCTGGAACGAGCCGAACTCGGGGTTCCGGTTCTGGCAGGTCGGTGACCCCCCCGCGTTCGGTGGCGATCCCGACGGCTACGCGGACCTGTTCGTGCCGGCGGCGGCGGCGATCCATGCAGCGGATGCGGGGTCGGAGGTTCAGGTCGGCAGCGTGTTCTTTCACGGGCAGGCGATCCCGTCGGGGCCGGAGTTCCTCGCGGACGCCATCGCGCATCGCCCGGAGATCCTCGACGTCGCCGACGCGGTGAGCTTCCACCCGTACACGCTCTACCCTCCGCGATCCCCGCCTGAAGCGGACATGGAAGGCGAGGTCGCGGTCACTCAGATGGTGACGGACATCGAACAGGCAGCGCCGGGGCTCCCAGTGGTCGTCACCGAGTTCGGTTGGCCCGTGTGGGGCGACGTGACTGCCGACCTGCAGGCCGATTACACGGCGCGCGAGGTCGCGCTGCTGCACGCGTCGGGCGTCCGCGACACCTGTGTCTACACGCTGGAAGACCACGACGGCCCTGTCATGAACCCCGAAGACGCGTTCGGCCTCGTCGAAGACGTAGCCGGAGACGAGAAGCCGCTCGCGGCGGTGTGGCGCGCGTTTGACGTTGCGATGGAAGGGGTCGTTTCGGGTCACGGTGCCGCGGAGGACGTGCTGGGGCTTCCTGCCGGCGTGCGCGCGGTCCGCTACGTGCGCGAGTCTGCGGCGGTAACCTTGCTCTGGTCCACCGTCGGTGACGTGGCGATCGTGCTGCCGAACGTCACGGACCTGCCGCGCTGCGCCTCGATCGACGGGCTCGACGTCGACTCCACAAACAAAAAGGGCGTGCTCGTCGAGGTGACGAGCCGCCCACGAGCGGTCGTTCAGGGCGCCTGCGCACCCTGAACTCTACTCCTTGTCGTCACCCTCGGGCGCGTCGGCGGGCGCTTCGGCCGGCTCCGTCGGCTCCGGTCCGTCCTCGCCGTCTTCGTCCTGCGTGAGATCGCGCCAGGTACGACCGTTCTCGCGCTTCTTCGCCTTCTGGGCGCCGCGCCCTTCGGCGAAGCGCTCCTCTTCCGTGGGCTCCTTGCGCTTCTTCTTGGTGGGCAGCCGCTTGCGGCCCTCCAATTCGTCGCCAAAGCCGTCCTGGGGGGGCGGAACGGGGATCGTGTTCGCGAGGGCGGGGTCAAAGCGGGTAAACCCGCCACCGCCACCTGGACGGCGCGGTCCACCGAAGCCGCCGCCGGGTCCGCCGGGGCCGCCCGGACCGCCGGGTCCGCGGGGGCCACCATAGCCGCCACCGGGCCCGCCCGGTCGACTGCCTGGACCACCCGGTCCACCTGGACCGCGTGGGCCGCCGTAGCCGCCGCCGCCGCTTGGAGGCCCGCTGTAGCCGCCACCTGGGCCGCCGCTGGGGGGGCGACGATCGCCACCACCGCCGCCACCACCGTAGCCGCCTCCGCCGCCGCCACCACCGTAGCCGCCTCCGCCGCCGCCACCACCGTAGCCGCCTCCGCCGCCGCCACCACCGTAGCCGCCGCCGCCGCCGCCGCTACCAGGCGGGCCACGTCGCTCAACGGTGAAGCCGTCGCGCGGGGGTGGGCGGCGATCGCCGCCATACCCACCGCCGGGACCGCCAGGGCCGCCGGGACCACCCGGACGACCACCTGGGCCGCCCGGAGGGCCGCGATCGTCGGCCTCGTTTACGCGGATGGTACGTCCATCCAGGTTTGCTCCGTTCATCTTCTCGATTGCACCCTTGGCCTCAGCCTCGACTGCAAAACGAATGAACCCGAAACCACGGCTGCGACCGGTGTCGCGGTCGAGTACGACGCGCGCTTCCTGCACCGAGCCAAACGACTCGAATGCGGCACGCAGCGAGTCGTCCGTAGTTCCCCAACTCAAGCCGCCGACGAAAAGCCTGGTACCCATGTCTCCGAACTCATTTGGGTCATTGCGATCGGTGGGATCGCAGTAGTAGGGTCACCTGGATCGCAAGATGGATCAACCATGATCGGCATCATTCATCGTTCGAGTGGCCTTTCAAGCGGCTAATTCGAGGCTCGAAGGAAGGCGACATACTCGGGCCTCGTGATCCGTTGCGGCGCTTCTGGCGGGGGACCCATGCGAGCGAGGGCGCGCTGAACGGGCGCGACGATCGGTGCGAGGCGCGGCGCCTCGACGAGCAGGCGCTCGACGTCGGCGGTAGCTACGAGGCCCCGTCGGACGAGATCCTGGACGAGGCCGGCGAGACCGTGTTCAGAGGTCCCTTCGTCGAATACGGCGCGCGCCACGTCTTCTACGCCGCCGATGGTGAGGCGGCCCCGTCGCCACAACATGACGGCGGCCTGAAACCACGAGTACACCGGCACGACATGAGGTCCGAGCAGGTGGAACCTCGCGAGGGCCCGGTTCCCGCGCTCGAGCAGGATGAACGCGTCCTCGACGGCATCAGCGCGCCCAACCTGGCGCAGCGCGCGACACGCCTCGTCGACGGACTCGGGGTAGGCCCCGGCAGCTTCCATGATCCTCGCGAGCTCGTTCTCCGGCAGGCGCCCCGCGATCGCCTCGGCGTAGACGGCGTAAACGAGCGCGTCGACCTCGGAGTCGTCTCCGAACAGCGTCTCCCGCACGACGTGGCCCAGGCCGACGCGCATCTGCAGCAGCTTCGGCAGCTTGTAGCCCATCTGTCCCGTGACGGCGCGCACTCGCCCGCGCCGGAGGCTCGACAGGGAGTCCTTGAGCACGAGCTGATCAAAGCGAACCCCGTCGAGGGCGAGCTTCTCTTCGAGCACTTGCCGCATCTGTGGCGGGGAACCCGAGAGGATCGCCACGCGACAGGACGGATCGTGCTCGATCAGACCGCGCAACAGAGCGGGTGCGCCTGGGATGTTTCGCTTCTGGTCAGCGGTTTCGAGAGCGGCTCGCACGAGGCCGCGCACCGAGCTGATCTCGGTGGCGAGGTACGTCCGGTCGAGGTCCCAGCGGTAGACATGCATCAGCGTGTTCTCACGGGCAGCCCCACCGATCGGACACGTCGGCGGTCTCGAAGCGGGAGCCGTACACCACGACCCGATCCTCCGGGGCGGGGATCACGATCTGGCTGTTTGGCATGGTGTTGTCTTCGTAGACCGAGATCCCGGCGAGCCCGACGATGCCGCTCGGATGGATGCCGATCCAGGTCTGACCGTTGTCCTGGGAGCGGTAGATCGTGCCGGTCGCGCCGGTCGCGAGCAGGGCTCCGCCGCCCGTGGTGATGGCGGTGAGCGCTTCGGTGGGAGCGGCTTCGGCCGGCTGCCAGGACGCGCCGGCATTCGACGTCACCCAGACCTCGCCGTCGCCGGCGGCGACCCCGTGATCGGCGTCGACAAACGCGACAGCGGCGAGGTCTGCCGTCGTGATCGCGGCGGTCTGCCAGGCGGCGCCATCCCAGTGGGCCGCGACGCCGGCGTCTCCGACGGCCCAGGGGGTCGCGTTGGCGAGGGTGACCGCGCGGAAGGTGCCGGCGAGCGTGAAGACCGACCAGGACGCGCCCGCGTCGGTGGAACGCAACAGCACTCCGTCACCTGCGATCGCACCGTTCTGACCGATCAGGTCGATGGCGAAAAGATCCGCCGACGTGCCGCTCGTGACCGTGCTCCAGGTGAAGTCCGAGTCCGCTTGAGCCGCGCGGATCGTGCCGCCGGCGCCGACCGCGATGCCGAGTTCGTCATCGGTCCGGGCGACGTCGAACAGGGCGGTGGTTCCGATCGCGCCGGCCACCCAGGTCTCGCCGCCGTCCGTGGTGAACGCGCCGGCGCCACCGGCCCCGACGACGAAGCCTGCGCCGTCGACGAGGCTCACGCCGTGAAGGTCTCCTCCGGCGCCGACCTCGACGGTGTGCCAATCGACGATCTTCACGTCATCCGCGGCGCTGTCACAGGTCGCGGGCGCGCTGCACGCGAACCACGCGAGCGCGATCAACTGCGCCGCTCGGCCGCCAGCACCGTGTTCTGCATGAGCATCGCGATGGTCATCGGGCCGACGCCGCCTGGAACGGGCGTGATCGCCGCCGCGCGTTGACTCGCGGCCTCGTACTCGACGTCGCCGGTCAATTTCCCTTCGGCGGTGCGGTTCATGCCGACGTCGATCACGACGGCGCCTTCGCGGATCCACTCGCCGCGGACGAGCCCCGCCTGGCCCACAGCGGCGATGACGAACTCAGCGCGCTGGACAGCGCCCGCGAGGTCGCGTGAGCGGCTGTGGCACACGGTGACCGTGGCGTTCGCCTGTTCGAGCAGCATCGCCATCGGGCGACCGACGATGTTGCTTCGGCCGATGACCACGGCGTTCGCGCCGGTGAGCGTGGCGCCGGCGAGGGCGATCAAACGCATGGAGCCTTGTGGAGTGCAGGCGACGAACGACGGGCGACCTTGCGACAGCAGGCCGGCCGACGTGGCCGTGATGCCGTCGACGTCCTTGTGGGCGGGGATGTGATCCATGACGCGCTGCGTGTTGATGTGGCGAGGCAGCGGCAGCTGGACGAGGATCCCGTCGATCGAAGGGTCCGCACCCAACTCGTCTACAGCAGCGAGCACGGCCGCTTCGGAAGCGTCTGCGGGGAGATCGACCTGGCGGTGTACGAAGCCGAGCTTGGCTGCGGAGCGCCCCTTGTTTCGCACATAAACCTTCGAGGCCGCGTCTTCGCCCACCAGCACCACGGCGAGGCCGGGCGGCCGGGCGAGGCGGCTCACGCGCTCCGCGATCTCGGCGTTGCACTGCTCGGCGAGGGCCTTCCCGTCCAGGATGCGCGCTGCCATCAGGATGCCGACGTCGAGGAACCCGACGAGGACGCGGGGGTCGCTGGAGGGGTGCCTGACGAACCGGAGGAGCCCGAGGAGCCCGAGGAGCCCGAGGAGCCCGAGGAGCCCGACGAGCCCGACGAACCGGAGCTGTCCGACGAACTGGACGCGGCGGGAGTCGCGGTCTTCGTCGTCGAGTCAGACTTCTTCGCGCCGTCTCCGGCGTCTTTTTTGAGGCCGTAGTGGTCCTTGTACCAGCCCGACCCCTTGAGCATGAAGGCGGCTGCGCTCACGAGCTTTCGCGTCTCCGCGGCTCCGCACTTCGGGCACGCGGGCGCGGGGGCGCCCATCTTCAGCATCTCTTCGAAGCGGTTCGCGCAGGCGGGACATTCGTATTCGTAGATCGGCAAGTCGGACTCCGTCACGCTCTCCTTACGGCGACGGGCCGCTGACGGCAAGCCGCGCACGAGCGATGCGGTTAGCGGTTCTGGTCGGGGAGGAGACATCGAGCCGCTGCGGCTGTTGCTGGTACCACCTGCTGCGTTGATCGCTGTTGGGGTGCTGATCGCGCTCGGCGGGTGGGTGGTGCAAGCCACCGATCGAGCTGAGCCGGTGCAATTCGGCGTCCGCGAGGTGTCGGTCATCGCCCGCGAGGGTACGATCAAAGCCCTGATCTGGGCGCTGGCTCCGCTCGGCTGGTTCGCGCGTACCTCGCCCCCCGCGGAGCGCACGTTTGGCGCTCGCCCGCCAGTGTTGCTGGTTCCCGGCCTCTCGGGCGGCCGGGTGTCCCTGCGGTTTCTTCGCATCTTTCTCGAGCGACGCGGCTGGCCGGTGGTGTGGGTGATGCCGCTTCCGTCGGGCGATCCGAACCTCCCGGAGCTCGCCGCCGAGGTCGGGCGCGCCGTGGAATCGTTCACCCAGAGCACGGGCGCCACGCGCATCGACGTCGTCGCTCACGGCACGGGTGGCCTCGCTGCGGCCTGGTACGCGCAGCACGTTGATCGCGGCGCGCGGGTTCGGCGGCTCGTCACGATCGGAACTCCCTGGCGTGGCACCCGGCTCGCGGTGTTCGTGCGCGGTCGCCTGGGTCCCGAGCTGTTGTGGGGGTCGCCCCTGCTCGCGAGCTTGCAGCCGCCGATCGTCCCAACCGTCGCGCTCGGTGGCCTCGATGACCCGACGGTGGTCCCCGCGTCGTCGTGTTTCCCGACGGGCGCCACCGCGGTGCGCATCGAGGGTGCGGGTCACCTCGAGCTGCTCGCGTCCCCCCGAGCCTACCGCGCCGTCGCCGAGGCGCTCACGCAGCCGCTCACGGCGGCGCGCGCGCCAGAGAGTGCAGCATGAGCATCCCCGAGAGCATCTTCGCGCGGCGCATCGTCGTAGTGACGGGAAAGGGCGGCGTCGGAAAGACGACGGTTTGCGCGTCCCTCGGCCTCGCGTTCGCAAAACGCGGGCGCCGCGCCTGCCTGGTGGAGCTGAATGGGCAGGGCCGGTTCGCCCAGCTGTTCGGCCTCGGCGCGCGCTCGTACGCGCCGCGCGCGGTCGCACCCGGAGTCGAGACGATCTCGCTCACCGCCAACGAGTGCCTCGATGACTTCGCGCACCGCAAGCTGAAGATGGACACCGTCGTGCGGATGCTGTTCAAGACGCGCGCGGTCACGGGCTTCCTCGACGCGGTTCCCGGCCTGCACGACCTGTTTCAGCTCGGCAAGATCGAGAACCTGCTCGTCGACCCGCATGACGATGACCCGCATTATGACGCGGTGATCATCGACGCGCCGTCGACGGGCCACGGCTTGTCGATGCTGAGCTCGGCGCGCACCATGGCCGATCTCGTGCGGGTGGGACGGTTTCACGAGCTCTCGTCGACGATCGAACGCACGTTCGGCGACCCCGAGAAGACGACGATCGTGGTCGTGACGCTCCCCGAGGAATTGCCGGTGAATGAGACGATGGAGTTCATCAGCGCGCTTGGGCCGGACCGAAAGCTGCTCTCGGTGGTGCTCGCGAACCGGTACCACGCCGCGCCGGTGCCGAAGGGCCTCGCGTGGGAGCTGATGGAGCCGCTGTTGCGCACCTCCTCCGACCCTGATCTTCGCCAGTTGCATCGGCTCGCGCTCACCGAGATCGAGCGCCAGGACGCCGAAGGCACTTCCGTCTCGCGGCTCGCCGCCTCGCTCGACGGGCTCCCTGTGGCGGTGCTGCCCTGGGTCCCAGGGGAGTCCCGCCACGTGCTCGCCGCGCTGGCCAGCGATCTGCTCGGAGATGAATCGTGACCCGCGTCGTGATCGCGTGCGGGCTCGGGGGCGTCGGCAAGACCACCGCCGCGGCCGGTGTCGCAGTCGCCCACGCGCTCGCGGGGCGGCGGGTCGTGGTGCTCACGATCGATCCAGCGCGGCGCCTCGCAGACGCGCTCGGGCTCAGCGGCCTCGGAAACGAAGCCGTGGAGGTGGACCTGTCGCCGATCGGGGCCACCGGAACGCTGCACGCGCTGATGCTCGACCGCAAGGCGACGTTCGACGACCTGGTGCGAAGGCACGGCGAGCCGGACATCGTCGATCGCCTGCTCGTGAACCGCTACTACCGCGCCGCGTCCACGCGCCTCTCCGGTGCGCACGAGTACATGGCGATCGTGAAGCTCGAGGATCTTGTCGACGATGGGCGCTGGGACGTGATCGTGCTCGACACGCCACCGGCGCAGCACGTGGTGGACTTCTTCCACGCGCCCGAGCGCATGGCGACGCTGTTCGAGCCCGGCTCGCTGTCGGCGCTCGGCGGCGGCGGCGGATTGCTCGGGATGGCGACGCGCCGAATCGGGATGGTGCTCGAGCGCCTCGCCGGCGAGAGCGTGATCAAGGACGTCGGCGAATTCTTCCGGCTGATGGGCAGCGTCGGCGAGCACATTCGGGACCAATCCGAACACATCCAGAAGCGTCTCCGGTCCAAAGATACCGGGTTCGTGCTCGTCACGTCGCCGCGCCTCGACGTGTTGTCGGACGTGGAAGCCTTCGCCGACCTCCTGCGGGCGCAGAAGATGCGCATCGAGGGGATGCTCGTGAATCGCGTCGTCCTGCCGCCACGGCTCGGGCATCCGATCGTTCCAGCGCGGCTTCCGCGCGCCCCTGACGAGATCGAGGCCGCCGAGTGGGAAGCGCTGGGGCTGGCGTTGGCGGAGCTGCCTCCGATGGTCGACGCGCTCGCCCGCGATCACGCCGCGGCGATCTCGCGGCTTTCGGCGGCGGTGGACGGGGTGCCGGTGTCGGTGCTTCCCGAGATCCCCGGCGGCGTGCGTACGCTCGAGGCGCTGGCGCGGTTGGCGCCCTTTCTTCCTACGTAGGAGCCGTCGGCCGCCCAGCCGCGATCCACGTGTGGATGTCCTTCATCGTGTCGTCGAGCGGGCGGTTGGCGAACCCGAGATCGCGCTTCGCTGCGCTGTTGTCGAAGTGAAACCCGAGCGGCAGCGGCGCGGGGATGAGCCACGGGCCCTTGCCGGCCGCGCGCTTCCAGGCGCGCATCACCTCGCCGATAGCAATGTCTTCACCGGAGAGGTTGTACGCGTGCCCGATCGCTTCATCGTTTGCGAGGGCGCCGCGGATGCCGCGCGCGATGTCACCGCCGTGGGAGAACGGGAACCGCATCCCGACGGCGGGCAGGACGGGCCACTTCATCCAGAACGTGAACTGCGGCACCGACTCGAAGTCGCGCGGGCCGAACACCCCGCCGGGACGCACCACGGTGAGTTCGATGCCATGCCGCTTCGCGCGCTCCCAGGCGGCGTCTTCGGCCATCGCTTTGGTGATGGGGTAGGCCCACGGGAACCACCAGCGGTCGCTCTCCTTCAAACGAGGTGAATCCTCGGTGATGGGTCCGCGGAGCGAGGGCTTGTACACGCCGCACGTCGAGACGTACACGATGCGCTTCACGCCGGCGGCCGCGGCCGCGTCGAACGTGTTCTCGGTGCCCTTCAGGTTCGCGTCGACGAAGTCCTTCCACGACCGGTACGACAGCGTGTACAGCGCGGCGTTGGCGACGATCGCGTCGGCCCCGCGGAACGCCTCGGTGAGGGCTGCGACATCGGCGAGGTCGGCCTTGGCGACGGTGCCGCCACGCGTGGCCAGCCACGCCGCTTTCTCCGGGCTTCGCACGACGCCGCGAACCTTCGCGCCGGCCTCCATCAGATCAAGCGCGATGAAGCTGCCGATGAATCCGCTCGCGCCGGTCACGGCGATGGTCTTGTCGTTGAGGTTCATTGACCACCCACGTGTCGTCCAAGCATGAAGAACGGCGTCGGCAAGGGATTGATGCCGTAGACGATGCGCAGCAGCCACGGGACCAGGTACAGCCCGACGACCCACCACAGCGTCCAGCCGAGCAGGAGACGGGGCGGGATCACGAGCAGGTCGCGTTTGCGGGCGGCGAGGCGGGCGGCCCCGAGCGCGCCGGCGAGCACGATCCACCAGAACAACGCGGCGCCGGCGGGGCTGTAGAAGAATGACTGCGCGAGGTGCCCACGAGCGGCCCACACCCACGACCGCGTCATCCCACATTGGGGGCAGGGCATGCCGGTGGTCATGTAGAACCCGCAGGGCTCGCCGAACGGGTGGCCGAACACCGTGATGTGCTCTTCGGGGCCGGGCGTGAACACCATGGACACGACGATGGTGGCGAGGGCGGTGAGGGCGAGCGAACCGGGCCACACCCACCAGTGGCGCTTCAACAGGCGGAGGCCCGCGTCGATCTTGCGCTCGAAGGCCCGCGACCAGCGAACCAGCGCTGTCACTGAGGTTCGGCTGGGTGCCGCATCCACGCGGGGATGCCGGGCGCGTCGAACCCGTCTCCCTGCAGGTCGACCCAGATCGGGTTGGTGATCGCGTAGGGCAGCACCGGATAGGTCTCGGGAATGGGCACGGCAGGCGACAGGTAGGTGGCCACGGCCGCGACGTTGCCGAGCGCACCAAACACGACGTTCTGCAGCTGGATCTGCGGCATCTCGACGGGGGTGAACACGGGGTCGAGACCCTCGTCACCGAGTACGCTCACCACGTACCAGGAGTCCTGGCTGGGTGTGACGTCGACCTCGGAGTCGAAGCGGAGCGTGTCGCCCGTCACAGGCACCGTCCACTCGCGGATCAGCGTCCCGTTCTCGTAAAGTTCGACGCGATCGACGTCGATCCAGGTGGGCGCCTGCACCGAGATGTGCAGCGGCAGCGGACCCGTCGGCGGGGTGAACTCGTCGCCGATGTTGTGGCCGTCGAGCGTCATGCGGATGAACGGTCCGTAGCTCGCGACGACCTGGTGCCGCCTGACCGCGTCTGCTATCGCCTGATCGTCGATGAAGGCGGGCTCGTCTGTGTCCGACAGCACGAAGTTGCGCGGGCAGCCGCTCTCGACGCTGCTCCAGCCGTGTGTGTCCGAGTTTCCGAGCACGGTGTATTTGTACCCGAGGTTGAGCAGGCTGAACCAGTCGTCGATCTGCCCTTCGATGCCGTAGCCGAGGCTGTAGGTGCCCTGGATCATCGCCTGCTGTTCGGCGAGCGTGCGCTCGATCATCGCGTGGACGGGTACGCCGCCGCTCGCGGCTTGGAGATCGAGCTCCGGCTGCGTCGGCGTGCGGATCAGCTCCATGCGCTTGCCGTTGAGCAGCTCGAGCGCGTCGAAGTCTGTGCTGAAGTTGTCCTTGTCCAGCAGGGGGTTCGTGAAGGTGAGCCCGCCTGCGACGATTTCGAGCTTCCCAGGCTCTCCGCCGACGCCGGGGGTACCTGCGTAGGGATCAAGGCCGTACTGGTCGAAGTAGCCGAGGATGCCGTCGCGCGGGTGGCCGACGAACACGGCGGGCTCGTTGCCGGCGTCGCGCCCGGCCTCGCGGAGGGCGCTGATCAGATCGCCGGGGAACTTGCCGGTCCAGTCCGTGGCGCCGCCCGAGGGGTCGAGGTGGTCGAGGTGAAGAGGGAACCCGAGGAAGTGCCCGATCTCGATCGTGGTGATCTCGTTGCCGACGGCTGACTGGACCCACTCTTCGAGGCCGAGGTCCTCGATTACCGGTGCAAAATCGGTGAGGTAGTCGTGGTCGGTGCTCGCGAAGAACTCGACGCCCTCGGCCGCCATGGTGCGGACGCGATCCTCGAGCCGCACGCCGCTGTCGTGGGAGGGGAAGCTGTGCACGTGGAGGTCGGCCGAGACCCAGCCCTCGGTTTCCACGCTGCGCAGCACGGTGAGATCGATGTGAGCCGCGCGCTGATCGTCGACGTGGAACACTTCGGACGTGTCGAGCTCGTACTCGATGCCGCGCGACGCGATCGCGAAGTAGTCGCCGGGAGGCAGTTCGACGGTGCCTTCGCCATACATCGGGAACACGACGGCCTGCGGGGATCCGCCGACGTAGGAGTCGCCGAGCCGCGTGTCGCTCGTGGCGCCGCCTTCGCGGAAGATCGAGATCTTGGACGGCACCAGTCGACCGAGCTCGTCCTTGACCGTGAACGTGAGCACACCGGCGCGGCCATCTTCCAGGGCGACGCGCACGGTCTCGCCTTCGGTGACTTCTACGCGCGCGGCGTCGAGATCGGGCCGGCCTTCGGTGTGGGCGACCAGATCCCAGGTGCCGAGCGGAAGCCGTCCGCCGAAGCTGCCGTCCGGTCGGTCGTCACGCGGATCGACGTCGGTCTTCCAAGCGCTCCACGGGCGATCGTCACGCGTCCCGTCGGTGACGCGGTAGGCGAACACGAGGGTTCCGGACAGCGGCGTGCCGGTGTCCTGTTCTGTGACGTTGCCGGAGACCTCGCCGTACGGCGTGGCGCGCGACTCGAGGTAGCCGTCGACGATGGAGCCGACGTCGCCGTGCCCGACGAACAGGTTGCGCTCGTAGGTGAGGGCCGTGCCGGGCGGGAACCGCTCGCGGCCGACGCCGACCTTGCCGCCGCCGAACGCCGCCGTCTGCGACGAGGTGAACAGCGGGATGAACTCGGCGCCTTCCTTGGTGGCGAGGCCGTACGAGATGCCCTTTCCGGTGCCCGCCACGAAGTCGAACTTGAACGGCTGCGCGATGGTGTTTTCGCCGCGCAGGCCTGCCTCGTAGACCTCGAGGTCTTCGTCGAAGCCCATGCCCGGCGCGAACACGTCGATGGCGCCGCCCTGCAGGTAGAAGTCGCCGAACGCGATGCCGTCTTCGATCGCCCACTCGAGGATTGGAAGCTCGGTTTCGCTGTAGCCGACGTCTTCGCCGACGACCGCGGGCGGGACGCCGTCGGCCGGGTCCCAGTGCACCGTAGCGGTGGTGCGCATCGTCACCCACGGCTTGCCGGGCTCGATGATGTAGTCCGTGACGATGCCGAGATCCGGGGCGCCGACGATCGCCCACAGGGCACCGAGAAGCGTGATGAACGGCTCGCCTTTGCCCTGCACGCGCACGATCGCAGGGCCGCCGTCCGAGCCGTCGGACACGATCATCACGTCTTCGGGTGAACCCGGCGCGATCACGTTCATGTTCACGGTGGAGAACGTCTCTGCCATCTGGTCGTTGCCGAAGCCAGGCGGGAACCGAGCGTCGTTCCACTGGAGATCGGCGTCAACGATCGATCCGCCGAACAGGCCGGGCCCCAGGTTTGGATGGTCCTGCGCGAGGATCGCGAAGCGCACCTTGTCGTTTTCAAGGACGATATCGCCGGGGCGAGCGAGGGCTTTGGGGCCGCCGATGCCTTCGTCCCAATCCGCCATGACCCGGGCGCGAGCGAAGGGCGCGTCGGCGGGCGTACAGCCTGCGGTCAATGCGAGCGCGAGCGCGAGAACGGGCCTCTGGATGGGACCTCCCAGGCAGAGCCTATCAGCAACCTTCGCGAGCCGCGACGTCGCAAAGCGAACGACGGTGATGAGGGAGAGGTGCCGGGTCCGAAGGACCCTGTCCGCGCGAGAGGGTCCCTGTCATTTTTGATATTTTCATTATATACCTCCTCGAGTCAGTTTTCTCCCGTTGCTGCGGGGTCGGGGACATGTCGATGGACCTCTCCATCAAGACACGGTTGATCGGCGGAATCACCGGGGCGTTCGCGCTCGTGGCCCTCGGCGTTGGCCTGTACTTGCCAGCGCGGTTGGACGGGGTGGTCCGTCAATGGCTTGAGCTTCGCGGCACCACGGTGACGGCGGTGCTGGCCGCCCACGTCGGGCCCGGCATCGACTTTGACGATGCGGCCTTCGTGGACGCGGCCTTGAATGACCTGAAGTCCACGCCAGAGATGCGGTATGCCGTGGTGCGTCGAGCGGATGGCACGGTGCTGGGCGGGTTCGACGCGTCCGAGGCGCCCGCGGTCGGCTCGTTGCCGGCGGGAGCGTCACCCGAGCTCTCGGTGGGGTTCGGGCCAAACGGGATCGACCTCGAGCGCAGGATCACGACCCAGGGAGGCCAGACGGGCTTCCTTCAGCTCGGCCTTTCGCGCAACGACCTCGATGCCCAGCGCACGTCCGATGTGCAGATGGTCGCTGCGTTGTCAGCGGTGTTGTTTGCGTTCGGCCTCGCGATGGCGTGGGTGCTCGGCGAGCAGGTGGTTCGGCCAATTCGCGCGGTGACCGACACGGCGGACCGCATCGCGTCGGGGAAGATCCGCCTTGACGAGGTTCGCGTCGAAGACGCAGCGTGGGCCACCCGGCGCGATGAGGGCGCTCGCCTCGCGGGCGCCGTCGCTGTGATGGCGGCGCGGCTCGGAAAGCAGGTCGAAGAGATCGCAGCCGAGCGGGAGCGGGCCCAGGCTGCCCAGGCGGAAGCTACTGACGCGAGCACTGCAAAGTCGAGCTTCCTCGCGAATATGAGCCACGAGCTGCGCACGCCCCTGAACGCCATCATCGGGTACAGCGAGATGCTGGACGAGATCGCGCGGGAGGAGGGCTACGACGAGGTGGTCGGCGACCTCGGGAAGATTCATTCGGCCGGCAAACACCTGCTCGCGCTGATCAACGACATCCTCGACCTCTCGAAGATCGAGGCGGGCAAGATGGAGGTTTACAACGAGTCCATCGACCTCCGGCAGCTCGCAAACGAGGTCTGTGACAACGCAGAACAGCTGACGGCGCGCAAGGGAAATCGACTGGTGCGGGCGATCGATGACGACGTGACGCGCTTGTACGCAGACGCCACCAAGACGCGGCAGATCCTGTTCAACCTGCTTTCGAATTCGGCGAAGTTCTGCGAGAACGGGACGATCACCCTCCGGGTTCGCCGGCAGACCGACGCGTCCGGAAAGTACATCGTGATGGAGGTCGAGGACACTGGCATCGGCATGAGCCCCGAGCAGCAGGCGAAGCTTTTCCAGCCGTTCGTTCAGGCCGACGTGTCGACGACGCGGAAGTACGGCGGCACCGGGCTCGGGCTCACGATCACCCTGCGCTTCGTCGAGATGATGAAGGGGACCATCACGCTTCGCTCTGCAAACGGTGTTGGGACGACCTTCAACGTGCGGCTCCCTGATTCGGCGCTGGCGTCGGACGGACGCACGCTCACCCCGGTGCCGCGTGGAAAGCGCAGCGTGCTGGCGATCGACGACGACCCGGTCGCACGCGAGCTGGTGGCGCGAACCTTGGAGCGTGAGGGTTGGTTCGTGGTGACGGCGCCGGATGGTCCGAGCGGGCTGCAGGCGGCCCGTCGGAACCGGCCCGACGTGATCACGCTGGACGTGATGATGCCGGGAATGGATGGCTGGTCGGTGTTGGCCGCGCTGAAAGCGGACGCCTCGCTGGCGAGCGTGCCGGTCGTGATGTTGTCGATGGTCGATGATCGTTCGCGGGGTTTTGCGCTTGGCGCGGTCGAGTACCTCGTGAAGCCGATCGACCGCGGGAAGCTCGCCGAGGTGGCCTCGCGGCATGGCGGGAAGGCCGGCCCCGTGCTGGTGGTCGAAGACGACGCGGCGCTGCGGGAGATCGCGCGGCGCGAGCTCGAACGCGCCGGCTTCGTGGTCGACGAAGCTGCAAACGGCCAGCGCGCGCTCGACGCTCTTGCGGGGCGAATCCCGAAGCTGATCCTGCTCGATTTGATGATGCCCGAGATGGACGGCTTCGAATTTCTCGAGCGGATCAAGGCGAACCCGGCCTGGAGCGAGGTGCGTGTGGTGGTGCTGACGGCGATGGACCTCACGAGCGAGCAGCGGCTGCGACTTGGCTCCCGCGTGGAGCGCGTGGTGCAAAAAGGGACGGTGCCAACCGCCGCGCTGTTGGCAGAGATCGCCGAGCGTGTGCGGCTTGTCGCCCCGGAACAGACGTGAGCGGCCCCAAGCGGCACGGGATCGACTATTCTCGGGCGCATCCGAGGACGGTTCGACGAATGGGCAACGGTTGGTCAACACGGGGTTTGGCTCAAAGATCGGGCAGTTTGCTGGCCTTGTCGGTCGCCGGTGCCGCGTACGCGGGCGACCCGGCGGACGCGATCCAGGCGAGCGGGATGCTCCAGGTCATGGGCACGGTGGTGGACCAGGATCGCGATCCACAGGCGGATCCGGGAGGCTACGGCGACCCTGAGGCCGATCCTGGGCTCGCGATCCAGCGTGCGCGCCTCGGACTGGACGGCCAGCACGACGCGATGTCGTGGCAGCTCGTGTTCGGAATGTCGCAGCCGTACGACTCGATCGCGGCGCAACAGTCGTCCTCCGCGCTCGGCCTCATCGACGCGAACGGCAGTTACCGTTTTGGCGCGGATGCGGGCGAAGGCGTCGGGCTCTCCCTTACGGCGGGCCTCCAGAAGGTCCCGTTCTCGCGCGAGGAGATGTTCTCGGCCAAGGATCTCGTGTTTCTCGACCGCGGCGTCGGCTCGTACTGGCTGAACCCGACGCGCGAGATCGGCCTCGTCGCCGACCTCGGCACGTCGGTTGGCCTCCGGGCGCGCGCGGGGCTGTTCAACGGCAACGGCAGCGCCGACGGGGACGACAACACGGGCAAGATGTTCGTCGGTCGTGTCGAATGGGGCAAGGGGGACGCCTACAAGACGTGGTCGGCCTCGGCCGAAGACGCGATCTCGGTGGGCGCCTCCGTGCTTTCGGACACGGACCTCGCCACCGGCACGCTCGGGGTCGATGTTGACGCGCTGTGGCGCTCTTCGCGCACCACCGTGTGGGCGCAGGGCTCGCTGGCCACACTTCAGCCACGCAACGTGGACGTGGCGCCGCCCGAGGTGCTCGCCGGTACGAAGCGCGTCGGCGCGACGGGCCAGCTCTCTTATTTCCTCCCGCTCGGGCCCGCGCCCGAAGACACCGACGGCGTGGAGTTCGCGGCGCGCGTGTCGTGGTTCGACGCAGCGACAGGGGTGTCCGACAACGGTGACGTCGTCGTGGGGCACCTCGGCGCGACGTGGCGCGACGTTCGGCCCGGTCTGGACCTCGGCGCCGGCTTCATCCACCGCGAGGAGCTCGGCGGCCAGTCCGTCGCGAACGACACCGTGCGCGTGTGGGCGCAGGTACGAGCCGGGCGCTCGCTCGGGGGGGCGGGTGCGGGTGCGGAGCCGATCATGAACGCGTGGCGCAAGGACTTTGTCGGCACCTGGCGCGCCGGCGGAGACCTGGACGGCGCGCTCGTGGCGCTGTGGGAGCAGCCGGGCCTCGGCCTCGTCGGGTCGTTCCAGATGAACCAGCCGCGCGGAAAGGTGGTCGTCGGACGGCCGTACCCGCTGGACTCGTTCATGTACGCCGATCGCACGCTGCGTGTGCGTATGGACCCCTACGGCGAAGGGCGCGACCTCGTGTGGTTCGAGCTCACCCCGTCCGCGGACGGGCAGCTGTGTGGCTACGGCTACGAAGATGGGCGGCGTTCAGAGGCCGTAGCAGGCACGGGCGGCGGGTCGTGGATCTGCTGGTCGCAGCAGCAGCCGGCGGCCGCCGCGAACGCGACGGCTCCTGCAACGACCCCGTAGCGGCGTCAGCGGACCTCTTTCAGGAGGTTCGTGGGCGCGAACACGACGAACGCGAGCCACGTGAGCGGCGCCGTGATCCAGCCGATCAGGAATGGCAGCAACATCGCGTTGAGCGCCTGCAACGTCCAGTAGCCGAACATGATCGCGAGCCCCGTGCCGTACCGACCGGCATACAAGTGGCCGACGCCGAACGTCTGGAACAACGTGCCGGGTGCGACCTCGAGTCCAACCGCGAGCATCGTCTGGTTTTTGGTCATCGAAGCCTCCGCGGGATGAACGGCGGTCGGTGGTGCGATATTTCACCGTATGCGCATGCTCCCTCTGGTGTTCGTTCTTGGCTGCACGCCCCCCGAGACTGACGTTCGGGGGCCCGGCGGCGACGCGGACACCGACGTGGACGGCGACACGGACGCGGACACCGACGTCGACGTGCGCGACCTCGTCGACGTGGACCACGAGCGCGAGCTTCGTGGCGTGTGGGTAGCGACGGTCGCGAACATCGACTGGCCAAGCCACACGGGCTTGAGCGCCGCAGCACAGAAGGCCGAACTCGACGGCATCGTGGACGTCGCTTCGGACGTGGGTCTGAACGCGCTGTTCTTTCAGGTGCGCTCGGAAGGCGACGCGATGTACGACTCGTCGATCGAGCCGTGGAGCCGCTACCTGTCGGGCACCCAGGGCCTTGACCCGGGCTACGACCCGCTCGCGTACCTGATCGAAAAGGCGCACGGGAAGGGGATCGAGGTCCACGCGTGGCTCAACCCGTACCGGGCGCGCGCGAGCAGCTCGTCGTCGCTCGCGCCGTCGCACATGGCGCTTGTATGGCCGCAGTACGCGTACAGCTATGGCGGCGGAACGTGGATGGATCCCGGCGCCCAGGTGGTCGAGGATCGACTCGTCGCGGTGGTCGTCGATCTCGTCGATCGCTACGACGTCGATGGGATCCACTTCGACGACTACTTCTATCCGTACCCGGATGGGAACATCGACTTCCCGGACGCGACGACGTACGCGGCCTACACGGGGGGCGGAGGCACGCTCTCGAAGGACGACTGGCGGCGCGACAACGTGAACCGGCTCGTCGGCCACGTGCACGACGCAGTCGCCGCGCACGATCCCAACGTGCGGTTCGGGATCTCGCCGTTCGGGATCTACCGTCCGGGGCAACCCGCAGGCATCGCAGGCCTCGATCAGTACGCGGAGATCTACTCGGACCCCCTGTACTGGATGGACCACGGCTACGTCGACTACCTCGCGCCGCAGCTGTACTGGCCGCACACCCAGAGCGCGCAGGCCTACGGGCCGTTGATCGACTGGTGGGCGTCGCACACAGCGGACGGGCACTCCACGTTCGCGGGGAATTACCTGTCGAAGCTGGGTACGTCGGCGTCGTGGACGATGGACGAATTCCGCACGCAGGTGGACCTCACCCGCGCCGCGCGCGCGGACGGCGCGCGTGGCAACATCTGGTTCAGCTGGTCGCCGATCGGTGACGATCTGCAGGGCATCCGCGGCGTGATGCGCGACGAATTTCACGCCACACCCGCGTTGCCGCCCGCCGTGGCCGAGGTGGCCGGCGTGGTTCCCGTACCACCGAACGTCGCGGTGAACGGGGGATCGATCACCTGTTCGGCGGGTGACGCCGCGCCTGTCCGCGCGTTTGTCGTGTACAAGGACGACGGTGGCTTCGCGATCGACCGCATCCTGCCTGCGTCTGCGCCGACCGCGACGCTGCCTGCAGGCCGCTACGCTGTCACGGCCGTGTCGCTGGGGGACGTGCAGAGCCGCGGGCTGGTCGTCTCGATCGAGTGACGAGGCCCAACAGGGCCGCGACCGTGAGGGTGTGGGGACCGGCGCCGGTGGCGCAGCCTTCCGAGGGGTTCGCGACAAGGATCGGCGGGGCGAGCAGCCCGCGCGCATAGACGTCCACGTCGGAGAAGCCGATCAGCTGGTGCCCGTCGGCGTCCTGGCCGAGGTACGACAGGCGAAGGCGGGTTGCCGTAGCCCCTCCG
>CANNIZ010000054.1 GCA_947505245.1 Pseudomonadota bacterium | reverse complement strand
CGCCGACATGGAGGCAGACCTCCGAGCACTCGTGTTGCCGCTACGACGATCAGGCCGTCGGTACCCACGTCATGTGAAGATCAAGATGAGCAACTACGTGAGAAACCGTGGCAAGCGGCCTCCGAAACCGATCGAACAACCGGAGGAAGACCCTTAAGTGAGTGGCATTGGGATTAGCCGAGCCTAGCGCACCGAGCCGATCATCGCGCCGAGCCGGTCGAGGCCCTTGCCGACGCTCGCCTCGTCCGGTCCAAACGAGAGGCGCACGGTGCTCGTGAGGCGCGAGGGCAGGTGGCCGCGGAACTTGCCCGGGTCGATGTCGAAGAACGAGCCTGGAACGCAGATCACTTTGTGTTCGAGCGCCTTCTCGAAGAACGTCATGCCGTCGCGCAGGGGCTCGGGGAGGTCCTTCAGCGACGGGAACGCGTAGAATGCGCCGCCCGGCGTGTCTTCGAGCGTCATCCCGAGGGCCGGCAGGCGCTTGACCATGAGGTCGCGCTTCTTCGAGAACGCGGCGCAGATCGCCGCGGCCTCGCGATCGGCGGCCGCGTGTTCGAGCAATGGCAGGGCGCCGCGCTGGATCGGGTGCGACGCGCCGCCGTCGAGGAAGCTGCCGGCCGACGCGATGCGGCGGATGACCTCCTTCGGGCCGAGCGTCCACGACAGCCGCCAGCCCGGGTAGCGCCAGTTCTTCGTCAGGCCGTCGAGGATGACGACGGGGTCCGAGTCGACGTCTTCGACGTAGTGCGCCGCGCTGGCCGGCCCGCCTTCGCCGTACACGTAGTGGGCGTAGAACTCGTCGATCACGAACGCACACGACAGCTTGCGCCCGATGCCGATCCACCGCGACAGCTCGTCGCCGCGCACAACGTTGCCCGTGGGGTTCGTGGGGTTGCTGAACAGCAGCGCGCCCAGGCCCATGCCGACGATGCTCTCGCGCAGGCGCTCGGCGGAAAGGCGGTAGCCGTCTTCGGGTCGCAGCACGATCGGGATGGGCACGAAGTTGCGGAACAGGTCCAGCAGCTCTTCGTAGGCCGTGTAGTCGGGAAGCAGGTGCCCGAGGTGAAGGTGCCCGAGGGCCGCCGCGACGCGCGTGAGGCCAGCGCGACCCCCCGGCGAGATCGACACGTTCTCGGGGGTGTACTGCGAGCGCATGCCCTTGCGGTACCGCGCGTTGTACAGCGACGCGACCGCCTCCTTCAGCTCGCTGATGCCGTCCACCGGGCCGTATTCGTGGGCGGCCGGGTCGATGGACAGCGACTCGATTCGCGGGGCGCTGCCGGGCAACACGCCGGTCTCGGGCGCGCCCTGGCCGAGGTTGACCCAGTCGGGGTGGCCATAGCGAAAGCCGCGCTTGGCGGCCTCGGTCATCACGTAGATCACGCCGGTGCGGGGCACGGGCCGGAACTGGGACAGCTCGCTCACATCGACCTCGTTCTGGTTGCTCAGGCGCTCGTCGCGTAACCCGGCTACGATCAAAGCGATGTTGCACTGGCTCCTCTCCGCTGCGTTGGCCCAGTCGCTCGCCGACCTCGACGTGTCGCCGCCGCCGGCTCCGGTGGCGCTCGCGTGGGAGTCGCCGCCGCGGGCGAGCATGGTCAAGCGCGGTGGCAACGGTCCGGAGCGTGTGCAGTTCGCGCTCCAGGCCGACCCGCGAACGTTCGGCGCGTACGTCGCGGACGCTGTCAGTTACGAGTACATCGGCGGAAAGCTCGGCACCGTCATCGCCGTGTTCAAGCGGTCGTACGACGCGGACGGGCTCCGGGCCGAGCTCGAGCGCGAGTTCGGGCCGCCCACGTACGTGGATGATGCCGGAACGGTGAGGATCTGGCGGGGTGGAAAGGTCCGCATCGCTTGGAGGCAGCTGTCTGACGACCTGTGGACGGTGACCTGGTCGTGGCTCGCGTTGCACGGAAGTGACGTGGACGTAGACCCCAAGACCCCCTCGGTGTTCGCGCCGGCGGTACACCTGCCCGCCGCAGAGATCCAAAAGTCACAGTAATTAGAGTTCGCTGAGGATATCTCTCATCTGGAGGTAGACATGCGACACCTTGGGCTTGTTCTTGCGTTTCTGGTGGCCTGCAACGGCTCGGACACGAGCGGCAACGGCGAGTGCAACACCGACAACGAAGAGTGCGGGCTCGGCCAGAACTGCGGTGGTGAGGACATCAACATGGCCCCGGGCTCCGACTGCATGGCGTGCCACGACGGAAGCGACAACGAGGCGCCTGCGTGGACGATCGCGGGCACCGTGTTCGACGACCTGAACGGCAGCAACGCGGTCTCGGGCGCCACGGTGCGCATCACGGACACGGATGGCGCGGGCACGCCCATCGAGATGACGACGAGCGCGGCCGGCAACTTCACCAGCACGGCCGCCATCGTGGCCCCGTACACGGCGGAGATCGAGGTCGATGGCGTCGTCGTCGCGATGGCCGCGCACCAGACCGACGGCTCGTGCAACTCCTGCCACGCCTGCGGCGGCTCGGCGGGCGGCAAGCTCCACACGCCGTAACGGGCGCGTGGACGCTCGGTTCCGGCCTACAGCGAGCGCAAGAAGCTGATGAGGTCGGCCTTCTGGCCGGCCGTCATCGCGGACGTGTCGCCCATCAGGCCCGCGTCGGACACCAGCATCAACGCCTCGAGCGTGCCGGCCGACCCGTCGTGCAGGTATGGCGCCGTGGCTGCGATGCCGCGCAGCGTCGGCGTGTCCACTTCGATGTCCACCACGCGGTGCGGCAGGTGATCGACCATCTGCGCGCCGCTGTGGCACGTGTCGCACCCGCCGGTCACGAACAGCTCGGCGCCGCGCGCGATCGCGGCGGCGTCACCGGCCGGCACGTCGGGCAGGCGCTGCTGATCGACGAACGTGCCGATCGCTTCGAGGTCGTTGGTGCTGATGCCGACGCCGCCCATGCGCGTCTGGCTGGTGATCTCGGCCTCTTCGGAGACCGATGAAACGTCTTCGGACCAGGTGACCGGGAAGTTCTGCGACGTTCCGCCGACGAGGGACGGCGTGTTGCGGAACCCGAGGTCACCGGCCTGCGTGTGCCACGTGAGGCCGTCGTTGCGGCCGTCAAAGTGGCACGTCGAACACGACACGCCCGAGCCTTCTCCGGCCATGCGATTGTCCGTGGCGCTGTAGAACAGCCTACGGCCGAGCTCGACGTCGGCCGGGAGCGAAGAGACCTCGATCGCGGTGGACTTGAGCGCGCGTCCGCCGGTGAGCATGATGTCCATGAAGCCGTTGTCACCGTCGAAGCCCTGCGCGAGCAGCGCGTCGGCCTCGGCCGTGTCGATGGGCGCGAGGGTGCGGTCGAGGAACGCGTGTACCCACGGCGCCTTGTCGTCGGTGAACGCGACGCCGCGCGGGCCGGCGTCCGTGCCGACCATCACCGGCTGGCCGATGGAGAAGCCCGCCGTGGCCGCGTCCGTCGTGCCACCGCCGGTGTCGAACATGAAGTCCGACGGCGGCAGGTGGCGCGCGACCGACGGCAACACCGCGACGGCGCTGGACGCTTCGAGCGTGAGCCAGATGTTGTGGCCGTCCGGCGCGTACGTGGCGCTCGACGGGTAGCTGCGCACGGCCTCCGCCGGCGTGAACTCCATCACCGTGGCGAAGCCCGAGAACAACATCGGATCGATCGAGCCGGCGGGCGCGCCGCTGCCGTCGAGCGCCAGCAGACCCACGACCGGGTTCAGGCGGCTCACGCCGAAGCCGACCGAGCCGTAGCCGTCGCTCACGGGCATGCCATCGGGGCTTACGCCGCTCCCGTCACCGACCTCGGTGAGGTTGTCCACGTACAAGCTCGGGATGGCGAGCTGTCCACCATCGGGCGAGATCGCGATATCGCCGGTGATCCGCGGCGTAAGCTCGTTCCCGGTGGGGCCGAACGTCTGCGGCGGCGCGATCGACGTGACGACGCCTTCCGCGCCGACATCGACGTGGTGCAGCATGCCGCCGAACGCCGAACCGACATACAGCGACTTGCCGCTCGGGTGAAGCGCGAGCCAGCGAGGCTCGCCCGCGATCGGCCAGCTGCGCAGCACGGCGAGCGTGGCGCCGTCGAGCTCCTGCACTTCGCCCTGGGTGGAGAGCGCGATGTACACGCGGTGGCCGTCTTCCGAGGCGACGATGCCGTAGGGTTCCGCGCCGGTGGCGACGGTGCGCTCGAGCTCGAGCCCGTTCGCAGTCTCGGTCAGGACGGCGATCCCGCGCTCCCCGCGCAGCGTGACGAGCAGGTGTTCGCCCGCGCGGGCGATGCGCGTGGGCTCCCGACCCACGGCGACGGACGACAGCGTGCCGGACTCGCGGTCGTACGACGTGACGGTCCCTTCGTCCACGTTCACCGCGTACACGCGCCGCGCGTCCGCGGAGGTGACGAGCGTGCTGCTGCCGGTCGCGTAGCGGCTGTCCGAGAGCGACGAGCTGCCGCAAGCCGCCAGCGTTGCGATCAACGCGAGCGAAAGAATACGTTTCATGGATGGAACTCCTGCCCCGTACAAGTGTGACACGGGAACCGACATCCGCCAACTGTAGGATGGTCGGCGGGTGACTTTCTGCCTCGCGCGGCGGCGCCCAGGGTACACTTTGTCGATGTCGATCCTCGGGTTGTCGGTCTCTCTCGCGCTCGCCGGTGACGCCGCCGATGACGCCGCCGAGGCGCGCTACCAGGCGGCGTTGGACGCGTGGCAACACGGCGACGCGTCCGGGGCGTTGCGGGTGGCGTCGGACGCGACGACGCTCGACCCCGCGCACCGCCCGGCGCGGCTGCTTGCCGGGTACGCGCTGCTGCAACTGGACGCCGAGGACGCGGGTCTCGCGGTGCTCGCGAGCCTCGCCCTGGAGCCCGTCGAATCGCGCATGGAGGCGCAGGTTCACGCGCTCGCCGCGCGCACCGTCCATCGCACAGACGACCGGAACCACCGGGATCAGGTGGCGCTGTCGTTCTTCACCGCGGTGGGTCCCGAACGCGGCGGTGAGCCCCAGACGGGCGCGTGGCACCCCTCCGGAGCGCGCGTGCTGCAGGTCGGTGTGCCGCTCGCGAACCACGTCGCGCTGCGCGTGGAGGTGCAGCAACGGTGGCAGTCCGACCTCGAGGACGTCGGGGGCTGGCGCCTGACCCCGTCGATCGCGTGGACGCACATCGCTGGAAATCGCTCGATCGACCTCGGCGTGGGGCCGACGATCTGGCTCGCCCACGGCATCTGGTGGGAGAGCGCGTACCACGTCTACGGCGGCGCCCGCGCGTCGGTCGGCGCGGACCTCCGACTCGGCCGGCGGTTCGGCTTCCGCGTCGAGGGTGGCGTCACGCCGCTCCTGCTCGACCGCACGTTGTGGTGGTACGGGTCGCCCGCCGACGTGCGACTTGGCATGTCCTGCTGGCTTGGCAAGCCCCGCAGGGGCCCGCTCGCTACCGGCGGCGGCGGATGAGCGCGCCGAGCAGGCCGAGCCACGCGATCGACGCGAGGCCGGACGTGCTGTCGCAGTTGCAGCCGCCTACGTAGCGCCCGGCGATCAGCCCGGTGTCGCTCGTGTCGCCGGTCTCGGTGTCCGTATCGCCCGCGTGGGCGTCTTCGCCGTCACAGTCCTGGTCGATGCCGTCGTCGGGCACGTCTTCGGCGTCCGCGTTGATCGCGGGATCGGTGTCGTCGCAGTCGCCGCCGACGTCGATCTCGCCGTCTTCGGGGAAACACGTGTCGCGGCCGGTCGTGTCGTCGCCGAACCCGTCGCCGTCGCCGTCGGTGTACCAGGTCTCGTCGCCGGTCTCGTCGATGCCGCCCGCGCAGTTGTCGTCGATCCCGTTGCACAGCTCGGCGGCGTCGGGGTTGATGTCCGCGTTCGTGTCGTCGCACTCTTCACACGCGGCGAAGCCGTCGTTGTCGGTGTCGACGTTGCCGACCACGCCGTCGCAGTTCTTGTCCGACGTGTCGGCGCAGGTCTCGGGCGCGCCCGGGTACACGTCGGCGGCGGCGTCGTTGCAGTCGTCGGACGACGCGACCGCGCCGACGGGAGCGGCGCACGCCTTGCTCGAGAAGCCCGCGTCGCCGTGCTGATCGCCGTCGACGTCGTCGTACCAGGTGTCTGCGTCGATGGCGTCAGGACCGTCGAACGTGCCGTCGCAGTCGTTGTCGGCGCCGTCACACACCTCGGTGCCGCCCGGGTGGGCGTCGGGGTTGCTGTCGTCGCAGTCTTCGCAGGCGATCGTGCCGTCCGCGTCGACGTCCTGGCTGCCCGTCGAGCCGTCGCAATTCAGGTCGACCGCGTCCGTACACGACTCGGGCGCGCCGGGGTGGTAGGTCGCGTCGGCGTCGTTGCAGTCGCCGCCGAAGCCCGACGTGCCGCCGGGCTGAACGCACTGCGCGGTGGGCGCTACGTCGGTGCCGAACGCGTCGGCGTCGGCGTCGGTGTACCAGGTAGGTACGTCCACCGCACTCGCCTCGTCGGCCGTGCCGTCGCAGTTGTCGTCGACGCCGGCGGTCGCGCAAAGCTCGAACGCGTCGGGCGAGATCTTGCTGTTCGCGTCGTTGCAGTCGTCCTGCGAGGTGGTGTAGCCAGCGGGCTGCGCGCACGCCGCGGTCGTGGACAGGGCGGTGCCGTGACCGTCGACGTCCGCGTCTGCGTACCAGGTGAGGGGACCCCCCACGTTCGCGTCGTTGTCGTCGCAGTCGCCGCCGGTGGCGGTGAGGCCGGGCACGACGCTGCACGACTGCTGGGTGACGTTGTCGTCGCCGAGGCCGTCTTTGTCAGCGTCGACGAACCACGTGGTCGGCCCGGTGACGGCGGCGTCCTGGTCGTTGCAGTCGGTCTTGTCGGCCACGTAGCCGGCGGGCGGTGTGCACGTCTTGGTGGAGGTGCCTCCGTCGCCGAAGCCGTCATGGTCCGCGTCGAGGTACCAGGTCTGCACGTCCGTGGCGCCGTTGTCGATCGTCCCATCGCAGTTGTCGTCGAGGCCGTTGCACTTCTCGATGGCCGCGGGGTTCACGGTGTCGCGCGTGTCGTCGCAGTCGAGCGCGTCATCGGCGGTTCCGAGGGGCTGCAGGCAGGACTTCTGCGCCTTCGAGCCGTCTCCGTAGGTGTCGGCGTCGGCGTCGGCGTACCAGCTCTTCGCGTCCGTCGCGTTGTTGTCGATGGTGCCGTCGCAGTCGTCGTCGACGCCGTCACACGTCTCGGGCGCGCCGGGGTACGCGGTCTTGTCGGTGTCCAGGCAGTCGTCGCCGAGCGCGACCGTTCCCGCAGGCGCCGCGCAGGCGACGGTGCTCGAGGTCTTGTCGCCGTGGGCGTCGCCGTCCGCGTCGGTGTACCAGGCCTTCGCGTCGATGGCTCCGTCGTCGATCGCACCGTTGCAGTTGTCGTCGACGCCGTCGCACGTCTCGGGTGCGCCCGGGTACGCGGTGGCGTCGGTGTCCTTGCAGTCGGTGCTGTTGGCGGACGTCCCCGCGGGCTGGGCGCAGGACTTCTGCGACGACGCTGCGTTGCCGAACTTGTCGGCGTCCGCGTCCGCGTACCAGGTCTTCGCGTCGATCGCGGCATCGTCTACGAGCGTGTTGCAGTCGTTGTCCACGAGGTCGCACACCTCGGTGCCGCCGGGGTGAGCCGTGTCGAGCGCGTCGTTGCAGTCGGTGTTGTCGGCGACCATGCCGGGCGGTTGGGAGCACGTTCGGGTGGGCGCGGTCTTGCTGCCGTAGGTGTCGTTGTCGGTGTCCGGGTACCAGTTGATGCCGTCGGTGATGGTCGCGTCTTTGTCGTTGCAGTCGGTGTTGTTCGCGACGTAGCCCGCGGGCTGCACGCAGGTGGACTTGCTCGACGCGGGGTCGCCGTACTTGTCGCTGTCGGTGTCGGCGTACCAGATGGAGCCGGCGGCGCCGTCGTCCACGATGCCGTTGCAATTCTGGTCGATGCCGTCGCAGGTCTCGGTGTTGCCGGGGAACCGGTTCTTGTCGCGGTCGTCGCAGTCACCGCTGGCGCCGTTCACGCCGTCGCCGTCTTGATCGGCGTCACACACGTCACCCAGCGCGTCGCCGTCGAGGTTGGCCTGGTTGGTGTTGGCCGTGGAAGGGCAGTTGTCGTACACGTCGGCGACGGTGTCTTTGTCGGTGTCGGGGATGCGCACGAAGACGTTGTCGAACGTGGCCCCTCCGTTGCTGCCGTCCTCGTACGAGTACACCCCCATGCTGCCGGTGGGCAGTCCGGTGATGGGCGTGACGTTGAACACGCGCGTGTTGCCGCCAGCCGCGATCAGGTCGCGGTCCACCCAAACCTGGAGGTTGGTGCCCTCGACGAGCACCGTCAGGTGGCCGACCGCTGGGAACTGGTTGTAGGCGAAGGCCGGGTTCGCGTTGAACGTCTCCACGCCCGCGCCGTTGACGACGTGGATCAGACGCGAGACGTTGCTACCGGCGTTCTGATCGCTGCCGTTCGTGTTCGGCAGGCGGTCGCGCGTCATCACGAACAGCCAGAAATTGCGGTTGTCTATCCACCCGAACACCGCGCCGATGCCGTCGTTGTCGATGGAGGCAAAGTCGGCGTCGATCTGGTGGGTGGCCCACGCACACGGCCGCGTGCGTAGCGCGGGGGGGCCGCACGTGTTGCCGGTCTGGACGAGCGCGTTGTCCTGCGGACCGTTGATTCCCCAGCCGGCGCCATTTGACCGCGTGTCCGTGGTGGAGCGTAGGATACCGCCGAGGATCGGCAGGGTGGCCTTTGCCCAGCGGTCCGCGCCGTACTGGCTGATCCACCCGCCCGTGCCCGAGAACGCCGTGGTGTTCGTGTATGCGTCGAAGTTGTCCGAATAGTCGATGACCGTAGGCGTGGTCAGGGCCTGCGCGTGGGCGGCGGGCGCGAGTGCGAGCAACGCGAGCTGACTGAGCATGAACCCCTCTCCGGCGCATCTTTGCACCAGAAAGGGGGGATGTCACCCGTACTCTGCGTGCGTACGCCGCTGTCAGCGGCCGCACAGCCCGGTAAGATCGAGGACGTTGTTCTCTTCGTGGCACTCGGCGACGAGCCCGGAGCCGGACCCGTTGTCGTCCACGATGACGCGGACGGCGTCGTCGACGAGGGAGGTGACCGGCACGTCGAACCGCATGCCGAACGTCGTCTCGCCTGGCGCGAGGGCCGCGTCTGTGGTCTCGGTCGCGACGAGAATGGGTACGCCGCCCTGCATCGCATACAGCGACACCGGGGTGCCGAGCGGCAGCACGTCCATGCCGCCGTTTCCGACGCGCACGACGATGTTGACGTTGTCACCGTCGCACTCGGCGCAGATGTCGCCTTCGAGCGGGATGGCGTCAGCGGACTGGTTGCCTTCCAGCGGCGAAACGTCGCCCGAACGCCAGTTGTTGAAGTTCGGCCAGTTCGGCGACGACTCGTTCGGCATCGACGAGTCGACGTTGACGTTGGTGATCGCGTAGGTGTGCTGGTTCCAGACCGGGCGTCCGGCCATCCACGAGTTGGCCGCGTCGCCCACGATCGTCACGCCCGACTCGGGGCCCGAGTAGGTGCTCGACGTGAAGATGATCTCGGCGTGGCCGTCTTTGTCGACGTCCGCGATCGAGGGGTACTCCGAGCAGGTAGCCGACGAGTGGTTCGTCTCCATCATCTTCACGGCGCCGGTCTTGCCGTCGAACACCCACACGTCGTTCTCGTCGGCGTACACGACCTCGGCGGCCCCGTCGCCTTCGAAGTCGAACACGGACGAGCCCGTGAAGCCGCTCGAGAAGTCCGTGACGGTGTTGGTCCACTTCGTGGAGCCGTTCGTCTCGAACACGACGTACACGTTGTTGCCGGCGACGCCGATCTCCGGCTGGCCGTCGCCGTCGAAGTCCGCGATCGTGGGCGGCCCGATCGTGGCGGAGGCAAACAGCTTCTCCCAGATGACGGAGCCGTCGTCGTCCTGCAGGCGCACGGTCGACTGGGCCGTATTCGAGGCGTACGAGGTGACCACGGTCTCGCCGCCATCGTCGCCGTCGAAGTCAGCGACCGCGACGAAGCCGTCGGACTGCCCGTTGCTCCACAGCGCGGAGCCGTCGTCGTTGTAGACCGCGTTGCCGGTGACGACCTCGAGGTCGCCGTTGCCGTCGATGTCGGCGGCTGCGCCGAACGTGGCCGCCCACGGGTGGCCGGTGCCTTCGCCGCCGAGCCCGGCGCCGCGCAGGCTGCCGTCGATGCCGTTGAGGATGCTGTGCCCGATGACGACCTCGGTCGTGCCGTTCAGGTCGAGGTCGTACAGGCCGACGCCGCCGCAGATCGGCAGCTTGGTGGCGCCGGGAATGGAGGCGAGCGACCACAACACCGCGCCGGTGCGGCCGTCATAGGCGGCGACGCCGCTCGAACCGGCCGCGACGACGTCGGGCCGACCGTCGCCGTTCACGTCGCCGATCGCGGGCGTGGCGGGCTCGCCGCCCATCGCGTTGCCGGTCCACTCGATGGTGGCGAGGTCGTGCGACAAGACGAACAGCCCGCCGCTGACGCCAGCGACGACGATGTCGGGCATGTCGGAGCCGTTGACGAGCCCGTCGCCGTTGTCGTCGGTGAGCTGGCCCACGACGGGCGTGGTGTACGCGTCACCGATCGCCGTGTTGCGCGCCTTGATGATGGGCGTGAACGTGCCGACCTGGGGCTCGACGAGGCAGGACTCGTCGGGCTGGACGTCGCCGGGGCCCATGTCGAGCGTGCCGCATGCGGTGGTGGGATCGTCCGTGGTGTCGCCGGGGGTGACGTCGCCGTTGAACTCGTACTCAGAGCAGCCGGCCGCGAGCGCGATGGTCATCAGGAGGCACCGGTTCATCTCGACTCCCTCGATTCAGGAACGGACGTGTAGCAAGCGGCGTGCCCGGTGACCAGGGGCGTCTTGACGGGATCTTTACCGGAGGTGCGATCGGAATGTCGCGGCCCGGGGGGAGGGGTCAGGAATTGATGATTGCACATTTACCGGACGTGTACGTTTGACCCTGGCCCGGTGCCAGGAGTGCCGAGGACCTCGTCCCGAGCGCTCCCTAAATCAGCAATCGTCAATTCCTGACCCCGAAATTAGCGCGCGCAGCGACCCGCCATCGGGGACGAGCGCCCGGACGAACAGCGGCGCGCGGAGGGCGCGGCACCACGCGGCGAGCCCGGGTGCGACGCGATCGACGCTGGGATCCACCCACCCCAACGCGGTGCCGCCGAGCAGGACGAGCGCCGCGACGGCGACGGGAGGCACCGCGGGCTGCAAGCGGAGGAACACCATCCGTCGCGCGACCTCGCGCGTCCACGCGTCGGCTTCGGGCGAGAGCGCCGTTCCAGGCGCGTTTGACGCGTCGGCGAGCCAGGTCGCGAGCGGGGTCAGGGCCTGCCGGGAGGCGGCGCCGGTCTCGGGTCGGGCGATCAGCGCGCCGATGTCGGCGTGTCGGAGGCGGGCGAGCCCGCGGGCCTCGATTCCGGGCGCGGCGAGGTTGCCGAGCGCGGCGCGTGTGTTCGGCGCGTTGCGCAACAGTCCGAGGAGCGCGTATTCCTGGGACTCCGCGGCCGGGTCGAGCTTGACGTTCATGACGCCGAGGCCCTCGCCCTGCACGTCGTCGCCCGTGGTGGCGGTGCGGTACGACGTGTAGCAGCCGGGATCGATGCCGATACGCCGCTCGGTGCCAGTGTCGACCGCGACGACCGGGTACTGCCGACACACCAGAGGCTTGCTCGCGGAGCCGTACTTCGCGTGGATGGCGCAGCGGTGGTCTTCGCCGAGGAACACGCACTGGCCGTCGACCTGGCGCAGCGCCTCGCCGACGATCGGGTCGGCGACGCCGAGCTCCGCCGCAAGGTGGACGATGCGCGCGCGCTCCTCCTGCGAGACGAGCCTCGCGCGAACGCCCATGCAGCTTCCGCCGCATCCGGTACAGGTGTGCTTCACGGGGGCCAAGGCGCGTAAGGACACGGACATTTCTTCGGCGTAACGCGAGCGCGGGCCCCTGTGGCATGATGCCGTCGATGAGCGAACCCGAGCCCCAAATTACCGCCTGGCACTCCTTCCGGATCCGTAAGGCGCAAAGCGGAGAACCGTCCATCGGAAGCTACGGCGGTCACCCGCGCGGCATTCGCGCGCACGACTGGCCGCGCTGCGCGGTGTGCGGCTCACCGATGTGCCACATGGCGCAGATCGACGGCGGTCCCTGGATCGACCTCCAGGGCTTCGCGCGCATCTCGCTGTTCATCTGCCACGCCACCGGCGGCCGGTGTGAAGACTGGGATCCGTGGAAGGGAGCGAACCGCGTCGTGCTCCAGCGCACGCGGGACGAGAACCTCTACGACGGGCCGCCGACCGTGCGAGTGTACCGGCGCACCCAGCTCGCGGTGGATGCGCCGATCGACGAGCTGCAGCTGATGCTGAAGGTCAAAGAAGAGGGCCGTCCGATGAAGGACGTGCTGAACGCGCTCAAACACGACAAGTCGGGCGGCGGCGCGGTGTGGCTCCACGGGGACGACACCCCGCAGGGACCGAGCGGCCAGGGCCCGATGCGCCTCGCGTTGCAGCTCACCACCGACGTCGTGGCGTTCGACATCACGCCGGGCGGCATGGCGTATGTTTATCTGGATCCACACGATCCCACCGAAGGTGCGGGTAGGATGTTGTGGCAAGGGGGGTGATCGGTGGCGGGTCCTTACGCATCTGAGCCGCAGGAGCTCGTGTTCACCGACTCGGTCGACGTGTTCGACGCGGCCGAGTTCAGCACCGGTCAGCTGCCGAGCGGCAGCCCGGTGATGTTCGAGTTCCGGCTCGTGTCGGGCGGCGGGCTCGACTTCGAGATGGACGCGACGAGCGACCTCACGTGGCCGCCAGCGCTCACGCAGACCGTGGATGGCGTCGCGGGCGGCGGCTGGGTGACGTTCCTGACGGACCTGCGCCTCGAGGCGTGGATCTACATCGACGTGTTCGGCTACCAGTGGCAGGACCTCGTGTGGAGCGACGGCCTCTACCTGTTGGACGACGCGACGTTCGAGCCGGTGCTCCTCGCAGGTGGTGCGGTGCCGAGCGTCGAGCTTTCGAGCGACGGCCTCGGCATCGACCAGATCCAGTACGACATCGCGATCTTCACGGGCGTTTCGCTGTCATTGACGCTGGACGCGTTCCCCCGCGCGAGCGCGACCATGTCGGGCGTGAACGTGGAGACGGCCTCAGCGGATGAGCCGGACGACATCCTCGCCACGATCGACCACGACGAACAGGCGGTCCCGTTCGCGATCCCGGCGGACGATCCGGGTGTGCTCGACCTCATCTCCACCTGGAACGGGCACCTCACGTCCGCGCTGTCCGTCGTGTTCCGCCCGGCCGCGTCGGTGTCGACGCCGGTGGGGAGCTTCCAGCTCGTATCGTTCGACCTTCCCGTGCCGATCGTGAGCTACGACGAGGACGACGCGATCGAGGTCGCCTACCAGCACCCGCTGCCGGCGCTCGAGGTGCCGTTCGCGAACCACGACTTCGGCGAGCAGGACCTCGAGATCGTTCGCAACCTGCAGGTGCCGCTGCTCAACGTGGGTCGCCTCGATCTCGAAGGCACCGCGCGCATCGAAGGCGACGCGGCGTTCACCGTGTTTCCCACCACGTTCTCGGCGGCCCCTGACGTCGAAGACGGCGTCGTGATCACGTACACGCCGACGGACGAAGGTGACCACACCGCGATGCTCGTGATCGAGTCGAACGACCCGCGCAACCCGGTGCTCGAGATCCCGCTGCACGGCGGCGCGGTGAAGCCTGACGACGGTCTCGTCACCGAGCAGCCGCGCGTCGCTGTCGAAGGCTGCGGCTGCGCGTCGCAGGGCACGGGCACGGGCTTCCTCGGGGCGCTCGCCGTGCTGTTCCTGCTGCGGCGAAATCGCCGGTGATCGCGTACGGGGCGACGTGACGCTCGCGCTCGCGCTGTTCGGGTGTGGTCCGTCGGTGGTGCCGCTGTACGAGGCTGCGCGCGACGACGCGCTCGCGACGCCCGGCGCGGTGCCGGCGAACTGGCGTCCGGATCTCGTGCTGCACCTCGCCGAGCCCGTCGTGCAGAAGCTCGCGAAGGAGGGCCTCGCTGCGAACGAGACGCTGCACCAGCGGGTCGAGATCTCCGCCATGGGCCTGCCCGTGACGGTGACGCCGGATCTCGGAGCGCGACGCGTCGAGGTCGGTCCGGTGCGGGGGTGTCCCGCCTGCCTGTCGGTGGACACCACGCTCGTGGGCCCGGCGAAGTGGACGGCGCTCGGTCAGCGCGGCGCGGTGGACCTGCGCGTGTACGCGAAGCTGTCGCTCGAGGTGACGACGGTGCTCCAGGACGGGGCGTTCACCGTCACCGTCGCGCCGCGCTCGATCGACACGCTCGAGGTGACCGTCGAGGGCGCGGAAGCGCGCGTCGACGACCTGCTCACGTCGGCGCTGGGCGCGGACTGGCACAAGAAGGTGCTCGCGGGGATCTCGCCGATCGAGCTCGGGACGGTGGGCTCGCAGGGGCTTCCGCTGCGCGCGCTGCGGGTGGTGGCGTTGGACAACGGCGGGCTGCAGTTCGAGATGTTGTCGAGCAGCCCGACGCCGGGCGTGTTGTCGGTCCGTGATCGCGCGCTTGTGAAGGGGTTCGCGCTGTACGCGGACGAGGGATCGGTGCTCGACCTCGCGCGCGCCGAGGCGTTCCGCGCAGCCCCGCTCACGCACGACGTCGTGGCCGAGCCCACGCGGCTCACCGTCACCGGCAGCGAATTCGATCTTGGGCTTCGGCTGTGGCGGCCGGTCGGCAGCGGGTGGTGGCGGGACTACGACGCACACGGGACGCTGTCGCTCACCGAACACGGCGTTCACCTCGCGGCGGACAAGGTGACCGAAGGCTCCACGTCGGAGGGCGCCGAGCTCGCGGACCCCCTCGCGGTGTTGGCAGAGGGCGCGATCCTGACCGGCATCGGCGACGCGCTCGTCGCGGGCTGCCCACGGCGCTCCCACGTCGTGGCGGACGGCGTGCGCGTGTCCACGGACGTTACCGGGGTGACCGGCGCTGACGGGGTCGTGGTGGTCAGCGGCACCGTCGCGGTGGTGGGCCCGCGCTGAGCGTCAGTGGCCGGTGGGCAGCGGGACGCCATGGACGGTGAAGCGCTGGATCACGACGTTTCGCCAGCGATCGGTGCGGTTGGTCAACGTCATGTGCGGCGTCTTGCCGCTGTGAAACGTCATGCCGCCGGCGCGCATCGGGACCGCGACGATGCGGCGCGGATCGACGGCGGCCTCGGCTTCGGCGGGGGACCCGTCGACGCCGAACACGCGGCGAATCCCTTCGCGGTGCCCTGCGTCCTCGAAGTGCATACACCCGCCGTCGGCGTCGACGTCATCGAGCGTGAGCCAGGCGGACACGAGCAGGTCGGGGCCGGCGCCGGCGAAGAAGGCCTCGTCCTGGTGCCAGGTCGCGGCGAGCCCGCCGCGGGGCGGCTTGAGCAGCAGCTGGTTGTACCAGAAGTCGAGCGCGGCGCCGTGGAGCGCCTGAGCGAACTCGTGGGTCCAGCGGTGCCACGCGGCAGAGCGCCAATCGAGCCACACGAGCTCGAGCATGCCCTGGAGGATGGGCTCGCCGTAGGGGGACGCGGCGCGCGCGGCCACGGGGTCCTGGGTGAAGGCCACCACGAGCTTCTGAAGCCTGGCGAGGTCGTCGGGCGCGAGCGTGTCCTCGACGGCGAGCCAGCCATGGGCGCGGTAGTGGTCGATCTGGGCGGGCGTAGGGGGTTGGTACACGGCAACCTCGGCTCCCATCGTACGCTACGTCCGCACGCCGACGTACACCACGTGCGCGCGGCCGGTTCCGGGGCGGTGAATCGTGACGTCGAAGCCGGCCTTGCGAAAGCGCACCGGGAACGACGGGTCGGGATCCTCGGACCACACGGCCAACACGCCGCCGTCGGCCAGGGCGGCGCGCGTGCGCGTCAGAGCCTCGGAGCCGTAGAACGGGTCGCGGTGCGTCTGCGTGGCCGCGTGGGGCCCCTCGTACAGGTCGAGCAGGATCGCGTCGTACGACTTCTTTGCGGCCGACGCGATCACCTTCGCGACGTCTCCGACCACGACGGTGACGCGGGGATCGGCGACGGCGGCTCCGGTGAGCGGGGCGAGGGGACCGCGGCACCACGCGACGATCGGCGGTTCGAGCTCGGCGACGACGACGCGCGCTGTGCTCGGGAGCGCGTCCAGAGCGGCGCGCAGCGTCAGACCCATCCCGAGGCCGCCGACGAGGACGCTCGGTGAGGGACGATCGCCGAGGCGCGCGCACCCGAGCGTCGCGAGGGCCTGCTCGGAGCGTTGGGAGGTGCTGTTCATCAGCACGCGGCCGGCGATGGTGAGGAGGAACTCTCCCGCGCCGCGCTGCCGCAGCTCGAGCAGACCTTCGGACGTGGGCTTGGTGTCCAGGACGATCCAACGGTTGCTCATGTGAAGGCGCTCCCCCGCGGAGGGTAACCAGGAACGCAATCCTGACCCGCGGGTTAGCACATTCCTGACCCGCGGGTTACCAAAGGGCAACCTCCCCTGGAGTGGCCTGGATGGCTCGCCCTGCGAACCCTGACGCCGCAAGACGCCTGCTCGACGCAGCGCGGCACGTGTTCGCGCGCGATGGCTTCGATCACGCGCGGATCCAGGACATCGCGGCCGAGGCCGGCTTCTCGAAGGCCGCGTTCTACCTTTACTTCGAGAGCAAAGAGAAGGTCTTCGAGCGGCTGATGGCCGAACTGTTCGAGGCCGTGAGCCTGTCGAACAACGAGCGCCATTCGGCGTTCCAGGGCCTCGTGCAACGCGTCGGTCGGTGCGTCGAGGGCGACTTTCGCAGCGGCTCGGAGCGTCTCACCGCGTTCACCGCGCTCGACCACGAATACAACCGCAAGGCGCTCGAGGTGTTGTGGGACCACCGCGACGTGTTCGCGTGCGTGATGGACGCTTCGGGGGAGCGTCGCCTCGTCGCCGATCGCTTCATCGAGCTTTCGCGCGCGACGCTCGTCGAGCGCCTCGACGAGGTCGTGAGAGCCGGTTTCTTGCGGCCCGACCTCGACCCCGAGATCTGCGCCGAATTGATGATCGGCGCGTGGTTGCAGCTCGCGCGGCGCATGACCCGCCTCGCCGAACCGCCTGATTTCGACCATTGGACTACCCAGATCGACCGATTCACCAGCGAGGGGCTGGGCTGCATGCCCGGGATCCCCGTCGCCAGGGAGACCTAGATGCAACACCCCGTGCCTACGCTCGGCTCAGCCTCGCTGCGCGCCTTCGGCTTGCTCGCGCTCGCAGGCGTCCTCGCCTCCTGCAACGGCAGCCAGTCCGCCGCCGAGGCAAAGACCAAAGCTGAAGCCGCTGCGGCGCCGGTGAACCTGCGCACCGAACCCGTGAAACACGGCCTGTACCGGCCCACCGCCGACGTGTCGGGCAGCCTCGAGCCCGTCGCGGCGGTGCAGCTCGGGTTCACCGTTGGCGGGCGGGTCGAGAAGCTCCTCGTCAGCCGCGGCGACCTCGTGAACGAAGGCGACGCGATCGCCACGCTCGACGACGCGATCGCGCAGGGCCAGCTCGCGCAGGCGAAGGCCGGCCGCACCGCCGCGCAGGCACAGGCGGACGAGGTCGCGGCCACCTGGGCGCGCCTCGAGAAGCTCGGCGACGCGCTGTCGGGGCAGGACCGCGCCAAGGCCGAGATGGGCCTCACCGCCACCCGCGCGCAGCTCGAGCAGGCCGAGGCGGCCGTGCGCATGGCCGAGACGAACGTGCGCTACCACACGCTGCGCGCGCCGATCTCCGGCGTGGTCACCAACGGGCCCGACAACGCCGGCATCCTCGTCGGCCCCGGCACTGTGTTGTTCGTGATCGAAGACCTGTCCGCGCTGCGCCTGAAGGCGTCTGTTCCGGAGACGGTGACGTGGATGAGCCGAACGTCCACGGCCACGATCGAAGGGGTTCCCGCCGTCGTCGAGCGCGTCGTCCCGTCGCTCGACCCTGCGACGCGACGCCTGCCGGTCGAATTGCGCGTCGACGCGCCGCCGGCCACCCTGCTGGCGCACGGGTTCGTACGCGCGGCCATCACCTCCGACGTCGATCTGGACGGGTGGGACGTCCCGAAGGGCGCGCTCGTGTCGCGGCCCGAGTTCGGCGTGATCGTCGCCGGCACGCCCCCGCGCGTCGTGCCGGTCACGATGTTGTCGGAGAAGGACGGTCGCGTGATCGTCGCCGGCGAGCTGAAAGACGGCGACGTCGTCGTTGTCGATCCCCCCCACGGGTACGCGGAGTAATCGCCGATGTGGATCTCCGACATCGCCATCGCGCGACCCGTGTTCACGCTGATGATGAGCATCGCGCTGATCGTGTTCGGGCTGCTGTCGTACCGCTCGTTGCCGGTCGATCAGTTCCCGCCCGTCGAATTCCCGATGATGATCGTGCAGACGGTGTGGCCCGGCGCGTCCCCCGAGGACCTCGAGCGCGACGTCACCACGCCGATCGAGGACGCCGTCGGTACCACCGCTGGCCTCGAGGAGATGCGCAGCTTCTCGCGCGACAACGTGTCGGTCGTCGTCCTGAAATTCGAGATGGGCGCCGACGTCGGTGACGCAGCCCTCGCCGTGCGCGACAAGGTCGGCCTGGTGCAGAACAAGCTGCCCGCCGGATCGGACGCGCCAGTGGTGCGGCAGATCGACCTCGGCGCGCTGCCGATCATGGTCGTCACGTTGTCCGCTCCCGGCGGCACCAACGCCGCGCGCGAGCTCGCCGACGAGCGTCTGCGGCCGTTCCTCGAGCAGGTCACCGGCGTCGGCGGCGTGAACCTGCAGGGTGGTCAAGACCGCGAGATCCGCGTCGAGCTCGATCTCGACGCGCTCCGCAGCGTGAACCTTTCCGCGAACGACATCGCCCAGCGCCTCGGATGGGAGAACCTCTCGCTCCCGGTCGGCCAGTTCGACGCCTACGGACGCACGATCGGCGTGCGCACCGACGGCGCCTACACGAGCGTCGCCGATCTCGCCGGCACCGTCGTTGGCATGACGCGCGAAGGCAAGACCGTGCGCCTCGACGAGGTCGCGTCGGTGAAGGACGACTGGAGCAGGCCCACCCGGTACGTTCGAACAGACCGCCAGGAGGCCGTCGCGATCGAGATCATCAAGCGATCTGGTGCGAACACCGTGCAGGTCGCCGAAGACGTTCAAAAGACCCTCGAAGAGGTCGTCCCAACGCTCGGCGACGGCGTAAAATACGAGGTGATCAGCAACTCGTCGATCGACATCGAGGCGAACGCGCACGAGGTGAGCATCGCGATCTGGTTCGGTGCGATCGCCGCCGTGTTCGTGATCCTGTTCTTCCTGCTCGACGTGCGCGGCACGATCATCTCCGCGCTGGCGCTGCCCACCTCGGTCATCGGCACGTTCGCGGCGATGGGCGCGCTGGGCTTCTCGATCAACACCATGACGCTGCTCGGCCTGTCGCTCGCGATCGGCCTGCTGATCGACGACGCCGTCGTCGTGCGCGAGTCGATCACCCGCCGCTTGGAGCTCGGGGACTCGCCAGCGAAGGCCGCCGCGGAGGGCACGCGCGAGATCGCCCTCGCCGTGCTCGCGACCACGTTGTCGCTCGTCGCCGTGTTCGTGCCGGTCGCGTTCATGTCCGGCATCGTCGGGCAGTTCTTCTACCAGTTCGGCCTCACCATCGCGGTCGCCGTGATGTTGTCCTTGTTCATCGCGTTCACGCTCGACCCGATGTTGTCGTCGCGACTGTCGCGCGCGCACCACGGCAAACACACCGGCGTCGCCGGCGTGATCGAGAAATTCCTCGAGGGCCTCGACCGCGCCTACCGGCGCGTGCTCGACCTGGCGCTCAGCTGGCGCATGACCACCGCGGCGAGCGCGGTGATGTTGCTCGTTTGCACGGGCGTCCTCGGCTCCACGATCCCGACGGAATTCGTGCCCGAGGAAGACCGCGGCGAGTTCCTCGCCGACATGCGCCTGCCCGTCGGCACGTCGATCGACATCACCGAGAAGTGGGCGCGCGGCATGGAGGGCATGTTGCTCGGCATGCCCGGCGTCACGCGGGTGTACACGATCGTGGGGCACGAGGATCAGGACAACCGCGCGCGTTTCCGGTTGAAGCTCACCCCCAAGAACGAGCGAAAGGAGAACCTCGCGTTCTACACGGACGCCACGCGGCGCATCCTGTCGCTGGCGCCATCGTCCGAAGCGAACATCGCAAAGCTCGGAATGATCGAGGGTCTCGGCGACTGGCCGCCGCTGATGATCGTGATCCAGGGCGAAGACATGGCCACGCTCCGCACGGAGGCGGAGCGCGTGAAGAAGCACCTCGCCGCGATGCCTGGCACCGCTGACGTGCGGCTGGGCGTCGAGCCCGGTCGACCCGAACTCCACATCGCGATCGACCGTCCGGTCGCGGCTGATCGCGGCATCCCCGCCGGCCTCGTCGGCTCCACCGCGCGAATGCTCGTCGAAGGAAACATCATCGGCACGCTGCGCGACGGCGGTCGCCAGGCCGACATCCGCGTGCGCAGCCAGGACCGGTTCTGGAAGGACCAGCGAGCGATCGAGGCCCTCGTCTTGCCGTCGCCGCGCGGCCTCGTGTCGCTGGGCGAGGTCGCCCACGTCTCGCTCGGGGCTGGACCGAGCGAGATCCAGCACCTCGACAAGATGCGCAGCATCAGCGTGTGGGTGCAGATGGCCCCCGGCGGCGCGCTCGGCGCCGTGGTCGGCGACTTCCGCGCGTACATCGAGAAACAGCCCCTCCCCGAAGGCTACTTCTTCAAGCTGCTCGGCCAGGCCCAGGACATGGAGGAGACCAGCGCCGCGATGGGCCTCGCCGTGTTGATCGCGATGATCTGCATCTTCATGGTCCTCGCGTCGCAGTTCGAGAGCCTGATGCACCCGTTCACGCTGCTCGTCAGCGTGCCGCTCGCGATGGTCGGCGCGGTGCTCGGCCTGTTCATCACCGGCAAGGCGTTCTCGATGGGCAGCATGATCGGACTGATCCTGCTCATCGGCCTCGTCACGAAGAACGCGATCCTCCTCGTCGACGGCGCCCTCGTCGCCCAACGTGAAGGCGCCAACCCCGTCGACGCCATGCGCCACGCAGGCCCGCGCCGCCTGCGCCCCATCCTGATGACCTCGCTCGCGATGGCGTTCGGCATGTTGCCAACGGCGCTCGGCACCGGCATCGGCAGCGAGTTCCGCTCCCCGATGGCGATCGCGGTCATCGGCGGCGTGTTGTCGTCCACCGCGCTCACGCTGCTCGTCGTGCCCGTCGTCTTCGTGTGGATGGAGGGGCTCAAGGGCTACGTGCTGCGCGTCGTCGCCTGGATCAACCCGCCCGACGAGTCCCTCGAGCTCGAGCCCGTCGAGACGACGGGGAAGTAGAATTCGGGGCAACCCTCTGCCGAACCGCCCGATCCGCGATCACTCGTCCCACGACCCGCCCACGACGTGCCACTCCCACGCGTCACAGTCCCATCGGGCGGGAAGGCTGCCCACGCGCTGGCGCTCCCCCGCGGGCAACGCGAACGGGCCGAGCTCGGTCTCGTCCACCCCGCACCGCACGTCCAACAACACGTCCACCACGTCCAGATCGGAGTAGTTCTTCACGCGGACCGGCCGCACGCCCGTCCGATCCACAGCCCCCAACCGGGCTGAGAGCATGGGCGACACGTTCCGCGCGTCGTCGTGCGTCGTGGCCGCGCGATGCAGGCTCACCGTCGCCGCGTCCGCGTCCCAGGCCATGTCCACCTCGCGCAGCACGTTCTGCCCGAGCAGACCGTCGACCCCATCCTGCCCGCACGTCGGGCACGAAGCGATCACGACGTTCGCGAGGTCCACGTCGCCGAACTGCAGCCTCTCCACACGCCCCAGGTCGTGCTGGAACCACGCCGACGCTGACATGCTGCGCCCCATTTTCACCTCCGCGCTGGGCTCGAACACGCGATCGAACGCTGCCTCAGACAGCGAGGTTCCCATGGCCCCCGTGTCGATCATCAGCGCGAACCTCTCCGTCCGCGTTCCCCGGGTGATGGCCACATCGACCACACCGCTATGATCGGTCCACGGCACCGTCGTCGGCGCCGTCGGTGCGAACGCCTCCGACCGAGGTGCCCCCTCAACGCGATCACACGCGAACAAGGCGCCGCTGAACGCGATCCCGAACGGGCGCCAACGCACGGCCCCTCCAACGAACGCCCGTTTTCGCCAGCCCTCGTCCACCACCCGCTCCCGAGATCGCATTGAAACCGACCTTGGTCGATCGAGATTGCGTTCAGCCCCAGCTTACTCCCCACCCGGGACTCCGACTCCCGTCCGTCCAGTGGTATCGTCCGGCGAATGTGGCCCCTCCCCCTCGTCTTGCTGCTCCTCGATCCCGCGTCCGCCGGCGTGTTCGGCGACAAGACCATGCGCGGCGACTGGCGTCCGGACGTCGCGTCCGAGCTCGTGCTCCCGCGCGGCCGGTGGGTTCTCGACCTCACGGCGGCCACGCGCGCGTCCACCGAGGTGCGCGGCGCGTTCGGTATCCCCGCACCGTACGACGACGCGGTGTTCCGCACCTCCACGTTCACGATCGGCGTGGAGACGGGCCTGTCGGACCGCACCACGCTGTACCTGCGCGCCCCGTGGGTCGATCATCACCTGACCAACGGTCTCGGCGCGAACATCCGCACCACCGCGCTCGGTGACGCCCACTCCGGCGTGCGCTTCCAGCCGTGGGTCGGTCGCGCCCACGCGCTCGCGTTCGGCGTCGACCTCAAGTCGCCGAGCGGCCTCGAGTGGCCCGCGAACACGCGCGGCGGCGACGCGCACACCGAGGGCTTCCTCACCGGCACCGGCACCACGAACGTGAGCGTCGCCACCCTCGGTCGCGTGCGCGCAGGCGAGTCGTTCGCGTTCGACGGGCGCGTCGCGTACACGCACAAGTTCGCGAGCGTCGTCGGCTACGTCGTCGAGATCGGCGGCTTCGGCGACGGTTGGCTGAAGCCAGGCGACGAATTTCGCGGGGATCTCGCGGTCACCGAGCAGCTCGACGACCACGTCTCTGTGCGCCTCAGCGGCACCGCCCGCTACGTCGGCAGCTACCTCGTCGGCGTGTCAGGTCCGGGCGTCACGAAGCTCGAGCTGTACTGGCTCGGCTCCGAGGAGCCGTACACCTACGACGATGGAACCGTGGGCACGATCGAGACCGATCCTTCGGGCTGGTTCGTGGACGCCGCCGCCCACGTGACGGTGACGCCGTCGAAGCACGTCGTGTTGTCGGCGGACGCGAGCGCGTCGATGCTCGGCGCTGATGGGCGCTTCTTCACGCACTTAGGCCTCGAGGAATTCTCGCCCGCGCCCGGCCTCACGCTCGGCGCGTCCGGAGCGGTCCGATGGTGACGCTCCTCGCGCTGTCCTCCGCCTACGCGAGCGGCGGCTACGACTTCAACCTGCCGAACGTGCAGTGGCACGTGCTCGAGACCGAGCACTTCTACTTTCACTGGCCCGAGTCCACGCTCGCGCCCACCGACGAACACTGGTTCACCACCGAGGAGAGCGCCGAGCGCCTCGCTCAAATCGCTGAATTGCAGTACGCGAAGGTCTGCTCTCAGTTCAACTACTTCCCGACAGAGAAGACCCACATCCTGCTGTACGACCAGACCGAGGGCTGGCAGGGCGACGGCTTCGCGATCGCCGAGATGGACTTCATCGGGTTCGGCATGAACTGGGGGCCGATCTTCCGCGAGCGCGGCCGCGCCGAGTCGCTGTCGGACACGTTCACGCACGAATTCTCGCACGTGATCTCGCTCAAGGCGTACCTGCCGTACAGCGAGGACCTCACGGGCTTCCAGGCGGGCGGCCTGCTCGAAGACGAGGAGTGGCTGCGGCGCTGGGGCCTGCACCCGAAGCCGTCGGTGAACTTCGACGTCGCCACCGACCTGACGATGAGCGCGCACACGCCGTTCTGGTGGGCCGAAGGCGGCGCCGAGTACTGGAGCCACCAGGCCGGCGAGAACAAGTGGGGCTCGTCGCGCGACGCGTTCCTGCGCATGACCGTGCTCGAAGATCGCCTGCCTAGCGAGGCCGAGTGGACGAGCCGCGTCCACACGGAAGGCATGGAGGGCGAGCGCGGGTACAACAACGGCTACGCGTTCAACCTGTGGTTGAAGGATCGCTTCGATCGGGACGTGGTCTCCGCGATGGCGACGATCAGCCACGACCACTTCCATTGGTCCTGGGACGCGGTCGTGAAGCAGGCCACCGGCGAGGACATGCACACGCTGCACGAGGCGTGGAAGGCCGACCTCACGGCGCACTACCTCAAGCAGCGCAACCGCACCGAAGCGGGCGGCCTCGTCGCCGGTCACGAGCTCGCAATGACGCAGCCCGCCTACGAGAAAGGCGGGCCGGACTGGGACAAGCTGTCGTGGAACGCGAAGAAGGAGGAGCTCGATCAGGAGGGCGAGGCCTGGTACCAGACGGGTGCGATCTCGCCGGACGAGCAGTTCTTCACGTGGTTCGAGAGCGGTCAGCTACTGCAGAAGATCAAGCCCGGCGAGTGGGGACCTGTCTCCGGGTACCGGCCGTGGAAGCCCGACTCCACGCGCGCCGCGTGGAACGACGTGCACCCCGAGGGCTACCCGGACGGCGCCGAGATGCGGCCCGACTTCTCGCCCGACTCGACGAAGCTGCTCGTCACCGGCACCGAGGGGCACGTCCCCGACGCGCTCGCCGCCCTCGGCCTGTACCACGACCCCGGCAACCACTGGCCCGTGCTCGAGGTGTGCAGCTGGACGGAGAAGAAGGACGATCTGCACGTCACGTGCGACGATCTCCCGAACACCGTGCGCGCGACGGAGGGCGCGTATTCGCCCGACGGGAAGTCGATCGCCTTCATCCGCTACGGCGACGGCACGCAGGACCTGTGGACCGTCAGCGCCGACGGCAGCGACCCGAAGCGCCTGTCCGACTGGGGCGACGGCACGCAGATGAACGGCATCGACTGGTCGCCCGACGGCCGGTTCCTGCTCACGAGCCTGTTCCAGGACCACGACGCCGACCTGTGGCTGTACGAGGTCGCGACCGCGACGTGGACGCCGCTCACGCGCTCGGAAGCGGACGAGTTCGACCCGATCTTCGACGCGCACGGCCGCGTGTGGTTCGCGAGCGATCGCGCCGGCGACGCGCCGGACTACGGCAAGTTCGACATCTACACGCTCGACCTCGCGACGCGGGAGGTGCGCCAGCAAACAAACGTGCTCGGCGGCGCCTACGCGCCCGTCCCCAGCGCTGAAGGGCACCTGTTCTACACCGGCGTCACCGGGCACGGGTTCCGCAATTTCGCCGTCAACGCGAAGGAGCTGAAGGACGTCGTCGTCGACTACGTCGGCGTCTGCCCCGTCGCCGGCTGCGACGCGCCTCCGTACGTCGCCCCCGTGCTGCCGGAGGTGCGCGCGTTGAGCGTCGCACCCTCGCCGAAGAACACGCTGCAGCCGTTCAGCGCGTGGCCCTCGCTGCGCCTCTCCGACAAGAACGTCGAGCTTGGCGCGGGCGCAATCCTCGCCGACTACACGGAGAAGCACTACCTCGGCTTTGACTTCTCCGTCGGCAAGGACACGTACCTCTCGCTCGACTACACGAACGACATGTTCTGGCCGACGATCGACGTCGGATACTCGCGCTACGCGTACAAGAGCGCGTACTCCTACCAGGACGATCTCGACGGCCTCCCCGCCACGACAGGTGACACCTACACCGTCGACCTCAAGTACGAGCAGGTGAGCGACGACGCCTGGCTGTACGTGAGCCGCTACCTGAACGACACGTTGTGGCTGATGGTCGGCGCCGACGCCGATCGCTACGCGTTCCGCGAGACCGGCGACGGCGCGCACTGGGCGCCGTACGTGTTGAACGCGGGCGTGGGCGTGATGGCCGAGTGGGACACGAGCGGGTTCAACCAGGACGGGTGGATCAACCCGCAGGGCGGTCGCCACGTCACGGTCGCGCTCGACCGCCGCTTCACCCGACTGCTCGACAACGACCTCGCCGGCGCCGTGGTCGACGACGGGCAGCGGATGGACAAGTACGGCTTCAGTCGCGTGCAGGTCGACTGGTCCGAGTTCATCGCGATCGCCGGTCGCCACACGCTGCAGCTCGACTTCACCGCGGGCTACATCGACAAGAACGTGATGGGCTGGGACGAGTTCATCGCGGGCGGAAAGCACCCCTACGACTGGGGCAGCGGCACGATCGGCAACAACGTGCAGTTCGCCGGCTTCGAGGGCTGGTCGTTGTACGGCGAGACGATGTTGATGGCGAACGCGTCGTACCGCATTCCGCTCGCGCGCGACCTGAACCTCAAGACCGGGCCCGTGTACACCGAGTCCGTCTACCTGCAGGCGTTCGGCACCGCGGGCAACGTGTGGAGCTACCGGGTGGAAGGGCCGTCGCACCTCGAAGGCTACAGCGTCGTCCCCGACGCCGACGGATCCGTGCGCCGCGAGATCCCGTTCCTCGACTACGCGTCAAAAAATAGCGTCGCCGGGCGCAAGAACTACGTGCTCAACGACGTCGGCCTCGAATTGCGCGTGCGGCAGATGATCTGGGACGACTGGGACTGGGACAGCTTCCTGAAGGTCGCGTACGGGTTTCAGCCCACCGCCGGCTACGGCGACGTCAACGCCGATCTGATCCAGAGCGCCGTCGCCCGCGACGCGAAGTCCGAGCTCTCCACCGAGGTCGAACCGCCCACGCTGCGCGTGTACCTGGGCCTGGGGACGGGATGGTAACGGCCCGCTTTCCGTGCGTGGTAGGGTCCCGCCCACACTCGGGAGCCACGGCCATGATGCAGCGATTTGGTGCGACTATTCTAGCTTTCGGAGTGGCCCTCGCGTGGAGCGACGTCGCAAAAGCGGGCGCCACGACCACGTTCATGATCGACGGAAAGACCGTCACGAGCGCTCCGATCGATCGCTTCGGCGACGTGTCGATCAAGTTTACCTCGACCACGCCGTTCGCCACGCTGTGGGCGAGCGACTGGGGCAAGCTCCAGCACGGCCTGATCGTCGTCGCAAACAGCTACCCGAAGGGCACGGCACCCGCATATGGCGAGACCACCAACTGGCCGAACCAATTCATCGGAGAGATCGCGGGCAACGGGACGTTCGGCACCCAGACGTCCGTCACGACGAAGGTGATCGATTCGGGCATCAACCTCGCTCTGTTCGAGGCGACAACCGCCGAAGACGTCGCCTTTGCCGTCCACTACGACAAGCTCGTCGCCACCGGGAAGATGATCTACGACGCCGACGGCAAGCTCACCGAAGAACGCCTGTGGTTCGTCACCGGCGCTCCGCTCGGCCAGGCCCTGCTCAAGCTCGAAGCGCCCGCAGCGGCAAACGCCGCGCCTGCATTCGCCACCAAGGCCGACGCCTTCATGACGAGCATGAACACCACGCCGCTGAGCGGCTTCCAGGGCCACACCACGGCCGCACAATACCAGATCGAGCTCGAGGGCGAATACAACGAGGGGGAGGCGATCCTGCAGAACGCCGGCGACGCCGAGGCCTTGATCGCGGCCATGACCGCGAAGATCGAGCGCGACGAAGCCGGTCAGAGCAACGGCCCGCCGCCGGCCGCGTTCTCGAAGCTGTCGGCGCCCGCGGGCCCCGTGTACAACTGGAACCTCATCGACGGGAAGCAGTCCCTCACAGCGCTGTACCTCGCCGACATGGACCTCACCATCGGGACCGGCGATCACCCGAAGGTGTACCACTGCAAGGGGATCCGCCTCGAGCTCCAGAAGGCCATCGGCAGCGGCACCTGGGAAGGCGACATGAACGGCATCGACGGGCACCTCAAAGAAAAGTGCACGGCCAGCTGATGTGGACGCTCGTCGCTGTCATGGCCCTGTCGGGCTGCTACCGACCGACCGACAGCTACGATGTCCATGTCTACGGCACGGGCTCGCAGCTTGACCACGTGCTGCCCGAGGCGTCCGTGTTGGGCGGCCTCGTCGAGGTGTCGCGCGTCCACCTGTGGGGCACGAACCTCGGGCTCGCGGCGTTCGGCGGCAGCGACGCGCCGCGCTCAGACGGGCTGTCGTTCGTGTTGCCGTACGCGGCGTTCGGCTACCCGGCGAACACCTCGTGGGCGCGCGGCTCGTACGCGTTCCCGCCCGGACCCGACGCGTCGGACGCGGTCGAGTGCGTCACGTCGATCGACGTCGACTTCACGCCCGGTCCGTCGTCGGAGTAGGTCGACGTCGGTGACGCCATCGCGATCACCGGGCCCGACGGCGACGTCCTGCGGCTGCTGCGCGACCCTGCAGCGCACCCGCGCCCCGCCGGCGAGTCGTGGTACGTCGCCTACGGCGGCGCTCCCATCGCGGACATCGCGCCCGGCAACGCGAACCTCGCCGCCACGTTCTGGCCGGGTGCCACCGCGAGCGTGTCGTTCCCGGGGTCCATCCAGGCGCCCGAAGCGACGATCGGCGCGATCCCCGCGCCGTTCACCGGCTCGCTCGCGTTCCCCCACCCGATCACGGGCCTGCGCGTGAACGGCGACGTCGTCCGCCCGCCGCACCACGGCTACGACACCGACGGCGTCTATGTCGGCGAGGACGTGGTCGACGACGTCCGGTTCACCGGTCCGTGGGCGGGTGACACGACGATCACGTGGGAACCCTCTTCGTCGGCGCAGGCGGTCACCGTCTCGGTTCGTCTGCTCGCGTCCGGGCTCGAGACCCCGTGCGACGGCTGCACCTCCTGCGACCCCGGCTTTCACTGCGAAGCCGAGGACTCAGAGGATCCCGATTCGCCGCGCTGGTGCACCGCCGACGAAGGTAGCAGCTGGCTGTCGGCCGGCGAGGTCACCTGCACCGTGCCGGACACCGGCGAGTTCACGCTCACCCGCGAGCACCTCGAGCTGCTGCTGCTCGCCGTGCCACCGTACAACGTGAACGGCGCCGTCCTGACGGTGGGCCGTCGCCTGGAGGGCACGCTGTTCGTGCCTGACGCGCTCACCTACAACGGCAAACGTGCGCCCTTGAACGGCGTGCGCACGCGCACGAGCGACACCATCGTCACGCGCTTGGACGCGCCTCCGGGCCTGCCATGATCCACTTCCTCGTCGCCTGCGGCGGTGGCGCCTTCCCGGACTACTTCCCCGATCCGGCCGCGGCGCCGATCGTGTCGGGCGTCACGCCCGCGTCGGTCGAGGGCGTCGCCGGCGGTGACGAGGTCGTGATCGCCGGCTCGCGCCTCGCCGACGTCACCACCGTCGTGTTCGGCACCCGCAACGCGACCGTGTTGTCCGCGACCGACTCCGAGCTCCACGTGCGCGTCCCGTCGTTCGTCGCGAGCGGTGGTCCTGTCGAGGTCGCCGTCGCTTCTGATCGCGGCGTCGGGCGGCTGGACGACGCGTTCACGTACGTGCGCAACACCGGAGACTTCGTCGCCGATGAGGGCATGAGCGCCGCGGTCACCGTGGTCGACTGCCCGATCGAGGCGTGGGGCTACGATCCCGCCGTGGACGACTACGGCGCGGTCGTGTGGTGCGGCCTGGAGATGGGCCTCGTCGACGCCGCGGCGTGGGAGGGCTCCGGCGGCCAGCCCGGGTACGCCGGCGAGATGTCGCTCGCTGGTGCGCTCGCAGCCCTACCGCCCGTCGGCCAGGCGCGCGTGTACGGTCGCGGCGACGCCCTGCCGCCCGCCCCCGGCGCGTTCCCCAAGTACCTGCCATTCGACGGCAGCGTCGCGCTCACGACGCCGCGCGACTTTCAGCGCGACCTCGACTGGATCGCCGAGCGCAGCGCGCTGCGGCACACGTACTACTCCTGGGAGGCGGACGTCACCGACGTCTCCGCGCCCTACGTGACCGGATACGTCGACGACGAAGCGGTGTGCGTCGAGACCGTAAACGTGGTCGGAGCGGACGGCGATCGGCTGCTGGTCGACGGCGACCCTTCCGCGTGGACCTCGCTCGACCTCTGGTATTCGATCGAAGAGGACGGCGGGACCTACGTCACCGAGGGGATCTTCGGCGGCGCTACCGTCATCGCTACCGAACCCGGCGCCGTGATCGGCGACGCGTCGGGCGTCACGCTCGGCTACGACGAATACTCTGGCCAATTCCTCCCCGACATCGACCGCTGGCCCGGCGGCGGCGACGTGCCGTTCGGCGCAACGTACACGGTCAGCACGCGCCGCCTGGAGTCCGACGCCACTGTGCGCGGCGACGTCACCGGCGTGCAGCAGCTCACCGGCCTCGTGCCCGATTTGATGAGCGGCGCCGAGGTGTTCGACCTGTCCACCGACCTCACGATCACGTGGGATCCCGGCGCGCCGCAGGACGATCCCTCGTTCCTCGCTCTCGAGGTCCACGTCTACGACACGTCGGTCACGGATCCCTCGACGGGCTGGTGGGCCGAGGTCGCGCGGCTCGTCGCCCGAGGGGATGACGCCGCAGGTCGCCTCGTACTCACGCCCGCGATGACGGCTGGACTGCCGCCGTCCGAGCTCACCCTGGACGCAAACTACGACTTCACCGGCCTGTTCACCGAGGTCACCGTCGCTCGCCATCAGCTCCGGCGCGTGCCCGTCGACGACGGTCAAACCCTCGTCGTCGACTTCGTGCACGCTGTCCAGGGCCCCGTCGACCTCGTCCGGTAGCGCACCCTCGCGGCTTACGGCGGGTAGAAGCCTACGCCAATTCCAACCCAGCCCACGTTCGCGACCGTCACATCGTCGCCGGTCGCGGGGTGCAGGACCACATTCGCCAAGTCGAGATCGGCCATGCCGCCTGATTCCGCCGGCCAGATCGTCAACGTCGCCGTGCCACCGATCGCGTCGTAGTGCTGCTCGACCACCGGCTCGTCCGGGGGCTGCTCGCCGGTGCACGGTCCGTGCAAGAACGTGCCCTGATCAAGACCAACGGTGATCGCGCCGTCAGGCAGTTCGTACACCGTCGTCACCGGTCCCGTCGGGCACACCGCTTCCGCGTCTGCGAGCGCGTTGTTCACGTGGACGACCAGGAGCAGCGAGTCCGCGTCCATCGCGTAAAACACCACGTCTCCGCAGCCGCTGAACGAGGTCAGCTCGCCGCTCAACACCGCTACCGCCTGCTGCACCGGCGGCGCGACGGGGTCCGAGCACGCGTCGGTCACGTCGGTGTCCGCCGTGTCCGTGTCGTTCGCGTCGGTGTCGTCCTCGGGACACCCCACCAGAAACGCAAGGGCCAACATCGCGTGCATCGCTTCGCCTCCGGACCCACTCTACCCGTCGCTGGCGCCATTCGCTCGCCGCGTGCGCGTCACAGCGGGCTCTTGATTCGCAAGGTGGCCGGGTCGCGAACCCGCGTGTACCGCGTCGTCGTCTCGATCTTCGCGTGCCCGAGCAGGTTCTGAATGAAGCGCAGGTCGGTGCCGCTCTCCAGCAGGTGCGTAGCGAACGCGTGTCGCAGGCTGTGCGGCGTGATGTTCCGCTCGATTCCGACCGCCAAGGCCGCTCGCTCCACCACACGCTGGACGCTGCGTGTGGTCCAACGCTCCCCCGTCGTGGAAAGAAACAACGGCTCGTCGGTCGCCCGGTCGCCCATCAGCCACCGCAATTCGACCTCCAGCATCGCTGGCAGGACCGTCAGGCGGTCCTTACGCCCCTTGCCTCCGCGCACCCGGAATATCTGGCGCTCCAATTCCACGTCCCCCACCCGCGCTCGAGTCAATTCCGATACCCGCATTCCCGTCGCGTACATCATGAGGATGGCCAGGCGGTGCTTTCGATTCGTCAGCGCGTCTGCCATCCGAATCACCTCGTCCCGCGTCGGCACGTAAGGCAGGTGGTGCTCCCGCTTTGGACGCACGACGTCTACCTCGAAGTCCTCTCGCTGGTACAACACCGTGTAAAGGAACCTCAGCGCGCTGATCACCTGGTCGACGTAGGCCCGTGAGAGCCCCGTCGACATCGAGTGCAGCAGGTACGCCCGGACGTCGTCCGCACCCGCCTCCCGAGGTAGCGTCGGGTGGAGAAAGCGCACGTAGCCCCGCAGGGCCGCGAGGTACGATTTGGCCGTGCGCGGTGAGTAGTTCCGGAGCATGAGCTCCTGACGGTAGCGATCGAAAAGCTGATTGGACAACATGGTCGCTGGACGAGCAAGGTCCGTGCCGTCATTTGCTGGCGTTCGGCCGTTGCCCTGACGGACGTCCCGCCGACGACCTCCGTCACCCCAGGCGCTCGCGAGCCTGACGCCGCCATCCTGAACCGACGGACGTCTTTGTCGGCCGCTGACACCAGGCAGACGAGTGCCTTCAATCGACGCGAACCGCGCCTCGATGGCACGGAACCTGCATCTCCGCAGAGTGTACCGCGAACACCCTGGAGGCCACATGAGCCAGAAAGATGAAGCCCCGCTGGGCCCTCCCGTCGAATGGTCAACGATCCAGGAAGCGATCGCGCGCGAGTGGCGCCCTGACCCCGCCGTGCCGCTCGACGCAGCTACGGCGTTGAGCGCGATGGCGTTTGGCTACGGTTCGCGCGTCGAGCACCCGCAGCGCGAGTGGGACGAACTCGAGCCCGACCTGGCTGCGGCCTGGGCGGCGCGGTCGGGTCGCGAGAAAGAAGCTGCCTGGCAGCTCGTGCGGGAGGCAGCCCGCCACGGTTGGACCGCGCGCGAAGAGCGATTGGTTCAGGGTGGACGCCCCGACGCACCCCTCCTCGAACCGCAGCGCGAGCCGGATGACGTTCAGAGTGGCGAGGGCGCGATCCACAAAAAATCCACAAGTTGTCCGCAGGCAGATCAATGACGGCGTTCAACGATCCGAGTCGAGAAGGGCCTTGACGAGAGGAACTGCGGCGTGATCTACCAGCGACATGAAGATACCGCAGGCCCTTCCCGTTCGCTTG
>CANNIZ010000053.1 GCA_947505245.1 Pseudomonadota bacterium | reverse complement strand
GCCCGTGCTCGATGAGATCCGCGGCCGAGGGTACCTGTGGGACTACGTACCGCAACACGTGCCGGTCGCGTTGGCAGCGCTGCGCGCGCGCGGTCTTCGGCTCGGCGTGGTGAGCAACGCGAACGGACGCATGCCCGAGAAGCTCGAACGCCTGGGGCTCGCGGCGTACTTCGACACGATCGTCGATTCGGGGATCGAGGGGGTCGAGAAGCCCGATCGTCGGCTGTTCGACATCGCGATCGCGCGCATGGCCGTGGACGCAGCTCTGACCGCGTTCGTCGGTGACCTGTTCTACATCGACGTGGTCGGAGCGCGTGGTGCGGGGCTGTTCCCCGTGCTGGTCGACAAGATGGACCTGCGCGCGGACCTTGATGTGATGCGGATCCGAAGGCTCACCGAGCTCCTCGCGAATTAGGGGTCAGGAATTGACGATTGCTGATTCAGCTCATCCGTAAATCAGCAATCATCAATTCCTGACCCCTGGTTGGCAGCTACCTGCAGGTCGGCGGATCAACCCGGCAAAGGCGCGCTTCCGCCACGTCGTAGAGGGGCTCACCCGGTCCGAGGTCGAGGTACCGTCGCCAGGCGGCCGCGGCGTGCGTGGGGTCCGTGCGCTCGATCAGCCTCGCGCGGTCGAACAGCGCGAGGTGCCCGCTCGGGTGGTCGGGCCAGCGCGCGGCGAGCTCGTCCAGCAGCACCAGCGCGTTGGCGGTGTCGCCGTCGGCCATCGCGAGCTCGGCGGCCTTGTACAGCGCTTCGGGTCCGGGCGCGGCGGGCACTGGTGAGGCCGGCACGGGCTCTTCGGGGGGCTCCGCGACATTGGGCTCAAGCGGCATTGGCTCGATCTGCACGTCCGGCGTCGGGACGAGCAGGTCGCTCGCAGCCGCCGCGCGCCGTCGCGCAGGCCTTGGCGTGGGTTTTGGCGGGACCTCCGACGCCGTTGTCGCGCTCACCTGCCCGGTGCCGTCGTGAACGACGATGGGCGACCCGGCCGTCGTGACGGTGAGCGAGTGGTTTGGCGGGCCCAACAACGTCCAGTGAAGCGTGCCGGAGTCGAGGCGGACGAGCACGTCCGGAGCGTTCATGTCGAGCACTGCGAACGTGGATAGCGCGTCGAGTTCGACGGAAATGCCTTCGCCCAGCACCACACGTACGGGCACCTGGAACGACACCACCGACCCCGGCGCCACCTCGGCGACGAGCGCCCCCGTGGTCGCGTCCACGGCCTGGACCGTGAGCACGCTGGGTTGGACCTGCGCGAACCAGGCTCCCACCGCGAGGAGCGCGGCCGCTGCGACGGCGAGCCCGTACGGCCAGCGCGCCCGGGGTTGCTCGGCCGGCGCCTCCTCGAGGGCGAGCGCGATGGCGACGTCGTCATCGTAGGTCGAGGCGGGTTCGGGTTCGATCGCGCGAGCCCCGTGCACGAGCGCGCTCAGTTCGGCGAGCTCGGCCTTGCAAGCCGAGCAGGACGCGGCGTGCGCGGCGACGTCGGCGTTCGCCGAGCGCACGTGGTCGAACAACGCATCGGTGTTTGGGTGGCTCACGAGACCTTCCTCGCGCGGGCGCCGAGCGCCTCACGCAGCTGCATTCGGGCTTCGCGAAGGCGCGAATTCACGGTTCCTTCGGGGATATCGAGCGTCTCTGCGATCTCGCGCGCCGAGAACCCCTCCACGTCATGGAGGACGAACGCGACGCGGCGCTCGGGAGACAGCCGGTTGAGGTGGGCGACGGCGTGGGCGGCCTCGGCGCGCATCTCGCCGGAGGCCGGCCGGGTATCGGCCTCCTCGACGAACGGGATGACGTTCGCTCGGGTCCGCGCCGACGCCCACGCCTGCCGGACCGCGATCTTGTGGATCCACGCGCCGATCGGGGCGTCGCCTCGAAAGCTGGAGATCCCTCGCACGACCGCCATTAACGTTTGCTGGACGGCGTCGTCGGCCTCGGGCCCCGCGCCCGTGCAACGCGCGATGGTGCGCCGGATCGCGGGCAGATGTTCGCGCAGCAGCGCGTCGAGCGAGGCCCGATCGCCGCGACGGGCCGCGTCAAGGCTCATTGGAGAGCCGCCACGAGCGCGAGCTCGACGGTTGGCGCTACGCGGTACCAGACCGGGTCGAGGTACGCCGAGTAGGTGGGAATGATGAGGGTCCCGCGCACCGCGAGTCCGCGCGGGGTGCGCACCGCGACCGACGGCGTCACCTCGAATCCAAACCGCGACGTCGCGGCGACGATGCCGGTGTCGCTGGTCAACAACGGCGTCGCGTAGCCGACGCGCATGTTGGCGCCGGGCTCCACCTGCCAGCGGCGCCCGATGTGGGCCGTGAAGCCGGTGTTCGCCGCGAGGAGCGACCCCGCCCAGGCGCCGCCGCAGCAGCTCGGCGTGGCGGCGCCGCGGTAATGGGCGAGGGAGACTGCAAGCACCGGCCCAACGCTCCAGTCGAACCGCCCGAACGGCACGTGGAACTCGGCTGCGAGGGCGACGCGCGGGACGGCGCTCGTCTCGATTCCGAGCGCGACCGTCGGGGTGCCGGATTCGGGTCGTGCGGCGTCTTCCAGCGCGGTGGCGACGGCGAGCGCCACTGCCCGCGCCAGCGGCTCGTTCCCGACGCGTTCGAGGGAGACGGTGGAGCGCGCGGCCCCGCCGGATCCGGAGATCCGCACCCGACACGCGTCGGTACACTCCACAACAGCGTGTGCCCGAGCGTCGTCATCGACCTCGACGCCGCGCACGCCGAGCGCGGACACCACCTCCTCCCGCTGCGGCGCGCTCGCACCGCGAACCGTCAAGTCGACGGTCGACGGCATGGCCGCAGCCTGGGCCGCGGCGAGCATGGCGAAAGCGGCGAACAAGTTCACCTCGGACCTGTGACCACACCGTAGCCCGACACCGCGTCGAGCGACGACAACCAGATCGACGTCGTGAACGCGCAGGTGCCGCCGCACTGGTCGCAAATGTGTCCTTGGAGGTCAATCCGAAGGCAGTCGCTGTCGGCGACGATCGACACCCCGTCGATCGAGTGTTGAACGTCCGGGTCGCCGAGCTGGTGCAACAGGGCGGCGAGGTCGAGCTCGCTCGCAGCGACCCCGTCGGCGCCCACCGTCAAGTCCAGCGTCGAGCCCCAGGCGGCCTCTCCGCTCCATTCCGCGTAGTCCGAGGCGCTGACGGCGATCGATGTTCCCACGAGGATGGCCGGCACGAGAGCGGCTTCATCACCGACGTGGCTCACCTGGAACGCGCCGAGCGAAGCGCCGTACGACGCGCTGCTGTCGCAGGCGTAGCGGGTTTCGGCGTACATCGACACCCACGACCCGTCGGGGAGGGGATCCGCGCAGGTGGAGGGCTCGCCGACGTTGCAGGTGAGCGGCGCCTCGGAGGGGAGCTCGACGTAAGGTCCCTCGTAGACGACGTGATCGGTGTCTTGCTCTTCCAGAGGTGGCACGCCGTCGGTCCCGCTGTCCCAATACCCGGTGTCTTCGCAGGAATAGATTTCGACATTCGGGCCTTCACAGCCGATCATCATCGACAAAAGGAACATCGCGACCTCCGCTCCCGGGTTCGTTTCCGGGTTCATTTGGAGGAGCGTCGGCCGCGGGCGATCCCATGGATCTCCGCGAAAAAAGAACCGAGACCGGTCAGTCCGCGAACAGCTCGGACCACCACGCGTCGAAGCCCGGGGTCGTGACGACGGCGACGAGCCGCTGGTGGACGAGCTCCGTCGTGGTCTCGCTCCACACCTGGCGCAGCCCGACGTCGTCGAGCCAGGCGCCGAGCGTGCCGTCGCCGGCCTGCTCGAGCACCTTGGCGACGCGAGCCTCGGTGGTTTGCACGAAGTCGGGCGCATCCAACGTCGCGCGCAACGCGCCGACGACCACGTCGACGAGCTCTTCGGGCTTGAGCTTGTCACCTTCTGCCGCGAGCTTCGCGACCGGGGTGTCGAGGATCACGTCGAGCACGGCCACGCGCAGGTCCCCGAACCCTTGCGCGTACTTCGGGTCGGCGAGGTGCTTCGCGGTGGTGGCGAGGGCGTCGCTCGTGGCGCCGGCGACGAACTCCTTGATGCGGTCTGCGAGCGCCTGTTCGATCTCTTCGGTGACGGCGCCGACGAGGTTCTCCGCGAGGCCGCCGAGGTTGTGCGCGACGCCATGCAGCTCGGGGGCGATCTGCCGCGCCATGTCGCCGAACAGGCCGCGGCTTCGCTTCGCGGCGCGGGCGCCGAACGCGCCGAGGCCGGCCTTGTCGATTGACTTCATCCGCTTCTGAAAGCGGATCAGCGAGTCTTCCAGGACCTCCCCGACCAGTCGACGCAGCGCGGGCTGGTCGAGCACGCGCATGGTCAGGTCCTTGTCGGGCGTCCATTGCCGCGCGAGCAGCTTTCGAAGGGGCTCGTCGGCCTCCTTCGGCATCCACGTGCCGACGGGGCGCTTCTCGTCCTTCCATTCGTCGCGTTGGCGCGCGATCTGACGATCCACCCACGAGCGCGCCGTGTCTCCGCGCGCGACCGCTTCGAGCGACGTGGCGATCTGGCTCGCGATGAACCGCGGCGTCGCGATCGCTCGGAGCGGGGTCGCGGTCGTCTCGTCCACGACGAGCTGAGCGAGCCGCCGCAGGGCGGCGCCGTCGGGGTTCTTCAGGCGCTGCAGCGCGCGGTCGCGGTCGGACATTGGCTCTCCGGAGACATCCCGAAGCTAACCACGCCGCCGCTGCTGGAGAACGGCCAACACGAATCGGGGATTGCCGATCAGATAGCGGCGCCACAGCCGGCGCGGCTCTACGAGCAGCCTCGCGAGCCACTCCTGGCGGCGAAACAACCACTCCGGCCCGCGCGACGTGCGACCGCTCACGAAGTCCGCGACCGCCCCGACGCACCACACGACGGGCACATCGAGCCGCGCGCGCCGCCGCGCGACCCACCGCTCCTGCACCGGCGTTCCCATGCCGACGAGGAGGACGTCGAGATGAGCGTCGTCGAGTTCGTGGTCCAACTGCTTCTCGCCGTCATCGCCGCGCGGACGCCCATGGCGGACGAACGGAACCACGAGCCTCGGGTGCCGAGCTTGCAGCGTCCGCACCGCGTCCGCCGCGACGCCATACTCGCCGCCGATCCAGCCGACCCGCCAGCCCTCGCGTTCCGCCCGCGCCGCGAAGTCCAAGATCCAGTCGGCCCCGGTCATGCGCGCGCCGAGGTCCGCGCCGAGCATCCGCGCACCGAGCACCACGCCGGAACCGTCGGCGTACACACGATCGGCGCCTTCGAGGAAGTCCCGCAGGACGGGGTCGTGCTGGGCGACGTTCACCACGTGTACGTTGGCGTAGGCGATCGTCAGCCGCCCGCGGGCGTCGATCGCGCGACCGACGTCGTCCAGCAGACCCGCGACGTCGACCGCGTCGACGCGCACGCCAAGGACGCGGGCCTCAGGGCGTGGCGTACCCGGCCCCGCGTACGTAGTAGGCCCCGACGACGCCGTTCTTCGCGTTGTTGTAGGGGAGGGATACCGCAGACTCGGTGACTCGACCGACGTAGATCGAGATCTGGGCGCCTTCGGGCCAGGCCGTCCACGACGCCTGTGGCACCGTGAACGTCCCGTCGTCGCGGATGTAGCAGGTGACGGACTCGACAATCTCGCCCGTGTCCACGTCCAGCCGGTCCAGCATCGCGACGACGTAGCTCGGATCGGAGCCCGTCGGTGGGTCCCACGCGAGCTGCATCGCCTTGCGCACGGCGGGCGCCGTAGCGCCGGTGAGGTCCGGCATGGTGACGTTGATCGGCTCGGGTGTGCGGGCGATGCCTTCGAGCGAGAAGCGTGGGAGATCCCCACCGATGTCGACGGGCATCAGGTTGTACGACCACAGATCGACGTAGTCGGCGGGCATCAGCGCGGTCGAGTAGAACCAGGGATTCACCGCGTCGGGCGTCATGGCGATCGGCGGGTGGTCGGCCGAGGCGAGCTTCAACTCGGTGTTCTGCGGGTCGAGCTTGACCATGCCGTCCCACAGCGCCACCGATCCAGCGGTGGCGCCGTATTCGTTGGTGCAGCCGCCGTCGCCGGCGCGGTTTGGGTGGAAGTACAGCTCGACGTAGCCCGCGGTCTGCGGCTCGATGAAGTAGACGTAGGCGAAGCCCGAGTCGCGCGGCGGCGGATCCGACCAGTAGGTGCCGAGCACGTGGTACCACTCGACGCCACCGATGACGCCGTACTTGCCAACGCCGTCGGCGTAGTACCGAAACGCGTCGGGCTTCTTGCCGGTGTGGGTGTCCGTCGTGATGCGGACCTCGACCTGGCCGACGTCGATGGATTGCGGCACGCGGACGACGAGCTCGTCTGCAGTGGCGGACACGATGTCCGCGCTCGCCGACGCCTCGGGGCCGACGAAGGCCACGTTCGCAGACGCGTCGAACGGCCCGCCGCGAATCGTCGCCTCGTAGCCGCCCGCGTTGCTGCCGTACGTGGGCTCCAGGCGCTGAATCGTGAGGCGTTCGAGGTCGACGTCGGAGTCCGAATCGGCGTCTGCGTCTGCGTCGGTGTCAGCGTCGCCGGGCGAGTCCGTCTCGTGCGGGTCGACCGACGCGAGACCCTGCGCACACGACGGCAACAGCGCGAAGATCGCTACCCGAGAGAGAGTCATCCAACACATCGACGCCGCTCCATGACAACGTCACGATAGCCGCTCGGCAAGCCCGACCTCAACCTTTGTCGCCACGTCACGGAAGCTCGAGCGCGGAGCGGAGCTCGTCGTTCGGGGTGTCAGCGAGCCAGAGCCCAAGGACGCGGAATCGCTCCGAGTGTGGAGCGGCGGGCTCCCAGCTGCGAATCGCCTGCGCGAGATGGTCGGCGTCGAATTTCGCCCAGTGCTTCACGAGGCCCTGGTTGAGGCTGATCGTCGAGGTGAGCAACGTCTGCACCCATGCGTCCTGGTACTGCACGCTGTCCTTCCAGCCCGCCCACACCCGCCACGCCTGCTCGGGGTGGGCCGCGAGGGTGCGGGCCACGGCGGCTTCGGGGTCGATGTCGCCGCCCGGGGGGAGCGCGGAGCCGAGCTTTGCGAGCGTCAGCGCGGCCGAGCGTCCGGAGGCGCCCGGGTCGGACACGGCGTTGAACGCTCGCTCCCAGGCCTGCTCCGCGGGCACCCGATCGGAGATCGCGGCAGCAGCGATCGCCTTCTCCGCCGCCTTCGCGACGCGCTTGTCGGCGTCGCCCGCCAGGGTTGTGAGCGTGTCGAACAGCTCCTCTTCGAGTGCGCCGTCAGGGTCGCGCAGGTCGCGGCAAAGCTCGACGAGCGCGCGCCGGACAGTCCAGACCTTGTCTTGGGACATGGCCGCGAGGAACCCGGCGGGAATCGGCGGCGGGGACGTCGCCGGCAACGGGCCGTTCGCCTGCCAGGTCCACGGCCGCAACGCGTACACCGCGTCTTTTCGGGCGATCGGGTCTTCGGCGCCGAGCGCGTCGGTCCGCCAACGTTCGAGGTCCGCGCGCTCCTGCTGCGTGAGCGCCCACGCGAGCCCGTGCTCGCCCGGAGCGAGCGCGAACTGCCCGACGATCAGACGGTCGTTGGCCGGGTCGGCGCTGCTCGGGCCCCACCGAAACGTGACGAGCCCCTCGGTGGGGCACGTCAGCCGCGAGGGACCGACCGCGCAGGTGCCGGACGTCCCCTCAGCGACGATGTCCCAGACGTCCCCGGCTTGCACGGGGACGCCCACCCACAGGGTCACGTCCATGGGCGTCTGATCAGAGCCCCGAGTAGTCCGTGAGGACCTTCTCGATGACGAGGTCGCCAGTGGCGGCGTCGATCGTCAACTCCTTTACCAGGCCGAGACCTTCGACGTACCAGAACGTGCTGTCACGTTCGAGGAGGTCGCCACCCGCGTCGGTGAAGTCCTGCGACCACGTGCTCGTGATCTTCCAGGCCAGGAACGTTCCGGCGGGCACGGTGACCGACTCGGTGTCCTCTTCGGTGGAGGAGCCAGCGGTCGGGATCGCGGTGGCGTTGCCGCCCGAGTCGACCTCGAGGTCGTAGTCGAACGTCCACGTGGCGCCAGTGCCGACCTGATCGAACTTGGGCAGTACCACGCGCGCGGGGTTGTCCGTGGCCACGACGTCCAGAGTGCCGAACGTCGGGTTGGTGTAGGTGCCGGAGCTCTCGAGCTGAAGCAGCTCGCCGCCGACGTTGCAGCTCGTGAAGCTGGTCCCGTCCCACGCGTAGGTGCCGGCATCGAGCACGCTGTCCATCGCGAACGCGTCCGTGCCTGACGACGTCTTGTCGGGGCCGCCGCCCATTTGAACTTCCGTGCCCTTGCTACCGCCGAAGTCGACGTCGAAGTCCTTCTCCCAGACCAGGTCGGAGACGGGCTCGTACGGGTGGCAGGTGTCGCACCCGTCGAACTCGCCGTCGCAGTTGCGATCGACCCCTTCGGAGCAGATGTCCGGCTCGCCCGGGGTGATGTGGCCGTCGTTGTCGTTGCAGTCACCGGGGACGAGGCTGGCGTCTGGACCTTCACAAGCGATGAACGAAACGCCGGCGCCGACACCGTCGCCGTCAATGTCGGGGTACCACGTCTTCGCGTCAAGGCTGGTGGACGGGTCGACGAACGTGTCGCAGTCGTCGTCGAAGCCGTTGCAGACCTCGTCGGCATCGGGGTTGACGGCGTCCTTGTCGTCGTCACAGTCCGTGCCGTCGGTGACCCAACCATCGTGTTTTCCGCAAAGCGCCTGCTTGGTCGCCGGCGCGCCGAACGTGTCAGCGTCGGCGTCCTCGTAGTAGTCCGCCGAGGCTTCCTGATCGGCCTTGCCATCGCAGTCGTTGTCGATGCTGTCGCACTTCTCGAAGCCGTCCGGGTTGATGTCGCCGTCTTTGTCGTCGCAGTCGTCCTTGTTCTGGACGCCGCCCGCGAGCTCGCACGCCGTGATCGCGTCACCCGCACCGTAGCCGTCGCCGTCGGCGTCCACGTACCAGATCTCCGCGTCGGACGCGGTGGGCTCGTCAACCACGCCGTCGCAGTTGTCGTCGATCGTGTTGCACGTCTCGGTGCGACCGGGGTTGATCGTGTCGAGGAAGTCGTCGCAATCGCCGCCGTCGGCGACGTACCCGTCCGGTGCCTCGCAGGCGTCCTTGGTGTTTTCGTCACCGTAGCCGTCGCCGTCGTCGTCTTCGTACCAGGTGTCGCCGCCGGTGCCGTCTTCGTCGACGATCTGGTCGCAGTCCTGATCAACGCCGTCGCAAAGCTCGGGGGCGTTCGGGTGGACGTTCTCATCCGAGTCGTTGCAGTCGACCTCGATCACGTACCCGTCGCCGTCCGCGTCATTCTTCCGACAAGCCAACAGGGTACCGAGCAGGATGAACCACCAGCGCATGCGTCGCCTCCGCGCGCATCGTAGCGCAGAATCCACGCACCGGGCGACGAATCGGTCCAGGCAGGCGAACCCGGCCGCGTCGATGACAGGTTGTCAAGCTCCGGCGGGCGGCGTTTGTCCCTCTGACACGTTGTCCCCAGGCGGTTTATCGTTCACGTTGACTCGACGCTTTCGCGGTGGCCCGGCATTTGCATCTTGCGAGACCGATGAAGCGTGTGTTGCCAATTCTGCTCGTGTTCCTGATCGGCCTGGTCGCGTTTGCGTCGGCGTTCGGCGTGAACACCGCGATCCGCCTCGCGATCGCCGTGCCGTCCGACGTGGTCATCGAGGTCCCGTCGGGTGAAGTCGAGTCCGGCGCGGGCGGTTCGTCGTCGGTGGCCGGGGCCGAAAACGCCGGCTCCGCGCCCGCTTCGATGGCGCTCGGCCTGACGCGCAAGCAATACGTGGACGCCATCCTGAAGCGCAACATCTTCGACGCCGATGCGATCGGCCGTGAGAGCGCGACGGGGCAGGAGGCCGCCGCCATCACCGCGCTGTCGGTGCGCCTGATCGCCACGATGGTGGCCGAGCCGGAGTCCTTCTCGTCGGCGTTGATCGCGGAGGAGGGCCGCGAGAACAGCGCGAAGGGCTACGGCATCGGCGACAAGCTGCAGGACGCCGAAGTGATCGCCATCGAGTCGCGGAAGGTCACGCTCAAGCGCGCCGACGGGAACCTCGAGTTCCTGACCATGGACGACCAGAAGCCGACGCTGGGCAACACGGCCCCCGCCGTCGCCGCCACAACCGTAGGCGCCGAGGGCGTCGAGGGCATCACCCAGCTCGGCGAGAATCATTACCAGGTCGAGCGGCGCATCCTCGAGCAGTACCTCGGGAACCTCGAGGGGCTCTCGAGCATGGCGCGGGCCATCCCCCACAAGGGCGCGGACGGCGAAATCGACGGGTACCGCCTGTCGGGCATCCGTCGCAACAGCCCGCTCTCCCAGCTCGGCATCAAGAACGGTGACGTCATCCAAAGCGTGAACGGCACCAACATCGGCAACATGGGCGAGGCAATGACCGTGTTCAACAGCCTATCTTCGCAGTCGCACTTCACGTTCGACGTCACCCGCCGCGGTCAGAAGCAGGCGATGGAGTACGACGTAAAATGAGTTCCATGCCGCGCACAGCGCGCTTCGTGATCACGCTGGTCCTGTTTGCGCTGTCGTTCGACGCGTCCGCACAGGAGCCGCCGGCACCGCCGCCCGCCGCGCCCCCGGTCGTTCCTGACTCGGTCCCTGGCAACGAGGGGGATCGCCAGAAGCCGCCCGAGATCGCGGGCGCGAAGAAGATATCGATCGAGACGCAGGGGACGACGCTCCGCGACCTCGTGAAGTACTTCGCCGACGTGACGGGCAAGAATTTCATCCTGCCGGACGATGGCTCGCTGAAGGAGAGCGTGGTCATCATCTCGCACAAGTCGGTGTCGGTGCCGGAGGCCTACGAGGCCTTCCTCCAGGCGCTCGAGCTCCACGGCTACACGACCGTGCAGGTCGGATCGCTCGTTCGCATCGTGAAGTCCGGCGAGGCCGCCCAAACCCCGACGCTCGTGAAGCAGGGCGACAACATCTCGGGCACCGCCAACTACGTGACGCAGATCATCCCGCTCGAGAACGTGTCCGTGAGCGACCTGCAGTCCGTCGTGCAGTCGCTCGCGTCGCCCGAGGCGAAGATCGTCGCCTACCAGCCGACCAACACGTTCATCATCACCGAAATGTCCGCCAACCTGAGGCGCATCTACAGCATCATCACCGACCTCGACATCGCGGCGCCGAAGAGCCGGATGCAGATCTTCGAGGTGCAGTACGCGAAGGCCCAGGACATCAAGCAGCTCATCGACGACCTCTACGGCACCGCCGCCTCCACCGCGGGTGGTGCACAGGCGACGACGCCGGCCACACGTCGGCGGCCTCAGCGTGACACCGCGGCCCCCGAAGCGGCACCCGCCGCAGGTACGGCCGCGGACGGCGGCCTCACGGCTGGGAAGGAGAGCCGCTACATCAGCAAGGTCATCGCTGACGAGCGTACGAACAACCTGATCGTGATCGCGAACGACGAGGGCATGCAGTCGGTACGCGACCTGCTGGCCGAGATCGATGTCGACGTGGATCCGAGCAATCGCAGCCAGATTCACGTGCTCTACCTCGAACACGCGAAGGCGGAAGACGTCGCCCAGGTGCTTTCGAACCTGTCCGAGAATGGTGGAAGCGCGACGACGACGCCGCGCCGTCGCACCACGACGGGTACAGCGGCCCCCGCTGGGGCCCCCGACGCACCTGCGGGCCCGACGAGCGTGACCGCGGCGTTCGATTCGGGGATGCGCATCACCCACGACGAGTCGACCAACTCGCTCGTGATCATCGCGAACTCGGACGACTACCGCGTCGTCAAGCAGGTGATCGACCAGCTCGACATTCGCCGCCGCCAGGTTCTGATCGACGCGGTCATCCTCGAGCTCGCCTCCACCGACGAGCTCGACCAGGGCGTCGCCTACCACGGCGGGCAGGCCTCCGCCGACACCGGCAGCGTCGGCATCCTCGGCGGGCAGTTCAACGCCTCGTCGCTGGGGCTGACGCAGGATCTGCTGTCCGGCCTCGCGTTGGGCGTGTTCGGACCGTCGATCTCGGTCCCATTTGGAGCCCCCGGCCAGACGTTGGACATCCCCGCGTTCGGCGTCGTGGTGCAGGCGTTGCGCACCAACTCGTCGGTCGACATCGTGAGCAACCCGCAGCTGCTCACGCTGGACAACGAGGAGGCGAAGATCGTCGTCGGCCGCAAGGTGCCGTTCCCGACGAGCACGAGCTTCAGTCAGCTCGGCACGCCGATTGTCAGCTACCAGCGCGAAGACGTCGCCACCACCCTCAAGGTGACGCCGCGCGTCAATTCGTCGAACCAGGTCACGCTCGAGGTCACCGTCGAGGTAGCCGAGGTCGAAGAAGACAACCGGGGCCTCGACGCGTCGCAGGCGGGGTTTATTACTTCCAAGCGCGAGATCGAGACGACGGCGCTCGTGGGCGACAACCAGACCGTCGTGCTCGGCGGCCTCGTTGGCATGACGGATACGGTCGTCGAGACCAAGGTGCCCATCCTGGGAGACATCCCCGTGATCGGGGTGTTGTTTCGCGGCTCGCGCGTTGAGCACCGCAAGTCCAACCTGATGGTGTTCCTCACGCCGCACATCGTCGATGACGACGACGACATGCTCGAGATCATGAAGATCAAGGAGGCGCAGCGCCAGGAGTTCATCCGCCGCTTCTACGGTAAGTCCCGTGACGTTCAGATGAAGGAATTGCAGGACCTGCTGCGGTATTCGATGAACTATTACGGTGAGGTCCCGGTCTACTCGGGCCCCGATCCCATCGTGCAGCCCGAGCCGATCGGCCCTTCTGAACCTCTCCCCGACTCCCCGTAGGTCTCCCATGGGCGTCCGCCGTTCTGCCATCGAAGAGACGCACCGCGTGTTCGGCCCCGAGGCGATCCTGCTCGAGGCCGCGCAGGCGTCGGCGCTGAAGCAGAACGTGTCGTTGCGGGAGGCGGTGTCGCGCACCGAGGGGGGAGACCCCGTCGCCATCGCCCGGGCGCTTTCGCACCTTTCCGGTCTTCCGATGATGGAGAGCGTCGACGTCGGGCTGGTGGACATCGCGCTGATTCGTCCGCTGCCGATGAACATCGCGCGCGATCGCGGGATCCTGCCGCTGTACGTCGCCGAAGGGCAGCTGGTAGTGGGCCTCGCGGACCTCGGCGCGATGGCCGTGCTCGACGACGTGCGCGTGTTGCTCGGCTACCCGGTGCGCCCGGTGATCGTGCCTTCGAACGTGCTGTCGGACGCGACGAGCAAGGCGTACGACAAGGCCGCCTCGAGCGCAGAAGACGTGCTCGACGACGTAAACCGCGAGACCGAGGCGACCGAGGGCGGTGAGGGGGACCTCAACCTCAATGAGGATCTGCTCGACGGCTCCGACGAGGCGCCGATCATCCGGTTCGTGAACGCGGTGTTGACGCAGGCGATCAAGGAGCGCGCGTCGGACATTCATATGGAGCCGTTCGAGAAGGACTTCATCGTCCGGTTTCGGATCGACGGCGAATTGTACGAGCGCGTCAAGCCGCCATTCAAATTGAAGAATTCGATCGTGAGCCGCATCAAGATCATGGCGGGGCTCAACATCGCGGAGAAGCGCCTGCCGCAGGACGGTCGCATTCGGCGTCGCATGGCGGGTCGCGAGGTCGATCTGCGCGTGTCGACGCTGCCCGTTCGCCATGGCGAGCGCGTCGTCATGCGTCTGCTCGAGAAGGGCGAGGTGTTCTCGCTCGACCGCATCGGCATGGAATCGGACATGGTCGCGCTGCTGCGCAAGCTGATCCGCAAGCCGTACGGCATCTTGCTGGTTTGCGGGCCCACCGGGTCCGGCAAGTCGACGACGTTGTATTCGGCCATCGCCGAGATCAACGAGCCCAACGTGAACATCCTCACGATCGAAGACCCCGTCGAATACGAGATGAAGGGCATCGGCCAGGTACAGGTCAACCCGAAGATCGACCTCACGTTCGCGTCCGCGCTGCGCTCGTTCTTGCGTCAGGACCCCGACGTCATCCTCGTCGGTGAGATCCGCGACCGCGAGACCGCGGCCAACGCCGTGCAGGCGTCGCTCACCGGTCACCTCGTGTTCAGCACGATCCACACGAACGACTCGGCCGGCGCGTTCGCGCGTCTCACCGAGATGGGCATCGAGCCGTTCCTCGTCGCCGACGCGCTCATCGGCGTGCTCGCCCAGCGGCTCGTGCGCCGCCTCTGCCCCGATTGCCGCGAGGAATACGCGCCGACCGACGACGACCTCATCGACCTCGGCGTCACGCGCAAAGAGGTGCCGCGCGCCTTCCGGCCGGTGGGCTGCGCGAAGTGCAACGGCCTCGGCTACAAGGGTCGAATGGGCATCTACGAGTTCCTGATGCGAAGCGACGAGGTGAAGAAGCTCGTGTTGCGCAACGCGGACTCGGGTGCGATTCGCGAGAAGGCCATCGAGGCCGGCATGTTGACGCTTCGCGACGATGGCATCAAGAAGGCGATCCGCGGCCTCACGTCCATCGACGAGATCCTGCTCGCAACACGCGATGATCTAGCTCAAACGTAGAGGAGGCTCCCATTCCGGTATTCGAATACACAGGATTGGACGGCCTCGGACGCCCCACCAAGGGGATGATCGACGCTGACTCGGCCAAGGTCGCGCGCGCTCGCTTGCGCAAGCAAGGCGTGTTCCCGACAGAGGTGAACGCGCAGTCGCAGGGAGGCATGCGCGGCCGCGGGCTGAACGTCGAGATCGACGTCGGAAAGTACTTCCAGCTCATCTCGCCTCGGGACATTGCGCAGATCACCACGCAGCTCTCCACGCTGATCGGCGCGCACGTTCCGATGGTCGAGGCGTTGGCGGCGCTCGTCGACCAGACAGAGAAGACCGGTCTGAAGCTGATTCTTTCGCAGGTGAAGGAGAAGGTCAACGAGGGAACGACGCTCGCTGAGGCGCTCGCCCAGCACCCGCGCGCGTTCGACACGCTGTACGTGCAGATGGTCCGCGCCGGCGAGAAGTCGGGCGCGCTCGACGAGGTATTGTCGCGCCTCGCAAAGTACACCGAATCGCAGGTGAAGCTGCAGGGGAAGGTCGCAACCGCGATGATCTACCCGGCGCTGATGTCCGTGATCGGCATCCTCATCCTCGCGGGCCTGTTCATTGGCGTCATCCCGCAGATGCGGAAGATGTTCCACGACCTGCCGGGCGGTGAGAAGGCGCTCCCGCTGATCTCGAAGGTGCTGTTCTTCTTCGGCGACCTGATGGTCGGCAACCCGCCGTCCGCGCTCGGCTTCGTGCTGCGTACGATCCTGGCCGTGCTCGTCGTCGCCGGGTCGTATTGGGGGTTTCGGCGCTTCGTTTCGACGCCAGCGGGTCGGCAGCGCTTTGATCGGTTCAAGCTTCGGATGCCCCTGTTCGGCACGCTGAATCGCCAGGTCGCGGTGAGCCGCTTCTGCCGCACGTTCGGCACGCTGCTGTCGAGCGGCGTTCCAATCCTCGACGCATTGGACATCTGCAAGGCGGTCGTCGCGAACGCCGTGTTGGCGAAGGCGATCGAAGCCGCTGCCATCAATATTCAGGAAGGGCAGTCGATCGCCGTGCCGCTCAGGGCCTCAGGCGAGTTCCCTCCAGTCGTCACGCACATGATCGCCATCGGCGAGAAGGCGGGCGAGCTCGAGAAGATGCTCAACATCGTCTCCGACGCCTACGACGATCAGGTCGAGAACACCCTTGAAGCGGTGACCGCGCTGCTCGGACCGCTCGCGATTTTGACGATGGGTGGGGTGGTCTTCGTGACCGCTCTCGCCTTGTTGTTGCCGATGATGAACATGCGCAATGCAATCATGTAGGACGGGAGTACCAATGAACCGCACAAATCTGGTCAACATTCGGAAAGCCCTTCGCAGCCGGCGAGGCATGTCGCTCGTCGAGGTCATGGTCGTGATCGCGATCATCCTCGTGCTGATGAGCGTCGTCGGCTTCGGCGCCCTCACGATCTTCCAGAACAGCAAGGTCGACACCACCCTGCTGACCATGGGCGAGATCACCAAGCGCGTGGAGATCTACTCGCTGAAGAAGGGCCCGCCGTCCACGTCCGAAGGCCTGAAGGCCGCGTTCAGCGGGGAAGACCCGCCGAAGGATTCGTGGGGCGGTGAGTTCGTTTACGTGTCGCCAGGGCCAAACGGCGCCAAGTACGACCTGATCTCGTACGGAAGCGACGGCGTTGAGAATGGTACCGGCAACGCGGCCGACATCAAATGGAGCGAGCACAAATGATTCGCCATCGCCGCGGCATGTCGCTCGTCGAGGTTATGGTGGTGATCGCCATCATGCTCGTGTTGATGACAGTCATCGGCTTTGGCGCAATCCAGGTGGGGCGCGGCGCCAAGGTCGACATGACCGAACTTGCGCTTGCAGGAACCGCAAAAGACGTAGACGTCTATGCGTTCCGCAAGGGCGTCCCAACGACTTCGCAGGGCCTCGCGGCCGTCTATGGGGAGCACCGCATTCCTGCCGACGGCTGGGGAGCGCCGATCGGCTATGAAGCTCCGGGACCAGCGACGCGCCAGTACGATCTCCTCTCGCTCGGAGAAGACGGAGCGGTAGGGGGCGATAGCTTCGCGAGCGATATTCGCTGGAGTGAGAGTCAATGACTCCAAAAGCGGGCAAAGTTTGCTCAGAACGCGGGGAAGTTCGGCGGGGCGCGCAGGGGATCAACGTCTCCGCGCTCTCTGCCCATTCGCCGCGGCTCTGCGAGAAACTGAACCCCGCTCGCATCAGCTGGACGTCACCGGAGTTTCGCAATCGCAAGTCCCGGCGCGGCATGTCCCTCGTCGAGGTGCTCGTCTCGATAGCGATCATGCTCGCCCTCGCGGCGGTCATGGTCCCCGCGTTCAGCCAGTTCTTTCAGCTCGAACAGCGTCGCTGCGCCCAGGAGCTCGCGACCTCCTACGCCTACATGCATGACGAAGCCGTGATGCAGAACGTGTCGTTCCGCATCGCGTACCACCTCGACGAGGGCTACTACGAGATTCAATCCGGGTCGCCTGACACGCTGATCTTCGATGATCCAGAGAAGCGCGCCGAGTGGGAGCACGACCGCGACTCGCGTATGCGGATGTTGTCGGAGGAGGCCAAGGCCGCGCAGGTCCAGGAGGAAGCCGGTACCTGGTCGTTCTTCGGTGAGGGCCCGGCCACCGGAAACGACAACGGCAACCTGCCGATCCCGAGGTCGGAGATCCGCCAGCGCCGCGATCTTCCGAGCGGCACGGTGTTCGGCGGCGTGTACACGCCCCAATACGAGGAGCTCGTCACGCCGGATGCTCGCCTCGCTGAGCGCGACGGTCCGCGCGTCGTGTACTCGCACATCTTCAGCAACGGCTTCACCGAAGAGAGCATCATCCAGATCGCAGACGTGGATGATCCCACCACCGGCTACACGATCCACGTCGAGCCGCTTTCGGGCAAGGTCTCCCTGCTGCCGGACCTGCAGGGCGTCGAAGACTTGCGTCACGACGTACCCGACGAAGCGCCGGAGCTTCCATGATGCAGGTGGCGCAGCAGCAGCAGCGCCGCCGCCGCGCCGGCTTCAGCCTGCTCGAGGTGATGATCGCGCTCGCTATCCTCGTGGTATGCGTCGTGATCCTCGTCGACTCGCAGGCCACGAGCGCGCTGATGACGAACGAAGCGCAGAAGCTGATCGTCGCGACCAACCTCGCCCAGGAGAAGACGTCCGAAGCGATGATGCGGGTCGAAAAGGAGGGCTTCACCGACTCCGACAAGTGCGATTCGGGCGACTTCGCTTCGTTCGGAGACGACGAGCTGGACCTCGAATTCGGCGACTCGCTCGACGCGTACCACTGGGAATATTGCATCTCCGAGATCAACGTCGCGCTGGCGGGCGACATCGTCGGCATGGCTCAGGGGCTCGCGGGTTCGGGGGCGATCGCCGGCTCGCCGTTGCCGGCGGACGCGGCTGGCGGAGGTGGGCTGCCCGGCGGGATGGACCTGTCGATGTTCGGCCTTACGCCCGAGGTCATGAGCCAGATGTTGTCGCGGTACATCCGCGAGGTGCGGGTTCGGGTCTGGTACGGCGAGTCCAGCAAAGAGTCCAAGGAGACCGGGGATGAGGTGATCATCGTCACCCACGCGATCAACTCCACCGGCGCGGTTCAGCAAATGAAAGACAACCCGACGGGTGGAATGTGATCCGCCGGGGCAACCGCGGAGGCATGGCGCTCGTCGAGGTCATGGTCGCGGTCATGCTGATCGTGATCATGTCGATGGCGTCGTTCGCCATCCTGCAGGACTCGATCGACACGCGCGAGGTCCTGTCGGAGCGCGATGAGGTGACACGGGCGTCGCGGGTGGTGTTGGGGCGAATCCGTCGCGAATTGACGCTCGCGTATCTTACGAAGAACGTCGAGGCGATCAACACCTACGAGACGGTGTTTGTGGGTACGGATGACAATCCTGACCGCGTCATCTTCGATACCTTGTCTCACCAGCGCATCTACCGCGACTCTCGCGAATGTGACCAGACCGAGGTCACGTGGTGGACCGAAGATGCCGACACGGGGCCCGGCTACACCCTGTTTCACCGCGAAGGCCCGCGCATCGACGATGAGCCCGACAAAGACGGCGTCATCTACCCGCTCGCGTACAACGTGCGGACATTTGATCTTCGCTACCTCGACGGGAACACCAACGAATGGGTGCCGCAGTGGGACACGCGCACCGTCGATCAGGCGAATCGCCTGCCGCGCGCAGTCCAGGTCGGCTTCGTCCTGATCCTCGAAGAGCGCGACGGAAACCGTACCCACACCGTCGACGTGCCGCTGCTCACCACCGTCGTGTTGCACTACGCAGACCCGCTGAAGATCACGCCGCTCGAAGACCTCTCCGGGCAGGAACAGCAATGACGGGTCTGCGCTGGCTCTGGCATGAGTTGACGCGTCCGCGGGGGCCGGTCTCGCACCGGTTTCACCGCGCGCATCGTCGCTCGGAGTCCGGCGTCGCGCTGCTGTTGGTGCTGACGAGTGTGTTGTTCCTCACCGTGATCGCGACCGACATCGCGTTCTCGGCGACGACGCGCCTGCGGCTCGCCGCTCATCAGCGCGATGAGGCCAAGGCCGAGTACCTGGCGCAGACAGGCGTCGGCATGTACCAGCTGATCTTGTCGGCGAGCAAGGCGATCGGCAAGAACCCCATGTTCAAGCAGGTCGAGGAGATGCTTGGAATCGACCTCGGCGACGCGTTGTGGCAGATGATCCCGTCCATCAACTCCGAGATGATGCGAATGATCTTTGTCACCGATGGCGACGTCGAAGACGTCGCGACGGAAGGCATGACCGACGAACAGATCGCGGCCTCGCGTGAAGAGACCGGTATGGAGCGAAACTTCCTTGATTTCGACGGGGACTTCACCGCCGAGGTCACCGACGAGGATCGAAAGATCAACGTCGCCAAGTTCACCGCGACGAATCGTGCAGACCTGCAGCAGGACCCGACCGCGGTGAAGCTGTACGCGCTGATGTCGGGCAATCGGGTGTGCCCTGACCAGTACGCGATGTACGGGGCGGCCCAGTTCAATACGGAGGAGCGGGAAGACCTCGACAAGTGGTTCTATGACCGCAACCTCGAGCGCTGGGAGCTGATCGGGAACCTGGCCGATTGGACGGACCCGGACACGAGTCGCGTCTATGACGGCGGCGCCGAAGAGAGCGTCTACCAGAACCTCGACCGCGACCCGTACCTTCCCAAGAATGCGGCGTTCGACACGCTCGAAGAGATGCGGCTCGTCGACCTGTGGAACCGCGACGACGTTTGGGAAAAGTATGGCAGCAACCTCACCGTGTACGGCTCGGGCAAGGTCAACGTAAATACGGCCGAGTGCCCGATCATGTGGGCGTTGCTGAAGTCGTACCTCACGCCCCAGCCGAACGACGCCCAGGCGTCTCAGCTCCTGCAGCAGATCCAGCAGCAGAAGGCGCTGATCGGCTCGTTCCCTGATCCGAACTCGTTCGTCACATTTCTCACTTCGCTTGGCGTGACGGTGGACCCGAAGATGAAACAGGCCATTCATACCGACAGCAAGGTATTCCGCGTCACCTCCTCGGGTCAGGTGGGCGATTCGATCGTCACCGTCGATGCCGTTATCGATTATCGGAAGTCCGCGACGGGACGCGTTGTGTATTGGAGGGTTCGCTAATGCGCATCGTCGCGATCGATCTCGGCGGCCACACGGTGAAGGCCACCGTGTTTTCGGGGAACCGGCGCACCTGGATGCTCGAGGAGCGCGCGGAGCAGGCCGTACCCCAGGACGGCACCGCGTCCCCATCGCTCGCTGCGCGTCTTGCAGCGCTGCAGGAGCTGATCCGGTCGCGGCCGCAATGGGCGAAGGGAGGCGCGAACGTAGCACTCGCCTGGCCCTCCGAGATGGCGACGATTCACCGAATCACGCTGCCGTTCACGGATCGCGTGCAGGTCGAGAAGACGCTGCCGTTCGCGGTCGAAGCGGAGGTCCCATTCGACCTCGACACGATGGTGATGGGTTCGCGCATCAAGGCGCGCCAGAGCGACACCGAGGCGCTGGTCGCGTTTACCAAGAAGGAGCCGCTCCGCAACACGCTCGAGATTCTTGCGAACGCCGGGCTCGAGCCACGGCACGTGTTCGTGGAGGCCGACCTCGTCGCGCGGTTTGCGTCCAAGGAGAAGCTCGCCGCGGTGGTGGACGTTGGCCACGGGCATACGATCGTGTCGGTCGTCAATGAGGGCCGCGTCGTCGTCGCGCGGGCGGTCAACGTCGCTGGACGCGATTTCACGGCGGCGATCGCCACAGCGTTTCAGTGCGACTTCGCAGCGGCTGAAGCGATCAAACACGGTGCGACGCCGGTGCCTGCGGATCAGCTTCGCGCCGCGCTCGATGCGCCGATCGGTCTGTTGTTGGCGGAGGTCCGGTCCACGCTGATCGCCGCCGAAGATGTGCTTGGCCGCGAGATCGACGAGGTTCGAGTCACCGGCGGTGGGGCGCGCCTCGAGGGCCTGATGGGCTTCTTTGCGCACGATCTCGGCATCCCGGTCGACTGGCTATACGACGACGGCGGCGACGCGGTTCCGCTCGGCTGGGCGGTGCCTGACGGGATGGCGTACAAGCTCACCGGGCAGGGCGTGGCCGCCGATGACATCGATTTGCGCTCCGGCGACCTCGCCTGGCGCGGCGGCTTTGACGCGTTGCGCGCGGTGTTGCTCTACGGTGCGCCGCTGGTCGCGTTCATGTCGATCACCTTCGTCGTCGTCAGCTTGATGCAATGGCGCACCTTGAACAACGAGCTTGCGGACGTTGACGAGCGCATCAAGGAGACGGTGACGAGCTTGCTTCCTGACGTCGATCCGGCGTTGGTGCGCGACGGGACCACCGCAAAATCGCTCCTCGACGAGCGGTCGAAGGAGGTCATGGCCCGCGCCGAGATCCTCGACCGGACCGACAACACCCCGCCCACGGTCGAAAAGCTGAAGGCGTTGACCGAGGCGTTCCCACCCCCGGAGCAGACGCGGGTGGAGGTCAGCCAGCTCACAATCACCCCAGAGAACATTTCGTTCGACGCTGAGACAGACGGCTACGCGTCGTCGTCTGCCGTCGAAGAGTCGGTGAAGAAGGTGCCGCGCTTCGACCAGGCCGCGAAAGGCAACGAGAAGAAGAACCGCGAAAAGGTGACGTTTACGATGACGATTCCGCTTGTGCCTGCGGGCACGACGGAAGGGGGCTAGTCATGGCACAGGCAAGTGGAGGGCTGCGCCTCGCCGTAGAAGCTCAGATCGACGCGATGGCGCCGCGTGACCGGATGCTGCTGGCCGGGTTGATCGGGTTCTTCTCGATCGTGTTCGTGCTCGGGCTTGTGTGGCTGGTGCGTGGCGCCGTCGACGACAAGGCGGCGCGTGTTCGGTCGGCAAAGGACAACCTCGAGGTCATCCAGGCGATGGCCGACAACTACGATCTCGCCCAGCAAAAGGTGAAGCGCGGTGAGGAGCGCATGGCCCAATTCAAGGGTCAGCCGGCGAGCGCCTACCTCGAGCTGGTCGCGCGCAACAATGGGGTGATCGACAGCCTCACCGTGAACCAGCAGGGCAGCGACGTCGTGGGGACGATGCGGCAGACGCAATACCGCGCCGAGCTGAAGCGTGTGCCGCTCGAGCAGGCCGTAAACTTCCTGCATGAGCTCGAGACGTCCGGCTACCCGGCGTCCGTCACGCTCGCGCGCTTCAAGGCCACCGGAGCCGCCGGAACCAAGGTGATCGACCTCACGCTCGAATTGCTCTGTTACGAAATCGAGGGGCAATAGCCATGGTCATTTTGCGCCGCATCGCATTTGTTTTGGGTGGGTTCGCCTGGTTCTTCTTCGTGTTCGTGTTGTCGTTGTACGCGACGTTCCCCTCCACCGCGCTCGCTGAATTCGCGAAGTGGAAGGTGCAGGCCGGGACGGACCAATGGCGGCTCGCCGTGTCACAAATCGGGCCGTCCGGATTCGGAGTTCGCGCGGACGACGTGACGTTGTTCAAGAAGGATCGGACCCGCACATCGCCGGTGGTGATGGCCGAACACGTCTATCTCTCGAGCGGACCGTGGTCATTGTTGAACCTCGTGACGGGGGGGGCGAGCACGATTCGCGGCTCGCTCGTGCGAGAGGGTGGGGACCTCTCGTTCTCGACGACCGTGGCGCGCGTCGAACAAGGGTACAAAGTCCGGTCGGCCACGCTCGACGCTGAGGAGCTCCCGTTGGGGGCTCTCCCGGAGCTGAGCGGCGCGCGGCTGCGCGGGAAGGGAGGCATTGATGTCCACGTCGATCTCGAGGGGCCCGAGGGTCTCGCGAAGGCGAACGGCAAGGTAAGCGTCGTAAAGGGTGAAACGCTGTTGATCGAGGGTCTCGACGCGCCTGGGACGCCGTTGGATGGCCTGCAGCTAGGCACCATCGACGTGAGCGCGTTTGACCTGCAGTTCGACGTGAAGAACGGGAAGGGCAAGGTCTCTTCGGGCACCATCGTCACGGACCTCGCGAGCATCGAGGTGCAGGGCGACTTCACGCTCTCGGACGTGATCACGCAGAGCCGGTTGCGGCTGAAGTTCCTGGTCACGCCCACCGACCAATTCGACACGCGGCTCGGCATGGCCGCCGCCCTCGCGAAGGGCCTGATGGGCGAGGTGTGGGCGGACGGGGCGCACCACCTGGCCCTCTCGGGCACGATAGGACTTCCGCGGTTCCGCGTCGAAAGGGAGCGGAAGGCGCAACCTCGGCTACCCGGTTCACCGCGTCCCGCCGCCGAGCCGGATGACGAGGGCGGCGCGGCGCCACCGGTTCCCGCGGCTCCCCTGGCTGCGCCGGGCGATTCTGCCGCCGACCGCACGCTTCGGCGGGAGCAGGCGATCACCGACCGCCGCGCGCGCATGGAGGAGCGGCGCAGGCAACTGCAGGCGGGTGGCCTGCCGGACCCCAAACGGCCGGGGATGTTGCCGGGCCTGGCGGACCCCATGCCGCTGGAAGAGGACCTGCCACCCGGCCTTCCGCCGGAAGACGGTGCGCCGCCGGACGAGTTGCCCCCTGGTGCGCCCGGCGAAAATGGCACCCCCGACAACGAGGAGTATTAGTGGACCACACTCGGTACGTTTCGCCGCTCGTCGAGCGCTATTCGAGCCCTGAAATGGCGGCGCTGTTCGGCGACGAAAAGAAGTTTCGAACGTGGCGGCGGTTGTGGCTCGCGCTGGCGGAGGTGGAGAAGGATCTCGGCCTCGACATCACGGACGAGCAGGTAGCGGCGATTCGCGCGCACCTCGACGACATCGATCACGCGAAGGCTGCGGCCTACGAACTCGAGCTTCGGCACGACGTGATGGCTCATGTGCACGCGCTCGCCGACGTCGCTCCCGAGGCCAAAGGCATCCTCCACCTGGGGGCGACGAGCTGCTACGTCGGCGACAACACCGATCTGATCGTAATGCGGGAGGGACTCGCTTTGCTCGGCGCAAAGGTCGCCGGCGTCATCGCGCAGCTCGCGGACTTTGCGCGGCGGTGGGCCGACCTCCCGACGCTCGGGTACACACATTTCCAGCCCGCCCAGCCCACCACCGTCGGCAAGCGCGCATGCCTATGGATCGCAGATCTGCTCGTCGACCTCGAGAACATCGAGCGAATGCAGCGGGAGCTGCGGTTTCGCGGAGCGAAGGGCACGACGGGCACCCAGGCCTCGTTTCTCGCGCTGTTCGAGGGCGACCACAAGAAGGTCGAAGAGCTCGATCGGCGCGTCGCGCACGCGTTCGGTTTTGAACGCACCTGGCCCGTCACGGGGCAGACGTATTCGCGCAAGGTCGATCACGAGATCGTCGCGGTGATCGGCTCGTTGGGCGTGTCGGCCCACAAGATGTGCACGGACCTCCGCTTGCTCGCCCACGAGAAGGAAGTCGAGGAGCCGATGGGTGAGTTCCAGGTGGGCTCGTCGGCCATGGCCTACAAGCGCAACCCGATGCGGTGCGAGCGCGCCTGCGGGCTCGCCCGCCACATGATGGCGCTGCCGGCCGAGACAGCGGCCACCGCCAGCGTGCAGTGGATGGAGCGCACCCTCGATGACAGCGCTGCGAGGCGGATCGTGTTGCCCGAGGCGTTCCTCGCCGCTGACGGCCTGCTCGAGACCCTGCTCGATCTCGTCGATGGTCTCGTGGTGTACCCGAAGGTCGTCGAGGCCAACCTCGCCGCCGAGCTGCCGTTCATGGCAACCGAGAACATCCTGATGGGGTTCGTCAAGCGCGGTGGCGACCGTCAGCTGGGGCATGAGGCGATTCGGCGGCACAGCCGCGGCGCGGCGCGCAGGGTCAAGGAGGAGGGGCTGCCGAACGACCTGCTCGAACGCATTCGACTCGACCCGCTATTCGAGTCGGTCGCGTTCGATCTCGATCGCCTCGCCGACCCGCGCGCCTTCGTTGGACGCGCTCCTCAGCAGGTCACGGGCTTCCTCGAGTCCGAGGTCGGGCCGGTTTTGGCGCGTTGGGCCGGGCGCTCGAAGAAGGGCGCCGGATTGCGCGTCTGACGACCGTTTCGTGGTCTACACTGCCCCTCCTAAAGGAGGTGTGATGTCCAGGATCTCGTGGGTGCTCGTGTTCGCGTTGGCGTGTCGCAAGGAGGGTGACACCGATGGTGTGGACACCTCCGATACCGAGTTCGTGGATGCAGACGGCGACGGGTTCGCGTCCGACGTCGACTGCGACGATGCGGATGCAGCAGTCTCGCCCGACGCGCAGGAGGTGTGCGACGCGGACGATGTCGACGAGGACTGCGACGGCACGGCGGACGACGCTGACACCTCTGCGACGGGCCAGACGAAAGGCGCTGTGGACGCCGACGGGGACGGCTACGGAGCGCTGGCGGGTGAGGCGCTGGCCTGCGATCCCCCCACGAACCAGGGGGATTGTGACGACACGAACGCTTCCGTCTCCCCAGGCGCGCTCGAGGTGTGCGACGCGCTCGACGTCGACGAGGACTGCGACGGTGCAGCGGACGACGCGGACGATTCCGCCACAGGACAGACCAAGGGCCCGGCCGACCTGGACGGCGATACCTGGGCCGGGAACGTCGGTACCGCGCTCGCTTGTGATCCACCGCAGTCCGGCGACTGCGATGACAGCAACGCGTTCATAGGCCCCGCAATGCCTGAGCGTTGTGACAGCCAGAACGTGGACGAGAATTGTAACGGCCTCGCGGATGACGAGGATCCCGACGCGTCAGGTCAGACCAAGGGAAGCTACGACGGCGACGGTGATGGGTACGCTGGGAACGCAGGCACCGGGCTGATGTGCGACCACCCTGAACTCTCGAACGATTGTGACGACACTCGGCCGGAGGTGTACCCGGGCGCGCTCGAGATCTGCGACGGCGTGCAGGACGACTGCGACGCGCTCACCTGGGTGAACGACGACGGCCGCGTGACCGAGAACGCCACCGTCGATCTTTCCGCGGCCTGGGCCGCGGGCACCGTGGTCGTGCCGGTTGTGTACGCTGCCCCGGACGGCGCCAGCGTCGCCATCTGTGGCGGCGCGTGGCACGTGCGCCTGAAGGCTGCCGGTCCGGCGGTGTTCACCGGCTATGGCGCCGCGACCATCGCTCCCGGCGCCGGGTCGGGCCTCGAACTCACCGCGGCCACGTCGGACGTCCAGGCGAGCGACCTCGTATTCCTCAACGGCACGGCCACCACGGTGAGCACGGTGCGGTACGGCGGCAATGTGTATGCGCCGCTCGGAACGTTGCTGCTCCGCGATGTCACGCTCCAGGGCGGCTCTGCGAACAACGGCGGGAACCTCTACGTCGGCGCGGCGGCAACGGCGGTGATCGAAGGCGGCTTTATCAACGGCGGCCTCGTGACCAACCAGGGCGGCGGTATCTACGCGGCGGGTTCGCTGGTGATCACCGACACGACGTTGGAGCTGAACATGGGCATGTTCGGCGCCGGTATCTACCTCGCCTCGTCGTCCGCGGAGATCACCGGTGCCACGCTTACCGGCAACGTCGCGGCGGACACCGGGGGTGGCCTGTATGCGATTCAGTCGGTCGTGGCGTCCACGGACTCGAGCTACCGCGCCAATGACGCGGCGCGGGCGGGCGGTTTGCGGCTGGACACCACCACGTTTTCGGGCGCCAACAACCGCATCCAGTACAACACCATCGCGCCTACGGGGCAGGGCGGGGGTGTCTCCATGGCGGGCAGCACGCTGACGAGCGCGGGTTCTATCATCGGCCTGAACCTCGTGGAAGACGTTCGTACTGAGGCCGGCGCCACGAGTGGGCTGGACGGGAACATCGTGTGCTCGAACACGGGCTGCGTCGTCAACTGAGCGGCGGCGCCTGAATCCCTCGGCGCGCCAGCCACGGGCCGATCTCCGTCGCGAGGCACCCGTGGTGTACCGCGACGTAGCGCTCGATCGGGAGCAGCCCGGCGGCGCGCTCTTCTTCCGTGAGCGGGTCTTGCGGCCTTAGCGTGCCGTAGCCGTCGCGAAAGCCCCGCAACCAGCCTGGAAGCGCGGCCGTGATCCGCGCGCGAACGCCGTCCGGGTCGTGTTCGATCAGCGCATCCAGCGCGTCCCAGCCGAACGCGCGGTGGACGGCCTCGTCGCGGAGCACGCGATCGAGCGTCGCGCGCGCGACCGGATGCGTGGTTCCTTCGCGCATCGCGGCGAACAGCGGTACGGCGAACGTCTCGCCGAGCATGAAGCTGCGACCGATCGTGTCGACGAGGAAAGCGAACGGACCCTGATCGGCGCGGAGCGCGAGCGCGTTCGCATCCAGCACGGCGGGCGTGTCTTCCCCGCCGAGCGCCAGGAGCGTGTCGTGCGAGAGCTGCGCGTGGTCGAGCTCATCACCGACGATCCGAATGGCGGTTCGACACAACGCGTCGGGCATGCCGCATTGGATCAGCGCGTGAAGCACCTGCGCGGTGACGGCGGCGGAGCTGTACTCGGCCGTGACCCTGTTCTTCCATTCGGCGTGGGCCCGCGCGGACGACATCTACTTCGGGGCGGGGGCGTCGCCCTTGGACGCGGCGAGCAGGTCGGCCGCGCGCGGCTGGGGGCACTGGATCTCCGTGCCGCACTCGTCGGCGCCACACGCCTGCACGTGGTCGGGAGGCCCCTGAATCATGCCGCCGACGTACTGCTTGAAGCAGCGCGCGCCCTCGGGGCTCACGATCAAGATCGGGTGCGGCGGGTTGGTCGCCCCCTCGGGGTGCGTGGACTTCACGTCGTCCCAGGTCGGGAGCGCGGGCGGAGGGTTGGTCGGCGGAGGGGTCTCCTCGGGCATCATCTCTACCGGCGGCCCCGGGTTGTAGAGGACGGTGTCCTTGGGTGTGCACCCGAACGTGAGTCCGGCTCCGATGACGATGACGACGCGCTTGTTCATGCGTGCGTTTTACCATGTTCGGGGAGGGCTTGCGTTTCGTCGTCCCAGGGTCTTGGATCCGGGCGTCTCGGAGGTTCCATGAGTCACGATCATCATTCTCCCGTGCGGCCCGTCAACGCGTGGGTCGTGACGGTTTCAAGTTCGCGTACGCTCGCAAACGACGCTTCGGGCGCACTCGTCGCGTCGTTGTTGACCGAGGCCGGTCACCAGGTGCTCGATCGAACGATCGTCGGTGACGACGTCGATGCGATCCGCACCCTCGTCCATGGCCTCGCCGGCGACGGTACGACGCAGGTCGTCGTGTTGACCGGCGGCACGGGCGTGTCGCTGCACGACGTCACGCCGCAGGCGCTCGCGCCGCTGTTCAGTCGCGAGCTGCCGGGCTTTGGCGAGCTGTTTCGCGCGCTCACGTTCCAGCAACTTGGCGCCGTCGCGATGCTCACGCGCGCGAGCGCCGGGCTCGTGGGTCCGCTGCTGGTTTTCTCGCTTCCCGGGTCTCCGGATGCCTGCCGTCTCGGCCTCGAGAAGCTCGTGTTGCCCGAGCTTTCCCACCTGGTGCGCGAGCTGAACAAGGAGGGAACGCCCGACGCCCCTCCGGCGCCCGGTGCGTCCGCTCGGCCCGCGCCCGCCAAGCCCGCGAAGCCGTCCGCCAAGGCCCACGAGGCCCCCGCTGAGAAGGCCGCGCCGCCGAAGCCCTCGCTGCCCGCCCCCTCGGGAACGCTGGGCCGCCTCGGTCGCCTCGCCATGACCGTGGACGCGTCGCAGAACGCGACGAAGCCGGACGCTGCCGTCGCCGGGGCGGAGGGCGCGGACCTCCCCGTAGGCTGGCTGCGCGCGGTCTATGAGCTGAACGGCCAGGTCGAAAAGGGCACGTACCACGAGATCCCCGAAGACCTCGAGAAGGTGGCGCCGATCATCGACGTGCTTCACACGAGCGGCGCGCGCGGCACGCTCACGCTCCCGGACGGTCGCGCGTACGCCCTGTTCGGTTGGCCGAACCTCGAGAAGGGTGCCAAGGTCCTCGCGATCAGCCAAGGCCTCCCGGTCGCCGAGATCCTCGCGCTGCATCGGTACCCCGTCATCACCGGCACGTGCGTCGACGGCGACAAGGGGCTCGCGCCGGGCCGTCCAGGTGACGTGGCCGCGATCTGCGAGGCGGTCACCGGCCGCGCGCCGAAGGACACGTCGGGCGAGCTGTTCGCCGTGCAGGGGGATCAGGTCGTCATCCAGCGCGGCAGCCGCGCGATCCGCTGGGACGGCGTGAAGGACAAGGACGACGGCACGCTCAAGCAGGTGCTGGCGACGCTTGTTTTGGACTGGTCTCGTCGGTAGGCTGCGTTTGCGGGGCGTTTTCGCGCCTGCCGCGCGCCAAGCTGTCTTCGCTCCCCGAACGCGGCTTGAGCGCTTGGCACCTTCGCACTCGGCATGGGTTCGCTTGCGTTTGTGACGGTTCCGGGCGCGTGGAAGGGCGGCGAACCCACGCCTCGCGCGAAGGCCAATTTTTCGAGCCCCACCTTGGGGGCCGTTCTCCCCACCGTCATGGAAGAGCGGCCCGAAAGCAGGGCCGAAAATTCAACCCTCGCAGGCCGCACGGGTTCGCCGTCCAATCGCAAAGCCGCGCCCCGTCTTGCCCTCAGCGAACCCGCGCGGAATGCGAGGACGCCAAGCGCTCAAGCCGCGTCCGGGGCTCCACGACGGTTGGGCGCGCGGCAGGTCCGACGACGCTCCGATGACCACCGGAAGCCAGCCCGTCGAACAAGACGAGAAAGCCGCCTTCCCACTCGGGGAAGGGGGTTTGGGGGCTGGGGTGGGGAGGCCGCGCAGCGGCCGGGAATCAACCCCGGGCGATCTTCTCGTTGCTCGACCGGAGGCGCTGCCCAAGCGTGGCGACGAGCTTCCACAACATCATGTTGCCGAGCGTGGGCTCCATGACGCAGAACTCGCGGAACGCTTCCCGTTCGACGCACAGTAGGTGACCGAAGCCCTTCGCGACGACGTCGGCGGACCGCGGCTCACCTTCGATCAGCGAGAGCTCGCCGAAGTGGTCGCCCTCCTTCAAGGTGGCGATCTCCGTGCCGTCCACCTGCACGGACATCTGCCCCTGAACGACCACGTACATGGACTCGCCGATCTCGCCGCGCGAGACGATCGTCTGGTTCGGGGTGGTGAACACCTCGTTGACGATGCGACCGACGCGCTGGCGCGCCTGGAACGGCAATTCGCGGAACAGGAACAGGTTCTCCATCGCGCGCGCGCGGGCGCCGACGGCCTCGGCTTCGAGCGTTGCCTCGGGCTCCACCATCACGCAGGTGATGTTGTCGCGTCCGCCGCCGTCGAGGGCGGCCTGGACGAGCGCATCTACGGACTGCACCAGGTTGGGGATCTGCGCGAGCTTGAGCAGCGTCGCGGGCTTCATCAGGTCGTGGAGGCCGTCCGAGCAGAGGATCATCCGGTCGCCATCGACGAGATCGAGGTGGAGCGTGTCCACCTTTACCGACGGGTACAGGCCGACGGCGCGCGTGATGACGTTGCGGTACTGCGACTTTTCGGCTTCCTCGGGCTGCAGCGCTCCGGTGCGGATCAGCTCGTTGATCATCGAGTGATCTTCGGTGAGCTGGCGCAGCTGACCGTCGCGCACGAGGTACCCGCGGGAGTCGCCGACGTGGCCGACGAACGCGGCGCCGCCGCCCACGGCGATGACGACGAGCGTGGTGGTCATGCCCTGGCGGCCGGTGTTCTGGGCCGCCTCGTACACGCGCTTGCTCGCGAAGTTCGCGGCCTTGTCGATCAGCGACAGCACCGCGTTTCGCGTCTCGCGCGAGGCGTCGGCCGCGAACGCCTCCGTGGCCGCCTTGATCGACGGCGCGAACTTCTGGAACGTGTCCATCGTGATGGCGCTCGCGAGCTCACCTGCCTTGCGACCGCCGACCCCGTCTGCCACGACGAACAGCCCGTACTCCTCGAGCGCGAGGAGGGAGTCTTCGTTGTGCTTGCGCTTGAGGCCTACGTCGGTGCGCGCGTGGAATTTCAGCATCAGATTCCCTTAGGGTGGGGCGAACGGAGGCGCGACGATACCACGGGTCGTCGCGTCCTCGCGGCCCGCCGCGTGGTAGCGTGGGGTCCATGTCACGGGAGCGGAGTCAGCGGTGAAGTCGAACCTCGAGCCTGGTGCGGCGTTCGGTAGCTACCGCATCGAGGGCTTCATCGCTGCAGGCGGAATGGGCCAGGTGTATGCGGCGCGCCACGCCGTGTACGGCACCGCCGTAGCCATGAAGGTGCTGCACGCGGATCTGCACGCGGACGCCGGGTGGCGACGCCGCTTCGACATCGAGGGCCTCGTCGGTACCCAGCTCAAGCACCCGCACCTGCTCTCGGCGCGCGAGCTTGTGGAAGATGGGGGTCGGGTCGCGCTGGTCATCGATCTCGTGTTCGGCGGGCAGACGCTGCTCAAGGTGGTCACGCGGGAATTTGCGACGGGGGTGCCGCTCGTCGGCGCGTTGCAGGTGTTCCTGTGCATCTTGCAGGGCGTGGAGTACGCGCACACCAAGAGCATCGTCCACGGCGATCTCAAGCCCGAAAACGTCCTGCTTTCGGGCGATTTCCGCGACCCCAACAAGTGGGTGCCGCTGGTGACAGACTTCGGTACCGTCGCGCTGATCGCCCATCCCGTGACGATCGACGGGCAGGTGGCGGTGGTCGCGTCGCCCCGGTACGCATCCCCCGAGCACATGTACGGGGTCGATCACCTCGAGAAGCGCTCGGACATCTACGCGCTCGGGTTGATACTGCACTTCCTGCTGACCGGGCGGCACGTGTCGGACGCGCGCACGGTGCAAGAGGCTTCCGAGCGTGTCGTCAAGCCGATCCCGCTCGCGCTGCTCGTCGATCAACCCGAGTCGATCATCGCGATCGTGCAACGCGCGTGTGCGGTGAAGCCTGCAGACCGGTTCGCGAGCTGTCGCGAACTCGCGCTGGCGGTCCGCAAGATCCTGGACGAGCGCGGGGTCAAGCTCGATCTTGAGGATCTGGCGGCGGAACTTGCAACCGAACTCATCGAGGAACGTCCGAAGATGAAGGCGGGCGCAATTCAGGATAGATCAGGAGCCTCGTCTGAACCTACGTTACCGATGGACCCGCCGGCCCCGCCCGTGCTGGAGCAACCGATGAAGGATGCCGATCCGTCAAAAAACCCCTTGTGGGGGTCAAAGATCGATCTTTCGGACGAAGAAGACGCTCCGACGGCGCGCCTCACTCCCGATCGTGTCGGAGCCAACCTTTGGGGGGAAGACGCGTCGACGCCGGCGCCGGTGCCCACGGAGCGCCTCAATAGTTCGTCTGCGGCTGATAGTTCTTCTGCGGCTGCGTTGTTGGCCGACGTCGCGACGGAGCCACCTGCCTCCGAGCGCGCAGCGACGCCAGCCGAGGCGCCGCGGGCGCAGCAGAAGCGCAAGCCGCGTACGGACGTCGTCACAATCCCGGAGTTCGCGCCGCCTGAGTCGCTCGTCGGTGCCGCCAAGACGGCGCGGCCGTCTCAACTCGACACCGCGCCTTCGATGGAGCGCCCGTCGCTTCCGAAGCCTGACGTCGCCAAACCTTCGGAAGACCCGACGATAACGAACGCGATGGAGGTTCGGCCCGGGGCTGTCAAGCCTGCTGGCGGTGTTCCCGTGGTGGCGTGGGTCGTCGGTGCCCTGGCGGTGCTGTTCCTCGCGATCGTGCTGGTGTACGCCTATTCAGGTTGAGCCGTGCTGACGTATTGGGCGCGGGTGGCTCGGTTCGCGCTTCGGGGCGACCGCCCCGTGACGGTGGACGAGGTTCCCGTGTGGGCGCTCTGTGTGCCGTTCCGCCAGTGGTCGCGGCCGAAGCGGTACGACGGGCGCTCGTTCGCGGACGCGTACGGGGCGTCGTTCGGGCGTGTCGGGCGGTGGCTCCTCCCGCTCCGATGGTTCTACCTTCAGTTTCTTCTGTTCTGGCCGTTCGTCGCCGCGGTTCGGGCGCTGCGGCCGGGGCGCGGTCGGAAGTTCCTGCGGGCAGCGTTGTTCCGCCCTGAGCTCGCCCTCGCCCACCCCGACGGCACGGACACGGACGCCGAGATCGCGTGGAGCCGACCCGACTACGCGATCGGCATGTACTACGCGTTCACGTGGGACAAAACGCGGGCGCCTTGGTTTTTCGTGGACGACAAGCGCACGTTCCTCAAGGTCTGCACCGCGCACGGGTTCGCGATCCCACCCACGTTTTCGGCGGCGGACGCGATCGCGCGAGGGGGCCGGTACATCGTCAAGGATCCCGAGCTCGACCTCGGCTATGGCGTGGAGATCAAGGACGCGACGGCGCTCGCAGGCATCGAGTGGAAGGACGAGCTGATCGTGCAGGAGCGGCTCGTCAACCACCCGGACCTTCGCGAGGTGTTCGGCGACGAGGCCCCGCTCTCCACCCTGCGCG
>CANNIZ010000052.1 GCA_947505245.1 Pseudomonadota bacterium | reverse complement strand
CGGCCTCGTTGCCGACCCCGCTCGCCTACTTTCAACGCATCGATTGCCGATCGGCCCGCACGGAGGCCGCTACAAACTTGTTCGCCGCGCGTTCAGACCGTCGAACACGCGCCTTGGAGCGCCTCAACCGGAATGCCGATAAACCTCCTGAGCGTTTACACCAGCACGCTGCACGTCGAGTTCAACGCTCCATAGGGCCACTGCGCCTTGACCGCCGTGGCGCTGCACTTGGCGCCGCAGCGGTCAACGCACCGCCACTCCGCGCGCCAGCCGGTCAAGGCCTCGCCAATCCGCGTGTGGAGCCCGTCCGATGCGCCGTCGGCCGGGAAAGATGGCGTTCGCTCATTGGCGCGACGGCCGGTCGATGGCCGAGCATGGACTCAGCGGTCCTTGACCGCTGGCGGTATGGATTCACGCTGCTTTGACGGACGATCGGGCGCGCTACCGGGCGGCGAGCGGCTCCGCGATCTCGCGGATGCGGATGCGCGACGTGAAGTCGTTCTCGAGGCGTCCCTGGGCGCGCATCTCGCGGATCTCTTCGGGCGGCAGCGCGAGCAGATCGCGGAAGTCGTTCATCTTCGGCGGCACCATGGGGGCGTGACGAGCGGGCTTGTTGATCGTGACGTACTTGTACGGCGACAGCCAGCGCGCAGCTTCCATCACCATGAGCGACGGCTGCTCGATGAGCGTGGACGCCTCCGAGTAGCAACCGACGTGGCAGCGGTTGTCGCAAACGGGCACGGGGCCGTGTTTGTTGATGCCGATGGTGAGGGCCTTCTGGTAGTCCCCGACCTCGAGCAGGTTCGCTGCGCGCGTCTGGAACGGGCCACACGGGTAGAGCAGGTCGCCGTTCGGGTACACGATGGGGCGCGTGGTTGGGTAGCACTCGTACCGCGTAAAATCGCGCATGATCCGCAGCGAACGCAGGTTCCCGTACACCCAGGCGCCCTGTTTCTTTGCGCGGATGACCTCGTTCATAAGCTCGACCCAGCGCGGGTTGTCGATCAAGCCGGCGTTCGGGTACTTGCCGTTCACGTGGCCCATCGGGCTCCACATGTACCGGTTCGCGATGCAATATTCGAAGACCTCCCAGGCGTCGTCGATCGTCTCGGGCGTGATGACCGAGTTGATCATCGTCTCGAACGGGAGCTTGTGCTCCTTCTTGTATTCGCGACTCATCTCAAGGTTGGCCATGACCTTTACAGCCTGGCCACCCTTGCCTACGTCGATCAATTCGTCGAACCGCTCGGGGTTCACGGCATCGACGCTGACGACCAGCCAGTCGATGTAGTGCATGACCTTCTTGTAGCGCTCGAGCAGCGAGGCGTTGGTGTTCAACGTGATGGGGTAGAAGCCCTGGGCGTGGATGTGCTCGTACAGCTCGACGATGTCCTTGCGCATGGTGGGCTCGCCACCGGTGACGTTGAAGCCGGGCGTCACCTTGGCCATGATCGAGATGACCTGCTTGGCCTGCTCGGTCTCCATGCGGTGCGTCTCCGGAACGTCCGGGTACAACGTGCCGGTGCCGTCGTCGCAGTAGGTGCAGCGGAAGTTGCACTTCGTCGTGATGTAAAGCGACGCCACGAGGGGCTTGCTCATCTTGTCGTCGCTCAATCGGGCGCGGATCGCATTGCCGAACAGGCGCTTCACGAACGGGATTGGCGTGCGACGCATTAGGAGTCTCCAGGGCGGCCGACCATTCTAAACGATGGCGCGGTGGTTTGCATGTGACGGCAGCAGATCGATCACGGCGACCTCGCGGTGGGCCCCGTCGCCGAGGCGAAATGGCACGCCGGACGCGCCGACCCCCGCGTTCACGAACACGGTGCCGCGAGGGGTCGTGTACAGGCCGGCCACGAAGCGACGGCCGAGGACGGCGCGGTGGAGTCCTGAAGTGAGGGGGCCGAAGTGAACCTGCCCGGCGTGGGTGTGGCCCGAGAGGACGATCGGGACGTCCTGCGACCACAGGTCGGGCGCCACCTCCGGGTCGTGCGAGAGGCCGAGGGCGGGTCCGGGGGGCCGTCCTCGCGTCGCCTCTACCGGGTTCGCGCGCCCGGTGACGCCGTCGTCGACGCCCACCACGGCCACGCCACCCGCGACGGTCCAGGAGTTGACGAGCACCTCGACGTCCGCGCGGACCAGCGCGCCCACGATCGCGGGCGCGTCCGTCCAATGGTCGTGGTTTCCGAGCACAGCCACGACCGGTGCGTCGAGGGCGCGCAGCGCGGCTTCGAGGTCGGCGAGCCGATTCGCTGCATAGCCCACGTAGTCGCCGGTGAGCACGACGAGGTCAGGACGCGCCGCGTTCGCGAGCGCTACGGCGTCGCGGAGGATCTGAAGCGGGGTCGTGTAGGCGAGGTGCAGGTCCGTCAGGTGGACCACGCGCCGGGGCCGGTCGATCCCGGGGAACGGGAGGACGAGGTGGGTGACTCGTGGGGGATGAAAGCCGTAGCGTGAGGTCATGGCGCAGAGTCACCCGCGGATGTGAACGCCGCGTGAACGCCGTGTGGTACGTTTCCGCCGCGGTCCGCCCGAGGACCCGGAGGAAGCGTGGATCCGACCGCCGCCACCCGCCTCGTCGAAGCCCTGTTCGTCGACGGTGGGGCCCAACTGTTCACGGACACCGGCCTGCAAGGGTGGTGGACGGACGTGCTCGCGGCGATGCCCGCCGACTGGCGCGTCGTCCACGGCTCGGAGGTGCAGCAGGGGGAGACCCTGCTCGTCAACCTGCGCGAGCATCTGCAGGGGCTCGGGAACCTGCGCGCGGCCTACGCGCTCACCCGCGAGCTGGTGCGCCTGCGGACGCTGCGCCTCGGTCCGGAGCACCCGGACGCGTTGATGGAGGTGGCGGCCTTGGGGGCGCTGCTCGATCGCGCGAATCGCCTCGAGGAGGCGGGGACCTTCCTCGAGCGCGCCTACGATGGACTGTCGCGGGTGAGCGGCGGGCGGGATCCACGCCTTGCAGTGACCTGCCAGCTGTTCGCGCTGCACCAGCTGCGTCGGAGCGCCCCGCTGCGGGCTGAGAAGCTCCTCGAACAAGCGCTCGACATCCTCCGGGAGTCGGCGCCGAACCAGACCGGCTACGTCGCCGCGCAGTTGGGTGAGCTCAAGGTTCGCCGCGGCGAAACTGAGGAGGCGTTGCCGTTCCTCTGGGAGGCTTGGAAGCGGTACGGCGAGGCCTACGGCGTGACCGACCCCCGCACGGTCGCGCGGGGTCGCACGATCGCGGTGATCCTCGGATCGCTCGGACGCGACGCCGAAGCCATCCCCGTGCTGCGCGGGCTGTACGACGCCTCGGTCGTGGGCGGGGACGCCGAGAGCCGCGCGTCGATCGCGTTCCAGCTCGGCGCGGCGCTCGAATCTGTCGGCGCGATCGAGGAGGCCACGCGGCTCGTCGACGAGTCGGTGCGCTGGACGCGCGCCTCCTCCACCGATGACGAACCCCACCCCGAGCTCGCCGCGCGGATCACGGTGTGGTCGCGCATGATGTTGAACCGAGGGCGCCCCGTCGAGGCCGAGGGGCTGCTGCTCGAGGCGCTCGAGCTCGAGCGTTGGCAACACGGGGAGGAGAGCCCCGAGGTCGCGCTGCGCTATGCCCAGCTCGGACATTTGGTGGCGCAGGCGGGTCGGCGGGATGAGGCCCTCGGCTGGCTGGAACCCGCAGCGAAGCTGCTTCGGAGCTCGCTCGGTGACGAGGCCTGGCAGACCAAATTCGCCGTCGAACAGCTCGTGGATCTGTGGATCGCGGTCGCGAAAGACCTCGTCAAGGAGCGGGATCGCATCGCGGCGCGCGACGTCCTGATGCCTGCGAGGCACATCGCCGCGACGGTCCTCGGGCCGCGCCACCGCACGATCGACGAGATCGAGAAGTTCGGACTTACGTGACGAGGCGGCTCAGCACGCGCTGGTAGCCCGCCCACACGCGATCCCAGCCGTACCAACGCACCACGAACGCGCGCCCCTCTGCGCCGGCGTGGTCGAACGGTGCGGGATCTTCCAGCCTGCGACGGATGATTTCGCGGAGGGCGCTCGGATTGTCGGGCGGGACGGGGTACCCGATGCCGCCTGTGGCCTCGCGGGTCGCGGCCTGATCCGTCCAGATCACAGGGCGGCCAGACGCCATGCCCTCCACGGCCGCGTAGCCGAAGCCCTCGCGCATGAGCGTGGGGAACACGACGAGGTCGCAGTCGCGGTAGTAGGCCGCGAGGTCGTCCACGTCGGTGGCGAACGTCACGGGCTGGCCGCGCGCGTGCACCTTCAGCTGGGCGAAGTAGACCGGGTCCGAGACGGTGCCGGCGATCACGAGCCGCACGCGTGCCTTCTCGGCGGTGGTCAGGCGCGCCACGGCGTCGATCGCGACGTGTTGGCCCTTACCCGCGAGGATCCGCCCGGGGCACAGCACCACGATTCCATCTCGAGGGCGGACCTCGGAGGGGTCAGGCGGCCGGAACCTCTCGGTGTCGACGCCATTGTGGATGACCTCGATGCGGTCGGGGTCCACGCCGATTCGTACGAGGGCGTCGCGGGTGGCGCGGGACGGCGACACGATCACCTGCGCTCGGCTGCAACGCCAGCGGTAGAACGTGCGGCGCAGCACGTCGCCGGCGTGCCGATCGGCGCGGCCGAAGTTCAGATCGTGGACGACGATCGCCGTGGGCGCGGCAAACAGCGGCACCTCGATGGTGTTCGACAGCACCACGTCGGGCCGGAACGCGCGCGCCTCGCTCCACGCGGCCCGCGCGATCAGCGCGTGGGAGTGGCCAAAACGCGTCCCGCGCAGATCCACGCCCAGCGCCTCGCTCGGGATCAGCCCACGATCGTGGATCCACCCCGTGACGAGCCGCACGTCGTACTGCGCCCGGGCACGCTCGTAGAGGTTCCCGAACACCGTCTCGGTCCCCGACTTGACGTCTGGCGGGAACCTTCGCGCGACCATCAGCAGTTTCACGCCCGGTACGATACCATGAGCGACGAGGACGGCGGTTGGAACGCTACGAGGTCGGCAATGAACGCGTAGAACTACGGCGCGCCTGGACGCCCGGCGAGGTGCGCGAGGCCGTGCGCGAGGTCGTGTCGGCGGCGGGGCTTCCGTCCGATCGCGCGCTTCGGGTCGTGATCAAGCCCAACCTGAACAACGACCTTCACGCGTTGACCGGGAACTCGACCGATCTGCGCGTGATCTGCGCCTTGATCGAGGCGCTGCTCGACGACGGCCGGCGCGATCTGGTGGTGGCGGACGGGCCGAACGTGGGGGTGGAGCGGCGCGGCATCGACGTGTTCCGGCGCCTTCGCGTCGCCAACCTGGTGAACCGCTACCCCGTCCGAATCGTCGATCTCAACCGCGATGAGGGCGTGTACGTCGACCTCCCCGACGGCAGGCTACGCGTGGCGCGCACCTGGATGGACGCGCAGGTGCGCGTCAGCGTTCCGACGCTGAAGACGCACGCGGAGATGGGCCTCTCGTGTGCGATGAAGAACCACGTCGGCACCGTCGTGGCGCAGGACAAGCGCGTCGTGCACCGCGACCTCGCCCGCAACATCGCGGCGCTGTGGGCCGTGGCCCCGCCGCACCTGGTACTGGTGGACGCGTTGGTCGGCATGCAGGGCAACGGGCCGGGTGACGGTGAACCGGTACGGTTGGGGGCGTTGTTCTCGGGGCGTTCCCCACCCGCGGTCGATCGCGTAGCGGCGGCGGCCGTGGGATTTGACGCCGCGCGCGTGCCCTACCTCGCGCGCTTTCCGGCGGTGGAGGAGCCGAGGGTGAGCCGCCTCGGGGTGTTCGAGCCCGCCCCGGCGCGAAGCCGGCTCGCGGTGGCGTCGGAGCGCCGCGAATTGCGGTGGTTGAAACGCCTCGTGCGGCCGCTCGTCGCGCTGCCGGTGGTGGCCGAGGCGGCCTACCGCGCGAACATCGTCCAGGACGTGTACACGCTCGAAGACGGCGGCGTGACGGGGGTGCGCCGCACGTCGGACGACTGCGGCGGGTGTACGGCGTGTGCGGACGTGTGCCCAACGGGACTTCCCGTCGCACAGATCGGGAGGACCGTCGATCCAGCCGCTTGTTTGTCGTGCCTCGCGTGCTGGTGGGCGTGCCCGACCGGTGCTGTCGCCCTGGACGGCGGGCCGCTGGGGTTCTTGGAGCGTCACGCGACGAGGTACAAGGCCAGCGTGGAGCGGGCGACCCGAACGTCGACCTAGCCGCCTGACAGTAAGGCCAGGAAAAACGCCATGAACGCGGTCCCGCCGATCGTGAGGGCGAGCAGCGTGATGATCGTTACGATGAGGGTCGCGACCAGGATCGTCGTCCAAAGGCCGCTGTTTGACGCCTTCCGCCTCCGCGCCGGGCTCGGGGTGCTGCTCGGTGCGGGCGAAGTAGGCTTTGGCGGCAGCTGGGCGAGGCCGGTCTTGGGCGGCGGCTTCGCGGCGGGTGGCGGCTTGGCGGCGGGTGGCGGCTTCGCGGCGGGTGGCGGCTTTGGTGCGGGCGGGACGATCGGCGCGCCAGGCGGCTCGTCGTCGAACGTGCGGGACGCGAGGTGGGACTTCTTGACGTCTCCGTCAAAGCTCATCGTCGCTGAGGCGCCGGTGAGACCGGACGAGCGCTCGCTGATGACTGAGTTCGAGAAGTCGTGATCGCCGCCGGTCCCGCGGTTCTCGAGCAGCGGCGGAACGGCCTTCTCGGCCCAGTCGCGCAGCCACGGACCTTTGATGGCGGAGCGGAGATCCCGGCACTGCGACTCGACCTCGCGCGCGGTGGGGCGGTGCTCGGCGTGGTAGTCGAGCATCGACGCCATGAGCTTGGTGACGCCCTCGGGGATGCCGCGCTCGCGGGCGCGATCCATGTTGCGCTCGACGATCTGGGCGTGTCGGTCGGGCCTGGCGCCGGCCTTTCCGAACTGCTCGGCCATCAGGATCTCGAACAACACGACGCCGCAGGAGTACACGTCGCCTGCGGGGCCCTCGACGAAGTCCATGCGCTCGGGCGCGATGTACCCCGGAGAGCCGAACATGACCGACTTGGTCTCCGCCTCGCGCGCTCCGAAGCTCGCTCGCGCGATGCCGAAGTCGAGCACCTTGGTCTCGCCCGCCTTGGTGAGCAGGATGTTCGGCGGCTTGATGTCGCGATGGATGAGCTTCAGCGGTTGCCCGTCCGGGCCGGGCCACGTGTACGCGACGTGGAGCGCTCCCGCCATCTCTGACAGGATCTCGAGCGCGGGTCCGACGGGCACGACGTTGGGCCGAAACGCGAGGAGATCGACACCCTCGATGAACTCCATGATCACGGTCCAGCGATCGTCGAGCTTTACGAGACCATCTACCTGGAGGATCGCGCGATGCCGCAGCATGCCGAGGATGCGCGCTTCGTCGCGGAGGCGCTGCGCGACATCCCCGACGTTCTCGACGTTGGCGTTCAGAACCTTGAGGGCGACCTGCCGAACAAAGCCGCCCTCGCCCAGCAATTCCGCGCGATAAACAGTACCGAACCCGCCCTTACCGAGCGTGCCGAGAATGCGGTAGCGTCTTCCGGCCTCCGTCTGCATGGGCCGGGAGTATCGTCTGGCCGCCCCCGGCGGGCAAGTTTCTAGCGCGCAGTTCCGGAACGTCGCGCCCGACGCCAGCCCGCGAACGCCGCCACGAGCGCGGCGAGGCTCCAGGTAGGTGACGTCGGCGTCGCGCAGCCGCAGGCTTCACCCGGCACGTCGACGATGCCGGTTTCGGTGAGGTCGGTCTCGAACGGACGATCGCTGTCCGGGATGATGGGATCGTCCATTCCGTCGCAGTCCTGGTCGATTCCATCATCCGGGACGTCGACCGCGTCGGGGAACGTCGTCGGGTCTTGATCGTCGCAGTCGTCTGACGGGCCCTCGCCGATCGGCACGCCGTCACCGTCCTGGTCGTCATCATCGTCGCCCTTACAGTCCTGATCGACGCCGTCGTACCAGATCTCGACCGCGGCGGGGTTGATCGTCTCATCGATATCGTCGCAGTCGCCACCGACTCCGCTCTCGCCGCTCGCGGGGGGCCTGCAAACGACGACCGCGGTGGCTTCGTCGCCGAAGCCGTCTTCGTCGGCGTCGGTGTACACCGTTTGGGCGCCCAGGCCTTCGTCGACGCGCCCGTTACAGTCGTTGTCGATGCCATCGCAGAGCTCGTCGGCCTGGGGGTTCACGGCGATTTCGAGGTCGTCGCAATCGCCGAGCTGGGTCGAGTGGTTCGGTGGCTGCTCGCACGCGACGATCTCGTCGGCGAGGATCGACCAGTCGTCGCCGTCTTCGTCCAGGTAGTACGCGGTCTGATCGATCGCGTCGGACTCGTCGAACTGCCCGTCACAGTCGTCGTCTACGCCCGGCGTCGCGCACTGCTCGGGCGCGTTCGGGTTGACGCCGGACTTCGTGTCGTTGCAGTCGGTGTCGTTGTCGATGTAGCCAACGGGCGCTTTGCAATTGATCACGGTCGGCGCGGTCGCGTCGCCGAACCCGTCGCCGTCCGCGTCGGCCCAGTAGGGGTTGAAGGAGACGTTGTCGTCGGCTATTCCGTTGCAGTTGTTGTCGACGCCGTCGCACTGTTCGCTCGCGCCGGGCCGATTGAGCGCCGTGGTGTCGTCGCAGTCGAGCTTGTTGACGGCGTACCCGGGAGGCCGCAGACAGGCGGAGCGGGTGCCGCTTGGGAGCGTGAGCGCGTCTTTGGCGCCGTAGGTGTCGTTGTCTGAGTCAAAGTAGAAGAGGGTGCCGTCGGACACGCCTTGCGGATCAAGGTCGTCGGCGAGCTTGTCGCAGTCGTCGTCGATGCCGGCGGTGGCGCAACGCTCGCCCGCGTTGGGGTTAATCAAGGCGTTTGCGTCGTTGCAGTCGGTGGCGTCGGCGAGGTACCCGGACGGCGCCGCGCACTGGTACGCGAGATCGTTGATGTTCCCGTATTTATCGCCGTCCCCGTCGCCATACCAATTCACGCCGTCCAGGATCGTGGCGTCCTTGTCGTCGCAGTCCTTGCCGGTAGCGACCCGGCCTGCGACGGCGTCGCAGGACATCACGAACGCGCTGGGGTCGCCCTGGCCGTCTCTGTCGGTGTCGGCGTACCACGCCGGCGCGTCAATCGCGTCCTTGTTCAGGTCGTTGTCGCAGTTCTGGTCGACGCTGTCGTTGCACAGCTCGGCGGCGCCCGGGTTGATCGCCTTCGACGCGTCGTTGCAGTCGCCACCTGCGATGACGTACCCGGCGGGCGCCTTGCAGTCGGTTTTGAACGCGGTGCCGCCGTACCCGTCGCCATCGGTGTCCTGGTAGAACTTGTACTGGACGACGTTGTCGTCGACGAGGGTGTTGCAGTCGTCGTCGACGAGGTTGCAGGTCTCGATCGCGCCGGGGTTGATGGTGGCGATGGCGTCGTTGCAGTCGCCCTTGCCCGAGGCGTAGCCGACCGGTTGCGCGCAGGCGTTCAGCGTCACGGTCGTGCCGTACTTGTCGGCGTCCTTGTCCTCGTACCAATCGCTGAAGACCGCGGCTTCGTCGACCTTCCCGCTGCAGTTGTCGTCCACGGAGTTGCAGGTGTTGTCGAGCACGCCGGGGTTGATCGTCGCGAGGGCGTCGTTGCAGTCGCCCGACTGTTTGGTCCAGCCCGCTCCGGGTGCCGCGCAATTCACGGTTGCGGCTCCGGAGCCGTAGCTGTCGAGGTCGCCGTCGACGAACCAGGAGTAGGTTGTCAGGCCTTCATCGATGGCCACGTCGCAGTCATCGTCGACGCCGTTGCAGGTCTCGGGGGCGCCGAGGAACGTGGTGGCCACCTTGTCGTTGCAGTCGTCGTTCGAGGCGAGGTAGCCGCCAGGCGCCACGCAGGACTTGGTTACGGGCACCGTGGCGTCGCCGTGGTTGTCTTTGTCGCTGTCGGGGTACCAGCTCTTCGCGTCGGTCGCAGACTCGTCCACCTGCTTGTCACAGTCGTCGTCGACGGTGTTGCAGATCTCCGATGCGCCGGGATTCGTTGTGAACACCTTGTCGTCGCAGTCGGTGGCACTCGCCAGCACCGTCGTGTTGGCCGGCTGTATGCAGGCCTTTGACGAGGACGATGCGTTGCCGTAGCTGTCGGCGTCGGTGTCCGCGTACCAGGTGCCGGCGCCGATCGCGGTGGCTTCGTCTATGGCGCCGTTGCAGTCGTCGTCTACGCCGACGGTGGAGCACTTCTCGAGGGCGCCGGGGTTGATCGCGCCGCCGCTGATCCCATCGTCGCAGTCTCCGCCCTTAGCGACGTAGCCAGCGGGCTGGGCGCATTGGGACAGCGAGGACGCGGTGACGCCGTACCCGTCGCTGTCGCTGTCCTTGTACCAGACTCCCAACGTCGCGTTGTCGTCGATGAGCTTGTCGCAGTCGTCGTCGATCAGGTTGCAGAGCTCGGGCGCGCCTGGGAACACGGTCTTGTCGCCGTCGTTGCAGTCGTACACCCACACCGCGCCGTCGCCGTCGTGGTCGGTCCACCAGTCCGCGCTCGCTCCAGGCCCACCGAACGGACCGATGTCGTTTTTGGAGGCATCGAGGTCGGTGTAGCCCGTTGCGCCTGCGTCTTTCGTGGCCGGCGCCGGATACGCCGCCTGGCTGGTGTCCGGCCACATCCACATGCGGAAGTCGGCTTTGTCGCAGCCTGCTGTGTCGCCGGGCGTGCCGATGTTGTAGCTGAAGAATTCGGGAGCGGTGGTGAACACGAAGCTGGGCGCGATCGGTGCGACCGCGGCGCTGTTCACCCACCGGCTGTTCGTGACGTTGTTCGCGTACCCGTTGTTTTCGTCCTTCGTATTTGTGATTGCAGGCAAGCGAACGCCGTCTCCGGCGACGGCGCCGAGGAACAAGTTGTTCCGCACGACGGCGCCGTCCGAGTCGAGCCAAAGGCCGCCACCTTCGTTTGCGCCGTCTGCCTTGTTCGTGAGGAACAGGTTGTTCGTTACGGGCACGTCCTTGTCTCCGACGAAGATGCCGCCGCCCTTCACCTTGGCGCGGTTCTCGACGAAGAAGTTGTTGGTGACGGCCCGCGTGTTCGAGGTGGTGTCGATGGTGGACCCGATGTGGATACCGCCGCCGCTGTTCGTATTGGCCCAGTTGTCGCAGATGGTGTTGCGACCGACGTTCACGGAGGTGGTCAAGTCGATCCACAAGCCGCCGCCGATGTTGCCGGTGTTCGAAGCGAGCATGTTGTCGTTGAACGTGAAGCTGTCGGCCGTGGTCGCACTGCCGTTCGCGTAGATGGCGCCGCCCGAGGCGTCCGCGTTGTTGCTCCGGAAGATCGAGTTCGAGATCTCCTGGGTGCCTGCGTTCTTCGCGTCGTCGTCGGGGAGCAGGTAGACGGCTCCGCCGTTCGTCTTGGCGTAGTTGCCGACGAAATCCGACGTGGTGATTCTGAGGGGGCCCCAGCCGTTGAGCGCGACGGCGCCGCCCTGCGCAGCCTTGGACTGGTTGTTGTGGAACGAGGCTTGGGTGATCGCGTAGGTGTGGTCCAGCGCCGACCAGTTGCTGTTGATGAAAGCGTACAGCGAGATGGCCCCGCCGTCGCCGGTTGTGGCCTCGTTCGCCGTGAACGAGGTTCCGTTTCGAACCGTGAGGTTCGAGGACGTGCTCCGGATCGCGCCGCCGCCGGTGCCGGCCACGTTCTTATCCATGGTGCCGCCGTCGACGGTGACGCTCGAGTTCTCTTCGGCGTAGATGGCACCACCTTTGCCGGCGGCCTTGTTGGATATGAAATGCGTGGCGTTCGTGGTGAGCGTGGACGCTGCGAACACGTAGGCGGCCCCACCGTCACTGGTCGAGGTGTCCGTCAGGAAATTGACGGTCGTGAGGACGAGATCGCCGTTGTCTGATGCGATCGCGCCACCGTGCGCTGCCTTGCAACTCGCGAACGCGGTGGTGTCGATCGTACCGACGAGGGGTGTGTTGACGACGAAGATCGCGCCGCCGTCTCCGGTAGCGGTGGTGGTGGTGAAAGTCGTGGAGTCGATGTCGACGTAGCTCGTGTCGGCGAACATCGCGCCGCCGTCGCTGCCGCTGGTGGTGTCGAGGAACGTCGAGGAGGCCACGATCGAGTCGCCCTTGTGCACGAACAGGCTGCCGCCGACGCCGTCCGCGTGGGTGGTGTCGAACGTTGACGTGGTGATGTTCACGTCGCTGTCGAGCGACACCGTGTTGACTGTAAGGGTGTCTGCGAAGATCGCGCCGCCGTCGCCTTTGCAGGTCGTGGTCGTGAAGGTGGTGCCGGTCAGTACAAGGTCGCTCGCGCGCGCGTAAATCGCTCCACCGTCGCCGCCCCCGGCGCCGTCGTCTGACTTTGTACCCGAGAACGTCGTCGTTCCCACGGTGAGATTCGAAGCTTCCAGGTAGACGGCTCCGCCATTGTCGGCCTTGTCTTTCGAAAAGCTCGAACCATCGATCGTCGCTGTTCTTACGAGCGCGCCGCCGCGCATAAGGATCGAACCACCGTTCGCGTTGGCGTCGTTGCTGGTCGACGTAAGCCTGTCGGCGTCGAGACCTCCACGCTCGATGTAGATCGCGCCTGCGTCGCCGGCCGCGTGGTTGGAGTTGACCGTGGTGTCTGCGATGATGACGCTACCGTCAAACACGGCGACCGCACCGCCGTCGTCTCCCGCGTCGCAGTCTTTGAATGTGGAGCCGGTAATCGAGATCGAGCCGGCGTCGATCGCGATGCAGCCGCCGTCGTCGTTCGTGGTGCTGCCGTCCGCCGCCTTGTCGGTGTCGAATTTTGTGTTGACGACCGAGAACGACGTGGCTCCGTTGCCGTAGAGCGCGCCTCCTCGGTACGACGTCCAGTTCGAGACGGTCGACGACCGGATCGCTACCGTGCTGCCCGTCCCGACGGCGAGGAACCCGCCGCGACCTGTCGAGCTGCTTGTGATGGCGGCGGTGACGTTGGTGAGGTCGATTGTGGTGCGCGCCAGTCCTTGGATCGCGGCCCCGCCTGGATTGGTGGCGCCTGCCGTGTTGATGAGGGCGCCGTTGAACAGCGTGTTGGTCAGGGTGAGCTTGCCGTCGTCGCGGACCTCGATGCCGGCGGCGGCCGTGGTGGTGGTGTGGGCCTCGAACTGAAGGTCTTCGCCGATCAGGGCGGCGTTGGAGGAGATGTCGATGATCGGCTTGTTGTAGGAGGCGCTCGTGTCGTTTTGGAGCGTGACGTCGCGCAGCGTGAGCGTGTTCCCGGTGGCGATCGTGAGCGTCGTCGAGCTGTTGGCGCCCGTCCCGGTCGCCTTCAGCCGGGGGTTGGTGCCGCCGACCGGGTTCTGCTGGATGGTGATCGAGTCCTGGACCAGGAAGCCCGAGGCGTTGAAGTAGTCCGTGTTGGCCGTGAGCTGGATCACATCGCCGGTGCCCGCGTTCGCCAGGCACGTGACGAGAGCTGCGCCGTTGGCGGGCGAGCAGACTGCGGCATGCGCCACGGATGGTGCGAACACGGCGATCAACAGCGGGGCGGTACGGCGCATGGAGGACCCTCAACCCCCACTGTAGCAGCGGGCTACGTGATTTGGGAACGGGCTGTCATGAAGCGTACCATTGGCGTGTACGCGGCGACCTACGCCGAGATCGAAGGCACGAGCGAGCCGTCGTCGCCCACGAGCACGACCTGCCGGGCCCGGCGCGCGGCGCTGATCGCTTCGTCGACGGAGAACCGCCAACGTTCGGGGTGAGCGGGCCACGGTGCGACGCCCACCTCGACGACGGCGAGGGCCGCTCCCTCGCACAGCGCGCGCGCGCCAGGCCCACAGCCGGGGACGTATGCGACGTCCACCGGTCCCCGGACGCGAAACCCGACCGCCGGCACGCCCACGATCATGCTCCCGTCGACCTCTCCGCGGCGTAGCGCGACGACGTCGATCTGGAGTGAACCCGCGGTGATGCAGGCTCCGGGTGGCTCGGCGTCCACCACGAGGTCGAACGGGAGCGCCCACGCCGAAGCGGCGTCTACGAGCCTGGAAGCACGCTCTTCGCCGAGCACGGACCACACCCGCAACGGACGGGTGCGGCCTCGGGCGACGGCTGCAGCGATCACGCCGTTAAAACCGCAAACAGAGGGCAAACGGCCGCCCGAGAATGCGACGACGTCCGGGTCGAGTCCGACCCCGCTCAACGCGCGTCCAGCGCCGTCGGGGGCGTCGAACAGGACGCTAGCGTCGTTGCCACCGACGAAGAGTCCACCGCTCACCCACGCGGCGAGCCACTCACCGGACCGCATCAGCTCGACCACCGACAACCTCCCCGCAGCACGCTTACCACGTTACGTCGGGCGTCCTTTGCAGGAGGAAGACATGAAGGCTCCGATTCGCGTCGCCGTCACTGGTGCAGCCGGTAATATCGCGTACTCCCTGATGTGGATGATCGCCAATGGCGATTGCTTCGGGCCCGATCAGCCCGTCATCCTCCACCTCCTCGAGATCACCCCGGCGATGGAGAAGCTGTCGGGCGTCATGATGGAGCTCGAAGACAGCGCTCACCCGCTGGTCAAGGGCATCGTCGGCACGGACGACGCCAACAAGGCATTTGACGGCGTGAACGCGGTGTTCCTCGTCGGCAGCCGCCCGCGCACGGCGGACATGAACCGCGCGGACCTGATCCGCGCGAACGGCCCCATCTTTACCGGCCAGGGCAAGGCGCTTCAGCGCGCGAACGGCGACGTGAAGATCCTCACCGTCGGCAACCCGTGCAACACGAACGCGCTGATCGCGATGAACTCCGGCAAGGATGTTCCGCAGGACCGCTTCCACGCGATGACGCGCCTGGACCACAACCGCTCGATCGGCCAGCTCGCGAAGAAGGCTGGTGTCTCGTTCGCGGACGTCAAGGACGTGGCGGTGTGGGGAAACCACAGCGACACGATGTACCCGGACGTGAGCCGCGCGACGATCGGCGGGAAGCCCGTCACGAGCGTGCTCGACGCGGCCTGGCTGAAGGGCGAGTTCATCACGACGGTCGCCACGCGCGGCAAGGGCATCATCAAGGCGCGCGGCGCGTCTTCGGCGGCGTCTGCGGCACAGGCCGCGGTCGACCACATGCACGATTGGCACCTCGGCAGCGACGGCAAGATCGTGTCGATGGCGGTCGCTTCGCAGGGCTGGTACGGCGTGCCGAAGGGCCTCATCTACTCGTTCCCCTGCATCTGCAAGGGCGCGGGCGCGTTTGAAGTCGTGTCCGGCTGGGATCTGGATGACTTCGCGAAGCAGAAGATCGCCGCGAACATCACTGAGCTCGAGTCCGAGAAGACCGCTGTGGCGGACCTGCTCGTCTGATCGGACATTTCGACGGAGCGCGCTGACGGGGGCCTCGATAGGGGCCCCCGTGTCGTTTTGTTTCACGCAGAGGCGCTGAGAATGGGCAGAGCGCGCGGAGGGTTCGCAGGACTGGACCGTCGTCGCCTTGGGCACGACGGCATCTTGCTCCTTTTGACGCTCATCGGGGTCGCGCTTCAGGCGCTGCTGATTCGCTGGTACATCGAAGACGCTGCGATCAGCTTCAGCTACGCCCGCAACTGGGCGATGGGCGAGGGGCTGGTCTCGTGGGCCGGCGGCGAGCGGTGCGAGGGCTACAGCAACCCGACGTGGGTGGTGCTGATGGCGCTCTGGCAGCTCGTCCACGTCGACGGGTTCGTGTCGAGCAAGGTGATGGGGTTCGCGTTCGGCGCGGCCACGGTGCCGCTCGTGGCGGCCATCGCGCGCCAGGTTCGTCCGGATCGGGAGTCGATGGCGCTGTACGCGGCCGCGTTTCTCGTCGGCAACGCGCAGTTCACGATCTGGAACGCGTCGGGCCTCGAAAACTCGATCTTGAACTTTGGCATCGCGCTCGCGATCTACCGCGCGCTCATCGAGCAGGAGCGCGGGCGCTGGCCGTTGTCGCCCCTCGCGTGGCTGCTCGTCGCGGTGTCGCGCCCCGAAGGCATCGCGTATGCGGCGCTCGGCGGGTTCTGGCAGCTGGTGTGGGCGCTCGCAGATGGGCGAGGCCTCGGTCCGTCTGCGGTGTGGCTCGCGCTGTTCTGGGCGCCGTGGGGCATCTACAACGCCGTCCGGTACGAGTACTTCGCGTATTGGTGGCCGAACACCTACTACGCCAAGGAAGACGCGGGCGACTTTCAGCCGTGGGGGTTCGGAACGAAGGGCTGGAAGTACATCCGCGGGTGGGCGTTCGACCTCGGACAGGCCTACCTGCTGCCGATCTACCTCGTAGGCCTGCTGTCGCTGCGGAAGTGGCGTGGGGTCGTGGCGTGGATGATGGCTGCGTGGCTGGCCTTCGTGTTGCTGCCAGGGTCGCAGGTGCCGGCCGTGAAGCCGTTCGCCGACTCCATCAACACGAGCGTCTGGAAGGCCGTCGGCCAGGGCCCGGCGGCGCTGATCCTGCTCGTTTGCGTGGTCGCGATCGTCGGCATCGCGTCGGGCTTCGTAGACTGGCGCAAGGGCCGGGCGACCGCGCTCGAACCGGTGCTTCAGGGCCTTCGAGCGGCGATGATCGCGGCGCTCCCGATCGGGTTGTTCTACGCGATCGCCCCGCTCGCGCGCCTCCCGGCGCCCCCCGACAAATGGCTGTGGCCCGCCGCCCACGTCGGTCTGCTCGGCACGGGGCTGGTCATCGCGGCCCTGGCTGCAGGGTCGGCCGTCGTCCAGCGTCGGATCTCGCGCGTCGCAGCGGCCGGCATGGTGTTGTCGTTGGGGCTGATCGGCGCTCACCTCGCGCTCGAGGTCGTGGCCCAGGCCGCGGTGGCGCGTGTACCGACCTGGACGCTCACCTGGAACGCCGTCCGGATCGCGTCCGTGTTCGGGGTGGCGCTGCTCGCGCCGCTGTTCGCGATCGGGCGCCCCGGCTGGCGACCGCTCGTGCTCGCGTGGCAGATCGCGGTTTTCGCGCTCTTCTTCGCGTTGTGGTCGGGCGGCGACTGGATGAAGCAATACCGGTGGATGGCCTCGCTCACGGTCCCAGCGGCGGTGTTGCTCGCGGCGGGCCTCGCCGAGTTCCAGGACCGCGCGCAGTGGCGTTGGGGTGCTGTGCGCGAGTCGCGGTGGACGGCGCCTGCGCACGTGCTCGGCCTGTGGCTGGTCGTCGCGTACGGGACGGTGAACGGCCACAACCTCGCGCGGTTCGCGACCCGGCCCGAGACCGGTCCGTTCTCGGTGAAGAACCGCGTCGAATACATGCAGGGCGTCGGAAGGCGGCTGCACATCGACGAACCGATCGTCGCTATCGACGTGGATCAGGGCGCGCACCTGTGGTGGTCCGGCTTTCAGATGATGGACCTCGCCGGCCTCGTCGACGTGCCGATGGCGCACCACGAGCACGAGAAGGCGTTCATGAAGGAGTACGTGTTCGACGAGCTGCGGCCGCAGTTCGCCCACGTCCACGGCGGCTGGGCGAGCACGAGCCGCATCCCGCAGCTTCCGGAGTGGAAGGAGCAGTACTTCGAGATCCCCGGGTACTCGGGCTCTCCGAAGGGGAAGACGTTTCACGTCGGCAACCACGTGCGGCTTGACCTGATCATGGAGCCCGTGTGGACCGGGCCTGCGGGGCAGCGCGTCGCGGTCGAAGACGACGTGGTGATCGAAGGCTTCGTCGTGCCCTCCGACGTCGCCTCTCCGGGCGCATACCTGTACGCTGAGGTCGGGGTCTCGTCGGCCCGCGATCGGGAGCCTGCCGACACGTTCCGGGTCACGATGTTCCTCGCGGACGACGCCGGAAACGTGATGAGCTGGGACGTCCCGGTTGGGTACGACTGGTACGAGGTGGGCGACTGGAAGCCCGGCCAGGTGTTCCACGGGCGGTTCTCGTTGCCGATTCCCGCGTCTGCGGTCGCCGGTCGCTACGAGGTTGGATTTTACGTGACCGGCGAGGACGGGCACGTGTTGCGGCCGATCCTGGAGCCCCTGCCGGTCGGTGTGATCGCGGGCGGCCTCGGCGAGGTTCCGGCCAAGGTGGCGATCGGTGAGCTGCGGTTCCCGGTCCGGGTCGAGGTGGTGCCGAAAGACGTGCTCGCGGCGCGCTCGGCGGAAGACCTCGCACAGGCCCGCGCGCTCGCGGCCCGAGGCGCTTGCGAGGACGCCGAAGCCGCCCTCCTGCTCGCGAAACACCGCAACACCTGGGACGACGCCTGGTACGCCGATGCGCTGCCGACGACCGCGCCCGACGTCGCGCGGTGTTGGGCGAAGCGGACCGAAGGGGTCGAACGCGTGGTCCAGGTGGCGGCGATCAAGCGCGCCCGTCGCTGGGATCATCGCGATCCGGTCGTGCTCGCGGCGGCCGAGCCGTTGGCGGACGCCTGGTTTGCGGCGGGGTTGGCGGCCCGTGAACGCGGCGAATGGAACGCGGCCTACCTGAACTTCTCGAACACGCTCGCCGCTGACCCGCAGCGTGCGTGGGCGCGTCGGTACGCCGAAGAGGCGCGCGACCACCGCCTCGGGCTCGACAAGGTGAAGGAACGCGAAGGCAAGGGGAAGCCCGCGAAAGGGACGCCCAAGGGCGGCCGCCGTCCGGGCCTTGCGTTGCTGCCGAACGGGCAGATGGTGCCCGAGACCATCGAGGGCCCGGGCCCCGACGAGGTCGCACCCACGCCGCCGACGCGTCCGGAAGGGCCGGAGGGCGAGGAGTGACGGTGGTGACGCGCATCGCGGCGCGCTGGGACGCGTTGACGGACCATGAGCGCGAGGACTCCCACGCGCTCCTGCTGTGCGTCGCGCTGTTCCTGTTCCATTACGCGATCTACTCGTGGTGGTACGTCGAAGACGCTGCGATCTCGTTTGCGTTCGCGAAGAACTTCTCCGACGGCCATGGTCTGGTCGCAAACATCGGGGGGCTTCGCGTCGAGGGGTTCAGCAACCCGTCGTGGACGGCGTTCCTTACGCTGTGGTGCTTCCTCGGGGTCACGCCGTTCATCGTCGCGAAGTGGATGGGAGCCGCTTGCGGCGCTTTCACGTTCCCGTTCGTCCAGCGCCTGATCCGCGGCGTGGTCCCGGCGGGGCCTGTGGCCCATGTAGGACTGATCTTCCTCGCCGTGTCGCCCCAGTTCGTCGAGTGGGCCGCGTCGGGGCTCGAGAGTCCGCTGCTCGTGTTGCTGCTCGCGATCGGCGCCGTGCGCGCTTCCGAGGGCGAGTCAGCGAGTCGACCGTGGTCTGCGCTCGTGTGGTGGCTGCTCGCTGTGACGCGGCCCGAAGGCGTCGGGTACGCCGCGCTGCTCGGCGCCGTGCAGCTGGCGGTCACCGTCGCCCGTCGGGGGCCCCTCGAGGCGCTGCGGTGGGCCTTCGTCGCCGTGCCGCTGTTCCTCGGGCCGTTCATCGCCTGGCATGCGGCGACCAACGCGTACTTCGGCTTCCCCCTCCCGAACACGTACTACGCCAAGCTCGGCGCCGATCGCTTCGAGCCCAGCGTGTTTAACGGCAAGGGGTGGCGCTACGTTCGCGGCTATCTGCTCGAGTCGGGTGTGGGCTTCGTGTTGCCCGCGATCCTGCTCTCCACCGCCTATGGGCGGTCCGGGGTGATCGATCGACGCGTGTTGGGGGTCAGCGTCGCTGCGCTGGTCGCGGTGATCGCGGTCGTGATCCCCGGGCTCGGGTTCCTCCAGGTAATCCCGCACTGGCCGTTCACCGCTCCCGCGACTCGTGGAGCGCTGTACCCGTGGCTGATCACGTACGGGCAGTTCGAGTGGTTCCGCTTTGGCGTGATCAGCGGCGCGCTCGCCCTGTTCGGGGCGCTGTCGCTCCGCGGCCCCGGCGCCTCCACCCGCGCGGCGGTGGGTGTGGTGGCAGGGTTCGCGCTGTTCTTTGCGCTGTATTCCGGCGGGGATTGGATGAAGGGCTACCGCTGGTTCGCGCCTGCGACCATCGCCCTCGCGGTGTGGATCGCCGAGGCGTCGCAGGTGGCCTACGACGCGCTGATGGCGCGCGGCTTCGGCAAGCTGCGGTGGTGGGCGCTCGCGTACGTCGCTGGCCTGCCGATCGCCGTTGGCGCCGGCGAGAGCGTCGGCATCATCGCCGGGCCGGAGACGATGCCCTACGACGTCGAACGCCGCGTGATGTACATGCAGGGCGTGCAGCGGCGACTCCACCTCGACCACGTCGCGCTGATGGAGGTCGACATGGGGGCCCACATGTACTGGTCGGGCTTCGATGTGGTCGACATGGCGGGGCTCGTCGACGTGCCGATGGGCCACCACAAGTGGGAGAAGCCGTTCGTTCGGCAGTACGTGTTCACCGATCGCAAGCCTGAATTCGCGCACGTACACGACAGCTGGGCCAAGAAGACGAAGATGCTCGACCACCCCGAGTTCCGCGCGACGTACGTGGAGATCGACGCGTTCCCGACGTCGCAGTACCGGGTACACGCCGGAAACCACATCCGCCGCGATCTGATGTTCTCGGAGGACTGGGCGTGGGATGACGATCGCACCGCGACGTTCGCGGACGGCATCGCGCTGCGCGGCCTCTACGTGCCTGCGCCCGACGTGAGCGGCGGCTTGTACGTCGAGACCGGCGTGTCGCGCGGCAAGAAGGGACGCGAGTTCCGCGTCGTGGTGTTCCTTGCGGGGAACGGTCGCGTGGTCGCGTGGGACGCGCCGCCGGCCTACGACTGGTCGGCCCCCACCCAGTGGCGGAGCGGTGACGTGGTTCATGGACGACACACCTTCGATCTTCCGAACGACCTCCCCGAGGGGACGTACGACCTCGGCGTGGTGGTGCTGCCCGTGGGCGACGGCGCGCCGCTCGTCGCCGAGACGACCACCGGAGCGACGGACGCGCCGCGGTATATGAACGGCGAGATCCGCTGGGACGGCGCCGTCCACGTGGTGTCGCGCGAGGCTGCTACCGCGGCCGGTGAGGCCGGTCTCGGGCGTGTCGACGAGGCGGCCAAGGCCGACGAATGTGAGATGGCGATCCACCACTGGAGCGTCGCGAGGCGGCACCTGCACCGCGATGACCCGTGGCAGGAGGTCGCCGCGTCCCGCGTCAGCACCTCGATCGCGCGCTGTTTTGCCGAGCGCGCGCGGCGTTCGGCGGGGGACGACGCCATCACCGCGATCCGCGAGGCGCGGCGATGGAGCCCCGAAGACGTCGTCGTTTCCGAGGTCGGCGCGCTGATCGCGACCGGGCGCGCGAGGCTCGCAGACGACGCGAAGGATGCGAAGACGATCTGGCCGCTGTTGCGCGACGCGCTCGTCGCTGACCCGACGCGGTCGGATCTGTACGCCCGCGCTGAGGCCGCGAGGGACGCGTCGCTCGGGCTCGTGAAGGAAGCGCCGGTGGACGTCGACGGGGGTGGGGAGTGACGCGTTTCGGTGCCCTGCTCGGGCTCGTTTTGTTCGCTGGCGCCGCCCTCGCAGGGGATGACCCGCGCGGATGGACGGCGGGCGGCACGATCGCCAAGAACGCGGCGCGGGTGTTGGGGCCGTTGCCAACCGAGGTGGACCTCGACCTCCCCGCCGACGTCGTAGCGATGGTCACGGGTCCGACGCTGTTCGTGTACTTCGCGCCGTCGTGTCCCCATTGCCAGGCAGCCGCGCCGGAGATCGCGGCGCTCGCGGAGCGGACGAAGGGGAAGATGACCGTGATCGGCGTGGCGAGCGGGCGGTCCGCCGAGGCCGACGTGGACGCGTTCAAGCTCGCGTTCGGCTGGGACTTCCCCGTGCTGCGCGACACGAACGGCAAGATCGCGAGCGCGATGCGGGTGCAGAGCACGCCGTCCGCGATCCTCGTCAAGCCCGGCAAGAAGCGCCCCGCCGTGGTGGACGTGTGGTACCCGTACCGGCGCGGAATCGACACGCTGGTGTTGATGCGGGTCCTCGATGACCCGTGGACGGCGTTTGCGCCGGGCGTATACCAGGGCAACGTTGTGTGCGCGATGTGCCACACGGACGAGGCGGACTCGTGGGCGCTCACGCACCACGCCATCGCGTGGCAGACGGTGGCCGCCAAGCGCCAGACCGACGACCCCGAGTGCACGCGCTGCCACGTGATCGGACAGGGCGCGCCGACGGGCTTTGACGGGACGGAGGACTCCATCCTCGTCGACGTCGGCTGCGAGGCGTGCCATGGGCCCGGCGGGCCTCACGACGGAGAGCGCGCCGAGCCGCTCGCGCAGTGCGGCTCCTGCCACGACGACAAACACACGATCGGGTTCTCCATCGCGAGCGCGGTGCCGTTGATCGACCACTACAAGGTCTTGGGCATGGACGACGCCGCCTGGCGTGCCGAGCGCGAGGCCCTCGTCGGCGGCAAGGTCGAGCGGCAGCTGGTCGGCTTCGCTCCGGGCGAGACGGCGGGGAGCGCGTCGTGTACGCCCTGTCACGCGGCCGCTCAGGAGAGCTGGTCGACCGGCCCCCACGCGCGCGCGATGGATCGGTTCGACGCCCCGCAGCGGGCCGACGTCACCTGCGTGCGTTGCCACGCCACGGCGCGCACCGCGGGTCCGGCTCCGTCGGACGTGGCGAGCTATCGAACGGACGAGGGCGTCGGCTGCGAGTCCTGCCACGGCCCTGGTAAGGCCCACGTCGACAGCGGTGGAGAGGCCCCGATCGAGGGCCTTGGGGAGGACTGCCCGGTGTGTGTCGTCGAGGCTCTGTGTACGTCGTGCCACACGCCCGAGTGGGACGCGGCGTGGTCGCTCGACGTCAAGCTGCCGCTCGCGGGACACACGCCGCGCTGATCAGCTCGAAGGGATGCGGAAGGCCGCGGTCATCGCTGCGAGCCAGCCGAACGTGAACAGGACGAGCCCGCCGACGACGCCCAGGAAGGGCCCCGTGGGCAGTACGTGGGGCTCGGGCCCGAGGTTCACGGACATCGCGAACGCGATGACGAGCGCGATGCCGGTGCCGAAGACGAGCCAGAAGCCGGCCATCCAATTCGTGATCTTCGCGATTCCCTCGTCGCGTCGCTCGGGCGCGAGCCAGTAGTCGCGGTTCGGGAGGTTCACCAGGGTCGGGGCGCTGCGCACCAGGGCGGGCACGACGAGCGTGAACACGGCACCCATGCCGGCGAGCAACACGACCTGGAAGCCGAACGAGCCGGTGTTGCTCATCCAGCCGTTCGGCTGCCCGTCGGCGCCGAAGTGGGTGGCGACGCGGTCGGGCAGGCGGCTGCCGATCATGACCCACTCGATGAGGACGACGACGAGCGGAGCTGCGAAGGCGGGGACGCGTATCATGGGCCAATCTTAGCATCTACGTCGGGAAGGCGGTCTGGGGCGCGCCTCTCCACGATGGAGCGAAGCAGCGCGCGGTGACCGGCGGTGAATCGGGACGCGTCGGTCGTCGCGAGCACGGTGAGGGCTTGGCCGACGTCCACCATCGCGATCGCGCACACCCAGCTCGGCGTCGCGCCGAAGCGCGGCGCGATGGCGAGGAAGGCCTGGCGGAGCGCGGGCTGGCTGGCCACCCCGGACGCGATCGCGGCGCTCGTGAGCAGGGAGCCGAGCGGCGTGCCGGCGCGGGTTTTGTCATCGAGCCAGGCTGCCGGCGGGTCCACAGCGCGTCGGTAGGCGCCGAGCAGGGTGGGCGAGTCGTCGATGGGGCGGCTCTGCAGGTACTGCAGGACCTCCTCGCGAGCGGTCGAGGGGCCGGCATCCAGCACCTGCGCGAACGCGTCGACGAACTCGGGCCGGTAGTCCTCGTACCCCAGTCGGTCCGCGGGGCCGTCGTGTTGGGGTCCGAGGCCCTCGCGCGTGCGAAGGGCCGTTCGGAACCAGTCGGCGAGCGCTGCCGCGTCAGCGATCGGGCGCCCGTCTACGGTGATGAGCGGGTTCATCGGACTCCAAAGTCGGCGCGGAGGGCCGCGTTGGTGGGCAGTAGGGAGCGCGCGAAGTCAGCGGCTGCCGCAGGGCTGATGAGCCCGTCCGCTGCGAGCTTCCGAAGGCCTGTTGCCGCGAGCTCGGGGTCTTCGGCATGGAGGGGGAACAGGACGTCGATCGGGTTTCGGACGTCGCCGTCATTTTCGTCGTCCCATAGGGCGAGGATGCGGGCCGCGGTCGCGTCGCTGGGGGCTCGCATGAGGAAGTCCAGGGCTTCGTTACCCAGCTTGGGGTCCGCGGGGTCGAGCAGCGTGATGACGGCGCGGTCGAGCGCGTCCGCGACAGGGTGCCCGGTGAGGCGGCCGGCGAGCCGATTCACCCAGGCGGCAGGCGTCTTGACCTCGTACGCCGTGGCGCCAGCAGGGGCCCAGCCAACCGGCGCACCGCCAAGGCAACGGCGGGTCGTCGCCGCTCGGGTCGGAGTCAAGGGCGCGGGTGCCCCCTTCCAGCGCGTTCATGCAGCCGCAGAGGTAGAGCCGAAAGTGCCGCGCCTCGCTCGGCCCCGCATGCATGTAAGGGAGCTCTGCGAGATCGGGCGCTGCGTAGGCCTCCGCGGCGTCGAACCGGTCGCCGTGTGGGACCTGACCCGTCGCGTTCCGCACGGCGGCCCCCCAGCGACCGCACACGAGGTGGCTGCAACCGAAGGCGTCGAACATGCCCGGGTCGTAGTACTCCTCGGGCTCGGTCGGTACGGTGCCGTTGGCGGGCACGAGCAGGCCGTCTCGGCCACACAGGTGTGGCATCAGCGTGTCGGCGGACCGAGGAAGGGCGCGACGAGGGGCGTGGCGCCCGCGATGCGGTCGTCAACGGAGCTGGCTGCAACCCATGGTCGGTATCTGTTCATAGTCCCATCACTGCGGCGACCGCCGCGGCTTGCACGGGGTCGAGTTGTTTCGTCGCCTCCGCGAAGAACGCGCTTCGTACGGCTTGATCGTGGCCGGCGAGCAAACCTCCCACGGCCGCCAGCAGGTTTGGCGCGTGTGTCGCGTACCGCCAAGCGAGCATGTCGGCGTCCCCAGCGGAGAGCCGGACGCCATGATCGATCCCGTCGTGGAGCGCCTGGAGCCCGCGTCCGGCCGGATCCGCGTGCACGATGGCGAGGGTCCATAGGTGCCAGGTGTCGTACCGGCCGGCGAGGGCAAAAAAAGCTGCCGAGGTTGCGTCGTCCTTTGCGACGCCACAGCTCTCGGCCGCCCACGCGAGCAGGCTGCCCATCTTCGCGCCGCTCGTCGAGCCCGCCTCTTCCAGCCACGCCGCGGGTGGCGACACCCAGCGGATCCCGGCCTGCTGCAGTACGGGCGCGTTCACCGGACGAAGGCTCAGGTAGGTGCACGCGGCGGCGCGCGCGACCGTGGGCCCCTGATCGAGCACGCGGACGATGGCCTTCGCGATCTCGTCGGAGTAGGGCTGCTCGGAGAGCGTCTCGCCGGCGTTGGAGTGCCACGGCTTCACGCCACGACTCGTGACGGCGGCGTCGATGAGCCAGCTGGCGATCTCGTCCGCGGTGGTGAGCGTCTTTCCGTCGATCTCGATCATCCGCGCTCCAGCTCGTTGATCAGGTCTTCGTGTTCGGCGAGCAGGGTGCGCGCATAATCCAAGGCTTCCTCGCGCGGTACCGCATTAGCGGCGACGAGCGTTCGCAGGGCCCGCTCGCGGTCCTGGGCCGGCAGCGGGTACATCACGTCGAGGGGCTCGCGGAATCCACCGTTCTTTGCGAGATCTACGACGTGATCGACCGACCAGGCGGGGTCGGCGTACACGAGGAATCGCAGGGTGTAGCGCGCGTGCCCCCGCAACGCGGCCTCTCGGAGGCGCCCACCATGCGGCTTGGCGAGCAATGCTCGCGTTCCGATGACCACACGACGATGCGGCCTGCATGATCTCGTGGAAGCTGTGCGCGTTGATCGGGATCAGGTACCCGCCGCCCCCGAGCTCCTTTTCATTCTCGGAGAGGGGCGTCGTGGCGTCGCTCTTCTTGGTCGTGCTCTGAACGGCCGGATTGGCCTCGCCCGTCGTCGTCTTTGGCTTGTTCACCTCGTCGCGCGACTCGCCCTTCTTGGCGAGCTGTTCGTTGGCGGCTGTCACGGTCGCGCCGCTCTGGACGTCGCTCTGCGTGCCCAGGATCGGTGTGCCGTTGTTGATGAGGTCGCCCTTGGGCTTCGACCTCGGGACAGCACTCGGATTGGCCGTGTGGCGCGCTGGGGCGTGATCAAATTCCCAGGGCGGCCTTCAAGTCGGCGACGCGATCACCCACCCACGGGGTCGCGAGGCGCAGGAACTCAGCGCGATCTTGGGCGGTTGCGCCGCGAAGCATCGTACCGACCTCGACCGCGATCGCGGGGCCGCCATACAAGGCCAGGGTTGCGCCGAAGGGAGCGATTTGCGCAGGGTCGAGTCGTCCCGCGCGGGCTTCGGCGCGGAGGACTTCAACGCCGACCGTCTTGACGATCGGGGCCGTGCAGAAGGTCTGGAGGAGGAGGTCGCGGGTGCCAAAGCGGTCGCGCTGGGCCCAGAGGGCCCGCGCCGTGGCGTCGTCTGTCGCGCCTGGACCGTGCAGCAACGAGAGCGTCAGGCCGTAGCCGAGCGGTGGCCCGGCGGGCTCGGCGTCGTCGACCCAACTCGCGCCGAGGAGCGAGGGGATTCGTGACCGATAGGCGGGGGTGTCGGCGGTCTGCAGCGCGCGCAGAGCCTCTGCGCGCACGGCAGCGCCGTTCTTGTCGAGCGTTAGCAGGAGCCCCTCCACGATCGCGTCCGCGGCTGCCTCGTCTTGGGGCCAAGCGGAGGCGACGAATTCGGCGGCGCCGATCTGGGGATTCGGAAGGCCCGCTCCTGTGGAGGCCGCGGCGGCGAACCACAAGGCGAACTCCGCCGAGGTGGAAAACGCGAGCGGTCCGAGGCGAAGCGTCACCGTGGGCTCCTGAGAATTGCAGCTTCGGATGGACCGAAGGCGAGCAAGGGGGATTCCGCAGCGGCCACCAAGACGGCGTCCGCGTTGGTGTCCAGGTCGCGTGCGAGTTGCACGTCTGCGAGCGTCGGGGTTTGCAGCAGGCGCGTCCAGACGCGACCCCGGAGCACGAGACGGGCACGCGGGTCGGTGGGAATTGTTCCTTCGTCGACATTCGCGGGCAGCGTCCACGGAGCGAACCCGAGGCGGCTCTTCGCGATGTCCCCTTCGAGCTGATCGAGGTCGGTGGCGGCGAGCGACGCGACCTGGTCAAGCGGACTCGTCAGCAGCAGCGCGATCGCGGCCAGCGGCGAAGTGCGATCGACGACGGGGAGCTTCCAGAACGTCGATAGCCATGGCCGCAGCACGCCCTCGCGCACGGGCGCCGGCGACGGAGGCTGGAGCAGCGGACGCAGGGAGGCGCGCGCCTGTTGGGGGGCGATGCGCGCGAGGTTGTCTGCGGCGGAGACGAGGACATCGAAGCTCGCGCGCTGGCCCAGGACCCAGGTCAAATCTTCGGTCGGGTCCCGTCCGGCGAGGGCTTGGAGGGCTAGCGCCAGGGCCAGCACCATACGCGGGTTGCCTCGGGCGCGTTCGGTCTTGAGCGCGCCCGTGAGGGCGGGGGTCGCGGTTGGGTCCTTCAGCGCGACCAGCGCCGCGGCAATTCGAGGATCGGACTCGACCAGCCGCGCCTCAAGGAGGCCTTTGACGAGGGCCCGTTGGTCAGCGGGGATGCGCTCGAGGGCATTCAGGTCGAAGGACTCGAGGGCCTGACGAGTGCGCCCATCCTGCAGGCTCGCGACGAACTCGCCGAGGGCTGCGTCAGATGGCGCGGGGGCAGTGGCTGCGGGCGTGGAGGGCGCTTCCACGTGGACGCCATGCAGGGCCGCGTCGGATGCGGCGATCGCGCCCTTTGCCACCAGCTCCGGCAGCAGCGCATTCAGGTCGAGCGTACCGGCGGCGGCGGTGACGGAAAGCCAGGAGGCCCCCCCACGCCGCGCGAGCGCCTCTGCGTTGGCGGTGACGAACGCGGGGTCGACCGACGCCAGCGCGAACCATGTCGGCGCCGATTGTCCCGCCAGGGCGTCGTTGCGCAACACGGCGAGGCACTCTGGATCGCGCGTGGCGAGGGCTCGCGATGCCAGCGCCTGCACCAGCGCTTGTTCCAGCGTCCGACCGGTATCGGCGAATGCGACGCCCGCAAAGCCCTCCCGGCGGCCCGCTGCGAGCTCGAGGACGCGCCCGTTGGGGTCGGCTTCGGGCGCTTGATCGAGGAAGGCCAGCGCCCGACCTCGGGTCGCGCTGCGGGGATCTTCGAGGGCCGAGACGACCGCCTCGGCGATGGCGTCGTGGAGCACGGTCTCCTCGACGGCCACCCATACCAGGAGCAGCCACGTCACGGGCGAGCGACGTTCCGCTATGGCGAGCGTCGGGGGACCGGCCAGGAGCTCTGGCACGCGCCAGGGGAGGGTGCCGTCGACGGTGATGCCGTCCAGCGCAAACGGAAGCTGTGCAACAGGGTGGCCGGAGCATCGCCAGGCGGGCGTCTTTCGGTCCGGGTTCTGGCGAGCGAGCGCGGTGGCGTTGCCTTCAAGCCAGACCGTGCATTTGCACGCGTAGGTGCGCAAGACGTTCGTTGTCAGGTCGGGGCGCGCGGGCCACTCCGCCGCGGGCCGACCGGCCCACGACGACATGGGCACTTCGGGGTCCACGAGGAACGGACCCCGTTGCTGGACGGGCGCCCCACACGTGTCGCACTTCAGGGCGCTGCACCCGATGGGAACGGGAATCGCGTCGGCCTGCCGGAGGGCGGGCTCGTCCGGGGACCTGAACTCGGCGCCGACGGTGTAGCCACCTTGATCACAGCGCCGCATTGTCGTCCATCAGGTCACGCCGGGCTTGGGATGGTGGGAGCGCTGTCGGGCACCGGCCCGATCGCCTGGAGCTCGCCGGCCGAGAGCGGCGCGATCGAGCTGTAGTCCCCAGGCGTGTAACCGGGCCCCCCGACGCGCTTGGCGGCGTCCATGATCTCATGGAAGCTGTGCGCGTTGATCGGGATGAGGTAGCCAAGCGCGGCGAGGCGGACGTTCGGCGCCGGGGCGACCCCACCGAGCATCGAGTTGGCGTTCATGAGGCGGGCGGTGGTGCCCGAGATGCCGCCGGCGAGGGGCATGTTCATGCTGCGCGCCGCGGCGGTCCAGGGGTGCGCGTCGTTGAGCGCCTGGACCTTCTTTCCTTCCACCCACGGGAGCAGGTCCGGGCCGTTGGGGTTGTTGGACTGCGTTTCCTCGGCGGCCGAGAGGTTGACCGCTGAGCGTCGCGTTCCCGACGCCGCAGCCGGATTCATCGCCCCGGAGCCGGTCGTCGGCTTCGCCCCCTTGCTGCGCGTGTCACCGCCATACGTCGCGGCCGGGGCGGCCGTGATGGACGAGGCGGTGTCGTTGTCCACGGTCGTGCGCGGCGCGCCCGATTCGGTCCGAACGCGTCCGGCCATCATCGCGTCGCGGCTCTGCATGAGCTGGGCGCGGTTGAGGTTGCAGTCTTCGATGAGCATGTCGAGGAACGCGTCGGACGCGTTGAACAGGCGGGGTCCGAGCACGTTCTCCATGAAGCCACCGATGTGGTTGCACATCGCGCGGAGGTTCTGGCCACCTTGGAAGGCCTGCTGGATGGCGAGGAGGTCGGCGCGCGTGTTGCCCAGGCGGCCGGCCCAAACGGCGTTCAGGTCAGTGCCGGAGAGCAACAACATGTCTTCGACCGTGCGCTCGGCGCCTTCGTACTTGGAAAGCAGCGCGTCGACCTTCATCGCTTCGAGGCACTTCGCCCCCATGGCGGCGGCGGCCTGGTTTGCGAGCGGGTGGCGCTCGGCATACCCGCCCAGCCGTTGCTCGAACTGCTGGCGCTTCACAAGAAGCTCCGCCGGGGACGGGCCGGGCGCCGGCGCGGAGACGGCGGGCGTGGGACCCGAGGTCGTCGGCGTGGGAACGGCCACCGCAGGGACGGTCGTTCCGGCCGAGGTTGGCGAGGAGGCGGGTGCCGCCGCCGTCGTGGGCGGGGTGGTCCCCGGTGCAGGTGCCGTCCCTGGCGCGGCGGGAGCGGTCCCGAGGTGTTTGACGGAGAACCAGTCGGCGAGCTGGTCGACCTCGGGTCGCGCGTTCCAGGCCGCGACGGCGGATTGGGCATCGCCCAGCGAGCCCAGCGCGTTGTCGCCGGAGACGAGATGCCCGCTGGCGTCGAGCTGGCCATGCCACAGGGTGCCGGCGGCGGGCTCCTTGGCGGCGACGGCGTGGTACTTCGGCGTGATCGAATTGGCCCGCAGCACTGCGAGTTCGTCGGCCGCCAGCACCGAGCCGGGGTTCCAACGGCTGAACATCGCGTGCACCTCGCCGTGCAGCTTGTTCGCGAACGTGCGCGACAATCGCACCCACAACGGACGCACTTCGGCCTCGTGCGGGAGCGCGCCGATCCATGCAGCGTTTTGACTGGTGAAGTCGAGCTTGTCGAGCATCGCGGCGCCGGTGGTCTGTTCCAGCACCCCGTAGCCGCTCGCGGACGCCTCCTCGCGCGCTCCGGTGCCCGAGTAAAGCGACGGCGTGCTGGTCGTCGGCGGTGAGAGCAATGTGTCCAACAGGTTCCCGACCTGCTGCAGGTTGGCCGCGCGCGCAGACGGATCCGGATCGTAGACGCCACGGATCACGGACTGCCACACGCGGTCGGCGACGGCCCCGCCGACGCCCGCGCGGGTGGCGTTGCCGAGGTAGGTTCCGTGCAGCGGGTGGGTGTTTGGACCGTTCAGCCAACCCTGGACCTGGGGATCGATCGTGGGCGCGGCGGCCCCGGGCGGCGTCACGCCGGGACCGGCCGGAGCGGTCGCCGGCGTCGGGGTGGTGGCCGGAGCCGGCCCAGCCGGTGTTGTAGGAGTCGCCGCGGGCGCACCGCCGGACGGCGTCGGAGAGCCCGTCGCGCGGAGGATCGCCGTGATCTGGTCGATGAGCGCGCGCGCTTCCGTGAGCAGTCGCGCCTTCTCAGCGAGCTTCGTGGTCTCGGTGCGGCTGTCCCCCGCTGCCTTGGCGGACTCAGCGTCCCGGTGGGCTTGGGCGGCGGCGACCACCTTGGCTTCGGCCTCGCGACCCAGGCGGATGGCCAGCTTCTTTTCGTCGCCGGTCAGTCGGGCGTAGAACTCCCCCTCGGGCGCTCCGACCTGCTCGGCGAGCTCCCGCTCGACCGAGTGCACGGTGATGACGGGGCGGTCTCCGTGCAGCGTAAGCTTGACCTTGTGCGACTCACCGTCGACCGTCGTGAGCGGCCGGTCGATCGTGATCGGCGGCAGGTTCATCGCCGAGGTATCGCCGAGGGCGCCGCCGTTGTTCTGCGAGGCCGTCTGGTTCTGCAACAGGGGCTGGGCGATGCCGTTGTTCATTGCGGCAGGGGACGTCCCGGCGCTGGCTCCGGTGGACGAGGTTGCCCCGTCGCCGATGGCGCCGGACTGGCCATGGATGATGCTCTCGTTCGGGTTCGCCTGGTTGTGGGCGCCGAGCGCGCTGTCGTTCTCGTTCCGCTGCGGGTTGGCGGGAAGAGCGGTCCCTGCGTTGACCGCGGCCGCGAGCGAGTCGAACGTGTTGCCCGTGGCGTGCAGGGTGGTCTGGTCAGCGAGCAGGGAGCTCGCGGGAATGGCGTCCGCGACCCACTCGCGCTTGCCACCTCCGGTGATGCCGAATTCAGCCTTGTCCTCGCACTGGAGCCAGTATTCGCCCATCATGCCGTCGAACACGGTGGGCTTGCGCATCTCGACCGCGTCGCCCTGGATCGCATACCGGGCGAGTCCGCCTTCGTACCAGGATGGTTGTAGCGCGCCCATCGTGCAGAGCATGCCAAATTCATGCAGCGGGTCGCGCGCGCCGTCAGGCGTCTTGAAGTCCACGGCCTCGCTGTACGAGCTGTCCGTCCACCAGGTCGTTCCGCCGCCCCCGCGGATGGCTCCGGTCACGTACGGCGCGATGGCCGTGGGCCACGTCCCCTGCTTCTTGATGAACTCAGTCGCGAGCAGGTGCTTCTGCGTCTCGGGCACCGCGAGGGGGTTCGCTACGATCGCGTCTTTCACTGCCTGTGACAGCGTTGGCAGGACGTTCTCCGCGAACACCTTGTTCTTGTAGGCGGGTGTCAGGTTGTACTGGATGAAGCCGTTCAGGCCGCTGACCCGCCAGAGCGTACCCGTGAGCTGGACCTTGTTGCCCTGGCGCAGGAAGCCGTCGTCCCGGGCCGTGGCGGTCATCGACGGGAACACGGCCACCTTTGGCGTCATCGAGCCTGCGGCGGCTACGAGCCGGGTGACGGCCTTGGTGAAGAACTCCATGTGGCGGCCGGTGACCTGGCGATCGTTCTTGATCTCGTCGCACTTCCGCGGCGCGGTCGCGTCGCTGAACATTGTCGCCGCCGCTCGGATCGCCGACTCTCCACCGCCGACCGACGCGTACCAGGACTCGTGGGCCCGCTTGCGCGCGGTGCCATCAGAAAGTGCGCGCACGAGCTCGGCGAGCGGGAGCGCCTTCACATCGGCGGGAAGGTGTGTGATGACGGTCTCGACGTCGGGGAACCCGTTCATGATCCGTCGGATGTTGTCTTCGGGAGACGCGCCGCTGGCTGCACCGAGCAAGCCAGTGACCTCGCGCATCAAGACCTCCGCCTCGGCGACGAGCCGCTGCGCGTCAGCCATCGCGAGCTGCTTGTCGGCGTCAGCGGTGCGGGTATCGGCCGCTTGGGCCTCCTTCTGCTTCGCCGACGCAAGCTTCTGCATCGCGGCATGGGACTTGGTCTTCACCGTGTCTTCGGCCGTGCCTTCGACCGCGCTCATGTGGCCGGTGGTGACGGCCTTGTCGATCGGTTCCGTGGTCGGCGACGCGACGAGGAGCACCACGTCGGTGCCCGACATCTCGCCCCACAGCGTGTGTTGCTCGCCGTTGGAGTCCGAGAACCCCAGTCGGGGCAGGACGAGGTTGCCGGTCGCGGCGCCCGTCGCGTGGGGATCGACGCGCGATGGATCGCCTTCGGCTTCGGCGTTCCCGGTCTCGGCCGCGCCTGCTTCTTCACCGCCGCCGCCCGTGAACAGGCCGAGGAACTTGTCGATCATCTTGTTGATCGCGTCCCTGACCCAGGACCGGATGCCGCCGACGATCTCCTGAACCTTCTTGCCGATGCCGGAGATGCCGAGCAGGCTCGCCAGAAGATCGATGGCCACCGGTACGAGCCCCGCGAGGGCGCCTTCGACCATGTTCGCGGCGCCGCCGAGGTTGCCGGTGGCGATGTCGTGCATGGAGTCCACGACGGACTTCACGATGCCCATGATGCGGGCGGCCTGCGCCTGCAGCCACTGGTACACGTTCCACGCGGTGATGAGCGCCTGAACGATGGCGCCGATCGGGTTCCACATGGTGGCGATCTTGGAGATCGCGGCCATGACGACCTTCTCCATCAGCCACTCTTGGATGGCGCCGATGACCTCGTCGTAGATGCCGTCGAGGAATTCCGAGAGGTGGTCCCACAGGCCCTCGAGGCCGCCGCTGATCGCGGACTCGACGAAGCCCCAGACGAATTTGATCTTCTCGACGTTCTCTTCGCCGATGCGCTCGGTGGCGATCTCTTCGAGGCCTTCGGGGGTGATGCCGAGCACCTGGAGCGCGATGTCGAGCACGCCGCCCATGGACATCGGGTCGTCCGGCATCGTGATGCCGGCGTCGCCCGACTGGCCCGTCAACCAGCCTACGAAGCCGTTCTGGAGGTGGTCCAAGAAGTTGTCGCCGAACTGCCCGAAGCCCATGCCGACGGCTTCGATGATGTTCCCGATGAAGTGGCCGGGGTCGTCCAGGATGATCTGGATCGTGTCTTCGGCCTTGCCGACGTACGCG
>CANNIZ010000051.1 GCA_947505245.1 Pseudomonadota bacterium | reverse complement strand
TGCGATCGCCGCGCTCGGATTGCTGTTCGCCGCCGGACCGTTGACGCCACTCTACCACGCCGCATGGATCGTACTCCCGGGCCTGGACGCGTTTCGCTTCCCGCAGCGCGCGTTGTGGCTCGTCGGGCTCGCGCTCGCCTTCCTCGCCGCGCAGGGCCTCGATCGCGTAGCCACAAACGCTCGCGCGCGCGCCCTGGCGGTGGCCGTATTGATCCTGGACCTCGCGCTCGCGCACCGTCCGTGGCTGCCAACCGTACCGTTTTCGAGTGCTCGCGCGACACCCCTCCTTGCAGCCGCCCAACACGACACCCCTGCGCCACGGCTGTACGTGCTCAACACGCTTGGAGACTGGACAGCAGCCTACGGCGCGGGCACCCGAGCCGCCCCGTACCGCGACCTCGTCGGCCTGCCGGCGGCGAACCTTGCGTCCGCGTATAGGGTCGAGAGCCCGGACGGCTACGTGGTGCTGCTGCCCGAGTCCACGTCCTGGTTTTGGGCGCACAACAACCGCGGCGACCTGGTCGACGCGCCCGTGATGCCCGGCGTCGACGGGACGGGGCACCTGCTCGCTCGGCGCCGCCTCGAGCGCGCCGGCGTCACCCACGTGGTCTCGGCGACGCCCGTCGACGGACTCACGCCGATCGCAACGGAGGCGAACTTCGGGCTTTACCGGCTCGCGAACCCGTGGCCTGGCGCGTACACCGTCGACGAGTGGAGCGCGGGCATGGGTGTCGCCGCGTGGCACCAGGTCGAGGACACCGACGTGATCGTGTTTGAAGGCGTCAGGGGACACACCGGCGACACCGCACGGGTGTCGATCGCACCGCCACCCGCCGGCGAGACCGAGGTGTACGACGTGACCGGGCGCTCCGGCGCCCTTGTCGTGGCGCGCGCTTGGAGCCGTGGTTGGAGCGCGACGATCGACGGCGGCGAAGCAGAGGTCATACGCGCGAACGGCTGGCAGCGCGCCGTGGTGTTACCTCCCGGTGCACGCCAAGTGGTGTTCAAGTTCTGGGCGCCTGGCGTCACGAAGGGAGCGGCCGCGGCTCTGCTGGGGTTGCTCGGTACGGTCGCGCTATCCGTGTGGGCCCATCGTCGCACACCACCAGGATCGGCCTGAATGTCCAACCCGGGCCAGAATACTCAAATGTTTGCGAGAAGCGACTTCCTGCATGCCGCTGCGCCGTGGGCTATCGCAGGGGCGTTCGCGGCCGTTGGCAAGTTCCACAGCGTTGGATTGAACTACACGGGTGTCGGTGTGCCCGCATTGCCGTGGCACGAGAGGCCGTTTATCGCCCTCCCCGAAACGTCGCTCGCCATCGTCGGCGCCGGTCTTACGGTGCTGGTCCTCGACCTTACCCCAACGCGCGCGCGCGGCATCGTCGCGATTGCGCTGTCAGCGTTGGCCGCACTGTGGGCGGCGGTCGAGGTCTTCTCCCAGGTGTTCTTCGAAATGTCAGCGTCTACGATCGACTTCAGCAGCGGGAAGTTCTTCGTCGACGGGTTTTTTGGCATCTTCGGCATGCTAGCCACGGGTGTACCGACCACGGCGGCCCTGTTGGGGACCTTGTGGATTCTGCTCATCCTCCGCGTCGGAGACGTAGCAAGAACGCCGTCCGTTCCGCTCTCCCACCGTGAGCGTTGGTTCGTCGGCGCGGTCGCAGCCGGCGCGCTGGCTCTGGCGAACGTGTCACCGGGGCTGATCGAGAATCGAAGCTTCGAGCGCGGAACCGCCCTCAACGTCTTTTGGAGCGGGATCGAATTGGCGCTCGATCGCGCCGTCCAAAGACCGGCTGATCCTTTTCCCGTAAACGCCAGGCTCGTCGGCAACAACCCGCCGCGGAACCTGGTCATCGTGATGCTCGAGTCCACAGCGTGGGAGCAGACATCGCTGGCCCACCCCAAGTTGGACACCACCCCGTTCCTACTGTCGCTCGCTGCGAAGTCGACGGTTGTAGAGCGCGCATACGCGGTCTATCCGCATTCGCTCAAGGCGATCACATCCATGATGTGCGGCGTAGAGCCGCGACTGGAGACAGTCCAATTCGAGGCGCTGCGGGGCGGAGTCCCGGGACGCTGCCTGCCCCACCTGCTCGCAGAACGTGGCTATGTAACAGCTTACTTCCAGACACCCCTCGCCGATTTCGAGAGCTTTGATTCGTTCGTTGGGAACCTGGGATTCACAAAGGCGACGTTCGGAGCGGACCTCGGTAACGCGCCCTACGCGAACTACCTCGGTCCAGCGGAAAGCACGCTCCTTGCACCGTCGGCCGCGTGGCTGGCGTCCTTACATGGAGAGCCATTCTTTGCGACCTACCTGACCAACTCGGCGCACCACCTTTACGGCCTCGAGGAGACCGGTGACACGTCGCCCGACGTCGAGACCGCGCAGGTCGCGTATCGAAGGATGCTGCACCAGCAGGACGAATTCCTCCGTGATCTCCTTAAACAATATTCGGACGCCGGCCTGTACGAGAACACCCTGTTCGTGGTCGTCGGGGACCACGGCGAGGCGTTCGGCCAGCACGGGACGCGAGGGCATAACGACACCATCAACGAGGAGGGCATTCGCGTTCCGTGGCTGTTCTATGCCCCGTGGGCCCCCGAACCCGAGCGCCTCCCTGGCCCGGCGTGGCAGCCCGATCTGCTCCCCACCATCGCTCACCGCCTCGGCTATGAGTTGGACACGGCGGGGGCGCGACTCTCTGGCGTCGACGTGCGGGACGCGACTCCCGAGCGCGCGCTCTACGCCATCTGCTTCACGGCCCGCACCTGCATGTCCCGCACGGCCGGGCCGTTCAAGGCCATCGACTACTTCGACAAGCGCCCACCTCAGCTGTTCAACCTGATCACCGACCCATTGGAGTCGACAAACCTCGCCGACCAGCATCCGGAAATCCTCGCCGAATACGTCGCCGAAATGCGGCGATGGCGAGAGGGGGTTCGTGGGCGGTACCTATCGTACGATCTGAACGCCCCAGGGCGCTGAGGGTTCGTCTACGGAGCGCGCCTTTTCAGCGCTTTCGCGCACGGCTTGCACCGCACGGCGATCTGAGGCGGCATCGCGTCGAGCGGGTACAGGTCCACCAACGCGAGGTAGTTCGCTCCCGAGCCCACCTTGTCGAGCGCCGCCCACTGCGCGTCCGCAAGGGCGAGCCTCACGTCAGTCGCCGTCGGCTCCAGGGCGACGAGCGCCTCGAGCGACTCGATGCCTTCGTCCGTCTTCCCCGCCGCGATCAAGGAGTAGGCGTGTTGCGTGCGGATCGCCCTCACCTCACCCGAGGTGAACCCGGAGAACGGGAGGGCCGCGATCGCCACGTCCGACGATGCCAATGCGACGACCGGGTCCGCGGCGGCGAGGCTCGATGCCTGCGCCGCTCGTCCGAGCGCGGTCCATGCGCGCGCGACGCGTAGATCGGCCGCGTTGAACGGGGCGAGCGCGTCGACCCCTCGCTGGAAGTCCCCGTTCACCTGCGCGGCCTTCGCGCTCGCGCACGCCAATTCGACCGGATCGTACTCGGCCCACGACGCGATCACGTCCGCGAAATCGATCGTGTACGTGTCGAGGCGCAGCAGGGTGCCTCGCCCGGCAGGTGGTGACACGACGATCTTGACCGAGGTCCCCCTGCAGCCCACCGAGACCGAGCCGACAAACTTCACGCCCGTGGGTGCCGTTTGAAGGCGGCGACCGTCGGGCGCGAACAATTGCACCTGACCGTCCGGTGTCCACGCGACCTTACCGTCAGGCAGGCCGTCGAGCGCGCACGGCGCGGGGTCACCGGCCAAGGCGGCAAAGGCGGCAAAGGCGATCATCGCGTCGGCAGCGGGTCGAGCTCGATACCGTCCGGGAATGCGTCGCCCGCGTCGAGGCCGAGCGGCTGTTCGAGGATGTACCCGAACCGCTCAGCGCCGTCGTCCTGGGCGTCATCGGGGGCCGTCGCAACGTACAGCCTGGCGCCCCACACCATGACGCGCGCGTGCGTCACGCCGGGACCGACGCGCTCAGTGATGGTGACCGGAAAGCCGCGTTGCGCGACCGGCACCTCCACGGCGGCAAGATCGCGCCTACGGCCGCCTTCCCACCCGACGGTAGCACCCACGTAGACGGCGTCCGCGAGAGCCGGAGCGATCACGTTCGGGCAGATCGTCGCGCGGAACACGTCGCCGTCGTAGGTGATCTCGGCCTTGCCCACAGCGCAACCGCCCGCGATCGGCGGGGCGTCGTTGCCCGAAATCACCTGAACAACCGTCGGGTTGGGCGGGTTGCACGCGAGCACGAACGGAAACAGGGCGAGGTTGCGCATGCCGTGACGATACCAGACGCGGGCGTCAGCAGCGCGTGGAAACCGTCTCCATACGCGCGTCGTCGGTGCACGGACCTCGTCATGGTTGACCAGATTGGTCGATTCAGCTACGATCAAGCCATGAAGCCCATCAACCTCTACGAAGCCAAGACCCACCTGTCGGAGCTGGTGAGGCGCGCGAGCGAGGGCGAAGAGATCGTGATCGCCCGCAACGGTAGGCCCTCCGCGAGGCTCGTTCCCCTCGCACCCACCGCGTCTCGACGGCCCGGACGGTGGAAGGGGCGGGTGTCGTACGCACCCGATTACGATCAAGCCGATGACGAGATCGCGGCGTTGATGGTGGCCGAGGGCCCGTGAGACTCCTGCTCGACAGCCACGTCTTTCTGTGGTGGCAGGCCGCCGACCCGCGCCTGCCAAAGACGATCGTAGCGACCATCGCCGAAGCCCAGGAGGTGTTCGTCAGCGCCGCGACCGCGTGGGAGCTCGGCCTGAAGGTCATGCTCGGCAAGTTGCACCTCCCCGAGCCTGTCGAGGACGGCGTACGCGCCTCGGGGTTTCGCGAGCTCGCCGTCACGTTCGACCACACGCGACGCGCTGTGGCGTTGCCCCCACACCATCGCGACCCGTTCGACCGGATGCTCGTCGCGCAGGCCCTCTGCGAGGGACTCGCCATCGTGACGCACGACGATCAGGTGGCCCGCTATGAGGTTCCCGTCCTGCGAGTCCCCTGACCGGAGGTGTGCGCCGGCGTCCGAACCGCCGCCCCTGCGACGTGTCGGAACGGGTTACCCGCTCGCCTCGGAGGTCTCGTGATCTGGCTCTGGCTCTCGGTCGTGCACGCCGCGGCACTGGAAGACGTCCTCGTCGCCGAGCTCGCGCGCGCCCAGACGACGCTCGCGACGCGCGACGAGAAGCCTCATTACATGGCGCTCGCGGTCGAAGAGCGCGAGTCGATCAACATCAGCGCCCGCGCCGGCACGCTGGCGCAGTCCGACGACGACTTCACCCGATCGCTCGACGTCGAGATGCGCGTCGGCACGCCCGCGCTCGACAGCACCCACCCCCTTCGCGGCTTCTCGTCGCTCGAAGACAGCGCGCGCGACGCGGTCGAACTGCCGATCGGAGACGCGGACAGCTACGCGCTTCGGCACACGGTGTGGCGCGAGATCGATCGCCGGTACCGCGACGAATCCGAGCGCATCGTGATGATCCGCGCGAACCGGAGCGTGAAGGTCGAAGAAGAGGACACCTCGCCCGACTTCGAGGCTCGCGCAGGCGCCGTCGATCGCAAGCCTCCAGCGCCGATCGTGGTCGACAAGGTGGCGTGGGAGAAGCGGCTCGTCGAGCTCTCCAAGCTGCTCGAGGTCGACCCGGACGTGCACTGGGGCTCGGCCCAGCTTCAGGCGTCGCACGTCACCACCACGTTCGTGGACACCGAGGGCGCGCGCCTGGTGTACGGCGTCAACCTCGTCCGCGTCAGCCTCTCGGTGTCGACGACCGCGCCCGACGGCGACCAGGTGCACGTGTTCCTATCCAAAGACGCGCACGACCCGTCGGGTCTGCCGACCGACGCGGAGCTGACGGCGTGGGCGCACGAAGCCACGACCAAGCTCGACGCGTTGCGCAAGGCGCCGCGCGGCACGCCGTACTCGGGCCCCGTCATCCTCGATGGGCGCGCCACCGCCGTGTTCTTTCATGAAGTGTTCGGTCACCGCGTCGAGGGCACGCGCCAGAAGAAAGAGGACGAAGGAAAGACGTTCGCCGAATACGTCGGTGAGCCGATCCTGCCCGCGTTCATCGACGTAGTCGACGACCCCACGCGCGAGCGCTGGGGCACCACCGACCTGAACGGGTACTACACCTGGGACGACGAAGGCGTCGCAGCGGCCCCTGCTCAGCTCGTGACGGACGGAAAGTTCGTCGGATTCATGATGGACCGCTCGCCGATCAAGGGCTTCCCCCACAGCAACGGGCACGGTCGCCGAATGGCCGGAAACGCGCCGGTGGCGCGGATGGCGAACACGATCGTGACGGCCGATCAGACGGTGACGCAGGCGAAGCTGCGCGCGTTGCTGCTCGACGAGGTGAAGAAGCAGGGCCTCGAATACGGCATGCTCGTCGAGGAGATCGACGGCGGCTTCACGCTCACCGGTCGCATGGCGCCCAACTCATTCAACGTTCGCGCGTCGACGTCATGGCAGGTGTTCGCGGACGGACGGCCGGACCAGCTGGTGCGCGGCATCGACCTGGTCGGCACGCCGCTCGTCGCGTTCAACAGCATCATCGCCGCTGGAGACGACGCGCAGGTGTTCAACGGGTTCTGCGGCGCCGAGAGCGGCTGGGTGCCGGTGTCCGGCGTGGCCCCCACGATCCTGTTCAAGCGCCTCGAGTTCCAGCTCAAGGAGAAGGGTCAGGAGCGGCCTCCCCTGCTGGTCAAGCCCGGCGCCCCCCAAGATGACGGCGCCACCGACGGAGGTGAACAATGATCGCCCTCGTCCTCTCGTCCGCGCTCGCAGCGGGACCTTCCGACGTCGACCCCGTCGAGCAGGCGCTCGCTTCCGAGCTCAAGCGCAACGTCGCCGAGCTCACCCTGCCCGGCGCGCCGCCGATCTACCACCTGCGCTACGAGGCCGTGATCCTCACCCAGACCGACGTGCGCGCGTCCTGGGGCGAGCTGATGCACGAGGAGCACGACCCCTACCACGCGCTAGGGCTGCAACTGCGCGTCGGCGACCCGATGTTCGACAACTCGGGCTTCGGCGGCTGGCAGAACGGCTTCGGCATGACGTGGTTGCCGCGCACGCTCACGTCGGAGTCGGTGCAGCAAGATGCCTGGCGCCTGACCGATCGCTCGTACAAGCAGGCGATCGAGCAGTACGCGCGCAAGCAGGCCCAGTTCACCCCGCCCGACGACTACCCCGGCGACTACCTGCTCACCGGGCCGGTCGTCCACGACGGCGGCGACGGCGGCGGCGACCCGAGCGGCCTCCCCGCGACTGCAAAGGCGATCTCGGCGGCGTTGGCCCTCGACCCGTCGATCGACATCGGCGACGTGTACATCGGCCAGGAGAGCGGCCATCGGCTGATCCTGGACACCGAAGGCTCGCGCGTGGTGGAGCCGATGGAGGAGTGCACGATGCGCGCGGTCGTGACGACCCGCGCTGTCGATGGGCAGCTCCTCACCGATCAGCGACTGTGGACGGTTCGCCGCCCCGAGCAGCTCCCCGCGCTGGACGTGTTGGTCGCTGACGCGAAGGCCATGGCCGAGCACCTGCTCGCGGTCGCGAAGGCGCCGCTGCTCGACGACGAGTACGTCGGCCCCGTGCTGTTCGAAGACGGCGCGGCGATCGACCTGTTCCGGTGGTTGCTCGTACCGCAGCTCGAAGGCACACCCCCGGACGTGCCGTTCGACTCGTGGTTCGGCGAGCTCGGCGGCAGCGGTGGGAACGTGCGCGTCGGTCGGCGCGTGTTGCCGAGCGGATGGTCGGTGACAGATGATCCGTCCGCCAGACCCGATCACCCGGCGAGCTTCGCGTCCGACAACGAGGGCACGCCCGCACAGTCCGTATCGCTCGTCACCGACGGAATCGTGCGCACGCTGCTGATGTCGCGGGTCCCGCGCCCCGAGCTGTCGGGCAGCAACGGTCACGCGCGCGGCTCGCTCGGCCAGCGCGACATGGGAAAGGCCGCGATCGTCGAGATCGCGCCCGCCAAACAATCCAAGCCCGCCGCCGTGCGCAAGGCCGCGTTGAAGGCCGCAGCGGCCTACGGTCGCGACTGGTACGTCACGGTGCGTCGCCTCCAGGACCCCGCGATTCGCGGCCTCGCCGGCGACACGAGCGGCTACGGTGACGAGGTCGGCTCGTCCATCCCGCAGCCGGTGTCGATCGTAAAGGTGTTCGCCGATGGGCACGAGGAGGAGCTCCGCGGCGCCGCGTTCTCCGGCGTTCATCGCTGGGTGCTGCGCGACATCATCGCGGCCGGAAAGACCGTGGGCGGCTCGTTCATGGCCGTCCCGGACGACGGCAGTCCCGTCGGTCTCGGCGCCACCGGCGGCCTCGCGACGTACCTTTCGACGCCTGAGGTCCTGATCGGCGAGATGGAGATCGTCCCGACGCCCGGCGACCCGCGCGATCTTCCCGTCATCCTGCCCCCAAAGATGGAGCGCTGATTGGCGCGCAAGAAGTGGAAACAACGCGCCGCAGTCGGCGCGCTCGGCAAGGACCTCACGCGACGCTCGCGCGGGAAGTGTGAGCTTTGCGCCGGCAAGGATCAGCCGATGCCGTGGGAGCTGCCGCCGTTTCCGGAGGAGCCCGCCATGGACCGCACGCTCCTCGCGTGTGGGCGGTGCCGCGGCTGGCTCGAAGGCGGCGACATCCGCCAGGTCGAGGCGCACTTCCTGGAGACCGCTATCTGGGCCGATGAGCCCGCGGTAAAGCTCGCGGCCGCGCGGCTGCTGCTCGTGATCGACGGCGCGGACGACCCCTGGGTGCGCGACGCGCTCGAGGCCGTGGACATCGACGCCGCCACCGGAGAGATGCGGCAGCACGCCGCGTCATAAGCCGTCGCTCGGGTAGACTCCGACCGGTCGCCGAGGTGCCGCTTGCAGGTTGAGGTCACCCCACGGTCGCTCGTTCAAGGCGCGCTGGCCGTCGTTGGGATCATCGCGATCGCCTCGTTCGCACGCGACGCGCTGGTCGGAACGTCCACAAACGCGGTCCATCCGGCGACGACGATCGCGCCGTTCAACCTGCACCCGGAGCGCGATCTGGAGCTCCGCAAGACGAACGCGTTCGTCGCCTATGTTCAATGTACGGCCCCTGTCTCCGAAGGCACCGCGGAACTCGACGGCGACGCCGCGTTCAACGGGCCCATCGACGTCGTGCGTGCGTTCGTCGAGGTCCCGGTTTTCAGCCCCGAAGGCGCCGTCGCCATGCACGTCCCAGGCTACCGGCGACAGACGTTGCGTTGGGAGGGCGCTGTCGATCGCCTGGCGACCCCGTGTCTTCCGATGCCGGATTGGGAGCCCCTGGCGCCGCATCGCGTCTCCGCTCACCTGGTGACGACCGAGGGACGTCCACAAACGGACGCTCACCTCTCCGCGTGTGGGCAATACGTCGAGGTCGATTCGAACGGCGCATTCGCGTTCGAAGGCGGCGTCGCAGCGTGCGCAGTGCAGCCCTTCGTTCGGCGCGCCGGGAGCAGCGTCGTCGGGGCCTCCGTGCCCTACGACCCGGAAGCCTCAGCGCCATTCGCGGACATCGTCTTCCAGCCGATCGCCGTCCGCCTGGACCATTGGCAGGGCCGTCCGGCCGATCTTGAACTTCAGCTCGCCCACGACGGGCTCGTCGTCACGCGAGCGCTCACGCCGTCCCCGACGAGCAGCGACGTCTTCGCGACGACGCCGCTGGCCGGTCTGCCGCCGGGCGCGACGATCACGGCCGTCGAAGGCATCCGCTGCGCGGACCTGCCGGTACAGAGAAAAATCGAACTCGCCGAAGCGCTCGGCGAGCCGCACACGACCTATTCCATCATCCAACGCTGACGGGACGCCGCCGCCGCGTCAGTTCCCGTATTCCCGGACCACCACGAGGCCAGCGCCGCCGTTGCCGCCGCAGTCGTTCGTATTGACGTGGGTGCCGCCGCCGCCGCTGCCCTGAACGCCATTGCGGCGCGCGCCCCACACCGAGCCGCCCGTTCCGCCGCCGCCCCAGAAGCTTGCGCCGCCGGTCCCGCCGGACTCCTCGTTGCCGCCTCCGTCGATGCTGCCGGTATCACCGTCATTGCCGTACAGGTTCAGGTCGCCGCCGACGCCGATGCCCGCGAGGCCACCGACAGCCCACGTAACCGGAGGGCTGCCGCCCGTGGCCGAAACGAAGGCGCCGAACGAGGAGGTTCCGCCCGCCGTGCCTCCGTTGGAGACGTTGCCGCACGACCCGATGCCGCCCGCGCCGATGGTGACCGCCACCGAGGAGACGCTCGTCACGTCGATGACGCGAATCGCCGTCCCGCCAGAACCTCCGCCGCCCTGGGCATCGTCCTGGTTGTGCGAGCCACCGCCGCCACCGCCGCCCGTCACGATCACCTCGACGCGCGTGATGCCTGCGGGCTTGTTCCACGTGCCGCTCGCCGAGAACGAGCGGATGCCGGACAGCGCGGCGCCCGCCGGCCCCTGCGGCCCCACTGGACCGACAGGACCCACTGCCCCCGTCAAACCCGTCAAGCCCGTGTTGCCCTGCGGACCCGCGACACCCTGCGGACCCGCGGGGCCAATCGCCCCCGTCGCGCCCGTCGCGCCCGTGTTGCCCTGCGGACCTGTCGCTCCCTGGGGACCCGTGAGGCCGGTGGGGCCCTGGGGCCCCGTCGCGCCCGTGTTGCCCTGCGGACCCGTGGCCCCCTGCGGTCCGGTCGCGCCCGCGTTGCCCTGAGGACCTGGGGCCCCGGCCGCGCCCGGCGCGCCGTTGTTTCCTTGCGGACCCGCGACACCCTGCGGACCGGCCGCGCCTGTAAGACCGGTGGGGCCCGTCAAACCGATGGGGCCCTGCGGGCCCACGACGCCGTTGCACACGACCGTGCTCGACAGCGCGTCCGTGACCACGACGCCGCCCGCCGCACAACGCGAACCGGGCAATTCGACCTGCACCTGCACCGAAGTCCCATCGACGCCGTCGATGCCGTCGACCCCGTCCACCCCGTTGACGCCGTCCAACCCGTCGATGCCGTCCAGCCCCGGATCGCCGTGGCACAGGTACTCGGTGGTGACGCCGTCGCTCAAGATGACGCCGCCGCCCGCACAGTTGGCCCCGGGCAACTCCTCACCGACGAGCAACAGCGTCGCGCCGTCCAACCCGTCCACACCGTCGACCCCATCCGCACCGTCGACCCCGGCAGGACCGGGCGCCCCGTTGCAGGTGAACTCCGTGACGCCGGACGCGTCGGTCATTGCGACGCCGCCGTTCGGACAGTTCTCGCCCGGCGGCTCGGCGTCGACGAGCACCGGCCCCCCGTCGGTGTCGAGGCTGTCACCGTTGCGGCAGCCCCCAAGTCCAAGGGACAACGCGAACGCGAGCGGAAACAAGGAGGATCGGTAGGCCACGGCTGAACCCCAGAGTATGGAGCACAATTGCACCGGACCGGGCCCTGGTCAACGATCGTCTCGATTCGTCACGGGGCCTGAAGCCCACGCAACCGCGCCGACGGCTATTTCACATGCCGCAAGATCAAGTCCGCGAGCCGCGGCACGGCCTCCACCGTGAGCCGCTCGGCCTGGGGCCGCAGGCCGTCATACGCCCGCTTGATGACCGGGTTCTTCGAGTTCTTGCGCTTTCGATCGGTGACGCCGAGCAACGCGTTCGCGATCGCGTGGTCGTTCTTCTTGAAGTAGGCCCGAACGTCCCCTTCCGCGCGGCCCGTGATCAGGAAAGGATCGACGGCCGGCGCGAACTCGGGGAGCAGCATTCCGAGCGCCTCTTCGATCACGTTCGGCTTGATCGTGCGCACGGCTTTGTAGCCGGCCTTGAGCGCGAGGCCGGACAATCCGCCGCGCGCGTGGACCTCGTCGTCGATCATGCGCACGCCATCGGCCACCACGACGCGGCTGCGCGCGGGGTCTTTCAGGACGTCTACCAGGGTCTCCAAGGGCACTCCTAGAACGAGATTTCGCGCGGGCCGGGGCTCGAGACGGCGTCGGTCGTCATGCCTGGGCAGGACGGCGCCACCGCGTGTCCGCCCGTGCGGACGATCCACCACGCGAGCCAGTATCGCCCATGACACGTGTAGCCGCCCTGCGCATAGGCCTTCTGCACGCACGAGAGCGTCTGTTCCCAATTGAGCGCGTTCTGAACGCCGACGAGGTCATCGCCCGAGCCCTCCTCGGGGACGGCGTCCGTCACGTTGGCGCGGGTGTAGGGGCCGATCGCTCGACACGCCGTGTTCTGGGCCTCCGCCGTGTTCGCGATCTTGAGGTGGCCGATCACCGCGGCGCGAATCGCTGCGTCGGGCTCGGTCGTGCCGAGCTTCTTCTCGAGGCAATCGATCACCTCGGGCCGCCTCGCCACCTGCGTCTGCCAGGTGCGCATCGGCGCCGCACGAACGACGGGATCGGCGTCCCCGATCAGCGCCTTGCACGCGCCGTAGTCGCCGTCGAGCGTCTGTACGCTCGCGAGCGAGGTCGCCGCCGCCGCCCGCACCTCAGCGGACGCGTCGGTGGTTACGATGCCGTCGAGCGCGACGATCGACCCCTGATCGACGTGCCGTTCGAGGGCGACGGCTGCGGCCAGGCGAACCTCCGCCTCCGGAGCCTGGAGTGCTTTGATCAAGGTCGCGTTCGCGTCGTCGTAGAACCGGAGGCCCGACAGCGCCGCCGCGCGAAGCGGGGCGTCACCCGCGCCCTCGGCGACCTTGACGAGGGTCTCCCGCGCAGGGGGAGCCTTGAACCGCGCCAGCGCGTCCAGGACGGCGATCCGGTCCACCCGCGCGTCCTCGACGGCCGGCACGAGGCACGTCGCGAGATCCGCGCGTCCCTTCGGCGCGGCAGCGCCCGCCACCGCGAGATCGACCTTTCCCGAAGCGGCGTCGTACATCGCCGCACACGTACACGCAGCCGCCGCGGGCACAGCACTCTCCACCAGGCGCGAGGCCGCGTACCCGCGAAGGTCCGCGTCTTCCACGCGGTACGCCTTGCAGGCGAAGTCGAAGTCGCCGTTTATGATGGCGAGGTCGATGTCATCACGGCCCGTCGGCGACGGGTCACACGCGAATAGCGAAGCCAGGATGACTACCATCACGCCTCCGAGGGGGCGGCCACCTATCCACGCGGTTACGACTGCGCCGCTCGGAGGTTGTCGTGCTGAGATCCATTCTCAAATTCCCCCTGCGCGTCGCCCGTGGCGTGGCCCGCCGCGTGCTGCGTCGCCCCAAGACCGACGCCCCACCTCCCGTGGACCGCGCGCCCCTGCCGCCCACGACGGAGGACGACCCGTGGCCCGCTCCGGCGAGCGCCTCGTCGCACATGGCCGCGCCGGACGAAGACCCCTGGCCCGCGCCGGCCTCGGCGTCCCTGCCCGCCGAACCGGCCGCGGCTGTGGTCGAAGAGCCCGCCAAGGCCGAAGAGCCCGCCAAGGCCGAAGAGCCCGCCAAGGCCGAAGAGCCCGCCAAGGCCGAAGAGCCCGCCAAGGTCGAGGTGCCCGACGAGCCCGCCGTCACGGAAACGCCCACGCCCGCCGAAGAGCGCGAGGCCCCAAAGAAGGGCAAGGCAAAGGCGAAGAAGGAAAAGGCGAAACGCGCGGTCACGGTGTCGGGCCAGGCCACGCCCAACCCGAACGCGATGAAGTTCACCTGCTCGTCGAAGGTCATCGCCAAAGGCAGCATGTCGTACGAGAACGCGGCAGTCGCCAAGAAGGATCCGCTCGCATCCGCGGTCTTTGAGGTATCGGGCGTGAAGAGCATCTTCGCGGTGAACGACTTCGTCACCGTCACGAAGGAGCCCAACGCCTCGTGGGACGACCTCCAGCCGCGCCTCGAGACCGTCATCGCCGAGTCGCTGTCGCGGTGACCGCGCTGCTCGTCATCGAGAACCTCCGCACGCACTTCCACACCGAATCGGGTGTCGTGAAGGCTGTAGACGACCTCACGATCGCGATCGGCGCGGGAGAGACGGTCGGGCTGGTCGGCGAGTCGGGGTCGGGCAAGTCGGTGGCGTCGCTGTCGTTGATGCAGCTGTTGCCCGAACGAGGCGTCAGCACCACCGGGAACGTCGTGTTCCTGCAGCGCTCGATGCTGGGCCTGTCATCACGGGAGATGACGAAGGTACGCGGCGCCGACATGGCGATGATCTTTCAGGAGCCGATGACATCGCTAAATCCCGTCTTTCGGGTAGGAAGCCAGGTCGCCGAGACCATCCTCACGCACCAGAAGGTGTCGCGCCGCGAAGCGATGGAGCGGACGATTCAGCTGTTCCGCGAGGTCGGCATCCCCGACCCGGAGAGCCGCATCCACAGCTACCCGCACGAGATGTCCGGCGGGCAGAAGCAGCGCGTCATGATCGCGATGGCGCTCGCGTGCAACCCGAAGCTCCTCATCTGCGACGAGCCCACCACCGCGCTCGACGTCACAATTCAAGCGCAAATCCTTGACCTGCTCCGCCAGCTTCGCGATCAGCGCGGCATGGCGATGTTGTTCATCACACACGACTTCGGGGTCATCGCCGAGATCGCCGACCGCGTCGCGGTGATGTACCGCGGCAAGCTCGTCGAGTACGGCGACGTGATCGACGTGTTCGAGCACCCGAAGCACCCGTACACCAAGGGCCTGCTCGCCTGCAAGCCGCGCCTCGACACCAAATTCGACCTGCTGCCGACGGTGGACGACTACATGAACTCGCGCGTCGAAGGCGGCGAGGTCGTCATCACCGAGCGCGAGATGACGCCCGAGCGCCTCGCCACGTTCTGCGGCGTTCGGCGTCGGAACACAGCCCCCGAGGGCGGGCCGCTGCTCGAGGTCAAGGGCCTCTCAGTCGTCTATTCGGGCTCCGCGGGCGCCGTACGCGCCGTGGATGACGTGTCGTTCGCGGTTTGGCCGGGCCAGACGCTCGGCCTCGTCGGCGAGAGCGGTTGCGGAAAGACCACCGCCGGGCGCGCGATCCTCGGCCTCATCCCCTCCTCTGCGGGGACGCTCTCGTTCCAGGGCACCGATCTGCGCGCCGCGTTCGCAGACGACGCGAAGATGCGGTCCCGCGAGGACTTCCAGCTCGTCGCATTGGTCGGCATCGAGTCGCTCTTAGCACTCGTCGCGGGCTACGCGGGCATGGGGATGTTGCCCGGCCTGGCGTCCCCGATCCTCGCGTTGCTCGTCCTGGTCGGCGTGATCGTCGTCACCGCGAACACGTGGGCGCGCACCGCCACCGGGCGTCGTTCGCTGCGGGCGGACATCCAGATCGTGTTCCAGGACCCGTATTCGTCGTTGAACCCGCGGATGTCGGTGGAGGAGATCCTCACCGAGCCGATGATGGTCCACGGCATCGGAAAGGACGCCGCCGATCGCAGCGCGCGCGCCGCCGCCCTGCTCGCCGAGGTCGGGCTGCTGCCCGAGCACCTCCGCCGCTATCCCCACGAGTTCTCGGGTGGTCAGCGGCAGCGCATCTGCATCGCGCGGGCGCTGTCCGTCGAGCCCAAGCTGCTGATCTGCGACGAAGCCGTGAGCGCGCTCGACGTGTCCGTGCAGGCGCAGGTGCTGAACCTGCTCCGCAAATTGCAGCGCGATCGCGCGCTGACGTACATCTTCATCAGCCATGACCTGTCGGTCGTAAAGTTCATGTCCGACACGATGGCGGTGATGCAGGCCGGTAAGATCGTCGAAGCCGGCGACAGCGAGGCGATCTATGCGTCGCCGCAGCAGGCTTACACGCGCCGCCTGATCGCCGCGATCCCGAAGGACGACATCGCCCATATCCGCGCGATTCGTGCAGGCCGAAACAACGTTCATGCCTGACGCGCTGCCCGTCGCAGAAGCCGACGCCATCGCGTTCGTCCAGGCGCTGAAGCCGCCCGTCTCGCCCGACCTCGCCGACCGCCCGTTCTTCGGGCTCGCATCGTTCGCCAACGGCGGCGCGCGAACCACCACCGTGGAGCTCGCGGACCTCGGCGCCGCGCTGGGCGAGGTCCAGGGCGACTGCACGTGGGAGGTGGGTCCCGGCGACGTCGCGGTGGCCCAGCGGCCCCCGCTCATGGACACGCCGAAGTACCGCGCGCGCGCGATGGACCGCGTGATCGCGGGCTACCTCGCGGGCGTGGAGGTCACCGTCGTCTGCGACGTGCAGAAGCCGACCTACGTCTGCCCCGAGCCGCAGGAGGAACTCCCTCCCGACGAGCAGGGCATGGACTGCGCCGTCGTCGTCGAGGAGCTCCAGCAGCCGATCGTCACCGTGGCCGTCGGTCAGGTCGACGGGGCGCTCCGGATCCGCGGCTGGCAGGACCTGCGCGGCGACTCGTGGCGCTAGCGGCGCGTCACACGTCGAGCAGATCCGCGTCGAGGCCGGCCGCCCGCGCCATGATGTACCCGTAGCGCGCGCCCGGATCCTTCCCCATCAGCTCGGTGATGGCGATCTCGGCGTTCACGATGTCCTCGAGGTGCACGCGCAACAGCTTGCGACGCTTCGGGTCGAGCGTGGTCTCGAACAGCGTGCGCTGGTTCATCTCACCGAGGCCCTTGAACCGCGAGATCTGCGGCTTGCCGCGGGTGGAGCGCTTCAGGATGCGCTCCTTGTCCTTGTCGTCGAGCGCCCAGAACGTCTCCTTGCCGATGTCGATCCGGTACAGCGGCGGCTGGGCGATGAACACGTAGCCCTTGTCGATCAACGGCCGCAGGTAGCGGTAGAAGAACGTGAGCAGCAGCGTGGTGATGTGGCAGCCGTCGCTGTCGGCGTCGGCGAGCAGGATGACGCGCCCGTAGCGCAGCTTGTCTTCGTTGAACTGGCCGCCGATGCCGCAGCCGAGCGCCTGCACGATGTTCGACAGCTCCTCGTTCTCCAACACCTTCGCGAGCGTGGCCTGCTCGGCGTTGAGCATCTTTCCGCGCATCGGCAACACGGCCTGCGTGCGACGATCGCGGCCCTGCTTGGTGGTGCCGCCGGCCGAGTCGCCCTCGACGATGAACAGCTCCGTCTCGTTCGGGTCGGAGCTGCTGCAGTCCGCGAGCTTGCCAGGCAGCGCCAAACGCGTGCTCGTCGGCCCCTTGCGGCGGACCTCCTGCGCGGCGGCGCGCGACGCGATGCGGGCCCGGGCCGCGTTGATCGCGCGCACGACGATGCCGTCCCCGCGGCGGCGGTTCTCGTGCAGCCACTGCTCGAGCACGGGGCGGATGGCCTGTTCGAGCCCGGTGCGGGCTTCCGGGTTGTTCAGCCGGTCCTTCGTCTGGCCCTGGAATTGCGGCTCGCCGACGAACACGCTCACGATGCCGACCACGCCCTCGCGCAGGTCTTCCGCGAGGACCTGGAGGTTCTTCGGGAACAGATCGTGGGTGTCCGCGAACGTGCGCACCGCCTTCACGAGCGCGTCCTTCATGCCCTGCTCGTGGGTGCCGCCGTCGCGGGTGGCGATGCCGTTCGCGTAGGAGAACACGCGCTCGCGCGACGCGTCCGTCCAGGTGATGGCGACGTCGAACCGCATGCCGCCCTCCTCGCGCGACACGACGAACGGCGCATCGACGACGGCGGTGCAGCTCTCGCTCTTCATCAACACCGGCAGCCAGTCGAGCAGGCCGTTGTCGTGTTTGAGCTCGTGCACCACCTTGTTCACGTTGTCCTTGAACGTGATGGCGAGGCCCTTGTGGAGGAAGCTTCGCACTTCCAGGTTGCGCAGGATCCGCTCGGGGTCGAACAGCAATTCGCCGAAGATCGCGCGGTCGGGTGTGAACGTGATCGTCGTCCCGGTGCCGCGCGCCGTGCCCACCGCCGCCACCGCCGCCTTCGGGCGGCCGCGGTGGTACTCCTGGAACCACTCCTGGCCGTCGCGCTTGACGCGGGCCTCCATGCGCGACGACAGCGCGTTCACCACGCTCGAACCGACGCCGTTGAGGCCGCCGGTGTTCCGGTACGCACCGTCACCGAACTTGCCGCCGGCGTTGAGCATCGTGAGCACCACCTCCAGCGCCGAACGTTTTGCCTCGGGGTGCATGTCGACGGGAATACCGCGACCGTCGTCCGTGACCACGACGGTGTCGCCCGACGCCTGCAACGTGACGGTGATCTTCGATGCGTGGCCGTTCATCGCCTCGTCGACGGCGTTGTCGACGATCTCCCACACCAGGTGATGCAGCCCGTCCGTGCCGGTGTCGCCGATGTACATGCCCGGACGGCGCCGGACGTGCTCGAGGCCTTCGAGGACGGCGATCGAGGAGGCGTTGTACGTGACGGCCATGACCTACGCCTCCCCAACGACAGGAGGGGCCTGCTCGCCGACCTGAATGAACGGCTTCTTGCTGCGCCACTCGACGAATTCGCCGCGGCGGAAGAACGAGCGACCCTTGTCCCCTCGCCCGCCGAGCCGCATCGGGCCCTCGGCGACCTTGTACTCGCGGGCCTGATCGTCCACGACGAGCAGCGGCGCCTCCGGGTTCGTCACCAATTCACAGGCGAACACCTGGTCGCCGTCTTCGATCTTGATGCCGGTGACGCCCTTGCCTGCGGCCCGCAATACGGGGACCTCGCTCAACGGGAACACGAGCGCGTTGCCGCCCTTGGACACGACACACACGCGCTCGTCACCGGTGGACGGCGACACGAGCAACACGCGATCACCCTCTTCCAGGCGCGCGTAGCGGCGCCCGTTCTTGGTGGAAGGCTCTTCGTGCGCCGCGAGCGCGAACCGCAACACGCGACCCCCGCGGGTGATCGCGAACGCCCACGGCGGCGGCGGCGGCGCGTCTTCCGGGGTGACGCCCGCCATCGGCAACGTGTCCTGTCCGGTGACGGGGCGGTTGCGCGCGTCGTGGCTGACCGCCCCGATGATCCGCTCGCCGTCTGCAAAGCTGAACTGCCGCTGCACGGGCTCGCCGTGGCCCGAGGAGGCCGGGATCGCGTCGACGAGCAGGGTGTAGGCGCCGCCGAGGTCGCCGAAGAAGGTGACGGCCGACCGCGTGTGCGCGCGGATCAGCCACTCCACGCTGTCGCCTTCGCGCACGCGGATCTTGTCGAGCGTGGAGAAGCTCGACTGGCGCTTGATCCACCCGTCCTTCGTGACGACGACGAACGTGTCCTCCTTCACGATGTACGCGTCCGCGTCGTACTCGATCGCCTCGAACGCGCCCACCTTGGTGCGCCGCGGGTCCGCGAACAGCGTCGCGACGCTCAGGATCTCGTCCTTCACCACGCTCCAGATCGCCGCGTCCGACGCGAGCACGCCCTCGATCTCGTTGGCGCGCTCGAGCTTCTCGGCGAGCTCTTCCAAGATGATGCCGATCTCGAGCTTGGCGAGCCGGTACAACTTCAACTCGAGGATCGACTCGGTCTGGGCTTCATCGAGCGGGAACTTCGCCATCAGGCGCTCGGCGGCGTCGCGCTTGCCCTCCGACTTGCGGATGATGCGCACGACCTCGTCGATGTCGACGAACACGATGCGGAAGCCCTCGAGCACGTGAATCCGCGCGAGCAGCTCGGCCAGCGCGAACGCGAACCGACGGCGGATGGTGTCGCGGCGGAAGTCGAGCCAGTGCCGCAGGCACGCCTTCAGGCCGATCTTCTCGGGCACCGCGATCATCGGCTTGCCCGGCACCGGGACGAGCACCGTCATGTTCACGGCGAACGAGATCGACAGGTCCGTGTGCTTGTACAGCCACGCGACGACCTGCTCGGCGGAAGCATCCGACTTGAGATCGAGCACGACGCGCACGTCGTCCGTCGATTCGTCGCGAACATCCACCACCTGCGGCAGCTTCTTCGCTTCGACTTCCGCGCCGATGCGCGCGACGATCTTGCTCTTGTCCTGGCCGTACGGGATCGAGTCGATGACGAGCAGGCGCCGCCGACCGTCTTTTTCGACGCGCCACGTGCCCTGCAGGCGGAAGCTGCCGTGCCCCGTCTCGTAGATCTCGTTCAGCGTGTCCCGCGAGGCCGTCAGCTGGCCGCCCGTCGGAAAGTCTGGACCCTTGATGATCTTGAGCAGATCCTTCAGCTCGATGTCGGGCTGATCGATCATCGCCGCACACGCCTTCGCGATCTCACCCAGGTTGTGCGGCGGGATCTTCGTGGCCATGCCGACCGCGATGCCTTCGACGCCGTTGACGAGCAGCTGCGGGAACTGCGCGGGCAACACGACCGGCTCGTTGCGCTGGCCATCGTAGTTCGGCTTGAAGTCGACGGTGTCCTGGTCGAGCTCTTCGAGGAGCTTCTGCGCCACGGGCGTGAGCTTGCACTCGGTGTACCGCATGGCGGCGGGCGAATCGGCGTCCAGCGAGCCGAAGTTCCCCTGCCCGTTCACGAGCGGCGCGCGCAGCGAGAACGGCTGCGCCATGCGCACGAGGGCGTCGTAGATCGAGCTGTCGCCGTGGGGGTGGAACTTGCCCATCACGTCGCCGACGACCGCCGCGCACTTGGTGTAGCGACCCGTCGCTTCCAGGCCAAGCACCGCCCACATCGTGTACAGGATGCGGCGCTGGACGGGCTTGAGCCCGTCGCGCACGTCGGGCAGCGCGCGCGACGTGATCACCGACATCGCGTACGTCAGGTAGCGCTCGTACGCAGCCTCGTGCAGCGCGACGGGCGTTTCGGGCATGGCGGGCTCCGGAGGGAAGGCGGCGGGGCCCGCAACCTAACACGTCGGAAGGCCGGTCGGCGATACGCTGATAATCCAGTCAAATATCTATTCATGATTCGCGTTGAAAATCGTACATTTACTTTGTAATAGCTAACTACTATCTATTCAGCTATCGTATCGCATGGCCGCTTCCGATCCATCCCGCCTCGCCGCCGAGGTCCGGCGTGCGCTGCGACGCAGCGGTGCGTGCTCAGCTCGGGAGCTGTGCGAGACGCTCGGCACCAGCCAGCCGTCCGTCTCTCGCGCCCTCATCGAGCTTCGCGGCCAGGTCCTCACCTTCGGCCGCGCCAGGGCCACCCGCTACGCGCTGCGACGCGCTGTGCCCGACGTGGTCGCCCCGATCTCGCTGTACGAGGTGTCCCGCGGACCCGACCAAAGGCCCCGCCACCTCGCCGATCTCCACCCCATCGAGCCGTCGGGCTTCTACGTTCAAGCGCGCACGGACGACGTCCGATCCGCTGTTCACGACGACCTCCCCTGGTTCCTCCATGATCTCCGTCCGCAGGGCTACCTCGGCCGAATGGTCGCGCGTGAGCACGCAGCCCTCGGAAACCCCGCGGACGTCCGCCTGTGGACCGGCGACCAGGTCCTGCGGCTGCTGGTCCGCCACGGCTCCGACGGCGTCGGTGCGTTCATCGTCGGCCACGAAGCCTACGGTGCGTACGTGAAGCAGTCGCTCGCCTCCCCTGACGGGATCCCACGGTCCAAGCGCGCGCGCCGCTACGCGGACCTCGCCGCCGACGCCGTGCGACAGGGTCTTCCCGGCTCGTCGGCCGCGGGCGAGCAGCCAAAGTTCCTCGCCCTGCGCGAAGACGACGACGGCATCGTTCCGGTGCTCGTCAAATTCTCTCCGCCCGTCGACAACCCCGTCGCCGAGCGCATCGCCGACCTGCTCATCGCTGAGCACGTGGCGCTGCAAGCCATCACCGCGGCCGGGCATTCCGCCGCCGCGAGCGACCTCGTGTTCGGCGGGGACCGCGTGTTCCTCGAGGTCGAGCGGTTCGATCGCGACGGCCCGAACCACCGGATCGGCCAGGTAGCACTCGAGGCCGTCGACGCCGAGTTCGTCGGGCACCTCACCTCCTGGACGGACGCTGTCCAGGGCCTCCTCGCGCAGGGCCTCGCGTCCCCACACGACCTCACCACCACCCGCTGGCTCGCGCGGTTCGGCGAGCTCATCGCGAACTCCGACATGCACCTCGGAAACCTGTCGTTCCGCCTCCGCGGCGCCACGCTCGCCGGTCTCGCGCCCGCCTACGACATGGGGCCCGCCGCGTACGCGCCGCTCAACGGCGAGCTTCGCGCGCCCCCGTTCGCGCCTGACCTGCCGGACGTGACCGACGCCGACCTCGCAGCCGACGTGATCGAAGCGGCCACGGGCGCCTGGCGGGCCGTCGCCCGGCACCCCCGCGTGAGCGTCGGTTTCAAGGCGATCGCCAGCCAGAACGCCGCGGTCGTGGCGCGACTCGCCGAGGCCACGCGCTGGCTCCCCGGCTGAAGTCGCGCCCGCGACGACCGTTTAGTACAGGCAGCCGCTCGCGTCGGAACAAACGCCGCTCGCTCCCGTGCCGATGTCGTAGCCGTTGCCTCGCGCATAGGCGTCGTCGGGATCGTTGTTGCGGAAGTCCGTGTTGAAGAAGTTGGCCGTCCCGGTGACAATCCAGATGCCGCCCGTGCGATCGCCCTGGTTGTCGCGGATCTCGCCTCCGTTGAGCGTGAACGTCGAGGCGTCGCGCACCGCGATCGTCCCGCCGTTGCCGTTCTGAGACGCGTCGCCTTCGCGGAAGGTCACCTCGGTCGCCACGAGCGTGCTGCCCACGGTGAGCTCGACGTGCGCGCCCGTATCGTCCGACTGGTTGTTGCGGAAGTCGAGCGACGTCAACGTGAGGTCCGAGTCCGACAGGAACACGCCGGCCCCTCGGTGCGCGTTGTTGTCGCGAATCGACGTGCCGTTGAGCGACGCCGCGACCGCGGTGAGCGAGAGACCGCCACCGTCGCCGTTGTTGTTCGCGTCGTTGTTCATGATCTGACCACCCGACGCGGACAACGTGGCGCCCGTGCCGTAGGCGCCCGCGCCACCGCCATTTGCGGAGTTCGCGTCCACCGTCACCGACGTCCACGTCTGGTTGGATGAGAACCAGATGCCGCCGCCCTGGAGGGCCGTGTTGTCCTCGACCTGCACGTCGGTGAGCACCGCCGGGCAGGTGGCGAAGTACAAACCGCCGCCCTGCGCGGTGGACAGGCCACCCGTGACGCGCACCCGCGTGAGGATCATGCTGCCACCGCTACACGACACGTTGCCGCCCGACGTGCTCGTGAAGCCATCGCGGATCGTCACGTCCTCGACGGTCACCGAACCGCCCGTCACCAGGAGCGCGCGGTCGCCGTGGCCACCTGACAACGTCGTCACGCTGCGGTCCACGCCGTCGATCACGAGGTTGTGGCCGCCGTTGGACACGCTCCCGTAGAACGTGCCCGAGCAGACCTTGATCGTGCCGTCGCCCGTCGCGGTCCAGTGCCCAGGCGCGAAGTCCGCCCCCGTCAGCGTCGGCGTGAGGTCGACGGGCGCGCCCGTGCTCGGGAAGAACGAGATGTGACCCGCCTCCATCGACGGATCCCAGGTCGCGTTCGCACACCCGTTCGGGAGGCCATCACACAGCTCGGTGCCGGAGCCGACGGACTTGTCGGCGTCGTTGCAGTCGCCGGCCACCGACGCGTAGCCAGGAGGCGCCGAGCACGCCTGGATCGTAATCGAACCGTCGCCGACCCCGTCGCCGTCGGCATCGAGGTAGAACGTGTTCGACGCGAGCGCTTCGTCAGCCACGCCGTCGCAGTCCTGATCGATGCCGTCACACGCCTCGGTCGCCGCGGGGTTGATGGTGGGGTCGGCGTCGTTGCAGTCGACGTCACCGGTGAAACCGTCGCCGTCCGAGTCCATCGACGAGGCGGTGTCAAAGGTATCGCCGTCGGTGTCGCTCACTTTTCCACGGCAGGCCACCATCGCGAGCACGAGCATCATCATCGGGGTGCGCATTGTTTTCCTCCTCCGCCCGAACAGTACCCGCCCCAGCACGACAAATGACGGAGGGCCGTATCGTTCCGTACACGCTCCGCGTACGGAAGCGGATACGACATCGGCATGGACATGGCTTCCACCCTGGAGGAGGGCACGGTCGTCCGCGTCGTGTGGGCCGCAGACGACGGGGAATACGCCGTCCTGCGCGTACGCACCGGGGACGAGGAGGTCACCGTGGTGGGCCCGCTCGCGTCGGTGGGCGGCGGTGAGCCGATCGGCGCGTTCGTGACGATCGAGGGCCGCTGGGAGGAGCACGCGTACCACGGGCCCCAGTTCCGCGTGTTGAACTACCTCGAAGGCAGCCCACGCACGGTCGCAGGCATCGGGCTGTACCTCGAGCAGGTGCCCGGGATCGGCCCGAAGCTCGCGAGCCGCATCGTCGAGAAGTTCGGCATGGAGACGCTGTCGGTGCTGTCGAAGTCGCCGTGGCGGCTCGCCGAGGTGAAAGGCGTCAAGTCGAAGGTCAAAGACATCGCCGACCACTGGGCAAAAGACGAGAACGGCCGCGCGTTGACGATCCGCCTGCGGTCGCTCGGCCTGCCGATGCGGCTCGTGGAGCGCATCCGACGCCGCTACGGAGACGCTGCCCGTGCTGTCGTCGACAGGGAGCCGTACCGCCTCGCCGAGGAGATCACCGGCATCGGCTTCAAGACGGCCGACGCGCTCGCCCGCACGGCTGGCCTGCCAGAAGACGACCCGGCTCGGATCCGCGCCGCCGTCGCGCACGTGCTCGATCCCGACAACAGCGACGGCGACTGCTTCCTCGACCGCGCGTCGCTCGGGCTCGGGGTGTCGCTGCTCGGCGTGCCGACCGAAGGGATCCCCGAGGCCATCGATCGCCTCGAGCGGGACGGGCGCGTGATCGTGGAGGGCGAGCGGATCTGGACGACGGAGCTGTACGTCGCCGAGTGCGACGTCGCCGCCGCGCTGCTCGCGCGAACCGGAGGACTGGCGCCTCCGATCGGGTGGCTCGACGACGTCGCGCGCGCTGAGCAGGCGTGCGGCGTGAAGCTCGCCGACACCCAACGCGAGGCGATCTTCAGCGCGCTCAACGGCGGCCCGCGCATCATCACCGGCGGCCCCGGCACCGGAAAGACCACGCTCGTGCGCGTGTTGCTCGCGGCCGCGAACGCGCGCGGCCTGACGATGAAGCTCGCGTCGCCCACCGGGAGGGCGTCCAAGCGCCTGTCCGAAGCCACCGGAGGCGAGGCCACGACGCTGCATCGGCTGCTCGCGTTCAACCCCGGTGAGGGCGGGTTTCAGCGCAACGGCGGCGACCCGATCGTCGCGCAGGCCCTCGTCGTCGACGAGATGTCGATGGTCGATCTGCAGCTGATGAACGCGCTGCTCGACGCCCTGCCGCGCGATCCAGGGTTCCCGTTGATCCTCGTCGGCGACGCCGACCAGCTCCCCTCCGTCGGCCCCGGCCGCATCCTCGCTGATCTCGTCGCGAGCGGTCGCATCCCGGTCACGCGCCTCGACCACGTGTACCGACAGGAAGCCCGCAGCGGCATCCTGGACGCCGCGTCCCGCGTTCACCGCGGGGTGATCCCGCTGTCCGGGGAACACGGCGGGTTCGCCGACTGCTTCCTGCTCGCGCGCGAAGAGACTGATCGCGTCGTCGAGACTGTGCTCGAGGTCGTCGCGACGAGGCTCGTCGGGCGCGGCTTCGACCCGCGCACGGACGTGCAGGTGCTCACCCCGACCCGCAAAGGCGCGCTCGGCACCGAGGCGCTCAACCGCGCGCTCCAGGCGAAGCTCAACCCCGACGGCAAGGCGTTCCGCAGGGCGGACCGCGAGCTGCGCGTCGGCGACCGCGTGATCTGCACGAAGAACCGCTACGACTTCGAGGTGTGGAACGGCGACGTCGGGCGGGTGATCGGCCTGCAGGGGCGCGAGCTTCACCTGTCGTTCGACGGGCGCACCATCCCGTGGCCCGTCGAAGAGCTCGGGCAGATCGATCTCGCGTACGCGATGACGGTGCACAAGAGCCAGGGCAGCGAGTACCCGGCGGTGGTGCTCGTGCTGCACGGCGCGCACAGCATCATGCTGCGCCGCAACCTGTTCTACACGGCGATCACGCGCGCGAAGAAGTTCCTCTGCGTGGTGGGCAGCCCGCGCGCGTGGACACGAGCCGCCGAGAATACGGACGGCGACCAGCGCAAGACCGCGCTCGCCGAACGGCTACGGGCCCCAGGTGCGACGACCTGACGTCAGGCCCTGAACGTGATCTTGGACACGACCTCGCCGACGTCCTTCCCGTGACCGTCCATCAGGTTCACCGGGATCTCGATCTCCGCCTTGCCGTTGGCCTTCACGCCTTCGATCACGGCCGTCACCATCTCAGCGGTGATCATTGCGTGCGCGGTGACGTCTTTGGCGCTGTTCGACTTGTACTGGATGCGCGTCGCGCGCTGCAGGCGCGTGAACTTCTGAAGTTTGGGGTGCGTGCCGACCGCCACCGCGGCCGCGAGCTCACCGAGCGTAAACATGGCTCCGGAGTGAAGAATTCCGCCGGCGGCCTGGGACTCGAGCTTGAACGGGAGGCGCAGCACCACCTGACCGGCGCGCGCTTCTTCCACCGACACGCCGAGCGTCGAGATAAAGGGGACGGTCCGAATCACCGCCTCGATGTCGTTGCGCAGCGCCACATGACCTCCGGGGACGCAACATCCCACGATCGGCCGCGAATCGCAACGAGGAAGACATGACCCAAAAGATCCCCATGTTCGAAGGCAAGGTCGACATCAAGTCGTTCGACCTGCCCGGGCTCGTACATTGGTTCGAGCACACCCTGCACGAGACGCCCGGCCGCGCGCATCGCGCGTACAAGGCGCTGTGGCAGACCGGGGTGACGGACTTCGCGGTGATGGACGGCGTCACGAGGCCCGTGCGGGCGAAGCTCGCGGAGGTAGCGGTGATCCGCACGCTGGAGCTCGACCGAAAGCTCGTGTCGAGCGACGGCACCACGAAGTACCTGTGGAAGCTCCACGACGGGCACTTCATCGAGACGGTGTACATCCCCGAAGACCACCGCGTGACCTTGTGTGTGTCGTCGCAGGTGGGCTGCGCGATGGCCTGCACCTTCTGCCTCACCGGCGACATGGGCCTGAAGCGCAACCTCGTCGCGTCCGAGATCGCGTCCCAGGTGCTGCAGGTGCGCGAGGACGCGCTCGCGAACGGGCAGCGCGACCTGACGAACCTCGTGTTCATGGGCATGGGCGAGCCGCTGCACAACCTGCCGAACCTGCTCCCAGCCCTGCGCACGTGCCTGCACGATCACGCGCTCGGCTTCAGCCATCGGCGCCTCACCGTGTCCACGGTGGGCCTCGTGTCCAAGCTCGGCGAGCTCGCGGCGGCGCTGCCGGTGAACCTCGCGGTTTCGCTGAACGCCACCACCGAGGAGCAGCGCCAGGCGATCATGCCCATCACCCGCAAGCACTCGATGATGGAGCTGATGGACGCCTGCCGCGCCTACCCGCTGCCGCGAACCAAGTGCATCGCGTTCGAGTACGTGATGTTCGCGGGCTTCAACGACTCGCTCGAAGACGCCGCGCGGCTGCTGGTGCTGATCGAGGGCATCCGGGCCAAGGTGAACCTCATCCCGTACAACGAGAACCCCGACCGCCCCAACATCCGCCGGCCGAGCGACGCGGTGGTGCGCACGTTCCAGGACCACCTCGTCAAGGCCGGCATCACGTGTACGGTGCGGACGACGCGCGGGATCGACATCTCCGCGGCGTGTGGTCAGCTCGGCAAGGCGACGGACTTCCCCGCGCGCACCGCGTTGGTCAGCGCCGAGAGCAGCGTCGGGAGCCGGTAGGGCTTGGTGACGTAGTAGACCTCGCCCCCGAGGAACTCGCGGGTGGCGACGTCGAGCGCGTGCCCGGAGACACACACGATCGGCAGGGCCGGTTTCAGGTTGCGGAGGGCCTGGTAGCAGTCCGATCCGCTCATTCGCGGCATCGACATGTCGAGCAGGACGGCGTCAACGTCATCTGGCGCAGCCTTCACCCGCTCGAGGGCGTCGACCCCATCGACCGCCTCGCTCGTGCGGTAGCCAGACCGCTCGAGCATCCGGATCGTCGCGCGGCGAACCAGGGGCTCGTCGTCGACGACCAGCACGTGCAGCTTGCCGACGGGCTCGAGAACGACGGGTACGGGCGTGGCGTCGACGTCCACGGGCACCAGCACGCGAGGAAGCCACATCGTCACGCGGGTCCCGCGCCCGACCTCGCTCTCCACGGTCGCGGTCCCACCGTGGCTGCGCAGCATCCCCCACACCATCGCGAGGCCGAGCCCCGTTCCGCTGCCGACGCCCTTGGTCGTGTAGAACGGCTCGAAGGCCCGCGCGCGGACGGCCGCGTCCATGCCGCAGCCGTCGTCTTCGACCAGGATCACAGCGTAGTCACCGGGCTCCACCGCGAGCGTGGCCGCCTGCTCGGCGTCGACCGCGCGCCGTTCCACCACCACGCGTATGTGGCCGTAGTCCGAGATGGCCTGTGTGCCGTTGATGCACACGTTCAACAGGGCCTGGACGAGGTGGCTCCGATCGGCGTCGACGAAGACCGTGTCGTCCGCGATCTCAACGACCTCGATCGTCTTCGGAAGGGTCTGGCGAAGGACCTGGACGGTCTCGTGCACCACGGCGGCCGCGCGAAGGTGCTCGCGCTTGTACACCGCGCGCCGACTGAACCCGAGCAGCGAGCGCGTCAGGCTCGCTCCGCGTTTGCCGGCGGCGGTGATCCATTCGAGGTCCTCGGCGTCTTCACCGCGCGCGCGGTCCTTCATCGTCTCGACGAGGCCAAGGATCCCGCACAGGATGTTGTTCATGTCGTGGGCGAGGCCACCTGCGAGGTTGCCCAGGGCCTCCAGGCGCTGCGCCTCGACGAACTGGGTGCGAAACTGCTCGCGCTCAACCTCGGCGGCCTTTCGCTCCACCACCTCGTGGCGTGCAGCCTCGAGCGCAGCTTCGAGCTCGGCACGCCGGGCCTCGTCTGCCGCGCGCAGGCGCTCGAGATCCCGCACGACCGCGCGGTTGGCGTCAAACGCTACCAGTCCGACCGCCGCCGAACCGGCCACGGAAACGAAGTGCATCAGCGGGTGCGCGAAGGAGAGCAACACGATGGCGGAGGACCACGCGGCGATGCCGACGGCGAACGCGACGGCGAGCCACTTCGGCCGCAGCTGCATCGATCCGTACGCCCACAACAGGAGCGCGAGCCAGATCTCCTGCGACATGTCCTGGTCGATCGCGAGCGCCGCGAGCACGGTCAGCTCCGCGGCCAGCCAGTTCGCGAACGACAGCGCACCCGCCGACCCAAGCGGGATCTTTCCGGTCCGGACGAGGCGCCACGTCGCTGCCGCGTACATTTGCGTCGCAGCCGAGAGCGCTGCGAGCAGCCATTCGCCGCTCGCGAGGGCCCAAATCGTCAACGCCCCGAGCGACCACACCATCGCGAGCGCCGTCTGCGCAATGCGCTCGAGCAGCAGGGTGTCGATGCGCGACTCGAGGTCGACTTTTGGGTCCGCCGCCACGTCCGGTGTGTCTCCTTCCCGGCGCTGGACGCCATCAGGTCGTAATTGTGTAACACAGGCCGCGACAATGACCATCCCGACGGTGTCGTACGCGGCGCGCTCGTGACCCCAGGGCCGTTTCGCCGACGCAAGTGCCCACGACGGCACATCCCTTGCAAAAACCGGAGTGTCGTCATCCCGTGCGACTCTCTGGAGGCCCCGTGATCCTGCCCGTCGAAGTCACCTTTCGTGGAATGCAGCCCAGCCCCATGCTCGAGGCGCTCGTACGTAAACATGCCCACACCCTGGATAAATTCGACAACCGAATCACCTCGTGTCGTGTGGTGGTGGAACAACCCCACCAGCATCACCGCAAGGGCCGCCACCTGAGCGTGCACATCGACCTCACGGTGCCTGGCGGCGAGATCGTCGTGAACCGCGACCCGCCCCGACATGACGCCTCGATCGACCCGCACGTCGCGGTGCGCGAGGCGTTCCACGCCGCGCGACGGCAACTGCAGGACAGTCAGGGGCGCCACCGGGAGGCACATCCCCACGAAGGCCCGCCTACGGCGCGCGTCATCGACCTCGCGCCGGACTACGGCTTCCTGTCGACGTCGGACGGCCGCGAGCTCTACTTCCACCGCAACTCGGTGCTCGGCGACGGCGCCTGGGGCCGGCTCGAGATCGGCGACGAGGTGCGGTTCGCCGAGGAAGATGGGATCAAGGGGCCGCAGGCGAGCACCGTCACGCCGCAGACCTCCCACTGAAGGGGCGACCCGGCCCCGTGTGATCTGCGACACGCCGGTGCAGGTCCGCTCACCTGTCTCGTCCGGGTCGATTGCAAGCTTCACCCCCACCGCTGCGGCGGACGCGAGACCACCATGAGCCAGCTACACGTGCGAGAATTCATGAACGCGGACATCCGGACGGTCAACCGCTCCCAGCCGATGTCCCAGGTCCACCAACAGATGCTCGAGGACGGGCTTCGGCACGTGCTGGTCGTGGAAGACGACGGCACCATGGTGGGAACCCTCTCGGACCACGACATCCTCGAGACCCTCGGCGACGTCGCCTCGCTCGGGCTCACTGAACAGCTCGACCACCTCGCGCCCCTCGTCGCGGGCGACGTCATGACCAGCGACGTCGAGGCCGTCGAAGCGAGCGACGACATCGGGGTTGCCGCGGAGGTGATGCTCGCGCACCAGTGCACCTGCATCCCCGTCCTTGACGGAGAGCGGCTCGTCGGCCTGCTCACCGAGACCGACTTCGTTCGTCACCTCGCTGGCAACGGCCATATGGAGACTTAACGGACGATTGACACGAGCGATCGGGCCCTGGTGCAACGTGTTCGCGCCACGGAGGTCCGATGTCGAGCCTGTTGCTGATCGCACTCACTGCCGCGCACGCCACCACACCCGCCGAGATGGGCGGCCTGATCACCGGCGGCGGGCTTGATCACGACGTTCCGCAGCCGATCATCAACGGCGACGACGCGTCGGCCGACGAGTACCCCCAGGCGGGCGGCATCATCATGGACTCGCGCGTCGGCAGCTACGGGATCCCGCTGCTGACCTGCACGTCCACGCTCATCGCGCCGGACACCGTTATGCTCGCGGCTCACTGCGTGGACCCCGAGACGCTGGCCCAGATGGGCGCGCAGATGGGCGTGAACAACCTCGCCGTGGACGGGTTCTTCTGGACGCGCCAGGCCGATCTCACCGACTACGACGGCTACTCGCCCACCACACCGCTGCCCGCTGACGCCGCGTACGCACCCAACGACGACGCTCACGTCGCGTACCACGACGCGTTCAGCATCAACGGCATGGATCTCGGCCTCGCCGAAAACCACGACATCGCCCTGCTCTTCCTCGACGCCCCCACCACCGGGCAGTGGGCCTACCTCCCCACCGCGGACGAAGCCACGCAGATCGTAGAGGACGTCGAGGTCGACGTCGTCGGTTGGGGTCAGCAGACCGCGACCGGCTTCAACGAGGCCCCGCCGCCCGGCACCGTCGGCGAGAAGGAAGTCGGCACCAGCCACATCGCCGAATTGGGCGCAGCAGAGTTCCAGGTCGGCGCCGAACAGAGCGACGTGCGAAAGTGCCACGGCGACTCGGGCGGGCCTACGTTCTGGCACGCCACCACCGACTCCCAGGAGAGCCTGCGCGTCATCGGCATCACCAGCCACAGCTATGACTACTCCGACTGCGCGAACAAGGGCGGCGTCGACACGCGCGTCGACGCGTACCTCGAATGGATCAGCACCGAGATGACGTCCCGCTGCGAAGCTGGCACCCGCTCGTGGTGCGAGCAGACCGGCATCCCCGTCCTCCCCTACGACGTCGACGAAGACGGCATCGTCGACTGGCAGGACGAAAAGATCAAGAAGGCCCTTTGCTCGGCCAGCTCGGGGGAAGCCAGCCTGATGATGGCGTTCGTCGGGCTCGGGGCCATCATGAGTCGCCGACGCCGCGGCTCGGCCTTGCGAACGCGGTGAGGCTCGGATAGGCGGTCTGCGTCTTCCCGCTTAGCTCAGTTGGTTAGAGCATCGGACTGTTAATCCGGGGGTCCTCAGTTCAAATCTGAGAGCGGGAGCCATTTCAGACCTGACCGACACCAGGACGCACGAGTTGACGTCCTGGGTCGTGTCGGTCGACCTCCCCGCTGGACAGGGCCCTCGCAGGCCCCGTTCAGCCACGCTCGCCCTCCGGCGGGCGCGCCGCGGCGTGGCCGTGCGCGTGCCCCCAGGGACCGAGGACGCCGTCGCCGGTCGCGATCGCCGGCGGGTCGATGCGCGTGATCTGGAATCGGGCCACGCGAAGGGCGGCGTTCCTGGCGGCGGTGACGGAATCGGGCCACGCGAAGCGGAATCGGGCCACGGAATCGGGCCACGGACGAAGGCCGATCCCTGGGCACCTCGCCTGGCGCGGGTCCGGGCGACGCTCGATCGCGCGCGGCGGTTCAAGGACTGGATCGACGACGAGCTCGGTCGGAAGGCGGCCGACCTTGCGCGGAAGGAGGGCCTGACCCGGGCGAGGGTCTGCCAGCTGCTGTTGCTGTTGAAGCTCGTGCCGGAGATCCGCGCCGAGATCGAGCGGCCGGGGCGAACCGGGAGGGTGCTCGGCGAGATCGAGCTGCGCCAGATCGCCGGGCTCGAGCGCGGGGCGCAGATGGCGCGCTACCGGGCGATGCTCGGGATCGACGAGAACGGTCAGCCCGTCGATCTGCGCGCGGAGCGTCAGGCGGCGAAGGTGCAGGCCCGGCATCGCGGGTTGAAGGCCCACGTCGAGCGGGCGCGGGAGCTTCGGGCGCTCGTCGAGGGCGGGCGGTTCTCGTCGATGGGAGATCTGGCGCGGTACTCGGGGATGTCGGGCACGCGGGCACAGCAGTTGCTCAACCTCTTGGACCTGCACCCCGAGATCCTCGGGGCGATCGAGCGGGGCGATGCGGATGGGATTTCGGAGCCGGCGATCCGTCACCTGTCGCGCCAGCGGGATCAGCGTGGCCAGCTTGAGGCCTGGGCGCGCTTGCGGGCTTCCGGCTCGTGTTAGAGAAGCGCGAACCGCGCGCAGGCCGCCATGAACAGAGACGACTACTACCATCAGGTTGTTCGGCTGTGGACCACCAGCAAGGAGCCGAAGACGCCGCGCGTCGACTTCTACCGGTCTGTCGCAACTAAGTGGACGTCCGCGTCCGTAGCCCTGGAACGGGACAACGACGTCGCCCTCGCCCTGTTTAGGCGCCTCGTCATGGCGAACCCAGACGCACTCCGACATCGCCTGCTCGGGTTCAACGCCGCGAGGCGCCGCCGGCTCACGCGCCGATCGCGCCTCGCGATCGACTCCCTGAGCGTCGAGCCGGACCTCCTCGGACCAATTAACGAACTCCGGTATGAGCCCGCGCACACGCAGATCCTCGCGCACCTCATGGACCCGCACCGGTCTCCGGCGCTGGCGGGTTCCCTGCTCGCGGCGTTCCTGTCGCTGGCGGGAGTACCACCCGAGAGCCAACCCGAGGCGAGCTCCGACGTGCAAGTCTCAGCCGAATGCTGGCTGCCGGGCGCCGGGCGCGTTGACTTGCGCATCGAGGTTCCGCGAGCGCTGCTTTTCGTTGAGATCAAGGTCGACGCTGAAGAGGGACTCGACCAGCTCAAGAGGTACTACAGCGCGCTTGAGGCGACACGCGGAATTCGGTCGGGTCACCTCGTGTTTCTGACGTTGCCGGACGGAGAGCCAGCCAAAAGCACCGTGCCACACGAGCATGTCGACTTCCTGACGCTGTTGCGAGTTTGGCTACCGCACGCCGCGCCAACTGGCCAGGAGGCTGGCTATCTCGCCCGATACCTGAAATCGGTGGCGGTGGTGTGCGGCATCTGTGGCCAAGGTCAGTTCGAGGATTGGGGGTTCTCGCGCCAGAACCAAGCCC
>CANNIZ010000050.1 GCA_947505245.1 Pseudomonadota bacterium | reverse complement strand
TGCCCTTGTCCCTGGCCTTGCCCTTGTCCCTGGCCTTGCCCTTGTCCCTGGCCTTGCCCTTGTCCCTGGCCTTGCCCTTGTCCCTGGCCTTGCCCTTGTCCCTGGCCTTGCCCTTGCCCTTGCCCTTGCCCTTGCCCGTTGCTCTGGCCCTGGTTTCCACCCGGCTGGCCGAGGCGCTGGCTGCTGCCCTGGAGCGCGCCGTTCATCTGCTGGGACGCCGCGAGCGCGCCCGCGTCCTGCTGCGCCTGCTGGGCCGCGCTCTGCGTCTGCTGGAGCTGCTGCGAGAGCTGTTGGAGCGCTTGCTGCGCGGCCTGCGTGCCGGCTTGACCGGATGAGCCGCTCTGTCCCTGGGTCCCCGACTGTCCCTGGGTCCCCGACTGTCCCTGGGTCCCCGACTGTCCCTGGGTCCCCGACTGTCCCTGGGTCCCCGACTGTCCCTGGGTTCCCGACTGTCCCTGGGTCCCCGACTGTCCCTGGGTTCCCGACTGCCCCTGGGTTCCCGACTGCCCCTGGGTTCCCGACTGTCCCTGGGTTCCTGACTGCCCCTGGGTTCCCGACTGCCCCTGGGTTCCCGACTGCCCCTGGGTTCCCGACTGCCCCTGGGTTCCCGACTGCCCGGCGGCGCCCGACATCTGCTGGGCGGCGCTCTGCATCTGCTGCGCGAGCTGCTGCATGGCGGGTTCCGGCGACTTCTCGAGCGCCTCCGCGGCCTTCTTGATCGCGTCGGCGTCCGCTTTCATCTGCGCCGGGTCCATGTCCTTCAACGCGTCCGCAAGGTCCTGCGCCGCGTCGGCTGCGCCCTTCATGTCGCCGTGCTGCATCGCGTCGCCGAGGCGCTTGGTCGCTGCGTCGGTCTCCGCCTGCTTGAGCGCGTCCGCCGAATCCTTGAGCGTCTCGAGCAGATCCTGGCTGCCTTGGAGCTGGCTCTCGAGCTTGGACAGCTCCGTTCGCACCTCTTCGATGCGCCGAATCGCTTCCTTGTCGTCCAGGTCGCCGGACTTCAGGTCCTCGACCAGCTGCTCGACGTCATCGGAGACCTCGGGCGGCAGCGCCACACCGAGGTCCTCTTCGAGCTTGTCGAGGCGCTCCTCGATGCGCTTGCCCTCAGAGGCCGTCGCAGAGCCGCCCTGAGCCATGGTGTGGGGGACCGCCGCCTTCAGGGTGGGCAGCACGAACACGATCGCGGCGATGAGCAACAACAGGGGCATTGCGCGCGTGTTGGTGGGCCATGAGATCGGGATCGCGCGATCGACCGCGGACGTGTCGGGCAACGCTCGCTTCGCCTGAGCGAGCACGCGTTGCCGGGCTTCAGAGTCAGGCTGCCCTTCCATGTGCAGCGCGGTGATCAGCACCTCTTCGGTGCCGAGCTTGCGGTCAAGCAATATGGCGGTTTCGCGCGAGCCGAGGTTCTTCTTCCATAAGCCCGCGATCGTTCCGACGGCGAGGCCGATCGCCAGCGGGGCCGGCGTGAGCCACAACGCGCGAAACGGGAGGACCCACCAGAACCGCGACACCACAGCGAGGGCGAGCACACCGACGAGGCCTGCCCACGCGCCAGCGACCAGCGCCTTCACCAGGAATTTGCGGCGCAGCAGCCATTGGGCGCGCGAAATCCGGTCGGCCACGCCGCGAAGCGCGGCTTTTTCAGGATCTGCGAACAGCGCCGACATGGAACCTCCTGCGTGACCTGAACGCACGGCGAACCGTCATCCTTGCATATCCTCCTGTCACGTTTCCACGCGGCAGGTGCGTGGAATCTGTGTGAAACTGCACGGCCATGGTGAAAGGACCGCCCCACAACGACCTCGACGTCGCCCGTCGCATCCTCGATGGGGACGAATCCGCGTTCAGCGCCCTGGTGGCGCGCCACCACCGCGCAATGATCGGAGTTGCCCGAGTCTTCATCAAGGATTTTGCCTCGGCCGAGGAGGTGGTGCAGGACACCTGGATTGCGTTCCTCGACGCGCTGCCGCGGTTCGAGGGCCGCGCTTCCCTGCGCACGTTCCTGTTTCGAATCCTATCGAACCGCGCAAAGACCCGAGCCATTCGCGACAGCAAGCAGGTGCCGTTTTCCTCGGTGGACGACACCGGCGACTTCGTCGAGGCTGCGCGCTTCGATGCCACCGGCCATTGGATTCGCCAGCCGCGGCCATGGGAATGGGACACGCCCGAGGCGTTGACGTCGAACCGGCAGCTCGTCGCCTGGTTCGAGGAGGCGCTGAAGCTGCTCCCGGAGCGTCAGCGCGCGGTCGTGCTCCTGCATGACGTCGAAGAGTTGGATTCGCCTGCGATCTGCGAGATGCTTGAGCTCACTGAAGGCAACCAGCGCGTGCTGTTGCATCGCGCCCGGGCTGCCATCCGAACGTTTGTGGACGACAAGACCAGGGGGCGGCCATGACCTGCCAGCAACTCACGCGGTTGGTGGGCGATTACGTCGAAGGCCGGATGTCGACGCTGGAACAGCTGCGTTTCCAGTTCCATCTTGGCCTTTGCGAGCCCTGCCGGGTGTACCTGCGCCAGCTCGAGCAGACGCGCCAGTCCCTCGGTCACCTGCCCGAAGAACAGCCTCCGGCGCAGGTGCGCGACGAACTGCTGCATCGGTTCCGCGCGTGGAAGGCGACCCCGCGCTGAGTCCCCAGGTTATCGGGTGCGGAGGGAGGCCCGAATGCGCACGGAATGGGTGGTGGTGGCGGTCGTCCTGGCTTCGCTGGCGTGCGGGGGCGGTGACGTGGTGCCCGACCGGGTCGAGGACGCCGTCGGAAACGAGATTACCGAGCGGGTGTTGAAGTCGTCGGGGGACTTGAAGGACCTGCAGATCACCGACGGAGGCGTCGTGATGACGGGCAAGGACGGCGGTACGTTCGCGGCGGGCGAAGGGGCCAAGCTACCCGCGTCCTGGCCGGCGGGCGTCCCCGACTTTGGGACGCCCCAGTTCGCGGCTGACGTGCCCGGCGCGGTGGCCGGGAAGAACGACGTGACCGCGGTGTGGCAGGTTTCGGACTCGATGCAGCAGGTGGCCGACAAGTACACCGCGCTCGAGAGCAGCGGCTGGGTTCGCGGGTTCATGATGAACGACGCGACCATGTTCGGCGGCTCGTGGACGTCTGCGGACGGCAAGACCGCGCTGATGGTGAGCGCCACGCCCGACGGCTCCGCCGCAGGCAAGACCTCGGTGTCGGTGACGGTCAGCTACTTGCCGTGATCGAACGCCTGCGATCGGCTCCACGGGAGGCCTCGCGCCTCGCGCCCTGGCTGCGCGACCTCGCGATCGGGCGCGACGACGTTCGCGGGCTGCTCGTGGAGGACCCTCGCCACCCGTATGGCCGCGGCGTCCTGGTGAACGACCCTGGCCTCGAGGTCATGCTCGCGACCTGGAGCCCGGGCGCGGCCTGTGCACCGCATGATCACGGGGGCGCCGAGGGCGCGGTGCGCATCGTCGCGGGGCGTTGCATGCATCGCGTGTACCAGCCAACTGGTGACGCGCTCGTCCTCGTCGGCGAGCGTGAACACGGGCCAGGCGACGTGCTCGTCGCTGAACCCGATCTCGTTCATGCGATGCAGGATCTCGATCCCGCCGAGCCGCTGATCACGCTGCACGCGTACCTTCCCGGGATCTCGGAAATGGTCGTCTATGACGTCGCGGGGCGGCGGACGCTCGTGGTCGACGGCGGCTGCGGCGCGTGGGTGCCGGACGATCCACGGCAGGTGATCCGCGCGATCGATGGGTTCGTCCGCCCGACGAAGTAGAGTTCCCGCGTGCTGTTCACCTCGCGCGTGTTCGCCGTGTTCGCGTTGGTCGTCATCCCGACGTTCTACGCCGTTCCCGCGCGCCTGCGGCCAGCGTTCCTGCTCGCCGCGAGCTTCGCGTTCTACGCCTGGGGCGACCCGTGGGCCGTGCCGCTCGTCAGCGCCACGATCGTCTGGACGTGGTTCTGCGCCCTGCGCGGTTGGACGGCCGCGTCGCTCGTCGGCTCGCTCGGGGCGCTCGCGTGGTTCAAGTATTGGAACTTCGCGATCTCGTCGGTGGAATGGGCAGGTTCGGTCGACCTCGCGGCGCTGCACACCACGCCGTGGCTGCCGATCGGGATCAGCTTCTACACGTTCCACTGCGCGTCATACGCCCTCGACGTGCGGCGCGGGAAGCTCACAGCCGAGCCTTCGCTGCTGTACCACGCGCTGTACGTGATGTTCTTCCCGCAGCTCGTCGCGGGGCCTGTCGAGCGCGCCTGGTGGCTGCTGCCCCAGTACCACGCGGGGAGCGTGCTCACGCGTGAGCGCGTGCGGGACGGCGTGTTTCTCGTGCTCCTCGGGTTTGTGAAGAAGGTCGTGTTCGCAGACCGGCTCGCGGACCTGATCGCGCCGAGGTTCCACGAGCCCGTGAAAGACGCGCTCGTCGCGTGGGTCGGCGTGCTGTTGTTCACGACGAACATCTACCTCGACTTCTCGGCGTACTCGGACATCGCGCTCGGGACGGCCCGCCTGCTCGGCTACGACATCCGGCCCAACTTCGATCTGCCGTTCGTCGTGCCGTCGATCCCCGAGCGTTGGCGGCGTTGGCACATCAGCATGGGCAGCTTCTTCCGCGACTTCGTGTACATCCCGCTCGGCGGCGGACGAGACGGCTTCTGGAATACGCAGCGGAACGTGATGATCGTGATGTTCCTGTCGGGGCTCTGGCACGGCGCCTCGGCCACGTTCGTGGTGTGGGGGCTGCTGAACGGCCTCTCGATGGTGGGCCACGCGGTGCTCGAGCCGGCGCTCGCCGTGCCGCGGCGCTGGTTCGGCGGCCACGCGGTGACGCGCTGGGCGTGGTTCTACGTGTGCTGCGCGGTAACGACGCTGATGATCAGCGCGATCAACGTGTTCTTCCGATCGGACTCGTTCGAGGTGGCGTTCAGCTATGTGCTCGCGATGGTCGGAGGGCGCACAGAAGGCGTGCTGCCCGTGGGCTACGGGCTTGGCCTCGGCTGCCTCGCTCTCACCGCCGTCGTCCACGAGGCCGAACGGCATTGGAACGTCCGCAAGCGGATCGTGGACGACCCGCTGGTCTGGGGCGTGTTGTCGTGGGGCATGCTGGTGTTCGTGCTCCTGCTCGGCACGTCCGGAACGCGGCGATTCATCTACTTCCAGTTCTAACGGTACGGTGAGGATGATGCCCGACGAGCCCCGCTCTGCCGTCCGCCTCTCGCTCGCGGCCTTTGGCGTCGCGGTCGCTTCGTACGTGGCCTGCGGGCTCGTCGTGCGACCGGACGCGTCGCTCGTGCGGCTCGGCATGCGCGACGAATACGAGTTCGTCGTGCGGGACGCCGACGCCGTGACACGCGGCGCGCGGCCCGTCGTGTGGCTCGTCGGATCGAGCGTCGTGCGCGAGGCGTTTGATGCCGCCGTCGCGGAGGACGCCTTGAACCGGCGTGGCGTCGACGTGGACGTCGAAAAGTTCGCCTTCAACCGTGGTACCCCGCTTTTCACGCGTGCGTTGCTGCGCCACCTGCCGATCCGCGCAGGGGACTCGGTGATCACCAGCGTCGCCGAGGACAATTTCACCCGCGGCTGGCTCCACGAGGCCGACGATCTGGACGGTCCCGCGCGGTTCCTGCTCGACCCTCACGACGTGTGGGCGTTGCCGGGCCTGACGCTGCGAGACCGCGTCGATCTGACGCTCGCCATGGCTCCTCCGCGCGCATTTCACCGCTACCGCGACGACTTCGCGCGGGGCTTCGTCGAACGGATCGCGGCGCGGTTGGAAGATCGTCCTGCGAAACGCCGTGACAACGTGTTCTATCAGCCGTTCACACGCGGATTGACGCAGACGTTGCTGCCGCCGGACCTGTTGCAACGCCGCGTTTTGAAGGACGGCGACCTCGTGCTCGATCCTGGGCAGGAGAACTGGTCGGCGCTGTTCGGCTGGATCGACGACGTGCGCGCCCTGGGAGCGTCTCCGTCGCTCCTCGTCGTCCCGCACCACCCCGACTATGGCCGCCACTTCGTGTCGGACGCGGAAGTAGCGAGATTCAACGCGGCGATCGATGGTCTGAACGCGCCGACGGTCCACCTGCCCGGCGCCGGACGCGACGACTACGCCGACTGGAATCACCCCAACGATTCGGGTCGGGCGCACTACACGCGTGCGCTCGTGGACCTTTTGGACTCGCGCTAGTCCGACGTCGGTGGACTGGGCGGCGACGGCGCGCCTGCGTCAATGTGATCGAGAAAAACGCCTCACCAGTTGACGGGAGGTGGCCCCTTGCGCGATACATTCACGGCACACACGCGGTCAAAGGAACGATGTCGGAGTCGCGCCCCTCCCATTTCCCGCCCGGGACCCCCGTTGGAGAGCATTACACCGTCGAGGGCCTCGTCAGGCTCGCCGAAGGTCGGATGTTCTACCTCGTGACGGATGCCCGTCCGGACAAGCCCATGCGCAAGTGCTGGGAGTGCGGAGAGATCGGCACGCCCCGGTCCGAGAAGGCGTGCCGTTCCTGCGGCGCCGCGTTCAAAGATCGCCGCTTCCTGATGTCGGCTCGCTGGGAATCGGCGTTGTTCGAGGCGTACGAGGCGTACTTCGCCAAGGGGCTTTCGCATCCTGGCCTCGCGTCCCCGTTGGACGTGTTCCGGCAGGCCGAGCAGTTGCTCTCGATCGTCGCCTACAATGGCGAAGGCCTCATGATCGACGAAGCGAGCCCGCTGCCCAACCAGCGGATCCTCGACGTCGCCCAGCGCATCGCCGGAACGTTGGCGTTCCTTCACGTGAATGGCGTCCGTCTTCGCGCCCTCACGCGCGCAAATTTGTTGATCTCGCCTGACAACACCATCCGCCTGTTCGACATGGACGTGGTCGACGCCGGCGATGTGGCCGTCACGAACGGGCTGCGAGGCGCCGAGATGGTGAGCGTCGGCGAGCTGTTGCGCCGCTACTGTGACGTCGATTCGGACGTGCTCGCGGAGTTCATGGAGACGGCCGAGAACGGCTCGTTCGAGGCGCCGTCCCAGTTCGGGCGGGCCGCGGAGCAGCGCTATGAGACGGCGGCCGCCGCGGTCTATCGTCCTTTGCGCGGCGCCATGAGCGACGTCGGGCTCACCCGCCAGGGCAACGAAGACAACTGGGGCTGGAAGAAGCTCTCCGAGCGCGCCCAGCTGTTCGTCGTCGCGGACGGCATGGGTGGTCACGACTCGGGCGAGGTCGCGTCGATGATCGCGGTGCAGACGATCTGCCGGGTCGCGCGCGCCAACGAAGAGAACGTCGCGGGCATCGAACAGGTGGAAGCCGCCCTGGACAACGCGTTCCAGACCGCGAACAACGCCATCAAAGAGCACGCCGAAGAGAAGGGCACGGACATGGGCACAACGCTCGTCTGTACGCTCCTGTTCGAAGGCAGAACAGCGTTCGTCGCGAACGTCGGCGACAGTCGCTGCTACATGGTGCGCGACAACAAGCTCATCCAGGTGAGCAAGGATCACTCGCTCGTCGCCAAGATGGTCGAGAAGGGCCGCATCACGGCGGAAGAGGCCCGCAACCATCCGCACTCGAACATCCTGCTGCGCACGGTCGGCACCGAGCGCGACGTGGACATCGACATCTTCCGCGTAGACGCGCTCCCGGGCGACCGGTTCCTGATGTGCACGGACGGCCTGTGGGGCGAAGTCGAAGACCGCGACATCGAGGCGATCATGGTGCAGTACCCGGATCCCCGCATCGCGGCGCGTGAGCTCGTGCGCGCGGCGCACCATGGCGGCGGCAAGGACAACGTCAGCCTCGTCATCATGACGGTCCCGTGATCGGGCTGGTCGCTTTCCTGGTCGCCTGTGGTGGCGGCGGCCCACTCGATGCCCCGCACCCCCCGCCGGAGTGGCCCGTCGCGCCTCGCCCGGTGGTCGCTCCGGTGGTTCCGCCTCCCGCGACGCCTGCGCCCGAGGCGGCCCCGCCTGTCGAAGGGGGGCCAGACGTTGCGAAGGACACGGACGCGCCCGCGATCACGCCTTAAAGGCGGGTCGGTGGGGGTTCGCGGCGGAGCAGCAGCGGGTCCACCAGCGTCCCCGAGACCTTCACGTTGAAGTGCAGGTGCGGTCCGGTCGACCGCCCCGTGTTGCCCGACAGGGCGATGGGCTCCCCGCGTTGCACCACCTGGCCTTTCGTCACCTGCCACTCCGAGAGGTGGCAATAGGACGTCCGGACGCCGTTTCCGTGGTCCATGATGATCCAGTTCCCGCCCTTCTCGTTGGTGCCGACGGCGATGACCTTGCCCGCCTGGGCCGCGTACACCTGCGTCCCGATCGGCACGCCAAGATCGACGCCGTCGTGTTTGCGGCGGTCGTGCGTGATGGGGTGGATGCGCCAGCCGAACGGCGACGTGATGCGGTGGGGCACGCGCACGGGCCACTCCAGCGTGAGCACGGAAGCCAGCGCGAGGGTGCCGCTCACCACGCGGTCCCCTTCGCGAGCGGCCTCCGAAGGCAGGTACGCGCGATGCTCCGCGTAGCGGTCCGGGTGCTCCGCGCCCGCTGAGCGCGCCCGTTCGATCGCGCGTGTGCGCAGGTCTTCACCGACGGACGCGAGCTCGAGCGCGGCCTCGGGGTCGCCCGCGTATCGTGCGTCGAGCCCGGAGAGCCCGTCGGCGCCGAGCACGCTGACCGCCGCCGTGCGCCAGGGCTCCGGGAACGGCCCGCCCGCGGGTGCCGCGAGATCGAGCGCGTGCGCGACGATCTCGGCCGTGATCGGCGGGGCCGCCGTCGTGAAGTACGACGTCAGCGCGGGGAGGTCGTCTCCGCCTCGCACCGCGTGCACGAGGCGGTCGAACAGGCCGCCCACGGGCGTGCGGGTCCACGTGGCGCCGACGACCACCACGACGAGCAGCAGATCGCCGACGCCCTTCACAGCAGGCCCCAGATCGGCAGGCCGTGCCAGGCGGCGAGCGTCGCGACGGTGATCAGCGCGGGGGCCCACCACAGGCCGTTCAGGCGCCGCTTCGGGGGATCGAACGCGGCGACCACGCGCATCAGCCCGGAGAGCGCGAGCCTCCACGCGATGAGCGCGGCCACAACGGCGCCAACCGGCCAGGCGGCGGCGGGCGCGTAGGGTGCCACGGCGTCTTCGGCGGCCATGCCCACCACCCAGGCGCCCGCGAGGCCCGTCACGAGCCAGAACATCGGCAACACCGCGGCGTCGACCGAGCGCGCGTCCCACCAGTCGCGCAGCGTCCGTTCGGGGCGATGTTCCGTGAGCGCGAGCGCCGCGAACGCGCGGGCGACGACGACGAATTCGACGACGAGGGCGAGCGCGGCACCCCACCACGCGAGCACCTCCGGGGACTCGACGGGGATGGGCAGCGCGAGGAGCGCCTGGTAGCACAGGTCGTCGAGGCGGTCGGCCGCGAGGTGCACGCCCAGCACGACGACACCGAGCTGCCCGAGCCCCTGCCACATCGGCCGCGTGGCGTCGACGAGGGCGTCGGCCTTCGCGAGGCGCGTGAGCATGTCTCCCTCCGGCGTGACCGACAACGCGCGCGCGGTTCGGGTCCTTACACGTCGCGCAAACGGCGATAGACGGGGCCACATGAACGAAGCGATCCTCGATGGCGAAGAACTCACGCTCGACCTCCTTGCGGGAAGCTGGAGGATCTACCAGCTCAAACGCGGACATCGGTTCTCGACCGACGACCTCGCGACGTCCTGGCGCGCCTCGCTCGCGCGCCCCCAGGCGACGAAGCTGCTCGATCTCGGCTGCGGCATCGGCTCCGTCGGCCTCACGAACCTGTGGCGCATGGCGGACCCTGCGGCGACGCTCGTGGGCCTGGAAGCGCAGGACGTGAGCGTCGCGCTGGCCAAAAAGACGATCGCGTACAACAAGCTCGAGGAGCGCGTAACGATCGTGCAAGGCGACATCCGCGACCCCGACGTGCTCCCCGCGGGCTCGCAGTTCGAGCTCGTCACGGGCTCACCGCCGTACATCCCGCCCGACAAAGGCGTGTTGTCGCCGATCTCGCAGCGCGCACACGCGCGCATGGAGCTGCGCGGCTCGGTCGACGACTATTGCGCGGCCGCGCGGCGGTTCATGGGTCCAGGGTCGCGGTTCGCGTACGTGATGCCCGCCGCCGATCCGCGTACGGACGCGGCCCCCGGCAAGTTCGGGCTCGTCATCGTGGAGCGCTGGGAGTTCGTGTTCCGCGCGTTGGGGCCGTTCCACGTGTCGGTCGTGGTGTGCGCTCGCGAAGAGGACGGCCCATTCGAGCCGCGCGTCACCGGAAAGCTGGTGATCCGCGACTCGATCGGCGAGTGGACGCCGGAGTACTTCGAGTTCCGCAAGCAGATGGGCATGCCGATGGGCTCGCCCGACAAGCCGGCGCGTGGCTCGCGGCGCAGCGGCGCCGTCGTCGAGTAGCTACTCGCTGACGGGCTCTGCTTCTCCCGCGAGCACCGCCCGGCACGGCAGGGCGACGTCGAACACGTCCTCCAGGTCGGGGCAGCCGGTGCCCGCGCAGGTGACGTCGATCGTGCTCCCGCCGTGGTGCAGGTCGGGGCCGTCAAACGAGCCGCCGTCGGTCTGCGTGATCGTCATCACGCCGTCGGGGACGAGCTCGAGCGACTCCGCGTTCGGCAGGCAGGTGTACGCGTCATGCTCGTCGAGCGTACATTCGCTCACGATCGAGCCGCCCTGATCGAGCGGCAATTCCGTGGTGAACGTGCCCTCGCCGGTGTTCACGAGCGTGAAGGTGGTGCCTGGCGTGGCGGGGTCGATGATGGAGTCGCCATCCGACTTCAGGCAGGTGTCGGACACCGTGCTCACCTCGTACAGCCGCCAGGTGCCGGCGGTGGGCTCGAACGGCGCGCACGCACCAACGAACAACAACAGCACGATTCCGCGCGGCATGGAGCCTCCGGACGGGGGTTATCCCGCCGCGGCTCGGTAGAACGATCCTGAAAGTCGGTTCGGAAAGGTAGAACTGACATGAAGGGTTGGGGAGGGACTGCGTCTGGGGTCGGCGTCGAGCAGATTCGGCGTTCGGTCGTCCGCGAACCGACCCGAAAGCGGTCTGAGGCAAACTTCGACGGGGTTCTACTTGCCGAAAGCAAACTTCAAGGCCGTTCTACCCCGCTCGCTCATTCCCCTGCGCGCGTGATCTTCATCAGGTGCTTGGCGCCGCGCAGCGGACCTTCACCCGCCACGAGCACGATCTCTTCGCCCTTCTGGATCTTTCCGCGCACGATCAGCTCGTGTTCCCCTGCCGCGAGCAGGTCGTCCGTCGACTTTACGGGCGGGCACAGGATGGGCGTGATGCCCCACACGAGCGCCAGCTGATCGACGACGCGCTGGTCCGGCGAGAGCGCGAACACGGGGCCCGGAAGCCGGGCCTTGCTCGCGAGGCGCGCGAGGAAGCCCGACCACGTGAACACCACGAGCGGGCGGATCGGGTCCGTCGCGGCCGTGATCCCCGCGCGGAGGATCGCCGCCGAGACGCCGCCGACCTGCGGCATGCCTCCCACCGGCGTGGGCTTGAAGAACCGGGACGACTCGACCTCGCGCGCGATCGCGTCCATCGTGCGCACGGCCTCCATCGGGTACTTGCCCGTGCTCGTCTCGCCGGAGAGCATGACGGCGTCGGTGCCGTCGAGGATCGCGTTCGCGATGTCGGTGGTCTCGGCGCGCGTCGGGCGCGGGTTGCGCTCCATGCTGTCGAGCATCTGCGTCGCGGTGATCACGGTGCAGCCGGCGCGGAACGCGGCGTCGATGATGATCTTCTGGTACACGGGCACGCGCTCGAGGCGCACCTCGACGCCAAGATCGCCGCGCGCGACCATGATCGCCTCGCTGGTGCGCACGATGTTCTCGATGTCGTCCACCGCCTGTGGCTTCTCGATCTTCGAAACGATGGGGACGACGTGCCCGAGGCGCTTCATGTGTTCGCGCAGATCAATGACGTCCTGGGCGCGCTGCACGAACGACAGCGCGACGTAGTCGACGCCGACCTCGGCGCCCACGGCGAGATCGGCGAGGTCCTTGGCCGTGAGGCACGGGACGGACATCTGCACGCCGGGCAGGTTCAGGCCCTTGAACGACGTGAGCGTGCCGGGGATGCCGATCTCGACGTCCACCTCGTGGGGCGTCGTGTGCGTGCGTACGGCGGAGACCTGCCCACCGACGGCGCCGTCGGCGAACAGCACGGTGTCGCCCACCTTCACGTCGAGCGACATCTCCGGGTAGGTGGTGCCGACGCGGTTGCCCTGCTGGACGTAGTGATCGTCCATCACCACGGTGAGCACGTCGCCCACGGCGAGGTCGATCGGCACGTCCACCTTGCTGATGCGGATCTTGGGACCCTGGAGGTCCTGCAGGATCGCGACGGGGCGGCCGAGCTTGCTCGCGGCGCGGCGGACGCGCGCGACCTGGCGGCGGATCGACTCGTGGTCAGCGTGGCTGCAGTTGATGCGGCACACGTCTACGCCAGCCTCGATCAGGTTGGACAACATGGGGTCGTCCCACGACGCGGGGCCGAGGGTGGCGACGATCTTTGTGCGGGTCTCGAAGCGGTCGTTCTTGAACATGCCGCGAGCGTACACCCGGCGCGCCGACGTGGCGCGTGGTCGTCACGTCCCGCTGGTTTCGAGCCCGACGGCATGGGCCGCAGCGGCGAGTTGCGCGTCGTGCGTCGCGAGCGTCACGTCGACGCCTCGGGAGTCGCGAACGAGCAACGCGGTCGCGAGGTGGATCGCGTCGAGCGTGCCCAGGGGCGTGGGAAACGGCTCCGAGGCGCGTCGGAGCACCGCCGCGTATAGGTGGGCCCGATCGATGCGGGCCAACATGCGCACGGTGATCCCGTGTCGTTCGGCATAATCGCCGTCCGATAGGCGCCCGGAGCGCCGCAGGCGGTCGAGCGTTCGGAGCGCCTCCACGCTGGTCAGGCGGCTCGTCACCAAGGTTGCGCTCGCGTCGGGATGCGGCAGGGCGTCGCGCTCACCGAGCACCCACCGAAGGATCACGGACGTATCGAGGTAGGTCGTCATCGCCGGTCGCCACGCTCCGCGCGCAGCGCTGACGCCACGTCGATCTCGTCGATTCCGCGCACGGGTGCGGGCCATGGGAAATCGGCGAGCGATCCGCGACCCGGCTCGATCACCAGCCCCTCTTCGAGCTCTTCGAAGGGGATGACGCGGGCGATCGGTTCGCGGCGATCCATCACGATCAGCTCCTCGCCGTCGCGTACGGCGCGAAGGTGCTCGGACAGGTGTGCCTTGAGGTCTGCCGTGCCGACGCGTTTCATGACCATATTATAGTCACATGGGCGGAGACCCACCAGCCAGGCGCAGATCGGCGATCGCTTCGCGCACGCGGCCCATGAACACGGGCCCAGGATCGACCTTCTCGGTGCGGTAGTTCGCGTCCAATTCGCGAAAGTACTTCGTGCCATCGAGCGTGCGGTACTCGTGGTGTCCAACCACGACCTCGATCGGGTACTTGCTTGCGAGGTAGCGGATCAACGCCGCGTCGGCTGCGACCTGCGCGTCGGTGAGCGGCGCTTCGTCCGTTCCGCCGACGTTCTCGACGCCGATGCTGTTCCAGTTCAGGCCGATGCAGTGCCGCGCCATCCACGTCTCCGGCATGACGCGGTGGATGGTGCCGTCGCGATCGACGATGAATTGCGACGAGACGTTCAGGTCGCCCGCGCCGGCGAGCTCGGGCCGGCCTTCGAGTGTGTTCGGCGCGAACGTCGCGAACGCGGAGTCGAACGTGCCGCCGCCGGTCCAGTGCAAGACCACGACGTGCGGTACGATGTCGATCGTGGTCGCGTCGGGGTCGACGTGGGCGCGCAGGTACGCGAGGGTGAGCGCTTTTCGGGCGTCGTCGAACGGGAGCGGGGTGTCGACGATCGGCAAGGAAACCACCGGAGCGACGACCGCCGCTGGGACCGCCTCGGGGGCGGGCACGGCCGGAGGCGGCTCGGGTGCGAGGGCCGGAGGCGTAGCCGTACACGCGTTGATCGCGCTCGCGATCATGAGCATCCACTGTGGTCGCAGCACGCCGCCTCCTGTCGAGTTCTGGCTCGCAGGCGACGTGTATCTCGACGGGCCGCGGCCGGTGCTCGACGCTTCGCTCGCAGGCGAGCTGCGGGGCTTTGGCGTGGTCAACCTCGAGGGCCCCGTCGGCGTCGGGCTGCCTGGCGAGGGTCTGCGGCTCGTGCACGATCCAGGCGCGCTCGCGTCGCTCACCACCGCTGGCATCGCGTTCGCGAGCATCGCGAACAACCACGCGTCTGACGCCGGGCCTGGCGGCCCTGACGCGACCGCACAAGCGCTGCAGGACGCCGGCATCGCGGCCTTCGGCGGGGACCGGCTCGCGATCCGCGACGGCGTCAACTTCGCCGCCTATGACCTCGAACAAGGCGTCCCCGCCGACCTCGCGGAGCGCCTCGCGGTGGCGCCGCACCCGCTCGTGGTGGCGTTTCACGTCACTGGCGACGCGTCGCCCGAGCCTTCCCCCGTGCTCCGCGAGGCCGTGGACGTAGCGGTCGCAGCGCACGCCGAGGTGATCGTCGCGCACGGCACCCACGTGTTCGGCCCCGTCGAGCGCCGTGACGGGAGCGTGATCGCGTGGGGCCTCGGCAACCTCGCGTTCGACTGCAAGTGCACCAATCACGCCGACGGCCTCGTGCTGGTCGTCGCGCTCGGCGACTCTACGTCGGCGCGGGTCGTCCCGATCCACGCGGGGCTGCTCGGCGCGCCAGCGACGCTGGCGTTCGACCTCGACGCGTACCTCGACACGTTGGGCGCGCTTTCACGCTCACCGCTCACCCGGGAGGGGGCGGGAGCCAGGTTTTGAAGGCCGTCACCGGCGTTTATTTTGCGCCCCGACCGGGGCGCGGCCGAAGCCTTATCAGGCCCCGCCCATGTATTCGGTCTCGAAGGCGGCCTGCTGCTTCTCGGTCATCATGCCGCCGAGGCTCTCCTCGACCTTGACGATGGTGGCGATGTTCGCCTTGTCCACGTCCGTGAGCGAGGTGTCGACATAGGCCGGATCGACCGTGTACCAGACCTTCTGCGCGAAGTACTCCTGGAGCAGCTCCGACTTGAACGCGCGCCCGTGCCGCGCGAAGATCGTGTTGCGGACGATGCGAAGGTCGCGGCGGGACAGGTCCGCGAGCTGGGCCTCGGTGAGCGCCGTGTCCAGCACGTTCGGGTCGGCCATCGGGCTGCGTTCGGACATCGGCACCGAAGGATCGCCTTCCCACTCGCCGAGCGCCGCGGACAGCAGGGCGATCTCGCGCTGGTAGGCGTCATCCATCTCGAGGTGCCACGACTCGGGCGCCTCGCCGGCGATGAGCTTGGTCTTGCGTTCGCGGAGCTCCTCCCTTGTGAGCCCCGACTCCACCGCGGCGATCGCTGCAGCGTTCTGCCGGTCCATGGCGGTGAGCTTCGTGTCGTCCGCGACCGTGGTGAGCGGGTGGTACCACTCCTGGTAACGGAAGTAGGTGTCGAGCCACTTCTTGCGGAACGGCTGGCCGGCGCGCGCGAAGATCGTGTTCCGGCGAAGCTGAAGCTCCGTCAGCGACATGCTCTTCAGCTCGTCGGTGCTGTACGGCGTGATCTGGTAGAAGTCCGGAAGGGGGCCCTCGGGAACCGCGGCGATGGGCGCGTCAGGTGCGGGAGCAGAGGTCACTGGCGTCGCTGGCTCGCCGGAGCCCGTCGCGACCTCCGTGCTCTCGCCGCTGCAGGCTAGCGTCCAGAACAGCGAAATCCCCACCACGAGTCGACGATTCATCTACCCTCCCGCACCCGACTATACGTCAGGAGCCGTACGCGCTGGTGTGGGTGACCACGTCGCGGGATCGGGCTACCTCGGCGGCCGGAGGTCGCCATGGACGCGCAGACGATCGGTTCGAGCACGCTACGGGCCCTTGCGATCGACGGGGTCGAAGCTGCAAACTCGGGGCATCCCGGCATGCCGCTCGGCATGGCGGACGTCGTCACCGTGTTGTGGTCGCAGTTCCTCAAACACGATCCATCCCAGCCAAAGTGGCCCGATCGCGACCGGTTCGTGATGTCCGGCGGCCACGGCTCGATGCTGCTCTACGGGCTGCTGCACCTTTCCGGCTACGCGTTGTCGCTGGACGACCTGAAGAACTTCCGGCAGTGGGGCAGCAAGACGCCCGGTCACCCGGAATACGGCCACACCGTCGGCGTGGAGACCACGACCGGTCCGCTCGGCCAGGGCGTCGCAAACGCCGTGGGAATGGCGATCGTCGAGCGCTGGCTGCGCGACAACTACGGCGCTGACCTGTGTGACCACCACACCTACGCGGTGTGCGGCGACGGCGATCTGATGGAGGGCGTCGCGTCCGAAGCGGCCTCGCTCGCCGGGCATCTCGGCCTCGGGCGCCTGGTCCTGCTGTACGACGACAACCACATCTCGATCGACGGCGACACCGCGCTCGCGTTCACCGAGGACCGCGCGATGCGGTTCCGTGCGTACGGCTGGCACGTGCAGGAGATCGATGGGCACGACCTCGTCGCGATCGCGGCCGCGATCACCGCCGCGCGCGCCGTTGCGGACAAGCCGAGCCTGATCTGCTGCCGCACGACGATCGGAAAGGGCAGCAAGAACCAGGGCTCCGAGAAGACGCACGGCGCGCCGCTCGGCAAGGAAGACGTCGCGAATGTGAAGCGCGGCCTCGGGTTCGATCCGGACGCCTCCTTTGCGGTGTCTGCCGAGGCCTGCGCCGTGTTCCGCAACCACGACGGTCAGGCGCGCCGCCTCGCGTGGGAGCAGCGCTTCGCCGCCCACCCGCGCAAGGCCGAGTTCGCGACGACCCTCGCCGCCGATGGCGCTGCATTGGCCGCGAAGGTGAGCTGGCCCGCGTTCAAGGCCGGCGACAAGATCGCCACGCGCAAGGCGAGCCAGACGTGCCTGCAGGCCGTGATCGAGCAGGCCCCGTGGGTGATCGGCGGCTCGGCCGACCTCGCCGGCAGCAACGGCACCGAGACGAAGAAGCCCCTGTTCAGCCCCACGTCGTTCAAGGGCGCCCAGACGTTCGCGTTCGGCGTGCGCGAGCACGGCATGGCCGCGGTCTGCAACGGCATGACGCTGCACGGCGGCGCGCTGCCGTACTGCGCCACCTTCCTGGTGTTCCACGACTACATGCGCCCGAGCGTGCGCCTGTCGTGCCTGATGGGGATCCCGGTGATCTACATCTACACCCACGACTCCATCTTCCTCGGCGAAGACGGCCCCACGCACCAGCCCGTCGAGCACCTCGCCGCGCTGCGCACGATCCCCGGCATGCGCACGTTCCGCCCGGCCGACGCGACCGAGACGGCGATCGGCTGGCAGGTCGCTCTTGCTCGCAAAGACGGCCCCACGGCGCTCGTGCTCACGCGGCAGAACCTCCCCGTGATCGACCGTACGGCGCTCGCTCCGGCTGAGGGTGCGCTGCGCGGCGGCTACGTGCTGCAGGAGGCCATCGGACCCGTGCGCGTCGTGCTCGTAGCCACCGGCTCCGAGGTGCCGCTCGCGCTCGACGCCGCGAAGCTGCTCGGCGACGGCGTTCGCGTCGTCAGCATGCCGTGTGTCGACCTGTTCGTCCAGCAGAACGCCGCCTACCGCGCCTCGGTGCTCCCGAAGGGCGTGCGGCGCGTGTCGATCGAGGCCGGCATCACGCTCGGCTGGGAGCGGATCGTCGGCGACGACGGCCTGTCCATTGGGATCGACCGGTTCGGCGCGTCCGCGCCCGACAAGGTGCTCGCGGAGAAGTTCGGCTTCACGCCGGCGGCCGTCGCTGAGCGCGTCCGCGCGCACCTCGCCTAGGGGCACTCGCCGGGGATCGCGGTGCGCACGAGCCTGACGCGGCCGAGGGCTCCGTCGGGCCTGGGGACGCGCGCCACGATCGTGTGGTCGCCGACGAGCTTCCCGGTGACCTTCGCGGCGCCGTCGACGGTCCACGTGACGTCGTCGCCGGCTTGCGACCACGTGTCGGAGCCGCCGAGGAAGAACACCGTCCCCGAGGCCTGCGCCGAGCCGTCGTCGAACCGCCGCCACCGCGTGTCGGTGACGTCGAATGACCCGGAATCGCCGCACCCGTCGAGGGCGGGCGGCAGATCGCGCACCGCGAACCACTGCCACGTCTTGCCAGCCGGGTTCGACGCGGCGCCGACGAACCCGCCCTGCGCGGTGACGTGCCCCTCGTACGTCGCGTAGTCGTTGATCTTCACGGTCAGGGCGCTGCCGTCGAACATCCATGTATCGGCGACGGGGTTGTTCCCGGTGGCGACGAACAACGTGCCGTCGGCGTCGAACTCCCACGCGTCGGGCTCGGCGCCGTCGAGCTCTTCGTACAACCAGCGCGTGCCGGCGAGCGCGAGCGGCGGGCGCGTCGGAGCGAGGGGGGGCGACGTACAGGCGAGCAGCCACGAGAGCATGCCCCATGCTAACGCTATTGCATGCGATTCCTGCTCACCCACAGCGACCCCGACGCGCTCGCAGCTGAGCTCGCCGCGGCCGGCCACGCGACCGTCCACGTGCCGCTGCTCGTGCTCGAAGACGTGCCGGTGGAATGGGCGTCGTTGCCGCGCGCGGACTGGCTGCTGCTCACGTCGGCCAACGCGGCGCGCCTCGCCCATGGGCACGTCCACGCCGCCGCCGTGGCCGCGGTCGGGCGCGCGACGGCCGCCGCCTGGGGGCCGGTGGACGTGGTTGGCGAGGGGACTGGCGCCGAGGTCGTGGCCGCGATGGGGCCATTGGCCGGAAAGACCGTGCTGTGGCCGCGCGCCGCCCGTGCAGCGCCCGGCACCCGCGCCGCGCTCGACGCTTCGGGCGCGCACCTGGTCGACGTCGTCGCGTACAGGAACGCCAGCAACCCGCACGCGACCGCGCAGCTGCGCGCCGCCACCCCCTGGGACGCGGTGTTGCTCGCTTCCCCGGCCGCCGCCGAGGTGTACGCCGCAGCGGCCGTCGCTCCGGGCGGCTGCGTCGTGGTGATCGGCCCCACCACGGCCGACGCCGCGCGCCGGGTCGGCCTGACCGTCACCGTCGCGACAACCTGGGACGCCCGGGGCGTCCTCGCGGCGATAGAGTAGGCCATGCTCGCCCTCTTCGTGTCCAATGCCCTCGCCTCCGCCGTCGTCGAGATCGGCTGGAAAGGTGACTCCGCCACGCTCTACACCGTGCCGCCCGCCGGGTTTCACGTGTCGCCCGACGCGTTCGCCGACCTGCAGCTCAGCTGGCCCGACCACGAGCTCACCTTGTCGGCGCCGGGTTTGGAGGCCGCTGCCGGCTTGCGCATCCCCGATCTTCGCGGCGCGACCGTCACGGGCGAGATCGGTCTGTCGATCTGCGACGACGCCGGAACGGTGTGCAAGCGCGAGACGATCGGGTTCTTCGGGCCGGTGCCCGCCGACAAGAAAGGGCGCGTGCAGCTGCTCGCGAAGGCCGCAGCCCCCAAGGTGGAGGAGGCATTCCATCGGGAGGCGAACCCCTCCGCCGCCGCGGAGGTCGCGTTCGCGAAGGCCGCGACGGGCGGCTCGCTCGTTCTGCTCGACTTCGGCGCGGTGTGGTGCCCGCCCTGCAACCAGCTCGTCGCCGACGTGCTGCACGCGCCGGACGCGGCTTCTGTGCTGAAGGGCTACGTCCTCGTTCCCGTGGACGTGGACGATCCTGGCTCGTGGGCGCTCAAGGACCGCTACGCGGTGACGGGGTACCCGACGGTGATCGCGGCGAACGCCGATGGATCGGAGGTCGGGCGCGTGCTCGGCTATGACACGCGCGACAAGTTCATCCGCTGGCTCGAAGACAATCAGTCGGGCGGGCTCGCAGCGCGCGCGGGCCGCGACCCGTCGACCGTCCCCCCCGCTGACGCGGCGCAGACGGCGCTCGACCTCGTTCGCCTCGATCGGGACGCAGCGACCTGGCTCGCCCGCGCCGCGACCGCGCCGGACGACCCGACGTTCCGCCGCGCGCGGCTCGTCGCCAAGCCCACGTCCGAAGACGCGCGCTGGCTCGCGGAGCATGGCGTCGCGGCGTCGCTGTGGGCGCGGGACGCAGCCGACCTCGTAGAAGGCGACCCGGCCCTCGCCGCTGTCCTCCGCGAGGCGCTCGCGCGCGACACGACCGGCGACGCGCTTACCGCCACCGATCGCCTCGACGTGCTCGCGGGGCTCGCAGTTGACCCCGCGCTGGCGAAGGCGACCTACGCGTCTGCGGCGGCCGCGCTGAGGTCCTGGTTCACGGGTGATCCGGCGCACGACCGCTCGCAATACACCTGGTACGCCGACCTGCTCGAAGAGGCCGGCGACGTCGACGGCGCGGTCGCGTTCCTCGACGAGGCCAGCCGCGTGTACCCGGACGAGATGACGTTCTCGCACGCCGCCGGGCGCATGCTCGCCCGCGCCGGCCGCCACGACGAGGCCCTCGTGCACCTGGACGCCGCGTACGCGGTCGCGTGGGGCGACAACAAGCTGCGCGTCGCCACCGCCCGGGCCGAGGTGCTCATCGCGCTCGGGCGCGGCGCGGAGGCGAAGACGTTCGCTGAGTCCGTGCTGGCCTTGTTCCCCGAGCCCCCCGCGGGCGTCGAGGTGCGGACGACGCGGTACCGCGCGCAGCTTTCGAAGGCCGTCGCCGACGTTCCCACCGCGAGCGTCGCCGCGCCGTGAGCCAGCTGACCGCGCCGCGCCGTGGCGGGTGGGCGACGCGACGTCGCGCGCCGTGGCCCGACGAAAGGAACTGTATTCGACGTAAATACGGATGTTGAAAAACTTCCAACACGGATCGATCCGGGGGTGTACGGTAAGGACAACAGGGCCGTGGCGTTGCCTGAGCAGGAGGCCGCGATGGGTGTTCTCGAGGCCGTGATTGGCCTTCCTCTCGAACTCCACAGAGACAATGATGGCGACGCCGTGGTCGGCCGCGCTGCCTGCTGCGTCACCGCTGGAACAACCCCGGTCGAGGTGCGCGCGGTGAGCGTGGCCGTGGTGGACGCGTTCGGCGCAGGCGCCCATCGGCGTGCGGCGGGCGTGAGCGTGCCGGGCCTGCTCGAGCCGCAGATGGCCGTGCGGGTGCGCCCCGGCCAGACGGTCGAGGTGAGCGTCTGGTTCCAGCCTGTCGCGCTGGGCGACGCGCACGGCTGCTACGTGGTCGCCGAGCTGCTGGTCGACGGGCAACGCGTCGTCGTGTCTTCGGACGCGGTGGTGGTCGACGACATGCCGGCCCTCTCGCGCTGACGCTACTCGCAGACGGCCGTGATGCCGACGCAGTCGAGCGTGCAGCCCGTGTCACATTCGTTGAGGCTGCACGAACCCGTCCCCGAGCACTCGAACGCGCAGTCGTTGCCCGCGCACGTCACGGAGAGGGCTCCCGAACCGCTGCTCGAGCCCGTGCAGCCGCCGCCTTCGCAGTCCAGGTTGACGGCGCCGGTGCCAGAGGCGTCGAGTGAACAGCCGCCGCCGTCGCAGGTGAGCGACGCCGCGCCGGTCCCGCTGGTCTCGTAGGTGCAGTCCCCGCCCGGGCAGTTCCAGGTGCAGGCGCCGATCCCGTCACACGCGCAGGTCTCACCGGACTTGCAGTCCGTGGACGAGCCGCAGTTTGCGAGGGCGAGCAGGGTGATGCCAATGGAGACGAAGCCGAGAGCGCGCATGGGGGAACCTCCGTGGGCGTTGTAAACGCAGGGATGGCGACTTGGGAACGCACCATGGGGCGGCATCCCGTTGACGACCTACTCAGCGACCTCGCCAATTCCACACCCGCCGTTTGCGGGAGACGGGCAGGGGCAATTGTCGATCGTGAAGCGGATCTGCTGGCTCTGCTCGAAGTCGGGGTCCCAGCCGAGGCAGGTGTCCAGTCGCGCGCCGTCGTTTCCGTCGCAGTCCGAGTCGACGTTGTCGTTCGGCTGCTCGGCGTCGGAGCAGGGGAAGATCGTGGCGTCGGTCGGGTTGCAGTCCGCGTCGTCCGGCCAGTCGTCTCCGTCTGCGTCGGCGGTGCGCGAGCAGTCCGCGTCGCAGCCGTCGCCGCGCACATCTGCGGCGAACGGGTACACCGTGGCCCCGTTCTGCGCCGGGTCATCTACGCAGTCGTCGCCGACGGGCCAGCCATCGCCGTCCTGGTCCCACGTGCCGAGGAACTCGTCCTTGGTGACATAGGCGCAGCCGCTAATCAACAGGACGAGGAGCCACGCAAACCGCCCCATCTCATCGCCTCCGCGCGCAGCATACAGAACGGCGCCATCGACCGCAAGCGTGGATACGAGGTCAGGAGAATCCGCGAATGTAGGTCGGTACGACCTCGTTCGGAGGCTTGCCCTGGCCACGTCCGAGCGCCGCCGCTCCGAGCCGGGCGAGCGCGTCCACGGCCGGGTCGTCGGCGTCATCGGCGAGGGTGCCGCCAGCGGCGCGGACGATGTCGGCGTACACGAGGGCGCCTTCACCGGTCGCGAGAAATGGTGCAGCAAGCCAGCGGACCGCGACGTCGGCGGTGACGTCGGCGGGCGGGTGGGTCATGGTTCCGTCGAACGCGGCGGCGTACACGCGACCTTTGCGCGCGTCGAGCAGCACGAGCGAGCGCGGGCCGACGCGAGCGCCGCGCGGGGAGAGCGAGTCGCACCCCCACAGCGGACGATCAAGGGACATCGCGAGGCCCGCGGCCGTCGCCATGCCAACCCGGACCCCGGTGAACGCGCCAGGACCGACGCCGACGGCGAGCCCGTCGAGGGCTGGCAGGGCGACGCCCATCTCCGCGCAAAGCTCCTGGATCCAAGGAACAAGCCTGGCTTCGGCGCCGCGGGCGACGCGCTCGGTGCGGACGCGCACGTCGCCGTCGCACCACAGCGCAACCCCGATGACGGGCCCGGACGTGTCGATCGCGACGAGCTTCATTTCAGGTCGATCGTCACGGACCTTCGCCGCCGAGCCACTTCTGCACGTCGAACACCATCACGATCAGGAACAGGCTGACGAGCGCCAACACACCGGCCATCTGCAGCTTCTCGCGCAGCGCGATGGACAGCGGACGCCCGCGCAGGCCCTCGACCGAGAAGAACAGGATCTGCCCCCCGTCGAGCACCGGGATGGGCAGCAGGTTCACGACGCCGAGGCTGATGCTGATCATGCCGATGGCGCGAACGTACGTGTACAGGCCCCGCTCGGCGGCTTCCTGCGCGATGCGGAAGATGGCGACGGGCCCGCCGAACGTCTGGCTGATGGCGCGGCCGCCGGTGACGAGCTGGCCGAGCATGGTGAGGATGCCGGCCGAGAGCGCGAGCGTCTCTTCGGTGGCGCGCCCGAAGGCCTCGGTGAGACCGTAGTATTTTGGCACGCGCGGGCCCTCGACCACGGCGTCGGGGTATTGCGCGATACCGAGGACGGGGCGCGTGCGGATCTGGCCGAAGTCGGCCGTGGTGGTCATACGCGGCGCGAAGTGCAGCTCGAGCGGCTTGCCTTCGCGGATCACGCTGAGCGTGACTTCGCGGGGAGCGGCGTCGGGGTGCGTCGGGTCGACGCTCAGCGCGACGCCTTCGACGAGATCGCTCCACGACGAGAGGGTGTGGCCGTCGATCGCGAGCAGGCGGTCTCCCGACGTGACGCCCGCCTTGGCGGCGGCGGAGTCAGGTGACACCTGGCCCGCGTACAGGCCGATCGGGACGATGCCGAACGGACCGACGGCTTCGTCGCCCGCGCGCGGCTGCCACGCGGCGTCCATCTCGAACGTCGCGCTGTGCGAGGACACCGCGCCGCGGTCGACGTGCAGGAACGTGACGACGTGGTGCGGGCCGTTGAGCGCGCTCACGAGCTGGCTCCAGTGCTTGACCTCGGCCCCGTCGACCGTGGTGATCGCGTCCCCGCTCGCGAGGCCCGCGCGGGCCGCGGGCGACGTGGGATCATCGACGCCGACCCGCGTGGACTGCAGGAACGACCACATGCCGAGGTTCCCGAACGTGCCGACGTCCACGGCGTTCGTCATCTCTTGCGCGGTGAAGCGCACGTCGAACCGCTTTCCGTCGCGCTCGAACGCGAGCGTGGCGTCGCGCGGCCGGTCCAGCGCCTTGTAGGCGTCCGTCCACAGCGCCACCGGCTCGGCGTCTACCGCGACGAGGCGGTCGCCCTGCTGCACGCCCTTCTGCGCGGCGATCGAGTGCGGCCGGATATACCCGATCACGCCGTCCGGAAGGGGCTCGCCGAGCATCATCACGGCGGTGAACAACACGAACGGCAGTGCCAAGTTGAAGCCCGGCCCCGCGAGCATCACGAGCAGCCGCTGCCACACGGGCTTGTTCATGAAGTTCTCTTCGGGATCGATCATCGCGTCCGGGTCTTCTTCGCCGAACGGGTCGGCGCCGGCGAGCTTTACGTACCCGCCGACCGGCAGCGCGGAGAGTCGGTAGTCCGTGCCGCGCCAGAACACGCCTCCCACGCGCGGTCCCATGCCGACGGAGAAGATCGGGACGCCGATGCCGAACGCCTTCGCGACGATGAAGTGGCCGAATTCGTGGATGACGACGAGGCTGCCGAGCATGAACAGCCCGGCAGGGATCATGACGGCGTAGTCCATCAGGCCGCCGTCACCGACGCCGAACACGCGGCTGACGGCGAATAAGACGACGGCGGGGACGACGACAGCGCGGGCAGATGGCATCAGTACCCCTTCACGAGGACAGCATACCCGTACAACGCCGGAGCCACGAAGAGTACTGCATCCACGCGGTCGAGCAGGCCTCCGTGGCCGGGAAGCAGCGTGCCCGAGTCCTTCACGCCGAACGAGCGCTTGAGCATGGATTCGGCGAGGTCTCCGATGACGCCGAGGGTGCCAAGGCCGACGCCGAGCACGACGACGTCGATGATCGAGAGGTCCGGCAGGCCGATCTGCCGCACCACGCCGACGCCGACGGTGGCGAGCGCCATGCCGCCGACGTAGCCCTCGACGGTCTTTTTTGGAGAAATCGCCTCGTACAACTTGTGCTTCCCGAAGAATCGGCCCGCGAAGTAGCCGCCGGTGTCCGACAGCCACGCGATGGTGAGCAACATAAACACCCAGGCGAGCCCGCCATCCAGTCGGCGCAACAACGGCATGAACACGAAGGTCCCGCCAACCCACGCGACGCCGGTGAGGGTGCGGCCAAAGCGGTCGGCTGCGCGGTCGATCGGGCCTGGCCGCAACACGGTGCTGATCATCGCGACGAGGACGACGCCGATGCACGCGAGCAGGCCGTAACGGTCGCCAAGGTAGAGGACCGAGCCGTAGACGGCGGCTGCGAGGGCGGTCATCAGGCTCGTGGCGAACGGACGGTCGTCGGGAAACGCCATGCGCGCGTATTCGTCCATACACAGCAGCGCGGCGATGGGCACGATGATCTCGACGGCCGTGGTGCCGCCCCAGATCATGGCTGGAAGCAGCACGGCGAGGCCGACGAGGGCTGCGACGATTCGGGTCACCAAAGCTACGCTCCTACGGCGAGCTGGGCGCCGGTCTTGCCAAATCGCCGCTGCCGAGCCGTGAAGGCCTCGAACGACTCGTGCAGGTGCGCCTCCCGGAAATCGGGCCACGCGACGTCGGTGACGTAAAGTTCGGCGTATGCGAGCTGCCACGGCAGGAAGTTCGACAGCCGCAGCTCACCGCTGGTTCGCACCAACAGGTCGGGATCGGGAAGGCCCTTGGTGTACAACTCGCCTGCGAAGGCCTGTTCGTCGATCTGATCGAGGGTGATCTGCCCGGCGAGGGCCTGGGCCGCGAGCGCCTTCGCGGCGTTCACGATCTCGGCCCGTCCGCCGTATGACAGCGCGAGCACGAGCGTGAGGCCCTGGTTGTTCGCTGTGTAGGCTTCGACGTAGCTCAGCGCCTGCTGGACGTGCGCAGGGAGGCGGTCGATCTGCCCGATCGCGCGCAGCTTGACGCCGTTCTGCATCAGCTCGCCGATCTCGTCGTGGAGGTACTCTTCGAGCAGCGCCATCAGCGCTTCGACCTCATCTTCCGGGCGACCCCAGTTCTCGGTCGAGAAGCTGTACAACGTGAGCACCTCGACGCCGAGCTTGCCGCACTCGCGCGTGATGACGCGCACGCTCTCAGCGCCGGCCCGGTGGCCCGCGACGCGAGGCAGCCCGCGGGCCTGCGCCCAGCGGCCGTTGCCGTCCATGATCACCGCGAGGTGCCTGGGTACGGCCATTTCAGACCTCCATGACCTCGCGCTCTTTCTCGGAGACGGCCTTCTCGATCTTGGCGACCGTCTCGTCCGTGGCGTCCTGCACCTTCTCCAAGAAGCGTTCGAGCTGGTCTTCCGTGCAGTCGCCGTCGTCTTTGCCGGTCTCGAACGTCTCGCGGTATTCCTTGCGGACCTGGCGCGCGCGCACCTTCGCGTCTTCGCCAGTGCTCTTCACGGCCTTGACGAGCTGGTTGCGGCGATCTTGTGTGAGCGGCGGGACGGGCACGCGGATGAGCTTGCCGTCGTTGCTCGGGTTGAGCCCGAGGCCGCCGGCGATGATTGCGCGCTCGATGTCACCGAGGGTGCCCTTGTCCCACGGGGTGATCGTGAGCAGGCGCGGATCGGGCGCTTGCACCGTGGCGAGCTGGTTGAGCGGCATGGACGTGCCGTAGCTCTGCACTTCGACGTGCAGCCCGTCCACGAGCGCGGGCGTCGCGCGGCCCGTGCGGACCTTGGCGAGGTCCTTCTTCAAGGCGTCCAGCGTCTTTGCCATGTCTTCGTTCATCGCTACGAGGTACTCGTCCACGCGGCCTCCCGAGGGTGGTGGCCGTAACCCATACCCGGAGCGCGTGCCTCAGCCCGCCGCTACGCGATTCCGTCCTGCGCGTTTCGCCGCGTACATCGCGTCGTCGGCGCGCGCGACCACCTCCTTGAACGTGGCGTCCTGCGGCGACCTCGTCGCGGCTCCCAGGCTGATCGTCACGGGTACGTGACCCTTTTGTGTGTTGATCGGTTCGACGGCGACGCTTGTGGCGAGCCGCTCCGCGACACGGGCCGTCACATCGGGCTCGGCGTTCGGCAGCAACGCGACGAATTCGTCTCCGGCGAGTCGGGCGAGCACGTCAGAGTCGCGCAGCGCGGCGCGGCAACGCTCGGCGACGGCGACGAGAACGGCGTCGCCGCTCGCGTGGCCGTACGTGTCATTGACGGCCTTGAAGTGGTCAACGTCGATCATGAAAAGCGAAAACTGCGCACCCTCGAGGAACATCCGCTCGCCGAGCTCGTTCAATGCGTGGCGGTTGGGGACCTGCGTGAGCGGATCGCGGGAGGCCGCGCGGCGCTCCACCTCGACGAGCTGTTCGAGCTCCGCGACCGTGCTGAGCGCCTGTTTCACGGCCTCGCGGATTTGATCCACGTCGTTCGCGGCTTCGCGCCCATCGTCGTTGAGATCATCCGCCAGCAAGCACGCGTAGCCGTCTGCGGCGCTGAGGGCGTCGCGCAGGCCGCGGGTGAGGTGCAGCAGCTTGTCTTCCCGAGGTGACATGATCATCGGTCGGTCATCGGATCACGACGGGCAATCGTTAGCGCTTCGAGGCGACATTTCGTCGCCCCCTCAGCTGCTGGTGACCAGCGTCCCGATGTTCTCGCCGCACACGACGCGGGCGAGGTTTCCGGGCACGGACAGGTCGAACACCACGATCGGGAGGTGGTTCTCCATACACAGGCTGATGGCCGTGGCGTCCATCACCTTCAGGCCGCGGTTGAGCGCCTCCAGGTAGGAGATCTTCTCGAACTTGACCGCGTCGGCGTGCTTCTTCGGGTCCTTGTCGTAGATGCCGTCGACCTTGGTGGCCTTCAGGATCACGTCAGCGTGCAGCTCAGCGGCGCGCAGGGCGGCGGCCGTGTCCGTGCTGAAGTACGGGTTGCCGGTGCCGGCCGCGAAGATGACGACCCGGCCCTTCTCCATGTGCCGCATGGCGCGGCGGCGGATGTACGGCTCACAAACCTGGTGCATCTCGATGGCCGAGACGACGCGGGTGTTGCAGCCGCGCCGCTCGAGGGCGTCCTGCAGCGCGAGGCCGTTGATCACGGTGGCGAGCATTCCCATGTAGTCGGCGGTTGCGCGATCCATTCCCTTGGCGGCGCCCGCGATGCCGCGGAAGATGTTGCCGCCACCGATGATGACGCTCACCTGCATGCCGAGGTCGCGCACCTGGTGGATCTCTTCGGCGAACCGCGAGAGCTCGTCGGTGGAGATTCCCTGGCCGACTTCACCCCCGAGCATCTCGCCGGAGATCTTGACCAGCGCGTGCTTGTAGACAGGCTTCTTGTTCATGACTTCGCTCGCCTTTGGCTCGCTGCGCGTGTCCTCGCGCCCGCTTGCCGCTTCGATGGGCGCGTACCTGGCGCTGGATCCCGGCACGGCCGGGGCGCTCAGGTACGCTTGTGAAGGGGCGATGGGCGGGTGCTGCGGGCCTTGCTTGGGTCCGGGTCCCGCCTCAAACCGCTCTTCTCGCTCGAGTCCTACTTCTGTCCGGCCTGGGCCGCGACTTCGGCGGCGAAGTCGTTCGACTTCTTCTCGAGGCCCTCACCCAGGACGAAGCGCGTGAACCGACGAACCCGGATGTTCTCGCCGATCTTGGCGACCGCGTCCGTGAGCAGATCCTTGATGGTCTTGCTGTCGTCCTTCACGAACTTCTGCTCGAGCAGGCACACCTGCTCGTAGTACTTGCCCATGCGGCCGTCGACGATCTTCTCGGCGATAGCGGCGGGCTTTCCTTCTTCGATCGTCTTCGCGACCTGGACGGCGCGCTCCTTCGCGATGGCGTCCGCGGGGACGCTCTCGCGATCGAGGTACTCGGGACCGGACGCCGCGATGTGCATCGCGATGTCGGCCACGAGCTGCTTGAACGCCGGCGTGAGCGCGACGAAGTCCGTCTCGCTGTTCACTTCGACGAGGACGCCGATCTTGCCGCCCGCGTGGATGTACGCGTGCACGGTGCCTTCGGTGGCCTCGCGGCCCGCCTTCTTGGCTGCGCTCGCGATGCCCTTGGCGCGGAGCCAATCGACGGCCTTGTCGATGTCGCCACCGCTCTCGGCCAACGCCTTCTTGCAATCCAGGATGCCAGCGCCAGTGCGCTCGCGGAGGTCCTTGATGTCATTCGTGGCCATGATCAGTTCTCCTCGGACTCGCGGCGACGCACGATCTCGGGGTCGATGTTCTCGCTGGCTTCGTCGCGGTCTGCGACGTAGGGCTGCGAGGCGCCGCCCTGTCCGCCGCCACGGCCGGTGGACTGGGCGCGGCCTTCGATGGCCGCGTCGGCGATGGCCGCCGTGAACAGGCGGATCGACTTGAGCGCGTCATCGTTGCCCGGGATCACGTGCGTGATGCCTTCGGGATCGCAGTTCGTGTCGCACAGGGCGACGACGGGGATGCCGAGGATGCCGGCTTCCTTGACCGCGATGTGCTCCTTCTTGGGGTCGATCACGAACAGCGCGGACGGGAGGCCCTTGATGTTCTTGATACCGCCGAGGGACTTGTCCATGCGCTCGATGTCGCGCGTGAGCTCGAGGGCTTCCTTCTTGGTGAGGAGCTCGAACCGGCCTTCGTCGCGCGCCTTCTCGAGCTGCAACAGGCGCTCGATCGACTTCTTGACGGTGACCCAGTTCGTGAGCGTGCCGCCGAGCCAGCGGTTGTTCACGAAGTACATGCCCGAGCGGCCGGCTTCTTCGAGCACGATCTCGCGCGCGGCGCGCTTGGTGCCGACCATCATGATCGAGCCGCCGTGGCTGACCGTGGTGGTGACGAAGCGGGACGCGTCGACGAGGCCGCGCGCCGTGCGCTGCAGGTCGATGATGTGGATCCCGTTCTTGGCGCCGTAGATGAACGGACGCATCTTGGGGTTCCAGCGCTTGGTCTGATGGCCGAAATGGACGCCTGCATCGAGCAGGTCGCGAAGACTGATGTTCACTATTTACCTCCGGTTGGGCCTCCGCTCGCGCTGCCTTCGCTCGACCCTTTCGGGCACCGGGAGCGAGGGTCCGTCCAGAATCCGGCCCGAAGGCTGGAAAAGGGACGCACGCGGGCGTGTGGATTTACTCGGGAATCCCGAGCCGGACCGCTATAACGCCATGCGCGAGCCCTGCCAACGGTCGTGGCATACTCCCGCCCCACGAGGTCCTGCCAATGCCAACCCCCTCCCATGTCCACGTCGCCGCCGTCGCCCTTGATCAGACCGTAGGCGACTGGAGCGGCAACGCCAACCGTGTCATCGGCGCGATCCACGAGGCCCGTCACCGCGGCGCGCGCGTGCTGCTCACGCCGGAGCTGTCGCTGTCGGGGTACTCACTCGGGGATCGCGTGTTGCGCCGCGGCACGCTCGAGCACTCGTGGGCCGCGCTGCGGTCGATCGTCCCGCACACGGGCGGGATGATCGTGTTCGTCGGGCTGCCGATCCGCCACCGGGGCGTGCTGTACAACGGCGTCGCGGTGATCGCCGACAGCCGCATCGTCGGCATCTGCTGCAAGGAGAACCTCGCGACGGGGGACGTCGAGTACGAGAGCCGCTGGTACGCGGGCTGGCCGCGCGGGCAGGTGGACACGTATGACGCGCCCGACGGGACGCGGGTGCGCATCGGCTCGCTCGTGTTCGAGGCCGAGGGCATCGGACGGTTCGCGATCGAGGTGTGCGAGGACGCGTGGAAGGGCATCCGACCGGGCTCGATCTACGCGCTGTCAGGCGCGCACCTGATGTTCAACGCGTCCGCGACGTGGTTCGTGCTCGGCAAACAGGCGATGCGCCGCCGCATGATCCGGCAGATCAGCGAGGAGGACGTCGCCTGCTACGTGTTCGCGTCGCTCCTCGGCTGTGACGACACGCGGCTGATCTTCGACGGTTCGCTGATGATCGCGCAGTCCGGCGACGTGCTCGCCGAGGGCCGACGGTTTCGATTCCACGGGTTCGAGATGATCGATCAGGTCGTCGATCTCGACGCCGTCGCGCGGCGTCGGATGGGCATGGGCTCGTGGCGGCAGCAGGTCGAGGCGCTGCACCGCGGCGAATTTGGCCCTCTGCCCGAGATCGTCCCGCTCGACGGCGATTACTCCAGCCGTGAGGCGGCCCCGGCGCCGATGCCGTTCTGGCTGCGTGGACTGGCGGTGGATTCGGCTGAGCCCTCGCTCGAGTGGCTCGTTCAGGAGGGCCTGTTCCCGCGGCCGATCGGCGACACCGACATCCCCCACCTCGAGCTCGAGCTCGCGCTTTGCCTGGCGATGCGGGACTACACGAAGAAGACCGGGATCAAGGGCATCTGCCTCGCGCTGTCAGGTGGGCGCGACAGCACGATGTGCGCGCTGATCGTGCAGCGCATGATGCGCTACGATCGGCCAGAGCTCGATGCCGCCGCGCTGAAGGCGGAGGTGCACAAGCGGTTCATCACGGTGTGGATGGAGACCGAGAACAGCTCGGAGCACACGCGCAACGCAGCCGCTGAGGTCGCTGCCGAGCTCGGCGCGCGGCACATCGCCACCAGCATCCAGGACGCGTTCAACCTGAACGTCGCGCTCACCGAGAAGATGACCGGCATCGATCTGGACTGGAAACAGACCGCGCACGACATCCCGCTGCAGAACGTGCAGGCACGCATCCGCGGCACGCTGGTGTGGTTCGTCGCGAACCTTTACGACTTCGTGCTGCTCACCACGAGCAACCTCTCCGAGTGCGCCGTCGGCTACTGCACGATGGACGGCGACACCGCAGGTGGCCTCGCGCCGATCGCGAACGTGCCGAAGTCGCTCGTGTCGTTGTGGCTCGACTGGGCCGCGCGCACGCACGATCTCAAGTCCGTTCAGCGCGTGTTCGACGTGCCGCCCACCGCCGAATTGCGCCCGCCCGATCGCAAGCAGACCGACGAAGACGACCTGATGCCGTTCTTCGTGCTCGACCAGCTGATGTTCCTGTTCGTCCAGCGCGGCCAGGATCCGCTTGAGATGTTCGAGACGTTGTGGCCGAGCATGAAGGGCCACTACGGCGGTGATCCTCGCGGCCTCGCGGCGCACATCCGGAAGTTCACGAAGAAGATGTGTCAAGCGCAGTGGAAGCGCGAGCGCTTTGCGATCAGCTTCCGCGTCACCGCGTTCGACCTCGATCCGAAGACGGGCTTCCGCTTCCCGCCCGTGCAGGCGCCGTTCACCGAAGAGCTCGCCGAGCTCGATCAGCGCGTCGAGGCGATGATCGGATGATCGCGGTTGCCCGTGCGGCGGGACGTACGTTCGGCGACGCCGTCGTGTTGCGGGACGTGGACCTTGAGGTACCGGGCGGCTCGGTCACGGGGCTGATCGGCCCGAACGGCGGCGGGAAGTCTACGCTGTTGCTGCTGTTCGCTGGCCTGCTCACGCCCACCTCGGGGGACGTGACGGTCGACGGGCTCCCGGCGACGCGCGTGGCGCTCGAGAAGCGCGGGACCGTCGGGTTGATCACCGCCGACGCGGGCCTGTACCCGCTGCTCACCGGTCGCGAGAACCTTCGGTTCTTCGGTGGACTTTACGGGCTCGCGGCGAACGAGGTCGACGCGCGCTCGGCTCCGTTCCTCGCCGAGCTCGATCTGTCGGGCCACGTCGATCGTCCCGTGAGCACCTGGTCGAGCGGGATGCGGCAGAAGCTGTCCCTCGCGCGCGCGCTGCTGATGAAGCCCGTGTTGTTGCTGCTCGACGAGCCGACGGCGAACCTCGATCCGCTCGCGGCCCACGCGATCCACGCCGCCGTTCGGGCGGAGGCCGATCGGGGAACGGCGGTCGTGCTCGCGACGCACGATCTCGTCGCTGCGGAGGCGATCTGCGATCAGGTCGCGCTGATCGACGGCACCGTCGTCACGGTGGAGCGCTTCGAGGGGCCCCGCACCCTGCCGGAGGCGGGGCGGCTGCTCGCGCTGTACCGGCGCAATGACGTGGGCTTGCGATCATGACCGCTCGCCTTCGGCTCGCTGACTGCGCTCGCGAAGCTCGCTGCGCGCACGTAACGCCCGCCCGCACCTCGCCGCGCGGCCTGCTGGCGCTGGATCCGTGCACGGCACGGGCGCTCAGCAGGCCTTTCGAAGGGGCGAACGCGGGCGTTCCGGGCTTGCGATCATGATCCTGCACATCGCCCGGCGCGAGTGGCTTGAGCAGTGGCGCCAGCCCGTGATGCTCGGCGCGATCGCCGCGCTGTTCGGGGTGATCGCGGGGGTCGCCTGCTTGGGCGTGTTCTTCCTCGATCGCGTGGGTGCCGATCCGGCGCTGGTGCGCCAGATGGCGACCTGGACGAGCGTCGTCGGGGAAGGCGGCGTGGGGCCGCTCGCCGAGGCGACGATCTCGGTCGCGAACTGGCTGGTGTTCACGCAGTACTTGGGTATCTGCGCGGTGCTCGCCGGCCACTCGCTGCTGCACGACCGCGAGAAGGGCACGCTGCCGTTCCTGCTGCTCGCGCCGGTGGGTCGCGTTGAATTGCTCGCGGGGAAGGTGCTCGGCGCGCTCGGTCCACCGACGGCGCTGTACCTGCTCGTCGACGGGCTCGCGACCGCGTTCCTGCTCACGCGGCCGATTCACGTACACGCCGCGGCGCTGCTCCCGCCGAGTCCGGCGTGGTTCGTGGCGTTCCTCGTCGGCGCGCCGGCGTGGGCCGCGTTCGTATCGACCGTGTGCGCCATCGTTTCAAGCGTGGTGTCCGACGTGCGCACCGCCCAACAGATCGTGTGGCTCGTGATGTTCTTCGCGACGTTCCTGTGCGGGTTCGCGCTGTCCGCGCTGCTTCCGCAGGGGGTCGCCGTGGAAGCGACGGTCGCGGGCTTCGGGCTGGCTGCGACGGGGCTCGCCATCTGGGGCGGGTCGTTGCTGATGCGGCGCGACCTGGGGCGCTGAAGGGCGTCGTCGTGCTCAAGTTTCGGTTGCGACTGGATCGATCCGGTCTCGCTGTGAGAGCTTGTTCGCACGTCCGGCCTTCCGGTGGGGGTGACCATGTCCCGAGACGCGTATGGAGCGAGTGGGACGGGCGAAGCGAACGCCGAATTGGTGGTGGCGGCAGCGCGAGAGATCTACACCCGGTATCTGGCCATCGTGCTGGCCCGTGGCCTATGAAGTTCGTGCATCGGATATTCTTTCGCGCCTCGGCGTCCCAGCGACGGGAATTGGAGGCGCTTGGGGTGCAAGTCCCGGCTGGTTTGCCGGACATCCCTGGAAGTAACATTGATCCAATCGTCGCTTTTGACCTTGACGAGCATCACCCAAACTGGCTTGTCCTGGCGCCGATCCTCGAGAAGTGGGGGGCGCTTGGCGTGAGCCACACGGAATTCTCGAAGGAGGAGATCAGCAGTGCCCGATGGCTCGAGATCCGTTGCAACCAACATGGCTATCCGGAGCCGGACGACGATTTCGGGTACCTCCAGGCCACTTTTGACCTCACGGACTGGTGCCACCAATGCTACACCGGCATGAAGCAAGACCGACCTTTCCAGATGAAGCGCGAGCCGAAGGTGGGTCGGAATGGGATCTGGGTGCTCAACGACAATTAGAACTGGCCAGCGACGACAACTACTTCTGCCCACCTGAGGCTCAACTCGGTGACATCGGCATGCCCGCGAGGGCGGAGCTCGATGTGGTGACCGATCAGCAGGTGAAAAAGATGCGGGCAGACCTTGTG
>CANNIZ010000049.1 GCA_947505245.1 Pseudomonadota bacterium | reverse complement strand
AGCAGACGACCTCGCAGCGCGGCGCGCCAGGCACGGGCGTTAAGGTCGCCCAGGGGCTCTTTCGAGTCGGTTTGGCCGAACACCGTGCGCGATCAGAACGGGATGTCTTCGTCGCTACCGCCGCCGCCGCCGCCGCCGCCGCCGCCGCCGCCGTAGGACGGCTCGTAGTCGCCGCCGCCACCGCCGCCGCCGCCACCGCCGCCGCCACCGCCACCGCCACCGCCACCGCCGCTGCGACCGCCGCCATCGCGCTCCCCACCGCCGCCGCCGAGGAACCGCACCTCGTTGGCGACCACCTCAGTGCTCCAGCGATCCTGGCCGGTGGCCTTGTCCTGGTACTTCGTGGTGCTGATCTTGCCGTCGATGTAGACCTGCTTGCCCTTCTTGCAGAACTTCGCGACGTTCTCAGCCGTCTTCCCGAAACAGACGACCCGGTGCCATTCGGTGTGGTCCCCCCAGTTGCCGTCCTTGTCTTTACGGCGCTCGGACGTGGCGATGCGAAGGTTCGCGATCGTCATCCCGCTCTGCGTTGTGCGGGTTTCGGGGTCTGCCCCGAGGTTCCCGATGAGGATCACCTTGTTCACCATGGCCAACGACCTCCGATCGCCGAACCTGTAACCCCGGCATCCTCAAGCGGGAAAAACAGGCGGCCAGAAATCGTCCGCTTTTGGCGCTGGAAGCGTATTCTCCGCTAGGAGCGAGGGATCAAGGTGTAGAACGACGCGCCCGCCCGCTCGATTCGAACGGGAACGAACGACGGGTGAATCGGAGCCCCGGCGGCCGGCGCCCTCTCGCCGTCGAGGTCGCGCACGGCGCTGGTGTCGTTGATCGTCTTCCCGCCGATCTCGACGAGGATGTCTCCCGCAGCGACGCCCATCTTCGCTGCGACGCTGCGCGGTGCTACGCCGATGACGAGCGCCCCGCGCGACATCGGCACGCCGTACACGGCGAGCCACGGGCCCGCGGCGTCGACCAGGGTGAGGCCCGACCACAACACGGCCTCGGGCGGCACGTCGGCGGTACCGATCGCTGCAGCGTGCTCGTCCACTGTGTGAACGATCACCGCCAGCTCGCGTTCGTCGCGGCGAACGACGACGTTGACGTCCGCGTCCGGCGCGCGCGTCAACACGAGCGCGCGCAGGTCATCAGCCGACGGCACGGCCTCGCCATCGACGCGGATCACGGTGTCGCCCCGGCGCAGGCCGGCCCGTTCGGCGGGCGAGTTGGGCCACACGCGATCGATCTCGGCGCCGCGGCGCGTCGGATCACCTTCGACGTCTTCCACCGAGCGCGGCACGACGCCGATCCACGGCCGCCGTGGGACGGGCCGGTTCTCCATCTCGTCGAGCACGCGCAGCGCCATCGCTGACGGGATCGCGAAGCTGATGCCGGCGCTCTGTTCGGCCTGGGGTGCGAAGATCGCCGTGTTGATGCCCACGACGCGACCGTCGAGGTCGAGCAGCGGACCGCCGGAGTTGCCGGGATTCACGGTGGCGTCGGTCTGGATGTAGTCCTGGATCTCGCGCGTGGTGAGGCCGCGCCGACCGAGGGCGGACACGACGCCAGCGCTCACGCTCGACTGGAAGTCGAACGGGTTGCCGATCGCCAGCACGAACTGGCCGACGGCGACGGGCTTCGGCGACAGCGTCAGATAGGGCCACACCTGGGGGAGGTCGATCTGCAGCAGCGCGAGATCGGTGCGTGGATCTTCGCCGATGACGTGCGCGGGAAGCTGCCGCTGGTCGGACGTGATCAGCGTGATGGTGAGCGCGCCTTCGATCACGTGGTGGTTCGTCAGCACGCGCCCGTCCGGGCTGATGATCAGCCCGGAGCCGCTCGCCTCGCGCGTCACCTGGGGTTCGAGCCAGGGCGCTGGCGGCAGGCCGTTCGCGATGAACAGCTCCTGGAGCTCCGGCGCGAGGCGGCGCCCCTTCTCGGCGCGCACGTACACGACGGCGGGGATCGCGTCGGCCGCGACGTCCTGCAGCACCGTCGAGAACACGTGGGCGGCGTCGGGCGTCATGCAAGCCCCGGCACGCCCGCGTTCGAAGTCGCAGCCAGCGCGCGCGGAGCCCGCCCGTGGCGGATCAGCGGAGCGCGCGCGACGCCCCGAAGCGCGTGCGGGCGTGAAGGGCGCGCAGCCGCGCAGAGCGCGGCGTAGTCAGCGAGCCGGAGGCGAGCGGTCATGATCGCAGTCTACGCGTCGTCTTCCATCGTGGCGAGCAGCGCTTCGACGTGGGCGCGGATCGGATCGCCTTCGTACAGCAGCGGCTGCTCGGCTTTGAAGCCGGCCGACGCGTTCGGCGCCCACGGCCACGTGCCGCCCTTGTCGGGCCAGAACAGCTGGACCGCGTCGAAGTCGTCGCCCTGGTGGAACCACACGGCCATGCCGAGGAACGGCTTGTACCAGGGGATGGCGACCGGACGGACGGCGAGATCGAACCCGTCGAGGACGTCGGGGATCGCGGAGCCGTCAGCGAACTTCGCGCCTGCGCGGATGCGCAGGCCGATCGAATTCAGCACGTCGTGTGCGACCTCGCGGGGGATGCCGAACACGACGAGCTCGGGGTGGCCGTGGGTGCGCGCGAGGCCGACGGTGAACGACCAGCCGGGGGTCTCTTCGTCTTCCAGCACGTGCACGACGTGCCAGCCGATCTTTTCGACGTCGGCGAGGCACTTCTTTTCGCCGGCGTCGGTGGGCTCGGGGAGCGGGCGCGGATCAGGCATGGGCGACCTCGGGGCGGCAAGACCGCGGAGGAGGGTGGATCGTGGTCGGCGATCTTGCCGCACTTCGCGGCATTTTCGGCAAGACCGGCGTGGATGACCGGGTCATGTCAGGGAGGCCTGCCGCGAAGCGGCCGACTGGGGCCGAAAAGCGGCAAGACGGGCGGGGAAGATCCATCGTGGTCGGCGATCTTGCCGGGCCAGGGGGGCCGGAGGGTGGCGCGCAGCGCCAGTCCCCGAGGGCAACGCCCGAGGGACCGAGCGCGAAGCGCGAGCCCGGAGGACAACCGACGGCGCGCGCAGCGCGCCGGGGCCCCCAAAACGCGCGACTTCCGACCTACTCAGCCCACACCTTGATGGTGCGGCCGACGTCTTCGAGCATGGCGCGGCAGAGATCGTAGTCCGGGTGCTTGCCCCAGACCCACGCGTTGCCCATGTACCCGCTCTCGACGGGCTGAGTGCGCGAGCCCGGCGGCGGAAGATGCATGCGGATGATGAAGTCGCCGTAGCGGCGCTGGATCTCTTCGACGCCGCTGTAGCCCTTGATGTGGCCGTCGCGGTTGGGGCGCAGGGCGACCATGCCGGCGGCGAACCGACGCGTGGGGCGCGGCTCGGCGTGGCCGTGGACGACGCCCTTGGCCCACTCGACGTACAGGTCGATCTCGTTCGCGGCGCAGTAGAGGTCCCACACGCGGACGCCGGGCGGACGGGCGCCGATCTCGCTGAAGAACAGGCCCTTGGGGCCGTAGAACCACTCCATGTGCGTGGGCGCGGTGACGATGCCGAGCGCGGTGAGCACCTGGCGGCCGAACACGCGAAGCTCCGAATAGCCCGGTGAATCCACGCGGTTCGTGACCATGACGAGCGGCGAGCAGTCGCGCGTGCGCATGGCTTCGAGCACGTTGGGGTAGTAGTGGCTGATCTGCTCGAACACGACGTGACGGTTGACGGTGAGCGTGTCCCAGAAGCCCTCGTGGCCGCTGATGTACTCCTCCATCATGACCTTGCGGCTGGGCGTCATGCCGGACTCGCGGATCGCGTTCATCAGCCCTGCGGCGTCGTCGGCGCGCCAGGTGCCGGCCGCACCGGCGGCGGCGAGGGGCTTCAAGATCACGGGAAAGCCGACGGACTGGACGAAGTTCTTGGCTTCGTCGAGCGTGCCGACTTCGGCCGACTTCGCGCAGCGGATGCCGCGATCGCCGAGCCACTTCTTCATCTGGTACTTGTCGCGCACGAGGATGGTCTGCGCCATGCTCATGCCGGGGATGCCGGCGCGCTCGCGCACTTCGGCGGCGGGAAGCATCAGCGCTTCGACGGTGGACTCGAGGTGGTGGACCCAGGGGCCGCGCTTCTGGATGTTCTTTACGGCGCCGAGGACGGCCTCGACGCTGGCGGTGCTGCTCACCTGCTCGTAGGAGTACAGCCAGGAGCGCAATTCGCTGTCGAACGCCTCGACGGGGGCGGTTCCGATGCCGGAGACGAGCGCTCCGACCTGGTGGAGTCCGCGGACAAACTCGCGTTGGTTTGCGGGAAATGCGGGCTCGAGGAAGATGACGTGCGCTGGCATCGAGGACCTCCGGGGGCCGCACGTTACCGCCTTGCGGCGTCGGTGGGAACGGGGTCCCGCAAAGAGCGCACACGTTTTCGGTCACCGCGGGGGTTCGTCAGCCGATCGCGACGCTCGCGAGGCCACCCGCGGCGTCGGCCGCGTGGACGGCGAACCCGCGCTCCCCGGCCTGCAGCCGCCGAACGAGCTCGATGAGGCCGGTCGCGGCGCCGTACTCCACGTCGGGCACCTCGAGGTGGACGGCCGGGTCGCGCCAGGTGCGGCTGGTGATCGACGCGCCCTCGGCGGCGGCGAGGATCACGAACGCGCCAACCTCGCCCATGCCGATCGGGGCGCCGGTGAACCAGGTGAGGCTCTCGGAAGCGCCGCACGCAGCGAGGTCACAGCGCCCCTCGGCGACGGCGGCGATCCCGTCCGCAACGGCGGAGAGCCCTGCGTGACGCCCGTCGCAGCGAGTGGCGTTCGGGCCGCGGATGTCGAAATAGGAGCTGCCATAGCCGACGACGTTGTTCGAAAGGCCGCGCACGAGCCAGAGCGGCGGCACGAGCGGGATGCCGCGCTCGCCGAACGCGCGCAGCGAGAACGCGCCGTCGACGACGGACGCCTCGAGCGCGGGCAACATCTCGGTGGTGTCGCCGCCGCCGGGGCTCGCGCCGGCGAACAGGCCGCGCCGCTCGGGTGGGCAGTCGGCCCACGGCGCGCACCGCTCCACGGCCTGCTTCAGCGCGGCGACGCCGAGCTGCACGCTGCGGGACATCAGCTTCGCGTGTTTCTTCTCGGGCAGGTGCTCCTTTGGGAGGAAGCCCTCGACCGACACAGCGCCGGGGCCGCGCGCGTCCGCCGGAGGCGCGTAAAGGCCGGTCGAGACGACGACGACTGAACGGGTGACGGGCGACTTCATCAAATCCCTCGCGCGCTGCGGCGCCGCGCGGAGACAACATACGCCGCCAGCCCTGTGAGCAGCCAGCCCATGCCGAGGGGCCCCGCGGAAAGGGACGCGCAGCTGCAGGCCCGACGCTCCTCGTCGGTGTCGGGCGCGTCAGTGTCATCGGCGTTGACGAGCGTGAGCGTGTAGTCGTACTGCGTGCCGTCATCGATGGGGCCGGCGGCGGCCGACACGGTGATCCACACCTCGTCCGCGCTCTCGACGCCGGTGATCCGCTGCGTCGCGGTGTTCGCGGACACCGGGACGTCGGTGTGGCTGTGCACCTCGCCGGTCTGCGTCGACACGGTGACGCGCCAGTCCGGCCCGTCCACGCCGAGGAAGCGAAGGTCGAAGGCGGCCGGCGCGGAGAGCACCTGCCAGTGGTTGCGGCCGAACGTGTGCGGCGGGTCGGGCGGACCGATGGGGGAGCCGGAGGCGCCGTACAGGAAGCCCGAAGGGCGCGTCGAGCCCGGGGCGTCGAACCCGCCCCACGCCTCGATCGAGGCCTCGTACGCGGCTTCGTCGTCCCAGTCGAAGGTGGACTCGCGCGCGGCCATGTCGGCGAACGCGTCCGCGAGCGTGCCGTCGCCTTGCTCCTGGAGCAGGCCGTCGAGCACGGTCATCGGGTCCGACGTCGGCGTCGCTTCGAGCCAGGAGCGGCGCAGCAGCGTGGGATCACCGCCCTCGGTGACCTCGACGAGGTGCTGAAGGAACAGGAACGCGCCGTACTGGTGCAGGCTCGGGAGCGTGCCGTCCGGGTACAGGAAGTAGTTGACCGGCAGGTCGGGCAGCAGCGAGAACGCTGCAAGGAAGGCCGAGTTGTCGTCGCTCTCAGGGACGACGACGCCCTCGATGAAACACGCGCCAGACTCCCAATACCAGGCGCCCTGGCCCTCGTATGGGTAGGTCGCAGCGGCGTCCTGCAGCGCGTGGAAGAACTCGTGGGCGGCGGTGATCCGCAGCCACTCGGGGTCGGCCACGGTGGCGAGGGAGACCACGATGTACCCGTACCCGGCGTCGTCGACGTAGTAATACCCGGACGTCCCGTACGACTCTGGCGCGCCGTTGTCGGTGTCGCCGACGTACACGTTGAACTTGTACGACTCGGAGCCGTTTGGCGCCGGGTAGCCCATTCCCGCGATCTCCTGCGCCCACGCGTCCTCGAACGCGGAGCCGATTCGGAGCAGGCTCGCGTCGGCGTCCACGATTCCAGGACCGTAGCGCACGGCGAAATTCGGCGTCTCGTACGTGGACAGCACGGGCGCGAGCACGTCGCGCGTGGTCTTCTCGGCGGGCAGCGGCGGGGCCTGGCGTGGGCGCGCAGGCGGCGTCCCGGGCAGCTTGAGACCGTGCAGCGCGAGGTTCGGCGAGGCGCAAGCGGGCTCTCCGAGCGCGCGGCTTCGATCGCGGGCCGCGAGCAACGCGCCGGTTCCACACGCGGCGGGGGACGCGAGCGCGGCCTCGAGGTCCTGTTGGACGGCGTCGCAGCTATCCACGTTTCCCCCGCGGGCGTTCGAGGCCGAGGCCGCGGCCGTCCAGGCGGTGCAACAGCTCGTCGACGACGCGCAGGGTCATGCCCCATAGCCGCACGCCGTCGAAGTCCACGCGCGGGAGGACGAGCTCCTGACCGGCCCAGGAGAACGGCATCTCTCCGCGCTCGTGGCCCTCGACCAGCGCGTCTATCGAGGTGCGGTGAACGCTCTGGACCTCGGCGTTCAGGTGAAGGTCGGGTTCGACGTCGAGCGCCCATGCGAACGGGTGGACCAAAAGTGACATCCCGGAGATCGGTCGCAGCGGCGGCAGGGCGCCGAGGTAGTTCGCGGTGGTGAGGTCGAGGCCGATCTCCTCGGCGGTCTCGCGGATCGCGGCGCCTCGCGGTCCGTCGTCGTGCGCCTCGAGCCGGCCGCCCGGAAACGCTACGTGGCCGCTCCACGGGTCGCCCGGGTGCTCGGCGCGGCGGATGAACAGGAGGTCACGGTTCGGCAGCAGCAGCGCGGCGATCGAGGCGTGTTTTACGGTATTGTCGAGCGGCGGCGCAGCGCCCTCTCCGAGCACGCGGCGCACGTCGTCTGCAGTAAACGGCATGATGCACCGTACCATCGCTCGCCGAGCGCGCCACCGTGGGATATCCGGGCCCTTCGGCGAGGACGTTCCGTGGCGGAGAAGGACCCAAAAGCAGTGACCTGGTGGACCCGGCTGTTCGGCCGGCCTGATGTGGACGAAGAGAGCGGGCACTGGTTCGTCGAGATCGTGCGCACCTGGGGGCCGGCGATCCTCGCGGTGATCATCATCCGCACGTTCATCTTCGAGCCGTTTCGCATCCCGTCGGGCTCGATGGTGCCCACGTTGTTGATCGGTGATCACGTCGTGGTCACGAAGTTCAGCTACGGCATCTGGCTGCGATCGCCGCCCAACATCCCGCTGCTCGACTACCCGCTCACGTCGCATGCGTTCGAGTTGTACGACCTCGGCAATCCGCAACGGGGCGACATCATCGTGTTCCAGTACCCGCGGAACCCGTCGGTCAACTACATCAAGCGCGTGGTCGGCCTCCCTGGCGACAAGATCGTGATCCGCAACAACCGGATCATCCTGAACGGCGTCGAGCAGTCCACGCAGCGGGCGGGCGACTTCTCGTTCGTCGAAGAGAACTGCAACCTCGACCCCAAGCGGCAGTACGTTGAAGATCTCTCCGGGTTGAAGCACTCGATCCTCACGAACAGCGGCCAGCCCGGCTACCTGGCAGACAAGCCCGAGATCACGGTGCCCGCAGACAGCGTGTTCGTGATGGGCGACAACCGCGACAATTCGGAAGACAGCCGCAAGTGGCTGTGGGTGCGGTACGACCAGATCAAGGGGAAGGCGCACCGCATCTGGCTTTCGTGGGACTCGTGTTCGGGGCAGTGGGGCCAGATCCGTACCGATCGGTTCATGCAGGATCTCTACGGCAATGTACCGGCGATCGCCCCCGTTGGGGCAGCGTCTCCGCCGGCTGGCGTCGTCGTGCCGTGAGCCTCCCCGCGGAGGTGTACGACTGTCGCACCTGTGGGGCCTGCTGCCGCGAAGCGTTCGACGTCGTCGAGGTGGAGCCCGAAGACCCGTTCGTCGTCGAGCGTCCCGATCTTGTCGAGGAGACGCCGTTCCTTAGGCTCACAGTGAAGCGCGCGGGGCCGCGGTGCGCCTGCCTCGTCGGGGACGGGCCGTACACGTGCGCCGTGTACGCGATCCGGCCCAGGCCCTGCCGCGACGTGGAGCCGGGTGGCGAGGCGTGCACGTTCGCGCGCGGGCGGGTGGGGCTGCCGGTCTGACGTCCGTGTGCCGTTCGGGGACCCAGCCCTCGTGAATTTCGCGATTTCGGAAGCCAGCCGGTTCGAATTTCGCAATCGGGCCTGCGTAGGGCGAAGGGCGGGCGGGTGCGAACGAACGAACGCGCGATTTCGGAGACGGGGTCGAGCGCGGACGAAACTCGAGGTGGCTGGCTCGGGAAAGAGCGAAACTCACGACCGCTGGCTACCCGCGCCAAGCGGACCGGAGTGGCGGCGAGCGTGGCCAGCGGCGTGCCCGCGCAGCGGGACCGAGCGCGTCGGCGCGAGGGCCTGCCGGTCTGATCGCCGCCATTTCCTGTACACTCCGACCGTGTTCTTGCAGTTCTACGGGGCCACCGACATCGGCTGTGTGCGGCAGCGCAACGAGGATCACTACCTCGTCGACGCTGAGCTTGGCCTCGCCGTGGTCGCCGACGGGATCGGCGGCCTGTTTCGCGGCGACATCGCCTCGAGCGTCGGTTGCCGCGCGGTGCGTGATCACCTGCGTCGGTTCCGTCGCGATCTCGACGCGTTCCGCGCCGACCCGGCCAAATACAAGCGCGACCGCGTCGAAGATCGGCTGCGCGAGGCGGTGCAGCACGCCAACGCCGAGGTGTTTCACGCCGGCGTGGCGCTCTCGAGCGGGCAGGGAATGGGCTGCACCATGGAGGCTGTGCTCGTGGTCGAGAACACGGCGTTCGTCGCACACGTAGGCGACGCGCGCACCTACCTGGTCGAGCATGCGACCGCGCGGCAGCTCACCGACGACCACTCCGTGGTGGCCGAGAAGGTCCGCAAGGGCCACATGACCGCGGAGGAGGCGCGAACGGCGCCTGGAAAGAACGTGATCACGCGCGCCGTGGGCCACCTGCCGTCGGTGCGCGTCGACACGCTGGTGTTCGGGTTTCAGCCCGGGCAGCGCCTTGTGCTCGTGACAGACGGGGTCACGCGGTACCTCGAAGACGCGGAGATCGGCGTGCTCGTACACGAGGTGTCGCCGCAGGCGCCGCTCGACGTGGTGCGGGTGGGACGCCAGCGGGGAGGGGCCGACAACCTCACGATCGTCGTGATCGCAGGTCAGGTCGGCGCGCCGCCGCCGATCGACGCGCGCATCCTCGATGAGCTTCGTAGGAGCTGGCTGTTCGAGGGTCTCACGGCGCGCGAGCTGCGCCGCGTGGCCGAGGCGGTCGTCCTCTCCGACTTCAGGGCCGGCCGTGTGTTGTTCCGCGAGGGCATGGTCGGTGACGAGCTGTTCGTCGTGTTGGAGGGCGAGGTCACGGTCACCCGCGGCGGCCGCACCGTGCTCGTGTGCAACGAAGGCGATTCCGTGGGAGAGATCGCACTACTCGACCCTCCCGCGCGCACGGCTACCGCGCTGGTCACGCAGCCGTCGCGCCTCGCCGTGATCGGACGGTACGCGTTTGATCAGATCCTGCGCGAAGACGAGGGCATCGCGAGTCGCGTGCTGCTCGCGATGGCGCGGCGCCTCTCCCAGGTTGTGCGGGCGCAGAACGAACGCTTGCGACGGGAGGACTTCTGACGCTTTACGAAGCTGCCGCCGGCGCAGGGAGGTCGCCGTCATCGGCGACGACGCGATTCCGGCCCTGGCGCTTGGCGCGGTACATGGCGGCGTCCGAGGCCTGAACCAGCGTGGCGGCCGAGAGCCGGGTCGGGTCGGCGAAGGTGTCGGTGGAAGCGAGGCCGAGGCTCGCGGTGACGTGAACGACCTCGTTTCCGCGGTCGATGCCGGTGGCGGCGATCGCGGCGCGCACGCGCTCGGCGGTGAGCAGCCCCTGGGCGTGGTCGGTCTCGGGCAGCAGCAGGGCGAATTCCTCGCCTCCATACCGGCAGGGCGCGTCGGTCGTGCGCAGCGTGCCCTCGATCACGCCTCCGACGCGCTGGAGCACGCGGTCGCCGAACGGATGCCCGTAGGTGTCGTTGACGGCCTTGAAGTGGTCGAGATCGACCATGATCAAGCACACGTTGCGGGCGTACCGACGGACGGCTGCGAGCTCGTCGGTGAGGCGCGCCTCGAAGTACGTCCGGTTTCGGAGCCCGGTGACCGCGTCCAATAGGGCGCGCAGGGCCAGCATGTCCTGGTAGCGTTTGGTGCGAAGGGCAGCGCGCACGCGCGCGCGGAGCTCGGCTGGATCGAACGGCTTCACGATGTAGTCGACCGCGCCCGCGTCGAATCCGGCGACCTTGTCGTAGATGCCCGCGATCGCGGAGAGGAAGATCACGGGCACGGCCGCGGTGGTGAGGTCTTCCTTGAGCGCGCGGCAGACCGACAGGCCGTTGGTGTTTGCCATGTCCATGTCGAGGAGGATCAGGTCAGGAGGCGCCTCGCGGGCGAGTCGCAGGCCGACGACGGGATCGGTCGCGTGCAGCAGCGCGAGCCCTTCGCCGCGCAAACGCACATCCAGCAGCTTGTGGATGTCGGGGGAGTCGTCGATGACGAGGACGCGAGGCGCGCTGTCGGGATAGATCATGTGGGCACTCCCGAGCTTGCGCGGCGGCAGGTCTGCACGAGGACGCCTACGTGCATGCGAAGCTCGGTGCTGTTGGCTCCGTCCGTCGCGATTCGTTCAAGGTGCGTAGCGACCGCGGAGATCTCCGAGAAGCCGTAGCCGCCGCCGGCGCCCTTCAATTGATGAGCCAGATAGCGGATCTTTGACGAATCCCCCACGTCGAGGGCTTCCTGCAGGCTGGCGCAGCGGTGCGGCAGCGTCGCCACGAACTCGCCGATAATCTGGGTCATGTCGGGGTCATCGCAGAAGTCGGAATACAACGGCTCCTGGCGCAGCGATGGGGGGGCCGGCAGGTCGAACTCCACGAGGGGTGCCTGATCCCCCTGGGCGCGGCTCGTCGTCCATTTGGCGATCCGGTCGAGCAGGAGTTCGCGCTTCACCGGCTTGGTGACATAGTCGTCGCAACCCGCCGCGAGGGACCGCTCGCGGTCCCCCTCCATGGCGTGTGCCGTCAGCGCGACGATCGGGTCCCGATAGCCGCGGGCGCGGAGCAGCCTCGTCGCGCCATAGCCGTCGAGTTCGGGCATCTGCATGTCCATGAGGATCACGTCAAACGAGCGCCCGTCGCTCAGGGCTTGAAGCGCCTGCTCCACGGCGACGCGACCGTTTTCTGCGATGGTGATCTCGCAGCCTGCACGTCGGAGGATCGTGGCGAGGAGCTTCTGGTTGTCCTCGCCGTCTTCAGCCAGGAGCACGCGCGCGCGCACCCGCATCGGAGGTGCGGGATCGGTTCGTGGCCCATGGTTGACGGCCTCGGTCAGGCCCTCGACCAGGGCGACGCCCTCGAGCGGCCCCGTATCCAGCGTGAGGATGAAGGTGCTGCCGCGGCCTGCAGGGCTCTCGACGGTGAGGCTGCCGTCCAGGGCCTCGGCGAGCCTCTTGCAAATGGCGAGACCGAGGCCTGTACCTCCGAACCTGCGGGTTGTGGAGGCATCGGCCTGGGAGAAGGGCTGGAACAGGTGTGCAACCTCGGAAGCGCTCATCCCGATTCCGGTGTCCGCGACCTCGAACACGAGCTCTTGCGATCCGGCTCGGTGGCGTACAATCAAGCGAATGCCGCCCGTCTCGGTGAACTTGATCGCGTTTCCAACGAGGTTCAGGAGGATCTGCCGCACCCGGCCGGGGTCGCTGACGATCCACTCGGGGACCGCGTCCACGTACTTCACTTCGAACCGCAACCCCTTCTCGAGCGCGGGGATGCGCATGAGCGAGGTCACGTCCACCACGAGCTGGCTCGGGGACGTCGGCGCCCTTTCGAGCGTCATCTTTCCGGCTTCGATCTTCGAAAGGTCGAGGATGTCGTTCAGGATCGCGAGCAGGTGGTCGCTGTTGCGGCGGATGGTGTGGACGTAGGTCAGCCGTTCGGATGATCCGAGGCCGTCATCCAGGAGGAGATCGGCAAACCCCTGGATGGCCGACATCGGCGTTCGGATCTCGTGGCTCATGTTCGCAAGGAATTCGCTCTTCGTGCGATTCGCCTGTTCGATTGCCCAGTGACGGGCATTGTCGTCCACCCGCGCCTCCAGTCCCGCATGGCGAAGGGCGATCTGGTGGGACTTGCGCTCTCCGCGAAGGCACGACGCGATCAGGAACACGTCGGCGAACGCGAGCCAGCCGGCGTGCTCGACCCAACGCCACTCCGCCCCCGCGGTGACGCCATAGACGGAGAACGGCCACAGGGCGCCGCGTACGAGGTCATCCACCAGGACCACGACCGTGGCGGTGACGATGACTCGCCAGTCGCTGTAGAACGCAAGGAATGCGAGCGAGCCGAAGTGAAAGAAGTGCGTCTCGAGACGCCCGCCCGACAGGTGGATGAACAGGGCGCCCATGAGCATCTGGGCGACGGCGACTGCGTGCCGGGTGCCTGTGGAGCCTGGCCGTGAGGTCGCGAGCGCGGCGGCCGGTAATGCGATTGCCGCGCCCAGGAGCACGGCGGCCGCGAGGTGGCCGTGGGCGCGGTCTTCGATTCCTGTCCACGCCCGCGGCGACACGACGGCGGCAGCCAGGATGCCGGCGAGCCATTCGACGACGAGGAGCGGCGCGAACAGCCGATCGGTGCCCGCACGGACGTCGTTGCTTTGCTGGGCGGCGAGCTCGCGGGTGCGTCGCGAGACGGCGTCGGACCCGTCCGGCAGCGCAGAGTCGAAGAACGGGCTCATCAGCGATGGTCCGGGAGCGGCATGTCGCTCCTATCGGACGTCCGACCCGTGACCTTTAGGAGGGAGCCGCCACGGGCGAGAAGGACGCGAACGGAACGCCGTTCTGGTCGACGAAGGGTGCGGTCGCGAGGGCCCAGGCCTCGGCGTCAGGGACCGTCAGCTCGAGTCGGAACGTGGGCCGCACGGCTCGCGGTGCGGCGATGTCGCCCTCGATGACGAGCCTTCCGGGGCCGGTGCAGCGCGCCGAGGTCAGCCGTGCGCCGTCGACACGGGCGTCTACGAGCATTCCACGCCCACATACGACGGCGAAGCGGGATGTGGTGAGGACGAGGTCGACGTCCAAATGGTGCACCGTGTCCGGTTCGAAGCCGAGCAGCTTGGTGGTGCCGTGGACGAGGAGCCCGCAGGTCACCGCGGGCGCGGACTTGAGCACGCCCTGCTGGGCGATCTCGGCGACGAGGCGCCTGCGGCGAACGCGTCCTGCCACGACGAGGCCGATCAGCAGCGCGGCGAGCGCCACCAGGGTGACTACCAGGAACGAAGGCACGGGCTCTCCATTGCGTTATGCCGGATCGTGTTGGAGGTGGCGTGGCACGTCCGAGTGATCCCCTGTTGCGCTGGCTCCGGGGCCTGCTCGCGGAGCGTAAGCTCTCCGCGCCGGCCCTGGCCGAGAAGGCGTCGCTCGAACGCAACCGCGTCCGGCAGATCCTTGCGGGCCATGACGCCATGACCGTGGACGAGCTGTTGCAGATCAGCAAGGCGCTGTCGCTTTCGCCGACGGACTTCGGGCTCGGTGCGACGGTGGACGAGGTGCCCGTCACGCCCGGCGGCGCCCAGCTCGCCGAGGTCGATGACTTCGACGTCCCGGAGCCTCCGCAGGACACGGTCGCGGTCGACCCCCTGGGCAACCACACGCGCGCGCTGATTCAAATGGCGTTCGCGCTGCAGTGCGACTTTCTCATCCTGGTCGAAACCGCACAACTCGAAGGTTCGGGCGTGCCCGTATCGGTGCTCCAACGGTACAAAGACCGCGAGCTGCCGATCAAGCTGGACGCCGCCTACCATCAATACAACGCCCCCCGCTACGAAGATACCGCCATCGCGCTGACGCTGTCGTTCGACGCGTTGTACGAGTGCCGGTTCCCGTGGACTGCGGTGAAGCAGGTCGTGTTCTACCCGGCCCCGCCTCCGCCGCCGAAGGAAGAGCCTCCGCCGCCCGAGCCGCCCGCCAAGAAGGGTCGCCCGTTCCTGCGCCTGGTCGAGTAGACCGTGCGACGCGGCCCGGTCGTGCTGGTGGCCGCGCTCGTCCTGGTCGGGGTAGCTGCCGCGCTCGCGGTTGGGGGTGAGCCCGAACCGCGCGTCGTTCGGCAGCCGACGGGCACGGTGGCCGATCTTTTCGGCATCAACGAGGCGGTCTCGATCCCCGCGGCCCGCGAGGCGTCCCTCGACGCGGTTGCTCGGGACGCGCTGCTGGACGAACGGATCGAGCTGGTCAAGGCCCTCGGCGTTCGTCATGTGCGCGTTCATTCGGCCTCCTCGCCGCGCCTGAACGCGACGAACCCCGAACGTGTTGGTGCAGACGAGTTCCTCGCGCGGCTGCTGTCCGCCGGGCTCGAGCCCCTCGTCATGATCGGGCCGTGGCCTGGCAACGCGCCCGCCGCCAAGACGGACCGTTACGTTCCAAACGACCTCGAGGCCTACGCGAGGTGGGTGACAACCACCGTCGAACGGTACGATGGAGACGGCGTAGACGACGCGCCGGGCATCGGGAAAGGTGTGCGCACGTGGGAGATCGACAACGAGCCCGATCTGCACCACACCACGCCGCCACGCGGATCGAAGGTCATGGTGGAGGACTTCGAGTCGCCTGACGACTATTCGAAGGTCGCGTTGGTGACGCTGGACGCCATCCTCGCGGCCGATCCAGCCGCGGTCGTGCTCCCGGCGGGGCTGTTCGCGCCGGCCGGTCCGCGCACGGCGACGTACGCCGATGCGCTGTGGGGTATTCCTGCGTTCAGCGAGCGGTTTCAGGCGACGAACACCCACGCGTACCCACGCGACGCGGCGGCGGTGTGGGACGGCGAAGATCGGCTGGAGGGGCTCGCACCGGACCGCGCGCGCTGGATGACCGAGGTGTCGATCGGCGATGAGCTCGGAGAGGCAAATCAGGCGCGGTTCCTCGCAACGCTGTACCTCGACGCGCTCGCGCGGGGCGTGGAGCGCGTGTATTGGCATTCGCTGCGCGAGCCGCCGCTGAGGGCCGCCGCGCGCCCTGGACCCCATCCGAGCGAGGGGAACCACCTGTACACGGGAGAGCCTGCGCACCCGAAGCTCGCGGGCCTGACGATGCAGCGCATGCTGGCGCTGTGGGGCGAGGTCGGTCGCAGCGACGTCGACGCGCTGGCGGCGTCGGGCGGGCGCGCACTCCGCATCGGGGACGACGTCGTGGTGTGGGGAGGCGTCGTGGACGTGCGCGTATCTGCGACGGCTCGGGAGCTCGCGTCTGAGCGGCTTGTTCCGGACGCGAGTGATGGCGCCGCGATCGCAGCGGTTGGGCCGGTCTGGACCGTTGGACCCGTGGCGGTGCAAGATGCCCACGTCCACATCGACGCGACGAGCGGGCCTGTCCGCGTCGTCGCAGCGTTCCCGAGGGTGAGATGAGCGACCAGATCCCGTGCGTCGACCTGCGCGACTACACCTCCGGCGAGCCGGCCCGCCACGACGCGTTCGTGCGTGTGCTCGGAGAAGGCCTCGAGCGGTTCGGTTTCGTGTCCGTCGTCGGTCACGGCGTCGATCCCGCGCTCCTCGCTTCCGCCTACGCGCTCGCGCGCACCACGTTCGCGCTCCCTGACGCGGCGAAGCGTCGGTACGAGATCCCCGAGAACGGGCGGCAGCGCGGGTACACGAGCTTCGGGGTGGAGCACGCGAAGGACCAGTCGGCGCCGGACCTGAAGGAGTTCTGGCACGTCGGTCGCAAGCTGCCGCCCGATCATCCGCTCGCGTTGCGCAACGAGATCCCGGTGAACCAGTTCCCCGTCGAGGTGCCTGGGTTCGAGCCCTCGTTCCTTCGGCTGTTCTACGCGCTCGAAGACTTCGCGCTGCGTCTGCTCGACGCGGTCGGCGAGTACCTTGGCAAGCAGCCGCCGTTCTTCCGGAGCATGGTGCAGGACGGCAACAGCGTGCTGCGCGTGATCAACTATCCAGACCTCGGTGGACCGGCGCCGGCCGGCGCCATCCGCGCCGCGCAGCACGAAGACATCAACCTGATGACGGTGTTGCCAGCGTCCACCCAGCCGGGCCTCGAGCTGATGACGCGCGAAGGGAAGTGGATCCCCGTGATGACGCCTCCCGACGTGATGGTGTGCGACACCGGCGACATGATGCAGCTGCTCACGGCGGGGCGGCTGCCTTCGACGACGCACCGCGTGGTGAACCCCGAGGGCGCAGATGGAGGGCGGCTGTCGATGCCGTTCTTCCTGCACCCGCACCCGGACCACGTGATCACGCCGATGAAGGCCGGCTACGGCTCGCCCGTGACCGCGAAGGAGTTCCTCCTCCGTCGCCTCCGGGAAATCGGCGTCGCCTAAACGTTTCTTCCCCCGGGGCTGTGGCAAGTCGCACAGATCGCCGTGGGTGGGTGCGCACGGCGCCTCGCTCGGTGCGGTGGAAACGGGATCTTCAGGGCCTTCAATGTGGCATACGCCTTGCATCGGGTTTGCAAGAGGTCTGCATGGAAGAGCGCTGGCCACGGATCGTCACGACCAGGCGTCCAAACGAAGTGGCTCCGAACCTGCTCGATGACGACGCGGCGCGGCGTCGGTTCACCTGGGCGCGGGCGCGCGAAGGCCTGGACGGCCTCCCCGGTGGGGGTTGGAACATCGCGCACGAGGCCGTGTTTCGGCATGCGCGCACGCAAGGCAAGAAGGTCGCCGTCCGGTGGCTCGGACGGCACGGCGAGCGGCTCGACATCACCTACGCGGACCTCGCCGTGCGGGTCGCGAAGTTCGCGAACGCGCTGAACGCGATGGGCGTTGGCGAAGGGGAGCGCGTGTACGCGCTGCTCCCGCGGGTGCCGGAGCTGTATGTGGCCGCCCTCGGGACGCTGGCGCATCGGTCCGTGTTCTGTCCGATGTTCTCGGCCTTCGGGCCTGATCCGATCGCCTCGCGCATCCGTATCGGTGGAGGCCGCGTGCTGGTCACGACCCCCGCGCTGTACGACCGCAAGGTCCGTCCGGTGCGCGCGCAGCTCGAATCGTTGCGCGACGTGGTGCTCGTGGACGAGAGTTGGGCGGCCGCCATGGACATGCACGCGGGCACGTACGCCATCGGCCCCACCCCCGCGAACACGCCAGCGCTGCTTCACTTCACGAGCGGAACGACAGGCACGCCGAAAGGTGCCTTGCACGTGCACGAGGCCGTGCTCATGCACCACCTCACCGGCCGCTACGCGCTCGATCTTCACGCGGACGACGTGTTCTGGTGTACGGCAGATCCCGGCTGGGTCACGGGCACGTCGTACGGCATCATCGCGCCGCTGGTTTGCGGTTTGACCATGATCGTGGACGAAAGCGACTTCGACGGCGATCGTTGGTACGAGATCCTGTCGCGTGAGCGGGTGAGCGTCTGGTACACGGCGCCGACGGCGATTCGCATGTTGATCAAGGCGGGGATGGAAGCCGCCAAGAAGCGGGACCTCTCGTCGCTGCGGTTCCTCGCGAGCGTCGGCGAGCCTCTGAACCCCGACGCGGTCGTGTGGAGCGAGCAGGCCTTCGGACGGCCGTTTCACGACAACTGGTGGCAGACCGAAACGGGCGGCATCCTGATCGCGAACACGGCCGCGATGGAGATCCGTCCGGGGTCGATGGGGAAGGCGCTCCCGGGCGTGGAAGCGGCGATCGTCCGCCGCACGGCGAAGGGTGTCGAGGTGATCGACGCGCCGGACGCCGAGGGCGAGCTCGCCATAAAGAAAGGTTGGCCATCGATGTTCGTCGGCTACTGGAACGAGCCGGAGCGCTACGAGAAGTGCTTCGTGGGCGGTTGGTACCTCACCGGTGATCTCGCGAAGCGCGACGCTGACGGGTACTTCTGGTTTGTCGGGCGCGCGGACGACGTGATCAAGAGCGCCGGGCACCTGATCGGTCCGTTCGAGGTCGAGAGCGCCCTGCTCGAGCACCCGGTCGTCGCTGAGGCCGGCGTGATCGGCAAACCCGACGCGGTCGCGGGAAACATCGTGAAGGCGTTCGTGGCGCTCAAGCCCGGGTGCAAGTCCTCGACCGAGCTCGTCGACGAATTGTTGGGGTGGGCGCGCAAGCGCCTCGGCACGGCGGTGGCGCCCAAGGAGCTCAGCATCGTCCCGTCGTTGCCGCGCACGCGGAGCGGAAAGGTGCTGCGGAGGCTGCTGCGCGCGCGGGAGCTCGGATTGCCCGAGGGTGACCTCTCGACGCTCGAGTCGTCGAAATGACGCCCGAACCGCTTGAGCGCATGCGGCAGATGGTGCGCATTCGGCGCTTCGAGGAGCGCTGCGCCGAGCTGTACAGCCAGACCAAGATTCGGGGCTTTCTCCACCTGTACATCGGAGAGGAGGCCGTCGGTGTGGGCGTCATGGGGGCGCTCACCGACGACGACCAGATCGTAGCGACCTACCGCGAGCACGGCCACGCCCTCGCGCGCGGCGTCGATGCGGGCGCGCTCATGGCCGAGATGTTCGGTCGGAGCAACGGCTGCGCGCGCGGTCGCGGCGGCTCGATGCACATCGCGGACGTGAGCCGGCGGTTCTGGGGAGGGTTCGCGATCGTGGGAGGAGGGCTGCCGATCGCGGTCGGGCTCGCGCTCGCCGACAAGACGCTCGGCCGGGCGGGGGTGACTGCCTGCTTCTTCGGGGACGGGGCCACCGAGGAGGGCGCGTACCACGAGGCGCTCAACCTCGCGTCGCTGTGGAAGCTCCCGGTATTGTTCGTGTGCGAGAACAATCAGTACGCGATGGGGACGGCGTTGTCGGCCCACGCGGCCGACACGGAGCTGACGCACGAGCCGCGCGCGCACGGCATCGTCGCGGAGCGGGTGGACGGGATGGACGTGGTCGCGGTCGAGCAGGCGGCGACGCGAGCGTTGGAGGCGATCCGCCGCGGCGACGGGCCGCGCTTCCTCGAATTCATGACCTACCGCTTTCGCGCGCATTCGATGTACGACGCGGACAAGTACAGGGACAAGACCGAGATCGCGCGATGGAAGGCGCGTGATCCGCTCGCGCTGTACGCCGAATACCTGCTCGCGGAAGGCCTCGCGGCGCGCGCCGACCTCGACGCGATCGACGCGGCGGCGATGGCCGAGGTGGACGCGGCGGTCGCGTTCGCCGAGCAGGGTGGCCTCGAACCCATCGAGGATCTGACGAAGGACGTGTACACGCACGACGTGTCGGCGCGAGGTGCGCCATGAGGCGCGCGACCTACCGCGAAGGGGTTCGAACCGCGCTCCGCGACGCGCTTCGGCGCGACCCTCGCGTGTTCCTGCTCGGCGAAGACGTTGGCCGCTACGGGGGCGCGTACGCGTGCTCCGCGGGTCTGCTCGAGGAGTTTGGTCCCGAGCGGGTGCGTGACGCGCCGCTCGCGGAGAACGGCTTCGTCGGTGCGGCTATCGGCGCGGCGATGGGCGGCCTGCGCCCGATCGTCGAGATCATGACGGTGAACTTCGCGCTCCTGGCGCTCGATCAGCTCGTGAACAACGCAGCGACGCTCCGTCACATGACCGCGGGCCAGGTCAGCGTGCCGCTCGTGGTGCGCATGGCCACGGGCGCCGGACGTCAGCTTGGAGCGCAGCACAGCCACAGCCTGGAGAACTGGTTCGCGCATGTCCCCGGCCTGCGCGTCCTCGCGCCCGCGACGGTTCAAGACGCGCGCGACATGGTGCTCGCCGCGTTCGACGATCCCGATCCGGTCGTGATCGTCGAGAATCAGGTGCTGTACCCCACCGAAGGCGACCTCGACGAAGACGCGCCGCCCGTGTCGCCGTGGCACGCGATCGTGCGCCGCCCGGGTCGCGACGCGTCGATCATCACGCACGGAGGCTCGCTGTCGAAGTCGCTCGTTGCGGCCGAACTGCTCGCCAAGGAGGGCATCGAGGTCGAGGTGCTCGATCTGCGGTGCTTGCGCCCCCTCGATGTCGACGCGATCGTCGCGACCGTCACGCGCACCCATCGCGCCGTGCTCGTGGACGAGAGCTGGAAGACCGGTGGCCTCGCCGCGGAGGTGTGCGCGACCCTTGTCGAGCGGGCGTTCTACGAGCTCGACGCGCCGGTCGCGCGCGTGTGCAGCGTCGAGGTCCCGGTGCCGTACGCGAAGCACCTCGAGGACGCCGCGCTTCCGAGCCCCGCGCGCATCGTGGACGCGGTGAAGGGGGTGCTCCATGGGCGAATTTAGGATGCCCTCGCTCGGCGCCGACATGGCGGCGGGCACGCTCGTCGCGTGGCGCAAGCAGCCCGGCGACGTCGTGCATCGCGGGGACATCATCGCCGAGGTCGAGACCGACAAAGGCGTGATCGAGGTCGAGGTGTTCGACGAGGGCGTCGTCGAGACCCTTCTCGTCGCGGTGAACGCGAAGGTCCCGGTCGGCACGCCGCTCGCGTCGATCGCGTCCGCGGGCTCGATCGCGGCCGTGCCGTCGGCGCCTTCCCCGGTGCAGGCACCTCCGCCCGCAGCGGCCCGCGTTCACGCGACGCCCCTCGCGCGCACGGTCGCGAAGGCGCTGGGTGTGGACGTCACCAAGGTGCACGGCACCGGCGACGGCGGCGTGATCGTGCGCGCCGATGTCGACCGCGCAGCCGCCGAGGTCACCAGCACGCCCAGGCCCGACCGCATGCGCCAGGCGATCGCCGCCGCGATGACCCGCAGCAAACGGGAGATCCCACACTTCTACCTCGCGCACACCGTCGATCTCGGACCTGCGCTCACGTGGCTGTCCGCTCGCAATGAAGCCCGGAGCGTCACCGATCGCGTCCTGCCGGGCGCGTTGTTCGTGCGCGCGGTCGCGCGTGCTGCGCGCGCCGTCCCCGAGTTGAACGCGCACTGGACGGGTGAGTCCGCGCCTCCGCTGCCATACGTCCACGTCGGCGTCGCGGTGGCCCTTCGCGGGGGTGGCCTCGTCGCGCCCGCGATCCACGACACCGACACGCTCGACGTGGACGGCGTGATGCGCGCGATGGCCGATCTGGTCGACCGCGCGCGCGGGCTGAAGCTCACCGCGACCGAGATGGGCGAGGCGACGATTACGGTCACGAGCCTCGGCGACCGCGGCGTGGAGGTGAACGTCCCGGTGATCGTGCCGCCGCAGGTCGCGATCGTCGGGTTCGGAAAGGTCGTCGATCGGCCGTGGGTCGTCGCCGGTGTGGTCGTCCCGCGGCCCGTGGTGACGATCTCGCTCGCCGCCGACCACCGCGTGACCGACGGGCACCGCGCCGGCCGCTTCCTCGCGTCGGTGGTGGCGTTCCTCGAAGATCCGGAGAAGCCGTGAAACGCGAAGACATCGAGGCCGTCGTGATCCAGAAGCTCGCGAAGGCTGCGCCCGGGACCGACCCCGGCAGCCTGGATCGGGACGAGGCGTACCGCGACGCGCTCGACCTCGACTCGATGGACTTCTTGCGATTCGTCGACGCCCTGCACGAGGCGCTCGGCGTGGACGTCCCGGAGGCCCACTACCCGAAGATCCTCACCATTCGCGCCTGCACGGCCTATCTCGAGGCCGTGCTGGCCAAACGCTGAACTGGAGGAGTCATGGACCGTGTGTTGCTCGTCGACCAGGACCCGGCGACGCGCGTCGCCGAGTCGCTGTGGCTGATCGACGCGGGCTTCCGCGTGTGGACGGCCGACGGCTTCGCAGCCGCGGTCCCCATCCTCGAGGCCGAGGTCGTGGACGTCCTCGTGTGTGGGATCGCCGTCCGAGACAGCCAGGGCCAGCGACTGCTCGCCCATGTGCGAGACGAGGCGCCTTCGATGCCCGTGATCGTCGTTACCGCCGAGTCGAGCGTCGGCGAGGCGGTGGAGGCGATGCACTGCGGGGCGTTGGACTTCATCGCGAAGCCCGCGAGCCGGGAGGCGTTCGTGGCGATGGTGCGGCGGGCGGCCGAGCATCGTCACCTGCAGGAGACCTCGGCGCTTACCCGCGCGACGGCGGTGGTCTCCGGCACGCTCGAAGCTGAGGACCTCGTTCCCCTCGTGTTGAATGTCGCGCGCGAAGCCCTGCAGGCGGAGGCCGCCGTGGTCACCGACGCGTCCGGGCGGATCGTCGCGGGCGGGTGCGACACGGCGAACCTCCCGATGGGCCAGGTGTCGGGCGACCGGGCTCCGTTTCGGGGCCTGGTAGGGTCGCGCTGGGTGCTGGGCCTCCCGCTGGTGGCAAGGAACCGGCTCTACGGTGAATTGTGGTTGGTTCGGACCGCTGGACCCCACCCGTTCACGGCGCGCGAGACCGAGCGGGCCACTGTCCTGGCGGGTCACGTCTCGCTCGCGCTCGAAAACGCGCAGCTCGTGAGGGACTTGCGGGAGCGGATCGACGCCTTGGGAAGAGCGCGCGGGCGGATCGCAGCGGCCGAGCGAATGGAGTCCGTCGGTCGCTTCGCGACCCGAATCGCCGAGCAACTCGGGACTCCGCTCGCCTACGTGCGCTCGCAACTCCGCGAGCTCGAGACGGTCACCGACCACGACTCGATCGGCTACGCGCGCGCGGGATTGGAGCGGGTCGAACGCATCGCTCACGACCTTGAGCTGGTGGCCGGTTCACGCGACCTGCTGGGGTTCGAGCTGTCCAGCGTCGTCGATCTCGCGCTGCGAATCTCGGGCGCGCAGGTCACGAAGGGACGCCTCGAAGATGTCCTGTTGCACGGTCACCCCGGTCGGCTGGCGCAGGCGGTCGCGGAGGTGTTCGACAACGCGGTCGGACACGGGGGCTCGGTCACCGTGAGCGCCCGGGTCGTCGACGACGGTGTCGAGCTCGCGGTGGCCGACGATGGACCCGGCATCCCCGCGGACGTGTTGCCGCACGTGACCGAGCCGCATTTCTCGACGCGCGGCGGGTCGGGCCTCGGCCTCGCGGTGGCGCGCGAGGTCGCCGAGCAGATGGGCGGCGCCTTGCGCATCAACTCCAGGTACGGGAGCGGAACCACCGTCGTGTTCGCGTTGCCAGCGCAGGCCGTCACCGGTGAATTCCCCACCGAAGAGGAGCCGATGTGATCATTTCCACGTTTTTTGGGTGTGGACCTGACCTGCCGGAGGGGTGGGAGGACGCGGTCCCCATCGCCGACCTTGTCCAGCAGGAGTGCGCCGGGAACCCATATGAGGACTACGACGAGCGCGTGGAGGTCGACTTCACTGCGCCGGTCGAGGTCGTGTACCGCGAGGCGCACTTCCGGTGCGAGCAGGACGTCGAGGCCTTCGCGCGCATCGACGGGACGGCGCTCGGCGTGCTGGTGCAGCCCGTGGATCTGCATCCGAACGTGGTGCCGGACTGCGACTGCCTGTACGACGTGACGATGCACGTCGCCGAGTTCGACGGCGTCCCGTCAGAGGTCGAGCTTTGGCGGCGATGGGACGCGCTGAACGAACCGAACGACCCCGTGTTCATCGGGACCGCAGCGCCCTAGCGCTACTCGATGACCGAATCGGTCACCACGATCGGCGTGTCGTCGTGGTTCGAGATCTGCGGCCACGTCGGGTACCAGGAGCCGCCCACGTTGCGGGTGATCACTGAGCGGTCGATGCGCACGTCGCCCGTGTGGTCGTTGGTGACGAAGAAGATGGCGCTGCCGTGCTGGACGACGTCGTTCGCCTCGATTCGCGTGCCGCACAGCGACAGCGTCATCGTGTTCCCGTCGTTGTAGATGGCGCCGCCGCTGCCGCCGCCGGGCGTGTTCGGCTGCGACGGGTTGCCGCCGTTTCCGACCGCGTGGTTGTGCGAGAACAGGCTGTTGATGATCGTCCACGACACGCCGATGCTGCTGACGCCGCCGCCGTTGCTGCCGGTGTTGCCGAGGTCCTCCGCGCCGCCGAACGTGGTGTTCACGACGTACACCGGCAGGCCGCCGGACTGGCTGAACGCGCGCACGCTCGCGCCGCCGACGTCTGGCCCCTCGAGCGCGCAGCCGTTGCGGAAGAAGCGCGTGTTCACGAGCTTGAGCCGGCCGCCGCGCGCCCACACCGCGCCGCCGCCGTCGTACTCGGTCTCCGACGCGGAGTCCGCGTCGATGAACGTGAGGTTCTGCAGCGTCAGCTGCGGGTGATCCTGGTCCTGGCAGTGGTCGGTCGTCCACACCTGGGCCTCGTCGCAGGTGTTCATGTACAGGATTCGACGCTGGCCACCGCCGGACAGCGTGATCTTCCCGCCGCCGTCGATCACGATGCGCGGCCCGGTGTCGTTGAACACCTTCGCGGTCTGGTCGAGCGTGATCGTGAGCGGGTCGGGCCCGCAGTCGAACGTGATCACGCCGCCGGCCGCCACGGCGCTCACGACGGCCGCGCTGGTGCAGCTCGCGGGTGTGCCGTCCCCTACGACCGTGCGCGGGGTGGACACGTCCTCGAGGCCGGCGTCGGCAGGCACCTCGCAGGTGGCCTCGGCGTTCGGGTTGCCGGCGGGCGGGCCGTCCACCGGGTCTTCGAGCGGGTTGTCGACGACGACGGTGTCCGTGTCGTCGCCTTCCGAGGTCGAACAGCCGGCTGCAATCAGGGCGATCAGGACGTGGTGCATCGGGCGATCTTACATCATCGGCGGCTCGCCCCCGCCGCGCTCGTCCTTCGGGTCGTCGATCTCCACCATCGTCGCGTCCGACAGCAGCAGCGTCGAAGACACGCTCACCGCGTTCGCGAGCGCGGTGCGCAGCACCTTGGTCGGGTCGACGATGCCGCGAGCGACCAGGTCGCAGTACTCGCTCTTCGCCGCGTCGAAGCCCCACGCGCCCTCCGCGGACAGCACCTTCTCGGCCACGACGCCCGCGTCGACTCCGGAGTTCAGCGCGATCTGGCGGATCGGGGACTGGAGCGCGCGCGCGAGGATTCGAATGCCGGTGCGGACGTCACCTTCGTTGGCGGCCGCAGCGGCCTCGAGGGCTTTCGTGCACCGGAGCAGCGCGACGCCGCCGCCCGGTACGATGCCCTCCTCGATCGCCGCCTGCGTCGCATGGATCGCGTCATCGTACGCGTCCTTGCGGTTCTTCATCTCCGCCTCGGACGGCGCGCCCACGCGGATCACCGCCACGCCGCCGGTGATGCGCGCGAGCCGCTCGGTGAGCTTCTCGCGGTCGTAGTCGCTCGTCGTCTCGTCAATGGCCGTGCGGATCTGGGCGACGCGGGCCTTGATCGCCTCGCGGGAGCCGCCCCCGCCCACGATCGTGGTGTTTTCCTTGTCCACGACGACGCGGCGCGCGGAGCCGAGATCGGCTTCGGAGGCCTTCTCGAGCGTGCGGCCGGTCTCCTCGGCGATCACGGTCGCGCCGGTCAAGGCGGCGATGTCCTCGAGCATGGCCTTTCGACGGTCCCCGAAGCCGGGCGACTTCACGGCCACGGCGAGCAGCGCGCCGCGCAGCTTGTTCACGACCAGGGTGGCGAGAGCCTCGCCATCGACGTCTTCGGCGATGACCAGCAGCGGCCGGCCCTCCTGCGCGACCTTGTCGAGGATCGGCAACAGGTCCTTCAATGTGCCGATCCGCTTGTCGTGCACCAGGATGTAGGGCTGCTCGAGGATGCACTCCATGCGCGCTTGATCGGTGACGAAGTACGGCGACAGGTAGCCGCGATCGAACCGCATGCCCTCGACGACCTCGAGCTCGGTCTCCATTCCCTTCGCCTCTTCGACGGTGACGACGCCGTCGCTGCCGACCTTGTCGAGGGCGTCCGCGACGTGCTCCCCGACCGACGTGTCGCCGTGTGCGGAGATCGTCGCGACCTGCGCCTTCTCGGTGTGCGTCTGCACGGGCTTGCTCTGGGCGGTGAGCGCCGCGATCGCGGCCTCCAATCCGAGCGTGAGTCCCCGCTTCAAGTCGATCGCGGACGCGCCGGCGACGACGTTGCGAACGCCGTCTGCGTAGATCGCGTGGGCGAGGACCGTGGACGTCGACGTGCCATCGCCGACGGCGTCTCCCGTGCGCACCGCGGCTTCTCGAAGCATCCGGGCGCCGAGGTTCTCCTCGGGGTCCTTCAGGTCGAACTCCTTCGCGATCGTGACGCCGTCGTCAACCACCATCGGATTTCCCCACTTCTTGCCGATCAACACGCAGTGGGACTTCGGACCAAGCGTGATGCGGACGGCGTCGGCCAGCGCGGTGGCGCCGCGGAGAACGCGCTCCCGGGCGTCCGCATGAAATCTGACTTGTTTGTGGGATCCCACGAGACCTCCGATGGCCGCGCAAGAGCGAGCCTCGGAGCAGGCAGGTGCAACGCACGTGCCGCAGCGGTTGTCAGGTGAGGACGGCCCGGACCTGCTCCAGGGCGAGCTCCAGATCGGCCTTCTGCACGATGAGCGGCGGTGCAAACCGAATCACCTGATCGTGCGTCTCCTTGCACAACACGCCGCGGTCTTTCAACCGCTCGCAGAACGGGCGTGCCTTTCCGCTCTCCCGCTTGATCTCGACGCCGATCAGCAGCCCCTTGCCGCGCACCTCGCGCACGTGCGGGCTCGGGATGCGGCGAAGCTCGTCGAGGAACCATGGCCCGAGCTCCGCCGCCCGCTGCGGCAGTTGCTCGTCGATCAGCACGTCGAGCGCGGCGAGACCCACGGCGCACGCGAGCGGGTTGCCGCCGAACGTGGAGCCGTGGTCACCCGGGTGGAACACGTCCATCACCGCGTCCGACGCGAGGAACGCGCTCACCGGGTAGAAGCCGCCGGAAAGCGCCTTGCCGATCGTCACCGCGTCGGGGCGGATTCCCTCGTGTTCGAACGCGAACAGCTTTCCGGTGCGGCCGAGGCCGGTCTGGATCTCGTCCAGCACGAGGAGGACGTTGTTCGCGTCGCACAGCGCGCGGGCGGCGCGCCAGAAGCCATCGGGCGGCTGGATGATGCCGGCCTCCCCCTGAATCGGCTCGCCGACGATCGCGACGGTGTTCGGGGTGATCGCCGCGCGCAGCGCTTCGATGTCGCCGTACGGCACGATCACGTGCCCCGGACCGAACGGACCGAACTGGTGCTTGTATTGGGGCTCGGTCGAGAACCCGACGATCGTGGTGGTGCGCCCGTGGAAGTTGTCGGCGAACCAGATGATCTCGGCCTTGCCATCGGGCACGCCCTTCTTGCTGTAGCCCCACTTGCGCACCGCCTTGATCGCGGTCTCCACGGCTTCGGCGCCGGAGTTCATCAGCAGGGCCTTCTCGAAGCCGGTCGCTTCGCACAACCTGTGCAGAAATGGCCCCATGCGATCGTTGTGAAATGCACGACTCGACAGCGTGAGGCGCTGGCATTGCTCGATCATCGCGGCGGCGATCTTCGGGTGGCAATGTCCCTGGTTCACGGCGGAGTAGGCGGAGAGACAGTCGAGGTAGCGCTTTCCGTCGGCGTCCCACACATAGGCGCCCTCCCCGCGAACCAGCACCACGTCGAGCGGGTGGTAGTTGTGCGCACCGTAGCGGTCTGCAGATTCAATCGCGGCATGCATGGGAGCTCCGTTGCGCCACCATACGACGAACGTGGCGGACCCGTCGCGTGGCACAACCGTTGCATTTTTGGGCGGCGTCTCTCGTGGAGGCCGCATGTAACGCTCGACAATCCTGTTCACCCTCGCGCTGGTCGCGTGTCCGCAACCTTCGGACACCGGCGACGACACCAACCCCGGGGACACCGACACGGCGGACACCGACACCGCCATCGTCAACCCCACCGAGCATTGTGGGCAGATCACCACCGCGCAGACCTGGGGGCCGGGCGTCCACGACGTCACGTGTGACGTCTACGTGGATGGCGCGACGCTCACGATCGCCCCCGGCGCGGAGCTGCGGTTTGTCGCGAATATCGGGCTGTACATTGGGAGGGACGGAGCAGGCGGCCAGCTGCTCGCCGAGGGCACAGCGGACCATCCGATTCGTATGCACGGAGCTGCGCTTTCGGGTCGTGGTACGTGGACGGGCATCATCATCGAAGCGGCCACGACCGAGAGCCGCCTCGCCGAGCTCACGATCGAGGACGCGGGCGGCATGTACGCAGATGCGGCGCTGTTCGTCGATGACGTAGACATCCGTGTGAACAACGTCGGGATCCATCACGTCGAGGACGCCGGCTTCAAGTTGCTGCACGGAGCGCGCTTCTCCGCAGGCAGCGCCGGGCTCGTGGTCGATGATGCGCCGATTCCCGGTTGGATCGAAGCTGCCAACGCCGACTCGATCCCGTTGAGCGGACTGTCGTTGACCGGCAACGACGACGCGGAGCTGTACGTTGAAGGGGGTGACGTCGACCACGACGCGACCTGGACCGACCTCGGCGTTCCCTACTTCGTCCAGGGGGAATTGCGTGTCGAAGGCACCACGAGCGCGGCGACTTTGACTCTCGGAGCTGGCACCGAGGTCGTGATGGCGTCCAACACCGGTATTTACGTCGGCTACGAGGGTGGACCCGGCGGCTTCATCACCGCCGGAACCGAAGCGTCCCCGGTCATCCTTCGCGGGACCTCCGAGCAGCGCGGCCTCTGGACGGGTGTCCGTTACTACGACACGACGGTGGACGCGAAGGCATCGCTCACCTGGACGGAGATCTCCGACGCTGGCGGCATGTACAGCGAGAGCGCTTTGTTCGTCGAGGAGGCGACCCTGAAGGTCGACCACGTGACCCTTCGCGGTGCGGAGAACGCCGGCTTCCAACTCGCGGCGAGCGCGAAGTTCGATGCGGCAAGCACCGAGCTCCTGGTGACCGGTTGCGAGGTTTCCGGCGACGTCAGGCTGTTTGGCGTCGCGTCCATTCCCGAGATGGGTGACTACGTGGGGAATGACCTGAACGCGGTGATGATCGACGGAGACTCGACCGTGGACAAGAGCGCCACCTGGGGGGATCTCGGCGTCCCGTACGAGCTCCTGACCGATGTCCAGGTGCGATCCGCGACGGGACCGGCCCCCGTGCTCACCTTGGAGGCCGGCGTGGTGCTGGCGTTCGCCAACAACCGTGGGTTGTACGTCGGGAACGGTGACGCGGGCGGCCTGATGGCCAACGGGACCGCGCTCGCGCCGGTCGTGTTCACGGGCACGGCGGAGCAGACGGGCGCCTGGACCGGCATCCTCCTGAAGCCCGACCTGATCGACGCGTCGACCGTCCTCACCCACGTCGACATCGGCTACGCGGGCGGCATGTACAGCGACGCGAACGTGACGATCGACGGCAGCTCGCCCACGATCAGCAACGCGTTCGTGCACCACGCCGAGGGCTTTGGAATCATCATCAACAGCGGAAGCCCGACCCTGCAAACGGTCACGTACCAGGGCAACACCAGCGGCGATCTGCAGGATGACAGGTAGCACGCGCAGGGGGCGGTGTTGCCACCCACGACCCGCGGGTTATTGACCATTCCTGACCCGCGGGTAAGTTATGACGACCATCGCCCTCGTTGCGTTTTTGACGATGTCTTCGCAGGCGGCCACCCTCGACGAGGCGCTGACGGCGGCCGATCACCAGAGCGTCGACCTCGGGCTCGTCCGCGCGCAGACCGAAGCGACGCGGACGCTGCCCGCCCAGGCGTGGTCGCTGCTGTCGCCCAAGCTCGTGGCGAACGGTCAGTACACCTGGAACAAACAAGAGATCGCACTCGACTTCTCGTCGATGATCCCGCCCGAGCTCCAGGACCTGATCCCGCCCAGCGATCCCATCGTCGTCCAGCCCAAACGCTACGCGCAGGGCTCCATCACCGTCCAGCAGTCGCTGTTCTCGGGGGTCGCGGTGCCGGGGCTGCTCGCTGCCTACCACGTCGTCGACGCAGCGGAGAACGACGAGGCGCGGCTCACGTCCCAGCTTCACCTCGGCGTGGTGCGAACCTATTACGGCGTCTACGCGGCCCGCGAAGGTGAGGCGCTGGCTGCGGCTGCCGAGAAGATCGCCGAAGACGGCCTCGCGCTAGCGAAGCGCGCGCGTCTCGCCGAGACCACGAACGATCTCCCCGTGTTCCAGGCCGAGCTGGCGCTGTCCCAGGCGCACCGGGACGTCGCGGCGGCGCGCGAAGGGCGCATGCAGGTCGAGGAGGTGTTCAACGCGCTCACGGGCCTCCCGCGCGACACGCCGGTGGAGCTGCCGACGCCGCCGACCGTGCCCGACGACCTCGAGCAGGCCGTCGCGAGCGCGCGGACCGAGCGTCCGGACGTGGTCGCCGCGCAGGACCGCATCCTCGCGTCGCGCCTGCAGAGCAAGGCGAACCTGATGGGCTGGGCGCCCGAGATCACCGGTCGGTTCACGCAGGTCTACACGGAGAACTCTGGCTTCTCGGCGGACAACAAGACTCCGTGGATGGTCGTTCTCGAGGGGAATTGGGTGCTGTGGGACGGCGGCTACCGGCTCGCCAAGGCGCGCGAGTACGCGGTGCAGAGCCACATGGCCGAGCTCGCGCACGACAAGGCCGAGATCACCGCCGAGAGCGAGGTCCGCAACGCGTGGGAGAAGTACCAGCGCGCGACGAAGGCGGCGGAGGCCACCGAGCGGGAGGTCGAGCTCGCCGACAAGACGCTCGAGCTCGCGAAGCGCAGCTTCGAAGCCGAGCAGGTGCCGTGGATTCAGGTCGATCAGGCCGAGATCTACGTGACGAAGGCCCGCCTCGACCGCATCGTCGAGCGGATGAACCGGGACGTGGCCGCCTACGAGCTGCTTGTCGCCGCGGGTCGGTGGTAGGGGAGGTCGCGTGGGTTCGCTCGTTGAATGCCGAGCTGGCCAGCGGCTGAACCACCTGTTCCGCACGATCGAGTGGCCGCCCTGAGCGCGGCAAGGTCGCCCGGGAGGTCCGATCGTGGTCGTCGCTCTTGCCGGTTTTCTGCCCGTTCTCTGCCCTTTCGCGGCAAGACCCCCGCGGATGACCGGGTCATCGTCGTCGATGTTGCCGGCGAAACCTCAAAAACCGGCAAGATCAGTCAGGATGATCACCGATCATCGATGGTCTTGCCGCGTCCGCTCGTGAGGCCCGCCGCTGGTGTAGTCTCCGCGTCGGAGGAACCATGATCAGCTACAAGGCGAACACCGAGAGCCGCACGATCCGCATGTACTGTCCGACCTGCGTTGGTGACAAAGACGACTGCGCCGGCTCCGAAGCGTCGTCGCACTGGCTGCTGTTCAACATCGTGCCGTTCCGCCAGATGCGCGAGTCTACCGTGAAGTGCAGCGGCTGCGCCGGCACGTTCAAGACCGACCTCTCGCTCGACGACATCCAGACGCTCGGCCAGTCCGCAGCCGACAGCCTGAAGAAGGCCTAAGGCACGTCGATCCGCGCGAACACGCGGTCCGCGACGATATATGCGAGCAGTCCATACACCGCGAGCGCGCCAAAGCCCGTGCCCGCGAACTCGGACGCCGGCGACGCGCCCGTCCACGCGTCATACGCGGCGGGCGGCAGGTAGGGGCCGACGTTCGCGAGCGCGTCGCGCGCCCAGTCCGGCAGCTTCAGGAACGGCAGGTTCGCGATGATGATCAGCCCCCAGCCGAGCGCCACGTTCGCGAAGTAGAACAGGAACATTCCCACCATCGTGCCCGCGACACTACGGAGTACGACGGCGACCGCGAGCACGAGCGCCGCAAAGCCGGCGTCGCACGCGAGGGTGGCGAGCCAGCCGAGCAGCACGTGTTGCCAGTCGCCCGCGGTGCCCCACGCCACGACCGACAGCGCCGTGGCGGGTGCGAGCGACACGATCAGCGTCACCGCGATGAACGCGACGAGTGCCAACCACTTCGCGAACAGCAGCACCGAGCGGTGCACGGGCCGCAGCACGTCCTCGCGCAGCGTGCGCGTCTGGTACTCACCGGCCAGCGACAGCGCGCCGACCATGATCAGGATGATGCGCATCAGGAAGAAGTTGCGGATGTAGAGCGTCGCGAACACGACGTACGACGGGTCGAGCCCCTGCAGCTGCCCCGGCTTGTCCATGGCCTGCTCGGCTACCCACCGGAAGAAGCCCGCGGTGAGCGGCACGCCGAGCCCTAGCAGGATCGCAAACAGCACGCCGAAGCGCGTGGACGAGCGTGAGAACAGCTTGCGAATCTCGGCCGAAACCACTGCAAAAAAATGGGCTCCGGTCATCTCAGGTCCTCGTCACTTCAAGGAACACGTCCTCGAGGTTGCGCTGAATGGGCACCATCGCGTCGAGCGGGACGCCCGCGGAGACGACGGCTTTTGCGATGTCGGCGACGGGGATCTGCCCGTGACCGATGCGGAGGCGGCCCGACTCGCCGGGGCCGACGATCTCGACGCCTTCGATGCCGTCGAGCACGCGCTTCAGGCCTTCGGCGTCGCTGGACGCGAGCTCGAGGATGCTGGCCCGCTTCTCGGAGAGGAGCTGTTCGACGGTGCCCTCGGCCACCAGCGTTCCCTGGTTGATGATGCCGACGCGGTTGCAGATCTGCTGGACTTCGGCGAGCAGATGGGTCGAGATGAACACGGTGATCGCGTCGTGCAGGGCGAGCGAGCGGATCAGGTCGCGCATCTCGCGCATGCCGCGCGGATCGAGCCCGTTCGTGGGCTCATCGAGCATCAGCATCCGCGGCCGACCGAGCAGCGCGCGCGCGATGCCAAGGCGCTGCTTCATGCCGAGCGAGTAGGTGCCGGCCTTGTCGTCGGCCCGCTCGGCGAGGGTGACCCGGTCGAGCACCCGCGCCATCTCGGCGGGAGCGTCCTTGCTCGGGATGCCGGCATACGCGGCCGCGAGCTCGAGGTTCTCGCGCCCGGTGAGCCACTCGTGGAACGCGGGGATCTCGATGATCGCGCCCACATGCCGCCGCCCGCGCACCTCGTCCGGGTCGCCAAAGAATTTCACGGTGCCGGCGTCGCGGCGGATCAGGCCGAGCGCGACGCGCATCGCGGTGGTCTTGCCGGCGCCGTTCGGCCCGAGGAACCCGTACACGTCACCCACCTGGACGGTGAGGTCGAGCGAGCGCACAGCGAACCGGCTTCCATACTTCCGCGACAGACCGCGGACTTCCAGAGCTACCTCACTCATGACTACGCTCGCCTGCGGCTCGCTGCGCGTTGCCTTGCATTATTCCTCGCCGTCCCCGATGCCGTGGCGCTTCAACATGCGCGCGATCGTCTTCCGGTCTACCCCGGCGAGGCGCGCCGCCTTCGAGAGGTTGCCGCCGGCCCGCCGGAGCAGGTCTTCAAGATAGTAGCGCTCAAAGCTCTCGAGTAGCGCGTCCTTGGCTTCCTTGAACGACTTGTCCGCGCCGGGAAGTGACAAACCGGGACCGGTCGGCTCGTCGAGCTCCTCGGTGTGGGCGTCGATCTCGGGGACGGGCTCGTTCGGCGCCGCGCGGAGCGCGTCGGGGAGCGCGTCTTTCGTGATGATCGAGCCGTCCGAGAACGGGATCGCGCGGAGCAGCACGTTTCGCAGCTCGCGCAGGTTGCCGGGCCAATGCCAGGTCTCGAACACGCGCCGGACCTCGGTGCTGATGCCCTTTACGCCATGTGGGAACGGCGTGTCGCCGAGGATGTGCGCGATGACGAGGTCGAGGTCTTCCATCCGCGCGCGCAGCGGCGGCAGGTGAACTTCGACGACGGCGAGGCGGTAGTACAGGTCCTGGCGGAACAGCCCCTCGCTGACCTGTTCCTTGAGGTCGCGGTTGGTCGCTGCGACCACGCGTACATTGACCGGTCGCATCTTGCGATCGCCGACGCGGCGGACCTCGCGCTGCTCCAGCACGCGCAGCAGGGCGGGCTGCAGCTCGATCGGCAGCTCGCCGAGCTCGTCGAGGAAGATCGTCCCGCCGTCGGCCTGCTCGAACACGCCCGCCCGGGCCGCGACGGCGCCGGTGAACGCGCCCTTCTCGTGGCCGAACAGCTCGCTCTCGACCAGGTTGCGCGCGACGGCGCCGCAGTCGAACACGATGAACGGGCCGTTGCGGCGGTTGCTGCGCTGGTGGATGGCGCGGCTGACGAGCTCCTTTCCGGTGCCGGTCTCGCCGGTGACGAGCACGGTGAGCTCGGTCTTGGCGACGCGTTCGAGCACGGAAAACAGCTCGCGCATGGCGACCGAGCGGCCGACGACGCCCTCGAACCGGGTCGCGCCGGACGCGACGATGTCGATCACCTCGTCTGCGGGCTGGAACTCGATCTGCGTGTTGCCGACCTTGAACCTGCGCGCGTCGCCGAGAAACACCTCCTTGATGCGAACCGGACCGACGAACGTGCCGTTCGTACTTCCAAGATCGCGCAGCAGGATGCCCTGCTCGGTGCGCACGATCTCCGCATGGTTTCGGCTGACCGTGTCGTCCGTGAGGTGGATGTCGTTCCCCTCGCGGCTGCCGATCCGCACCACGTCGGCTTCGTAGACCTTGGCCGGGCCCTTGTCGGGGCCTTCGACGACCGCGAGCCGCACGCGCCGCAGATGCAGCTGCTTGCGCGGCTCCTGATCTCCGATGACGTTGGTGGTCTCGGCCATGTGCACGCTCTAAAGGGGCGCGGAAGGTATCACGT
>CANNIZ010000048.1 GCA_947505245.1 Pseudomonadota bacterium | reverse complement strand
GCCTTGACGGTGGAGCCGAACGCCGTTCCTAACGGACGGGGATGGCCAGCGGGACGTCCTCGACGTCATCAAAGCCGCTGCGCACCGGCGCCGAATCCGGATCGACGAGGTACCCGCCCGACTCGGAGCGGTTGTCGATCACCTCGCCAGAACCCCAGCCCTGGCCGACCTCCCAGCCCGCGTCCCAGCCCGTCGGCGCCGACCACGTGTTCGGATCGTCCGCCGTGTACTGCGATTCGCTGATCCAGTAGCCGCCCTGCCATTCGTTGCCGTCGAACCAGCCGGGCACCCACACAGAACCGGGCCGATCGACGGTGGGCATCCAGTAGCCCGACTGGTAGACGCCGTCGGTGTCGTACCAGGCGCTCATCCACTGGAAGCCGCTCCGGTACTGGGGCCGCCAGAAGCCGTCGATGTAGTTCTGCCCATCCCAGAAGCCGGACTCCCACACGTACCCGTCGGGGCCCGCGAAGTTCGGCGTCCACGTGCCCCAAACGTACGTGCCGTCCTCGAGGTAATAGCCTTCGACCCAGACCCAGTCCTGCTCGGGCTCGACGCGGCGCTCGGGCCGCCAGTAGCCTTCGATGTAGGCGCTGTCGTACCAGAAGCCCTGCACCCACACGTACCCGTCGCGCGGGGCCGCGTAGGTGGGCTGCCAGTAGCCGGGGACCCAGTAGTTGTAGTCCCAGTAGCCGGGAACCCACATCCAACCGTCGCGGTACGGCGGCACCCAGTACGCGTCCCACGGGTCCGAGTAGAAATCGAACACGACGACGACCGTCGTCCAGTGTTGCCACCGGTAGTACGGATGCACCCACCAGTTCGTGTAGTACGGGCTGTAGTTGTAGTACCCGGGGGCCGGGCGTGGCGCGCCTGGGGCGTGGGCACCGTTGTGGTAGACGTAGCCACAGTCAGGGTGCGCGTAGCGATGGTCCGGTCGGTCGCCGCGGGGGCCGGTGTAGGGCCGATGATCGCCGCCGTCGTCGCCCCGCGGGCCGGTGTACGGATCGTGCGTCGTCCCGTGGTCAGGCCGATCTTCGGGAGGCCGGTCGCCGCCCGGCGAGTCGTCGTGGCCGCCGGAGCCTCCGCTTCCGCCGGGCCCGTGCAGGATCGTGACCGACTGCCGCGAATGTGAACCCGCGACGGCCGGCCCTCCGGACCCCTCGGTCGTGTGTGGTCCGCGGTCGATCGCGTGGCCCCAGGTGCCGTCCGGGAGGCGCTCGAGGCGATGGTCGTAGGCCGGATGCGTCGGGTCTGCAGAGCGGTAATTCGGGGCGGGCGAGGCCTCCGATGGACGCGAAGGAGCCGCGGCCGAAGGGAGCGGACGCGCGACCGGCGCGGCGGCCTGAAGCGGACGCGACGCCGGGGCCGAAGGGAGCGGACGCGCGACCGGTGCGGCGGCCTGAAGCGGACGCGACGCCGGCGCTGTCGCCACCGGACGCGTGGGCGCTGCCGGACGCGCGGGCGCTGCCGCAGGCGTCGAAGCAGGTCGAGGCGGAGCCGAAGCCACGGGACGGGCTGCGACCCCCGCGGGGGCCGTGGGGGCCGGGCGCGCGGTCGGAGCCGCCTGCGCAGGGCGGGCAGCAGGCGAACCGGTTGCCGGGCGCGCCGCCTGGGCGGGTGGTGGAGCCGGCGACTTCTTCGGAGGATCTGCCGCGAACGCGGAGGAAGAGGCGGCCAGGAGAGCGATTAGCAAGCTTAGATGAACCCGTGGCATGGTTCCTCCTGGTTGCTCGACGGTCGTCGGCCCGCGATATTCAACACGACAGGAACTTTCGTGCTCGGTCTCCTCGTCTCCACCCTGTTCGCATGCGCGCCCGGCCACCTCACGTGGAACGGCGGCGACGACGTGATCCGCACCGCGTGGCAGCGACGAACCACCGAGGTCCCAGGCTGGGTGCACGCGCGCGTGTTCCTGTCCAACGGCGACTTCCCGTGCCAGCTCCCGGCCTTTGCCGAACCGGCCGCCCAGCAACAGGCGATCGTGGTGCTCGTCGCGGCGTCGTGTCGCGAAGACGCCCGCCATGTCTTGATCGACGCGTGGTGGCCCCAGGCCGGTGACGGGCTCGGCTACTTTCCGGGTGACGCGCGCGCGGTTCCGGGAGACGCGCGAATGGTGACGCCGTTCACGCGGGCCGCCTACGTCGGCATCGACGAGGGGTACTCCGACGGTTCCTCCTCGCTGACACCCGGCTACGGCACGACGCAGCGCACCTACCAGCCGTCGCTCGGCGCGCCGGGCTCGCTCGAAGTGACGCGGTCGGATGCGGACGCGCTGCGGGGACGGTTCGCGTTCGAGGAGGCCCACATCGCGGGAGACTTCGACGCGTCGACCTGCGAGGGCGAGGCGGGTGCGCCGTCCATCCTCGACCAGATCGACGACTGGGGACAGGATCCGACGTTGCTCTGCTCGTTTTGAACCGACGCTCGCCCGCTACTTCGCAGCCTTCTGCTCGCCCTGGCTCTCTTCGACCTTGGAGAGCGGTAGCCGCACGGTAAACGTCGCGCCGCGCCCATGGACAGAGTGCACGTCGATCTCGCCTCCGTGGGCCTGTACGATGCGCTGACAGATCGGCAGACCGAGGCCGGTGCCTTCCTTCTTTGTCGTAAAGAACGGCACGAAGAGCTTCTCCGTGTCCGCCGGATCGATGCCTACCCCCGTGTCTGACACCGCGATCTCGACCACGGGGTCGTTCGCCCGGTTCACGCGCCGCCGCGTGATCACCCGCAGCGTCCCGCCCGACGGCATGGCCTGCAGGCCGTTCTGGCACAGGTTGAGCAGCACCTGCGCGAGCCGCGTCCGATCGAGCGGAAGCGCAGGCAGATCGCCCGCGAGGTCGTCCACGATCGTCACGCCTTTTGAGAGGCCCTGCGCTCGCACCAGGACCAGCACGTGCGCGACCAGCGCGTTGATGTGGTCCACGTCGCGCGTCAGCTCGAACGGACGCGCGTAGTCGAGGAATTGGCTCACGACGGCGTTCAGGCGATCCGTCTCATCGAGCACCACCTGCAGCATCTCCTTGCTCTCCGCCGGGAGACCCTCGGACTGCAGCAGCTGCGCGGCACCTTTGATGCCCGCCAGCGGGTTGCGGATCTCGTGCGCCAGACCCGCGGCCATCGCGCCCAATGCGGCCAGGCGATGTTTCTCTTCCAACGCCTGAAAATCGTGGATGTTCGACAGCACGATCGACACGAGCTCAGCGATGTCGGCGAGGCGCTCGATCTCGTCGGCCGAGAACCCGTCCGACCAGTCTTCGTCGCGAAGCTGGAGCCACCCGAGCACCACACCGCGCGACAGGAACGGGATCGTGAGGTCCGCGCCCATCGCGTCCATCAGGGCCAGCTTGTCAGCCCAATCCTTGTCCGTGCGCGCGAGCCGCGTCACGGTACCGCGAAAATACCAGGGTTCATCGCCGGCGAGCGGCTCAGCGAACGGCGTCGCCGCGATCGCCGCCAGCGGTTGTTGATCGGCAAACCCTCGGTGACCCGCACACGAGAACGTCTGCAGGCGCGGATCCCACAGGTACACCGAGCACTTCGGGACCCGTCCCGAAGCGTGCAGCCGCGACAACAGGACGTCGATCAGGCCCGCGGTCGAGATCACCGTGGGGATGCGGTTTCGCAGCCCGACGAGCACCTCGGTCAGCTGAGCGCCGCGCTGGTTGAACAGGCGGTTGCTGAACCACGCGAGGTGCTCGCGAACGGGGTCATAGGCCGCGAGGAACACCATCGAGCCGAGGAAGATCTGGAACGTGCCGTGAAGCGGGTGATCGGTGAACGTTCCGAACCATCCCAACGTGATGCCGTCGATCGCGACGAGGGCCAACGCCGACAACACCAGGGTAAACAGCCGCGACCAGAGCTCGTGCATGTCGAGCAGCCGCGACTCGACGATCGTGTGGTACATGAAGTAGACGGCGACCGCCGACAACAACGCCCCAACCGGAGGCAGCGAGCCCTGCAGCGCGACGACGCGCGACCCGAGCGACAGCTGGGAGAGGTCGGGCGGGCTCGACAAGGCGCGCGCCGATTGCTCGAGCAACGTCGACACCACCGCGCCGCCCGACATTCCGAGCAGGTACCGGAGGCGGATCTGATCGACGCGGAGGTCGGTGGCCTCGTGCACCTCCCACAGGCGCCACAAGCCAAACCCGAACGCGAGCGCGGCGAACAGGCCGAGGACGATCTCCGCAGGGGAATTTCCGCGACTGTCGATGAACAGCAGCGCGTGCGCCAACGTCGCTATCGGCACCAGGATGAACGTCGCGCCAAACAGGCGCCCCACCGCCGCGGACGGCTTGTTGTCCCGCGGCGTGAACAGTCGATCGACGCACCACAGCGCGAACGCCGGCAGGGTGGCGCCGGCGGCCATCGACAACAACCGCAGCCCGCCGAGGCCCGGAAGCAGCGACAGCGCGAACGAGAGGTAGTTCGCGGCGAGGAGCGACCCGACGCCGAGGAACGCCTGACGCGTGGGTTCGGTGCGGTCCTGCAGCCACGCGCGCCCGGCGAGGGCAGCTGCAAACAACGCGACGAAGAAGTACACCAACGCGGTCATGGGAGTAGCCTATCCCCATGTCCGACCCCGCACTCCGCACACTTCCGAGCGTCGACGCCGTCCTGCGCGACCCGCGCGTCTCGGTACTCCCGCGAACCGTGGCCCTCCACACGACGAGGCACGTCCTCGCCGCGCGACGGGCCGCGCTCAGGTCAGGCGCCCCGGTCACGGGAGACGTCGTCGAGGTGGTCGTCACGCGCACGAACCGGCTGATGGCCGGTCTAAGGCCCGTGTTCAACGCCACCGGCGTCGCCCTTCACACGAACCTCGGCCGCGCGCCGTGGTCGCCCGAGGCCGTCGACGCCGCCGCCGCCGTCGCGCGCGGGTGCGAGCTCGAGCTCGAGCTCGACACCGGGCAGCGCGGCGCGCGCGGGGCCGTCGTCACCGACCTGCTCGCGATCGTGTGTGAGGCCGAAGCGGCGTTGGTGGTCAACAACTGCGCCGCCGCCGTGCTCCTCGCGTTGACCGCGCTGGCGCACGGCAAGCAGGTCGTGGTCTCCCGCGGCGAGCTCGTCGAGATCGGGGGCGGGTTCCGCGTGCCCGACGTCATCGCGTCGGGCGGCGCGAAGCTCGTGGAGGTGGGCACGACGAACCGCACCCGGATCGCGGACTTCGAGCGCGCGATCGACCCCGAGACCGCGATCCTGCTGCGCGTCCATCGCAGCAATTTTCGGGTATCGGGCTTCGTCGAAGAGACGCCCCGCGCCGAACTCGTCGCCCTCGGACGAGCGCGCGGTCTCCTCGTCGTCGAAGACGCCGGCTCGGGCAGCCTCGACGGCACCGGGGACGAGCCCTCGATACGCCAGGCGTGCCGCGAGGGGGTCGACGTGGTCGCGTTCTCCGGCGACAAGCTCCTCGGCGGGCCGCAATGCGGATGCCTCGTCGGGAGGGCCGACGTGATCGAGCGCCTGAGGCGGCACCCGTTCTACCGCGCGCTCCGCGTCGACAAGGTCACGCTCGCGGCCCTCGGTGCAACGCTCGCGCTCCACGCGTCGGGACGCCCGACGGCGTTGGACGCCACGATGTCCGCTTCCGTCGGTGAGGTCGCCGCCCGCGGCAACACCCTCGCCGGCGCGCTCATCGGCCTCGGGGTGCCGGTTCGGGTCGAGCCCTCCCTCGGGTTCGTCGGCGGCGGCTCCCTCCCCGACCAGGCGTTTCCGACCACCATCGTCGTGATCGACAGCCCCCGTCCCGACGCGCTCGCCGAGGCGTTGCGCCAGGGGAACCCGGCGATCGTGGCTCGAATCGTGAACGACCACCTGGTGCTGGACGCCCGCACGCTCCGCGATGAGGACGTAGCGATCGTCGCGCGGGGGGTGGCAGACGCGCTCGGACGGGTGTATTTGACGTCCCAGGCCACAGGGAAATGACCGAAGGGTTCTACGAACAATTGGGCGTTGGTGTAGACGCCTCCACGGCCGAGATTCGCGCGGCTTTCGCTTCGCGCGTCTCGCAAATTCTCAAGCGCCGGCGAGCGATCGCGGACCAGGGCGGAGATCCGTCCCCGCTCGACCTCACGCGCAACCAGCTCGATGAAGCGCACACCGTGCTGATCGACCCCGCTCGACGCCGCCGATACGACGCGCTCCGCGCGATCGCCGCAGACGGCCTCCCCACCGGCCCGGACGCGGAAGCCGAGCTGTGGAGGCGCGCCGCCGGGGCGCTGGTATCGCCCGCAGCAGGTGCGGCGGCCGAGCTCGTTCGCGTCGCGACAAACCTCAAGGTGGGCGCCCTTTCGCCCGTGCCCCGCCCGCCCGCAAACCGGGAGATGGAGCGCACGGTCACAATGCCGGGGCGCGCACGTCCGGCTACCCCAATCGCGCCTCAGCGCGGGCCAATCGCGCCGCAGCGCGAGGTCACCTCGAACACCGCTTCGGCGAAGACGACGACGGCCTCTGGTCGGCCGGCGCCGCCTCCCGACGATCGCGTCGTCCCGCTGCACGCGGGCGCCACCACGTCGCCGCGGCCTTCGGAGCCTGGCCTGCGGGTGGTAGACGGCACGCGTACGGGCTCGGCGCCGGTGGTCGTCATGCCGACTGCACCGACGCGCCAGGCCCCTGCGACCGATCCCGGGCGCCCCCGGATGCCACCGAAGCCGCTGTCGGCGGAAGACCTCGCCCGCCTGATCGACCAGCAGGGCTGGTCGGGAGCGCTGTTCAAGTCGGTGCGCGAAGCGCGCGGGATCTCGCTCCAGGCGCTGTCGGACACGACGCGAATCTCCGGCCGCTACCTCGAGGCGATCGAAGCAGAAGCCCAGGACGCGCTGCCTTCCACCACGTTCGTGCGCGGCTACGTGAGAGAGATCGCTCGCCAGCTGGGGCTCGACGAAGAAGCCGCGGTCGCGGGGTACGTGCGCCGACTGAAGACCTGAGGTGGCAAGGCTCACCGGGGTGATCGAGGACGCCGCTCGCCTCGACGTCGCCATCGTCCAGCTGTTCCCCCAACTCACGCGCTCCCGCGCCGGCGCGCTCATCAAAGACGGGGCCGTGCGCGTCGACGAACGACTCGTACAGAAGCCGGCGTTGTTCATGATCGGCGGGGAGGTCGTGGAGATCGAGATCCCCGACCTCGTCGCCGCTGAGGCCGCGCCCGAGGACCTCCCGATCCACATCGTCTACCAGGACGCTCACGTCGTGGTGATCGACAAGGCGCCCGGGATGGTGGTCCACCCCTCCCCCGGCCACGCGTCCGGCACCCTGGTAAATGCGCTCCTGCACCACATCGGCGATCTGTCCGGCGTAAACGGCATCGAACGGCCCGGCATCGTCCATCGCCTGGACCGCGGAACGAGCGGCCTCCTCGTCGTCGCGAAGTCCGACCTCGCCCATCGGCACCTCGCGGCCCAATTCGCCGATCACACCGCTGGACGCACCTACCTCGCCTTGTGCCTCGGGGTGCCGAAAGACGCGACCGGTACGGTGCGTTCCACGCTCGGTCGCCACCCGACGGACCGCGTGCGGTTCGCGTCCGTCGAGCGCGGGCGGCCCGCGGTCACCCACTGGCGGCGCGTCGAGTCCCACGCGGGTGTCGCCCTCATCGAGTGCAGGCTCGAGACCGGACGCACCCACCAGGTGCGCGTTCACCTGTCCGAGAGCGGCTGGCCGATCATCGGAGACTCCCTCTATGGGCCCTCGTCCACGCGCCTCTCGGCCGCATTGCGGTCCGCGGTCGCCGAAGACCGGCCGCTGCTCCATGCGTGGAAGCTAAGGTTCCAGCACCCCGACGGCACCGCGATGGAGTGGGAGGCAAGACTTCCCGCTGACTTCCTCGCCGCCCTCACGGCGGCCGGGATCTCGGCCCCAGAGGCCCGCTGACGCGCGACCGCGTGCCTACGGGACCGCGAGCAGCAGGGCGTCGAGTGCGGCTTCCGGCGTAAACGCGACCGCCGTGTACTCGATCCCGTCCACGAGCCTTACGGCGGCGTAGACCGGGATCGGCCCCCCATCGAGCCGCATCAACTGCCCGCCGCCCGAAAGCCGACGCAACAGGGGCTCGGCCGGCGTGTACATGAGCGCGAGCGGCGGTGGCAAGTTGCCCGTCGACACGGCGCTCGCGATGATCGTTCGGCCGCGTTCGGCGTCCGAAAACGCGACGACACCCTTCGCCCCACCCAAGATCTTATTCGGTTTAAAGCTCGCGTTCGGCGCCTTGACCGCTGGATCTGGTACGTTCGCCTGCCAACCCGCCACCTCGGCAGCGAGGACGTCCGGCGTGGTAGCCGCCTTGATCACGATCTGGGCCCGCGGGTCGCCCTTCTGGGCCTTCGCGTCCGCAGCCGCATCGCCCGATCCGCCGATCAGGCGGTACTCCATGCGTACCGAGTACGCGACAGGGTCGGACTTGGCGGCGTCATCGAGCGCCTCGACCTGTGCGCTCGACCACAGCCGGCCCGCCGTCGCCGCGAACGCGATCGCCGCTCCGCGCGCGTTCTTGTGGCGACCTGCGAGGAGCGCCCCGTCGCGGGCAGCGCCGTCGAGCAGGCCCGCGTCCAACCGAAGCTGCGCGCGCAGCGAGAGGTTCTGCGGCGACGCGATCACGTCGGCGTCGTGGTACTGAAGCAACGCGAGCAGCATGTCGTCGGGCGCGATCCCGATGAGCGCGTCGACCGTCGGTGGCCACTTCACGTTCGGCACCGCACCGCCGCGCGCGCCTCCGAGCAACGCGGCTTCGTGGTCCATCGCCAACGTCGCCACGAGCGCGAGTTGCTCCCCGTACGCATGCTCGCCTGGCGCGAGATCCGACGCCTTTCGAGCCGAATACAACGCGACGCTAAGGTCGCCTGCATCGATCGCGTACTTGACGACGGCGAACCATGCGGCCGCGTCCCCATCAGCGATTCGAGCCGCCGACAGCCCGTATTGCAGGGCGAGGTCGTACTTCTTCACGCCAGCCAGCGCATGGGCGGCCCCCGCGATCACCTCCGGGTCGGAAGGCGCCGCGCTCGTGGCTGCGAGGACGCGTTCCACAACCTCCTCGACGGCGATCCCCGTCCGCGCGCCGACGTCCGCGAGCAGGATGCTGGCCTTCGGATTCGGCCCGGCGGCGAGCGCGTGCTCGAGCAGCACCTCGGCCTCGCCGTCGTTCCCGGCGGCGATGGATTGTTTGGCGGACGCGATCAACACGTCTGGCTGGTCGTCGCCACCCACCGCCTTGGCTTCCGCCAAGAGCTCGGCTGGAGAACGCCACATCTCGACGGCTGCGCGATCCGATGGATCAGCGGCGAGGCCTTGGAGCCGAACCCGCCAGACGAGCGACTGCACGCGCGACGGCGGGTCTCCGATCGCGGAGAGGTCGTTTGCGAGGACCCACGCGTCGCGAAGGGAGCCCTGCTTCGCCAGCCCCTCGATCGCCTGCACGCGCTCGCGATCGTCGCGCCCGAACGTGTACAGCGCCTTCCAGGCCCGAGGCTCGTCCGGGCTCGACAGCGACTGGATGATCGGCGCGACTTCCCCGGCAGGCGTGACGAGCAGCGCGCGACGAAACGCCTTCTCGGCCTTTACGGGCTTGCCGTTATTCGTCCACCACAACAGCGCCTCGAGGATCGCGACCTCAGCGGGGGTCTTTCCCTGCGCGCCACGGATCGACTTCACCACGTCGGGCGTCGGAGGCGGCAACAACAGCACCGTCGAACCGACCGTAGCGGCGTCATGCAGGAACCGCTCCGCCTCCGCCTCGCGCGCCGGCGACATCGTTCGGTACGGCCGTTCCGCCGACGAGACCAGCGAGAACTTCCCACCCTGGCGGCTCAGCTTTCGCGACAACAACACGTCCGGATGCCACACCCCGTCGATCGGAGTCGTAGCCACCGCCTGAAGCCCGATCGGGGGAGTGACCGCCATGTTCTCGGCGACCAGGATCCGTGGCGGGAGCCAGGCCGCGAGCGCCGGCGCGATCAGCGGGTGCACGTTGCCCTGAAGTCCCCCTCCGAACGGTGCGAACGCCGTCGGAATGTGGCCCTGGATCGTCACCATCAACGGCCGATAGGGGTCGTCGAGTCCCTGCGCGTCAAAGCCGAACCGGTCGAGCGAAGGCGAGCTCACCGTGACGAGGCGCCGGGTGGCCGACTCCCGCTCGGCCAGCGGCAACACGCCGAGCAGCGATCGCAGCGCCTCGGCGCCGACCTTGCTCGCCGAGATCGTCGCCGTGAACGTGGCGCCTCCGTCGGGGGCGGCGTTCATCTGCACGTCCACGTTCACGATGCCATCGACGACGCCCGGATTTGGGAGCTGAAACGGGCTGTCCCCGGCGACCCAGGCGACGCCTCCGATCATCGACCCGGGCATGTCTGGGATCGCCACGCGATCCGACGCGGGATCGATCCAGACCGTTCGACCCGACATGTAGACCGCGACTGCCGGTTTTGAAACCAACGCGGGCGCGGGAACGGACAACGGCACCGCCCCAGATTCCGACGCCGGGCGGTACAGCGCCGGCCGCGCGTCAAAACCTGCGACGCGTAGGAGCGAGATCAACACGACGCCGCGGTCCACGGCTGAGCCCTTCTTGTCGGCCAGGATCTGCTCGAGCTTGCGAGAGGCCTCCCACCGCTCATCTCGGCCTTCCTCGTACTGCACGGCCTGGTACACCTTCTCGGCCGCAGCTGCCACCGACGTGCTTTGGATGTCCGTCGCGAGCGTGCGTCCGAGATCTTCGCGAATCGAGGCGAGCTTTCCCTTCAGCGCCCCCTCCATGCGGTCGCCAGCCGAAAGCCAGTCCTTGTTCGTCGTCCAAACCACCTGCCCGGCCATGCCGACGTCCAGGCCTTCCCAGCTGATGGTCGCGGTTCGCCCGCCGGTCCGCGAGAACGAAGCGTGACCACGCGTGTCGGACCACACCGTCAGGTTCGGCTGCGCCGACGTGATCGTTACGCTCGCCGCCACCACCGGCAAGTCGGGCGCGGTCTCGAACACCCCCGAGTGGGCCACGCCCGTGCGCGTCCGGCTTCCCACCAGCGTAAACACGGCGCCTGCGGGGGTCGTGTCCGGCGGCACCAGCAGGCGTTCGAACACCTGCGCGACGCCGTCCTTCGCGCCATCCAGGCCATCGGGAGCCACCAGGCCGGCACGACATCGCGCCGGGTCTTCGATTCGGACCTTCCACGTCCGCTTTTCGACGAGCTTCCCGGAACCGTCGATCTTCACGTCGAGGCGGTCTTCGAGGACCGTCGCGATCGGGATTTCGTCTTCGTCTGGCGCCTCAGCGACCGTCGCCACCGGCGCGGGGTCCTCGGCGTAGGCGAAAGGTCCGACGGGGAGCCAGACCAGAGCGGCGACGAGCGAGAGTCTTCCAAGCGACGTGTACAAGGCGAGCGACCCCAACGAAGTCCCGCAGCCTACACCACTACGCAACGAAGCGGTTGTAGTGCGAGGGATCCTCGGATAAGTAGGGGGACTCTTGGAGGAGTCCCAATGAAGTTGCACCGTCTGGTCCTGTTGCTCGGTCTCTCTTTCCTCGGATGTAACGGCGAACAACCTACCGATACCAGCAGCGATGCGGACACGGACGCCGACACGGACTCCGATACGGACGTCGATGTGAACGACGACGACATCGCCCACGCGACCAGCGTCGACTTCGGCGCCTACTTCGAGTACGTCAACCAGGACGACCTGGACGAGGCCGGCGACCGCGACTTCTACAAGATCGACGCGCTCAAGGGCGACACGTTCTCCGTCCACGCCATGGGCGCTACTGGCGGCAAGGGCGAGCCGGACACGATCGTCCGCGTGTATGGTCCCGACGAAGCCCTCATCGGCGAAAACGACGATCTTCCCTTCCGCATCAACGGAACCGACGCTGGCTACGTGTTCCGCGCCTCGGACGACGGCGCCTACTACGTGGAGGTTCTCGAGTGGTCGGACTGGGCCGGCGAGCTCGCGGAGGGCGGCAAAGGTTGGGACTATACGGTCGCGATCTACGGCGGCTTCAACGAGCTCAACGACGGCAACAACGAGTCCATCGCCCAGGAGCTCGCCCACCTCGAGACGCTGTACGACACCCCCACGGACAACCAGGAGTACTCCTGGTACGGCGACCCGTGGAGCGCAGACATCGAGGAGCCCAATGGCTACCTGTACACCACCGGTGAGATCACCGACGCGGCAGACATCGACATCTTCGGGCTCCGCTTCGACCCCCGCGATGACGCGGACGCGTTCGTCCCGGGCGTCATCGGCTTCAGCATGTTCCCCGACCTCGTCACGGACCTCGATGCCGAGTTCGAACTGTACGACGGCGCCGGCAACCTCATCGTCTCCACCGCGGACGTCGACGTCACCATCGACTACGTCGGCATGGACTGGGATCAGGGAATCCTGATTCCCGTGCTCGAGGCTGGCGACTACTTCCTGCAGGTGAAGGACGCGTCCAACGCCTTTGGCGTCAACAACTGGTACGCGATCCTCGCCAACAGCTCGCCGTACAACACCGACGTCGTCACCTTCCACGACAGGCCGTCCGCGGGCGAGGCCGACTACAAGGACGCGACGGACCTGATCATGACCGAGTCCACCACCACGGCGGACGCCTACTACGGCTTCGCGCTCGGGCAGTTCGAAGACCTGTCGGACGACAACGACAGCTTCCGCCTCACGAACGGCGTGTACGCGGGCAACTTCTTGTACGTCGACTGCAGCACGGCCGTCAACGCGTCGGAAGCTCGTGTCCACATCGACGTCATGGATCAGGCCGGGAACAAGCTGGTCTCGGCAGACACCCAGCCCAATCAGACCGATGACCCGCGCGTCCTCGAGTACGAGGTGCCTGCGAGCGCGACGGACCTCTACGTCAACATCGTCCGCGACGACGGCAACACCGCCGCCGGAAAGAGCGCCTACTACCAGTGCTTCATCCAGTCGGACACCACGGACGACTCGGCGGACTTCTAGCGCTCCGTGTGGCCTGCTGCCTGGCTCCCTGTCGTCCATGACGGCGGTCCCGTGCTCGACGGGAGCCACGGCGGCGGCGCTGTCGACATCGTCGGCAGCGTCGAGTCACCGGGCGTCGAGTGGCAGGCCGACGACAACACGCTCTGGTTGCGGATCCGCCTCGATGGGAGCGCGGAGTCCGCTCCCGGCGTGTGGCTGCCGCAGACCTGGGGCTTCCTCGTCGAACAAGACGGGGACCTCGCGTCGATCGATCGCGTCATCGACCTGAACGGGGCGACCGGCGTGATCGAAGTCTGGGACGCTGCCGGAGCGCCGCTGGGCGCGCTCGGAAGCGCTGTCAACGGTGACGCTCGCGCAACCTCCGATGGCACGCCGCGCGTCGAGTTTGCGCTCGACCGGACGCTCCTGGCTGGCCTCGGCGTCACGAACCTCGCGACGACCCGAATCGTCGCGATCACCGGATCGGATCCGTTCACCGACCGCCACGACCACGGCGGGTGCGGCGCGGTTTGCACGCCGATCACGACGGTGTGGAGCGACCCGCTCGTGCCCGACCGCGACGCGGACGGCCTGCCCGACGCCGTCGAGGGTCCGCTCGGCTCGTCGCCTGACGACGCGGACAGCGACGATGACGGCGTCCCCGACCGTTTCGACGTCCGCGGCGACCCGGACGGCGACGGCACGAGCGGCCTCATGGACTGCGACGCCGACAATGACGGCCTCGCGGACGGTGTCGAGGCCGGCGTCACCGAGCCCGCGCGCGGGACGGCGCCGAACGTGTGTTTCCGCGCCGACGCCGACCCGACCACCACGAGCGATCCCGCGCGGGCCGACACCGACGGCGGCGGCCTCGACGACGGCTGGGAAGACCTCGATCACGACGGCAGGCTGGACGCGTGGGAGTCCGACCCGAACACCCCCGTCGACGACCCCGACGCCGATCGCGACGGTCTTGCCGACGTGGTCGAGACCCCCGGCACCGACGTCGACGGTGACGGGTTGCTGCCGGTCAACGACACCGACTCCGACGGCGACGGCCTGCCCGACCATGACGAGCGAACGCGCGACTCCGACGGCGACGGAAAACCCGACTTCCTCGACACCGACTCGGACAACGACGGGATCACCGATCGCTCCGAAGGAGCCGAAGACGGCGATGGCGACGGCGCCCCCGACTACCGCGACACCGACTCCGACAACGACGGGGCCCCCGACGCGGTCGAGGGTCTCGATGACGTCGATTGTGACGGACTTCCCGACGCGGTCGATCCCGACGACCGCGACGGCGACTGCGACTCGGACGACCGGCCCGCCGTCGACACCGACTTCGACGCGGACCTCGACTCCGACGCCGACACGTCGACGCCCCACTTCACGGGTGGCGCGTGCGCGACGTCGCCCGGGTCAGGCCTGCTCGCCATCGCGATCGCTCTGCTCGCCGTCCGCAGGCGCTCCCTCGCGTTGGTCCTGTTCGCCTCCGCTCCCGCGGCCGCCCAGGAGGTCGACGCCGACCGGTTCCGGCCGCTCGGTCCGGGGCGCCTCGTCGCAGTGCGCGATCCCACCATTGACGAACGCGACGGCGCGTCGCTGTGGGCCGACGTAGCGAACACGCCCCTCGCCGTGCGATCCGACAGCGGCGTCGTCGAGGTGCTGGGCTCCCTCGTCACGGCGCGCGCGCAGGCGTTCGCCGCCGGGCGGCGTGGCTGGGTGCAGGCCGATGTCCCGGTGCACCTCGTGCGGTCGGGCTTCGGCCCCGCGATCGGGGACGCCCGTCTCGAGGGCCTTGCAGCGTTCGCGCATGGCAGGCGTTCGCTCGGCTTCGGCCTCGACGTGTCCATTCCGACGGGCGCCGCCGAGGGCTACACCGGCGCGCGTCGAACCACCCTCGGCACCACCCTCGCAGGCGGGCTCGGCGCAGGTCCGGTCGACGTGATCGGCAACCTCGGCCTCCGCACGGGCACCGCCGACCACCTCGGCGCGCTCACGCTCGGACCGTCGCTCAGGTACGGTCTTGGAGCCGAGGTCAAACTCACGGGAGTCCTGCGCGTCGGGGTCGAGGCCACCGGGGAAGCCTGGCTCGGAAACCCGGATGAACCCGGCGCGTTTGCGCTCGAGGCCCTGGCCTTCGAGCGGCTCGAGACGCGGGGCCCGTGGTCGTTTCTCGTCGGCGCCGGGCCGGGCCTCAGCCCCGGTTTTGGTGTTCCCTCGACGCGCGTGTTCGTGGGGCTGACCTGGCGCCCCGACGGCGAGCCCACGCCTGAAGTGCAGCGCTCGGCGAGCGGGCGGCGCACGTCCCCGAGCTACGGCGCGACGGGCCCCGGCCGCGTCACCGTCGCGCTCTCGGGCTCCTACGCGAGCTGGGTCGAGGTCCGCGCCGCAGACGGCGTGATCGCTTGGATGGCGCCGTCGGAACCGCCAAAAGCCGCGTTCGATCTTCCGGAAGGCCATTACACCATCGCGGTCGGCGGCCCCGGGTGCAAGGAGTCCACCCGCGAGGTCGACGCTCACGCGGGCGTGGATACGGTCGTGGCGCTCTACCTCCCGTGTGATCGATAGGTGCCCGTGTCCGAAATCCGCCGTCCGTTCCCCGCCGCGACGATCGCGCTCCTCAGGCCCGATCCATCGGGCTTTCTCGTCTTCCTCGTGCAGCGAAACCGCGCCGTCGGCTTCTTGCCAAACGCGTGGGTGTTCCCCGGAGGTCGCGTCGAGACGTCCGATCGCCTGCGCGCCCACGCCGCTGTCCGCGGAGGAGGCCGCGCCGCCGAACGCCTCGGCGGCGATCTCGACGAGGCCTTCGCGGTCCTCGTCGCCGGCGTTCGGGAGACGTTCGAGGAGGCCGCCGTGTGGCTCGGCGACGGCATGCCGCGCGAGCGCCGCTTTGAACTCGGGCGCGACGGCCGGCCGTTCACCGACGTCCTCGCCGACACCGGGGCCTCGTTGGACCTGGACCGGCTGCACCCGTGGTCGCGGTGGGTCACGCCGTCCGTGGAGCCCAAGCGGTTCGACACGCGGTTCCTGCTCGCGATCACAGACGATGTCGACGCCCTGCACGACGACGGCGAGACCGTCGCGAGCAAGTGGATGCGCCCTGGGGACGCCTACGATGCGGCCGTCCGCGGGGACCTGCCGATGGCCCCTCCGACGTGGTGGACGCTGCACGAACTCGCCCAATACGACACGATCGACGCGGTCATCGCCGCGTCCACCGATCGTCCAATGCGCCCGATCGAGCCGATCGCCAAGGTCGACACCGGTGAATTCGAGCTCGTCCTGCCAGGGGATCCAGACCACCCCGAGCCCGCGATCTCCGGCCTCCCCGGGCGCGTCGTGTTCTCACAGGGCCGCTGGTGGGCGCGCAAGGCCAGCTAGAACGACCCCGTCACGGCCACGCGAGCGCCCTCGAACCCCGGCAACTGCCGACACTGCCCCCCCGAACAGCGGATGCCGGCCTTGTACGAGCCGAAGAACGCCTTCACCGTCCACGCGTCGGTCGGCTTCACCTGCACCTCGAACGCGCCGTACACGCGGTCTGCGAGGTTGCCTACCGACGATACGAGGGGGTTTGACGAGTAGTCCGTGTACCAGACCAGCGCGAGTTCGGAGCCGCGCTGGGCCGTGATCGACGACTCGATCTCGACGTAGTCCTGCTGCTGGAGGGCGCCGTTGTTGCCCCACGCGAACGCTTCGCCCGAGGCTGAAATCGCGGTGAACCATTCGCCAAGGATCGGGTTCTTGACGTCGAAGTCGAGGTGCAGCTGGCGATCCATGCCGTTCGCCTGCAGATCGTCGCGCAGGTCGGCCCGCGCGCCCGCGTTGAAGGCGAACACGCGATGACCCGACAGCACCTCCATCCCGATCACAGGGTGAACGATGGTCTCGGGGACCGCGTTGAAATGAAGCCCCCCGGTGTCGAGATCGCGCAGCACCGCGACCGCGAGGTAGGGCGTCGAGCGGGTGACGTCGGGCAACGCCGGGCCGGACGGGATCAAGTCCACCCGAACCCGACCGCCGAGCGTGTTCATGCTCGCGACCTCGGCCGAGCTGTCCTCGGTGATCACGCGCTCATAGGCGAGCGTCGGCGGCGCTGCGACGCGGTACAGCTCGGAACCGGTTGGATGGTTCAGGTAATCGGCGTCCCGATACCACTTTCCTTCAAACAACCACACCGTACGGCCCGGATACAGCGTCGCCGTGCCATACAGCGCGTGTCCGGTGCGAGGATCCGCACCGCCCCAGGCGGCCGCGGTCGGGTAGACAAACGCGTCGGCTTCAACGAAAAGGTCCGCACCCGCGACGTCGATGGCCTCGATCGACGCCCCGGGGACGATCACGTCAGGGGAACCGAGCTCGCCGAGGCCCTCGAGGCCGGGCGCCTCCACAAAGTCCCACACGACGACATGTGCGCCCGCGTTCACATGCCCGATGCCGTACCGATCGAGCCGAAGCCCCGCGACGCCGTGCATGCGGTCCGGCGAGATCCCGGGTCCCGCGGGCCGCTCGGAGCCCGGCGGCAACGCGGCGAGGTTCTTCAACGCGTTCGGGTTGTCCTGGGCCACCTGCTGGCGGTTCAACACCCCCGCGAACACCGTGACGTCCCACGCTCCGGGGCGGAACACGGCCTTGACGCCGCGAACCGAGGTGTCGAGGTCGATGTCCACGTTCCGGTCGAGGTCCACGGCCATTCCGCGCCCGAACGAAGCGTAGGCGTCCCCCAACGTGACGTTTCCTCCACCGAACTGCTGCGTCCACGCGACCTTTTCGAGGTTGACGTACCGGGTGTGGCAGGCGAGGTCCCCGGTCGTCGGGCGAACGAGCTGGCTCTCGCACATCGACACGTCGTTCAGGAAGTACCGGTCCCCGAACAGCGTGACCTCGTCGATCTGGGCGAACAACGTCCCCCATTTCGACGAACCGAGCAGGGTAAGCCGGTTCACCTGCTCGCCGTAGTCCGCCACATGCCCGTGCGAATCCGGGAAGTCGGCAAGGTGCTCACGCGGCGTGTACCAGCGCACCTCGAAGTCTTCCGTACCCGCGACGGAGACGACCGGTTCCTTCGAGGCGGTCGCTTCCTGGGCCCACGCAGCCGCGGCGAGGAACGTTGTCACGTCCGCACTCTACTCCCGGCCCGGCCCGCGGTACACCTACTTTGGCGCAGCCGTGGTGGGCACCGTGGGGGCAGGCACGGTGGCGGCCGGCGCCGCCGCCAGCAACGCTTCGACCTCGGCCCGAAGGTGGAGCTCATCCCCCGGGTTGTAGCCGGTGTGAATCTTCGCGATCTGGCCGTTCTGATCGATCACGACAAGATACGGGAGCGTCACCTGCGGATTATAGAGTTTGGTGACGGACGAATCCTTGTCGAGCAGCACCGGGAACGTGTACCCCTGCCCCGTGACGTAGGGCTTCACCTTCACCGCCGAGCGCGCGTCGTCCGAGCTGATCGACAACAGCATCACGCCTTTTGGAGCGAGGTCCGTGTAGATCTTCTGCAGGTGCGGCATCTCCGACTTGCACGGGCCACACCACGTCGCCCAGAACTGCACGATCACGACCTTGCCGCGGTACGCGTCCAGACGGATGTCCGCGCCGGTCGTGTCTCGCAGCGTGAACGCGGGCGCCTCGGACGCCTGCGCCGTGGGCGACGCAACGAAGGCCAACGCGACCGCCAACATGACCGCACCGAAGATCCGCATCGTGGTTGCCTCCCTCGACATCAACGCCCAACCCGGGCCCGGCATTCACTCGCTCCGTGATACCACAGGCCCCATGGAACGGCGCGTCCTGATCGTGGATGACGAACCTTCGATCCGGAAGGTGCTTCAGCTGCAAGTTCGAAGGTTCGGCTACCAGGCCGACACCGCCGCGGACGGCGCGGAAGCCATCGCGCTGTTGCAGGAAGAGCTGTACCACCTGGTCGTCACCGACCTGAAGATGCCGGGCGCCATCGACGGCATGGGCGTCCTGAAGTGGGTGTCAGAGAACCAGCCCGGGTTGCCGGTGATCATGATCACCGCGCACGGCACCGTGGACACGGCCGTGGAAGCGCTCAAACGCGGCGCGTTCGACTACGTGAGCAAGCCGTTCGACATCGACGAGCTCCAGCAATCCATCGCAAAGGCCCTCGCAACCGAGGCGCGCAACGCCGGGGCCGTCCAGCCCGGGCCGGTCGGTGAGGTCGGTCGGTTCGGGATCGTAGGCCGCACCGACACGATGCGCGACGTGTATGCCCTGCTCGAAAAAGTCGCTCCGTCGCCAACCACCGTGCTCGTCACCGGCGAGAGCGGCACGGGCAAGGAGCTCGTCGCGCGCGCGTTGCACGAGCATTCGGACCGCCGAAACGGACCCTTCATCCAGATCAACTGCGGCGCCATCCCAGAGAACCTGTTCGAAGCCGAGCTGTTCGGGTACGAGCGCGGCGCGTTCACCGGCGCGGTCACGCAGAAGCCCGGCCGCTTCGAGGTCGCCCACGGCGGCACGCTGTTCCTGGATGAAGTCAGCGAATTGCCGCGCGACATGCAGGTGAAGATCCTGCGCGCACTGCAAGATCGGAAGATCGACCGCGTCGGCGGCCTGAAGCCGATCGAAGTGGACGTGCGCCTCGTCGCCGCCACGAACATCGATCTCGCCAAGGCCGTACAAGCAGGCACGTTCCGCGAGGACCTGTTCTACCGCCTCAACGTCGTCCCGATCCGCTTGCCACCCCTTCGAGACAGGCGCGAAGACGTGCCCCTGCTCGTCGAGTACTTCCTGAAGCGGTTCAACGTGCGCCTCGGAAAGAGCGTCGCGCACGTGTCGCCCGAGGCCATGGCGGCGCTGCTCGAGTACAACTGGCCGGGCAATATTCGGGAGCTCGAGAACCTGATGGAGCGGTCCGTGCTGCTCTCCGACGCAGACACGCTCGGTCTCGACGATCTGCCTGGCGTTCGCACCACGGGATCGTCGGGCTCCGCGGACCTGCCTCGCGACGAAGAGCTCGATGGCCTCGGTTTGAAGGAGTACGTGCGAGTCCACACCGCAAAGCTCGAACGAACGCGGATCCAGCGTGTACTGGACGCCGAAGACGGAAACGTCACGCGCGCCGCCCGGAAGCTCGGGATCTCGCGGAAGTCACTGCAGACGAAGATGAAGGAGTATGGGTTGCGCGACAGCGGGTGATGCGTGCAGAATGCGCCCATGTTGTTCACCCTGCTCGCCTCCGCCTACGCCGCTGAAGTCACGGAGATGCCGCCCGAGCTTCGCGGCAACGTAGAGATCGGGTACACCGGCGACTTCGGCTTTCGAACGCTCGAAGAGAAGCGCCAGCTCGTCGGCAATGGCATGTACCAGCGCCACGACCTGCTGTTCTCGGGCGAATTCGCGCCGCTGAAGTGGCTGGCGTTGAACCTCGTGGTCCCCTACACGCCGTCGTGGTCCATCAATTGGAGCGAGGCGTACCAGATGCGGTACGACCCCACCAACGAGACCGGAACGTACGTAGGCAGCGAGCAGATCAACGACGGCGTCAAGCGCACGGCGAGCGGCTCCGAAGGTGTGTGGTTCGGCGCCGCCGTCGCGCCGTTCTCGCAGTCCTACGGCAGCGGGATCCTCCACCAGCGCGTCGATTGGCGCCTCGGGCTCGCCTACCGCACGGGCAACTCGCACACCATGTGGTCGGCCGTGGACGGCGCCCGCGGCGTAGCCCCCGGCGGCGGAGCCTGGAAGATCAACGCCGCGTTCTCCACGACGCGCGGGTCGGCCATGCCGTACCTGTCGGTGCAAGCCATCCTCGAAGGCAAGCCCGTCGTGATGGACATCGTCGACGAAGACGGTACCACCTGGGCCACCGGCCTCTCGATCGACGCGGCCTCCACGTTCGACGTGCGCGGTGGCGTCGAGATCACCGACGCCGAGATCCGCGAGGGTGGCTACCGGTTCGTGTGGGACGTGTATTGCAGGTTCGGCTACGTCACCTGGCAGGACGTTCCGTCCGGCATCTGGCTCCCGACCGTGCTCGATGCCTCCCGCGGCATCACCATCACGGAGACGGACTACGTCCACGGCGACCTCGGCATGAGCGCCGTCATCGACGTGAACCACTGGGCCGGGTTCCGGTTGGGCGTCGAAGGCCGCTATGCGTTGCCGCACCGCGTCGAGCACCCGTACCCGGTGTTCTGGAGCTACGACAGCTTCGACGTCGTCGCGGTCGCTGAGCTCGAAGGCCGCATCCGAGACGGCAAGGGCAAGTAGCCGGCCGATGAGATAGCCACTGCCCGTTGCGGCCGTCGCTACGCGAACGGCCTCGGAGGTCTTGAGATGGGCATCCTGTCCGGCGCGCTCACGGTGCGCCGCTTTCGAGTAACGGGTGACATCCCCGAGAATTGGCGGACGACCTTTCGGGATCGGTTCGAGGCGTACGCGTGGAACGAGCACGCCAAGGCGTCCGAAGAGCGCGGCGACTCGACGAGCGGCAAAGCCGAGATCGAGGGCTGGGTGCAGATCCACAACCTCCTCGACATCGAATTCGACGACCCCACGCGCTGGCTGTACCAGAATTACGTGATCTTCTCGTTGCGCGTGGACAAGAAGACGCTGCCCGCCCAGCTGCTCAAGGCCACGGTCGCCAAGCGCTGCGAGAAGTGGTGCAAGGAGCAGGGCGTAGACCGCTGCCCGTCGAGCGTGAAGAAACAGGTCAAAGAGGCGATCGAAGCCGAGTGGCTCGAGCGCGCGCTGCCGCGCGTGGCCATCACCGAGTGCTGCTGGAACGTCACGGACGGCTGGCTGCTGCTGCACTCGCTTTCGGAAGCCACGGCAGATCGCTTCCGCAAGCGGTTCCTGCGCACCTTCGGCCTCAAGCTCGTGCCTTCGACCCCGCTGGATTGGCTGACGGACGACGATCAGCGTGAGCACCTCCTCGGTACGGCCCCCGCCGTGCTCGTCGAAGCGAAGGCAAACTGATGGCAAACCAAGACCAGCTCCCCGTCGCGCCGCACACCGCCTCCGAGTTCTACACATGGCTGTGGTGGCAGTCCGAAAAGAACGAGACGCGCTTTGATTTGGGCGGAGACATCGGCAAGATCGAGCTCTGGGTGGACGACCGCCTCGCGTTCCGCCTGCCCGATTCTCCGAAGCCCTCGGCCGTGCTCAGCGGCGAAAACCCGTCCGCGTCAATGGAAGCGCGGGCTGCGCTGCTCGGCGGCAAGGTCGTCCACGACCTGCGCCTCGCGATTCGTCGCGATGATCGCGAGTTCGGCGTCACCCTCAAGGGCGCCACCATGGACCTTCAGCGGGCAAAGATCCCGCAGGCGATCGAAGGCACCAGCGAAGAGGCGCTCCACGACCGCATGTTCTTGTACGAGGAACTCACTGCAATTTTGGGCGCGCTGTTCCGCGAATTCGCGAAGCTGCGCACGTCCAAGGCGTGGGGCAAGACGACCCTGCCCGCGATTCGGAAGTGGGTAGCCGCCCAGGAATGAAAGCGATAGATCCCGGTCACGCGCGGTTAGCTCAGTTGGATTAGAGCGTCGGCCTCCGAAGCCGAAGGTCACAGGTTCGAACCCTGTACCGCGCATTTCGGGCGCGGCTTCCATGGACGGGAGCCCCCGCAAAGGATTTGAGCCCCCGCAAAGGATTTGAGCCCCCGACACGTGACGGCCTCGCTCGCTTGCCCGTTCGCCGCCCGCTCTGGTATGCTCCGCGCGGGCCTCATGCGGCATGGGCCCGTTTCCGCGCACCCGTCGCTCGCAAAAGGCAACTTGGAAGTACGGTTCTGGGGAGTTCGAGGATCGATTCCGACGCCGGGTGAGCACACCCGACGCTGGGGCGGAAACACGTCTTGCCTCGAGATCCGGCACGAGAATTTGCCGCCGCTCGTGTTCGACTGCGGCACCGGCTCGCGGGAGCTCGGCGTTCGGCTGCTCGGCGAGAAGCACCGCGAGCTCGATCTCGTGTTCACGCACTTCCACATGGATCACGTGTTCGGCTTCCCGTTCTTCGCGCCGATCTACACGCCCGGCTACCAGGTCCGCGTCACGATCCCCGCGTACTCGGAAGAAGAGGCCCGCGAGAAGATCGCACGGTACCTGAACGGCGTGTACCACCCCACGCGCCTTCGAGACCTCCCCTCCAAGGTCACGTTCGCGGCGATCCGCCCCGGCGACTCGTTCCCGTGTGGCGGCTTCACCGTCAAAGGCCTGCTGCTCAACCATCCGGGCGGTTCGGTGGGCTACCGCGTCGAGGTCGAGGGCCAGAGCATCGCGTACATGACCGATTCGGCCCCGTTCGCCCGGCCCGGTGAAGGCGTGGCGTCCGGTGAGGCGCCGAACAAGCGCGAAGCCGATGTGATCGAGTTCTTGAAGGACTGCGACGTCGTCGTTTACGACACGATGTACGAGCTCGACGAGTACCTGGACCGGATGACGTGGGGTCACAGCTACCCCGACTACGCGCTCGCGTTGTGCCGGGCTGCAAAAGCGAAGCACCTCGTCCTGTTCCACCACGCGCCCGATGCGCGGGACGACCAGATGGACGAGCGAAACGCGAAGTGGGTGGCGGTGTCGGACGCAAACCTTCGCGTGTCGTGCGCCCGCGAGGGCGAAGCCGTAAAGGCGCGGTGATGCAAGGCTCGACGCGCAAGTGAACGCCGAAGGCTACGCGCGGAACGTGCTTCCGGAGTGGGTCGCGGCGACCTCGACGGGGTTCCTGTGGTTGGCCCTCGCGTTGTGGCTGGTGATCGGCCTCGGCGCGCTGTGGCGGCGCACGTTGTGGCAGCGGCACGGGCGCGACATCCAGGGCCTCGCGGACGCGCTCCACGGTCAGATCCACGCCACGACGTGGGGGTTTCGCGTCGTGACGCCCGACGCGGCCGTCGAATGGCGCTACGCCCCGCTCGAGGGGGCGGTCACCCGCGGCACGCGCGGAAAGACCGTCCGGGACGCGCCCGGCTGGCTCGATCGCGAACTCGCGGCCGCGTTGATCACCTGACCCATCCTCAAACGGGTTAACGGACGCGGCCCGGAGGGCTCGCCGTGTACAACCTCCTCGTCGCCTTGGCCTTGTCGCTCGTCGTGTTCGCCCTCGTCGGCTTCACGCTCGGCTGGATCCCCGCTTTAATCCCCGCGTTGGCCGTGTTCGGGACGGCGACGTACCTGCTCACCCAGCGCATGTCGGCGTTGATCGAGCCTGAGGTCCGGGCGGCGGTGGACCTGCTCCAGAACCAGAAGGTCGAAGAGTCCAAGGCGCTCCTGCGCGCGGTGAAGCAGAAGTACGGCCCCTGGCAGCTGTTCATCTCCGGCCAGATGGACGCGCAGCTCGGGATGATCGCGTACATCCAAACCAAATTCGACGAGGCGTACCCGCTGCTCGAAGCCGGCTCGTGGCAGAACCAGCTCGCGCTCACGTGTATGGGCGCCATCAAGTGGCGAAACGGCAAGAAAGACGACGCATACAAGCTGTTCGAGAAGGCTTCGGACGCGAGCGGCAAGGAGACGAGCACCTACATGGTGTGGGCGGTGCTCGCGGAGCGCGACGGCAAGCAACGCGACGCGCTCGCGGCCCTCGATCGCGGGCTCAAGATCGTGCCCAACGCCAAGGTACTGAAGGATCTCCGCGACACGATCGCGAACCGCCGCAAGGTGGACACGAGCGAGTTCGGCGAGGTCTGGTTCCAGTTCTTCCCGGAAGACTACCTGCGCCTGCACCAGCAGAACATGGTCATGACCGGCCGCAAGGACGGCCAATTTGCACACGCGCAGCCCCAGCCCGGCGGCGGCACACCGAAGCCCACGAACCGGGCGCAGCGCCGCGCCGCCGAAAAGCGCAAAGGCTGAACCGATGCAGGAAGGCCGTGCCAGCCTGACCGCCGAGGTCGTCGCGTTCATGCGCGCGACTGAGCGCGTGCGGCCCGAAGCGGATCGCGTGCTCGACGACCCGTACGCGACGTGGTTCCTCGGCCCGGTGTCGAACACGCGCCTCGCTGCGATGCGCTTCGTCGCCCGCAAGAGCCGCGCACCGTTGCTGTTGCCGCTGCTCACCACGTACATCGTCGCGCGCCATCGCTACCTCGACGACCTGGTCAAGCAGGCGCTCGCCGACGGGGCCGAGCAGCTCCTGGTCCTCGGCGCCGGGTACGACATGCGCGCCTGGCGGTTCGCCGCAGAGCTCGCGGGGCGGCCGGTGTTCGAGGTCGACCACCCCGCCACCGCTGGTCGAAAGGCATCGATCGTCGACAAACATGCGGCTGAGCGGCCCGCCGGGCTGGACCTTCGCCGCGTCACGATCGACTTCGCGACGGAGCGCCTGGCCGATCGACTCGCAGCGTGCGGGTTCGTCGCCGGAAAGAAGACGGTCGTAACCTGGGAGGGGGTCTCGATGTACCTCCCCCGCGCCGCCGTGAAGGACACGCTCCGCACGCTCGCGGAGCTGGTGGGCCCGGGCAGCACGCTCGGCATGGACTTCTGGGTATCGACGGACTCCCCGACGCTGCGCGGCACGTTCCACCGCGTGTCGGGCGCGTTCCTATGGGCGCTCGGCGAACCCGTCACGTTCGGCGTACACCCCGAAGATTGCGCGGGCCTACTCGCGCGCGAGGGCTGGACGTTGACCGACACCGCCACGCACGACGTGCTCGAGCAGCGGTACATCGCGGACGGCCGGCGCGTGTACCCTTACAATTTCGTCGTCACCGCGACCCGCTGACGCGGGGGGCGCAACCCGCTGACGCGGCGACCTTGCCGCGCGCGCCACCGTCCTTACCGTAAGCCTTCGCTCGGAGCCCACGTGTCCCATCGCATCGTCGTCCTCGGTTCCGGCCCCGCCGGCCTCACCGCAGCCTTGTACCTGTCGCGCGCGAACCTGCCTCCCCGCGTGTTCGAAGGCATGCAGCCCGGCGGCCAGCTCACCATCACCACGGAGGTCGACAACTTCCCCGGGTTCCCCGAAGGCATCATGGGCCCCGAGCTGATGGAGCGCATGAAGGCGCAGTGCGAACGGTTCGGCGCCAAATTCGAATTCGACGAGATCCAAAGCGCGGACCTCTCCAAGCGGCCGTTCAAGCTCAAGACGAGCTCCGACGTGGAGATCGAGGCCGACGCGATCATCGTCGCGACCGGGGCTTCCGCCCAGTACCTCGGCCTCCCGAGCGAGACGCGCCTGCGCGGTCACGGCGTCTCCGCCTGCGCCACGTGCGACGGCTTCTTCTTCCAGAACGTCGAAGTTGCCGTGGTCGGCGGCGGCGACTCTGCGATCGAAGAGGCCTCGTTCCTCACCAAATTCGCCTCGAAGGTCTACCTGCTGGTCCGTCGCGACAAGATGCGCGCGAGCAAGATCATGCAGGACCGCGCGTTCGCGAATCCAAAGCTCGAGGTCGTGTGGAACACGAACGTCGCCGAGGTCCTCGGAGCCGAGAAGGTCACCGGACTCGTCTTGCAAGACACGGTCACCGGCGCAAAGCGCGAGCTCCCGATCGCGGGCCTGTTCCTCGGCATCGGTCACGTGCCCAACACGCAGCCGTTCAAGGGCCAGCTCGACATGAACGAAGCCGGCTACCTGCTCACCCAGTCCGGTTCGACCTACACGAACGTGCCAGGCGTGTTCGCTGCGGGCGACGTGCAGGATCACGTGTATCGGCAGGCGATCACCGCGGCCGGCTCGGGCTGCATGGCCGCGCTGGACGCGGAGCGCTGGCTGGAAGCGCAGTCGCACTAGCGGAGAAGACGGGTTAACGGTCCGGGATTTTCGTTTTTCTGGACTGTTTTATGCGCGTCTGTCTGTTTTTCGACGGCAAGAATCACATGAAGGACCTCCGGCGAGCCGCCGGGGAGCGGTGGCTGGACCACGAGGCGCTCGCGCGCTGGACGGTCGCTCACGTCGGCGGGACCACGCTCGTCGCCGCGTACTACTACACCGGCGTGCCCACGCCGCAGGACGAAGGCCACGAACGGCACGCCCTCTCCGACCTGCTCGAAGAGTTGGAGCGCAAGCCCGGCTTCTTCGTCAAGCGGTTCAACCGGCGCGCCACCACACGCGAGTGTCCGCACTGCCACGAGGTCATCGCGTACACCGAAGAGAAGATGGTCGACACGTCGCTCGTGGCCGACATGGTGCTGCTCGCGACGCGCGACGCGTTCGACGTCGCCGTGATCTTCTCCGGCGACCTCGACCTCGCGCCCGGCCTCGCAGCTTGCCACGCGCTCGGCAAGCGCGGGTGGATCGCGACCTTCGGCGAGTCCGGCCTGTCGCGGTCCCTCGTCCGCGCCGCGTGGGGCACGATCGACCTGCTCAAGCACCTCGACGAGTTCAGCTACGCCGACCTCTCCGTCGTTCCCGTCGAGCACACGCCCGAGACGCCCGAAGAGATCGACCAGCAGATGGTCCGCGAGGTCCGGCGCGCGGAGGCCCACTTCGCTGCAGGCGGCGGCTTCGTCGGCGCCCACTACTTCATCCACCGCTGGAAGGGGCACCACATCCCGGACGCCCCGGAATTGCGACGCCAGGCGCTCCAGCGGTTGATGGGCGCGGGCCTCGTCGAGACGTACGTGAGCGAAGGCAAGACCGCCGTGCGCGCGGTGCCCGACTCCGAGCCGGTGCTCGACGACTTCGATCCGGACGAGACGCAGCAGATCCCCCGGGAGGCGATGCGCAGCGAGGCCAACCTGCCCCCGCTGCCGATGTCGACCGAACCGGGTCGCGGGCGCGCCTCCGCCGAACACCAGCACGAGTCGATCGCGTCGCGCGGCACGCTCCCAACGGTCACGGTGCGCCGCGTCGGCGGCCAGCCGATTCGCCACACCGGCTTCGTCGACGAAGACGAGACCGTCGAGGTCCGCATCGGCGCGCCGGTGAAACGCAAGAAGCCGTCGCTCGACGGCGAGTAGGAGTCCGATGCGCGCCGTGGTCCTGTTCGCTCTCGCAGCCTGCCACGGCACGGACACCGACACCGGCCCCGGGGGCGACGGCGGCCCGACCGGCCTGTGGCCCGTGCCCTCGCTTCCCTAGTGCAGCGCCCCATTTGGGCCAAACTGCGTCGATCACGCCGTGTGGAGCGACGCGTGCGCGGGAGACCCGGCGCCGATCAGCCGCGACAACCTCGTGTACGAGGGCCCACTCGGCGAGGTGGACCAGCCGTCAGTACAGGTCGTCACGGACGCAGGCGCGTGGACCGCTCTCCTCGGCGCCAACAGCGCGACGCGCGCCGTGGACTTCGGCTCCGAGCAGGTCGTCGTGATCCGCTGGGACATCTCGTCAACGTGTGGCGCGCGCCTCACCCAGAACGGTGTCGGCGCCGATGGTACCGTGCGCATGGCGCTGGAAGACCCTTCCGGCGCCTGCGAGAGCGTGTGCGAGATGATCGGGACGTACGGCGTCGCGTACGCGATCCCAGCTTCAGCAACACCCGTCGCCTGCCTCGCCATCGTGAATACCTGCGCTCCGTGAGGTCCTGATGCGTCCGTTGTGTTTCGTCCTCGGTGCGCCGCGCAGCGGCACGACGCTCCTCCGCGTGATGATGGCGGGCCACCCGCAGCTGTTCAGCCCTCCCGAGATGGTGATCGCCCCGTTCACCACCATGGCCGACCGCAAGCGCGTCCTCGGCGAACGTTGGTGGGAGAAGGGTGGTCTGCGGCGCGCGATCGTCGAGTTCGAACACTGCGACCCCGAACAGGCAAAGGCGATTGAGGCCACGCTCGACGACAAGACCGTGCCCGAGGTCTACGACTGGCTTCGGGAGCGGATCGGCGACAAGATCCTGGTCGACAAGTGCCCCCACCTCTCCGCCGAGCCCGCCGCGCTCGAGCGCCTCGCGCGCTGGTACCCCGACGCGCGCTGGGTGTGGATCGTTCGCCACCCGGGCAGCGTGGTGCGCTCGATCCAGAACATGCCGATGGCCGAGGTGCTGCTCCGCGGGTACGCCGGCGATCCGCGCGACATCTGGGCTACCTGCAACAAGAACATCAAGCGGTTCTTCGAGACGCTGCCCGCCGAACGCAAGGCGCTCGTGAAGTACGAGGACATCGTCACCGACGCCGCGAAACAGGCGCTCACGCCCGTTTGCGAGGCCCTCGGCGTGCCTTGGGACGACGCGCTCCTCACCCCGTACGAAGGGGACCGGATGCGCGAAGGCCCGCCCGGCGCGCGCGCCGTCGGCGACCCGAACCTCGCCGGGCGCGGCAAGATTCAGCCCGAGCTCGCGACGAAGTGGTTGGAAGGCTTCGATCCGTCCTCCGTCGGCCCGGACACCCACGCGCTCGCGCGGGAGCTCGGCTACGACCTCGGCCGGATCGCCCCGCCGCCGATCACGCGCACCAGCGCGTCGATCACCGACCTGCTCGACACGGTCCAGCGCCTCGAGCGCAGCATTGACGTCCCGTCCGACGTCGACGCCGTCGAAGGCCGCCGGTTCCTGATGCGCCAGCTCGCGCACTCGCTCGATCTGTTCGTCGAGAACGGCGATCCCGACGTGCCGCTGCTGCGCCACGCCGAAGGCCCCACCCGCAAGCAGTTCGCCGACAACCCGGACACCGACTACTGGCGCGCCCCGATCGGCTTCCAAGCGGATTCAGGCCGCGTTTACCGCGTTTGGGGGCGCGTCCCCGCCGGCACGACGTACACCGGCATCCTGCTGTACCGGCGCGGCGGCCAGATCGGAAACCGCCTGCGCGACGTCGAGTATGTGCGGCCTGACGGCACGTTCGACGTCTCCATCGCTGTGAACCAACCCGCCACCACCGGCACCTGGCTGCGCGCCGACGGCGACGAGACCGCGGTCATGGTGCGCCAGTACTTCTCGGACCGCGCGACGGAGGCGCCGATCGAGGTGCACGTCGAGCTGGTTGGCGGTCCCCGCGCCAAGGTGCTCGATCCCGAAGCGATCACCAAGGGCGTCGAGCGCGCTCGGCGCAACCTCGAGGCGACCTTCGAACGCACGCTCCAGACCTGGAAGATGGCCAGCGTCGGGGCGCTCAACCGGTGCCTGCCGATCGGCGGTGAGCAGCTGTTTCCGACGCCGGACAACAGCTACCTCGCGTGCTGGTGGCGGATCGGCCCCGACCAGCTGCTCCGCGTCCGCGGGAAGCTGCCGAAGGCCCGATACGTAAGCTTCTGCCTCTACGATCTTTGGATGCAGAGCCTCGACTACGAGCGTTCGCAGGTCGCGCTCAACCAGCGCACGATCGTCGCACCAGACGGCAGTTACGAGCTCGTCGTCGGTCATCGGTCGAACGGAGCGACCAACTGGCTCGACACCGGCGGGCGCCAGTCCGGCTACCTGCTCATCCGCTCCCTGCTCCCCGAAGGGGACGTTCCAACGCCGACGGTGGACGTCCTGTACGAGCGGGAGTTCACGCCGACCTGAGCCGTGGTACGCTGACAAGGTCCCTTTGGACTCCTCCCGAGGTGTTTTATGCCGACCGTCAGCACCAAGTCCCCAACGACCAGCACCACCACGGGTTCTGGCGGCCCCGCAACCGGCCCCGCGAAGACGCCGACGTCCACGCCGAGCCAGGACACCGTCGGAAACGCGGCCGTCGCTTCGGGCCTCGCGACGCCCGCCGCCGAGACCTCGACGCTGCTCTCGGACGCCGCGGTCTCGAAAGCGCCCGCTGTCGGCGCAAAGAGCGGCAGCAAGGGTGCGGCCTCGGACGTCTCCACGCCCAAGGCAAAAGCTGCGGAACCGGCAAAGCCGGCGGACCCGGTCTCCCGTCCGTCGAAGTTCAAGAAGGGATCCACCGGCGCTCTCATCACCGGCGGTCCGGTCGCGCTCACGTCCGATCCCGGCAAGGGCTCCACGGTCGCCACGGTCAACAGCGGCACTGGTGCCAAAATTGAGCAGATCGGCACTGGATTCCTGCAGGTCAGCGTCCGCCAGGGCGAGAAGAACGTGAAGGGCTGGGTCGCAGACACCGCCTTCAGCGACCAGCCCGGCCTTGCGATGGACGAAGACCACGAAGGCATGCGCCAGGATCTCGAGTGGAAGGAGATGAAGGCCGACATGTCCGTGTCGGGCAAGGACAAGACGCCCTCCACCCAAGGCGCGCTCGGCGACTGCTACTTCATCTCGTCCATGGCAGCACTCCACTTCGCGAACCCCGACTTCGCAAAGCGGCTGGTCCGTTACGACGAGAAGAAGAAGCGGTACATCGTCACGTTCTACGCGAGCTCCGACAAGGGCAGGAAGCCGGTAGAGGTCGAAGTCGACGGGTTCATGCCGATGGACAAGAACGCCACCAACGATCCCGCCTACGCCGGCGACGTCGGCCCGACGGAGGCCCTGTGGGGCGCCGTGGTCGAGAAGGCCTACGCGAAATGGAAGGGCGGATACGACAAGATCGAGGGCGGCGACGGCGGCGAGGCCATGGAAGAGATGACCGGCGTGGCCAGCAAGTACAAGACGCCCTCGTCCATGAAGGAGGCGGACGTCGTCCCCTACTTCGAGAAGGCTCAAAAAGACGGCCTCGCCATCTACGCCGGCGTCGTCAACTCCGTGAAGGTCGACAAGCAGACCCCGCTGTCAGGCTCCGCCGCGGGCCCCTACACGGGCACGTTGTCGCAGCAGCACTCGTGGAACGAAGTTCAGGTCGACACGCTCGAGATCGTGGACGGGAGCAAGAAGGTCGCCACCGCCCACGATCAGGGCGAGGAAGAGGCCAAGACGGGCAAGATCATCGGCACCGACGTGAAGTCCGGCGAGGTCGGCTACAAGAACAGCTCGGTCAAGGTCGAGTACAAGGCCGGCAAGGCGCCCAAGACGGCGAAGGATCTGGAAGTCCACTTCGAGACCCACGGCGTCGTGCTGCCGAGCAAGATGCTCATCGGCAACCACGCCTACGCGTTCTCCGGCGTCGTCGGCGGCGAGCTGCAGTTCTACAACCCGTGGGGCAGCTACCAGCCCAAGCCCCTCACGCCGAAAGAGTTCCTGACGTACTTCGACAGCCTGTCGACGAACCAGATCCCCAAGGCCAAAACCGGCGGGTGATTTTTGAGTGAGACGAGCATCGAGGGCCGCCACGAGGGCGGCCTCTTTGTCGAAGTATCCAGCGTCTTCATCGGCGGTCCTGGGGCCGTGGTCGACGCGGGAGACCGAGGCGCCGCGCTGCACATCACCACGGAGGAGACCGACGTCATCGCGCGGAACCTCACGTTCACCGGCGGCCGCGCTGAGCTCGGCGGCGGAGTGCGCGTAGACGCGCGTGCCGTGGTGACGCTCGAGGACTGCGTAGTCGAGGGCAACCACGCGCGTCAGGGCGGAGCCTGCGGCGCGGGCGTACGCGCCGGCGAAGTGCACTTCGTGCGGGTACGGTTCGGCCCAAACGATGACGTCCTGATCAAGGGCGCGTGCGAGGTCGAGTTCGACAGCTGCGAGATCGCTGGCAACGTACGCATCCAGGACGGCGCAAAGGTGCGTTTCGTCGGCGGTAACATCGGTGGACACCTGCTCGTGACCGGCAACCCGAGCCGGGTACCGACGGTGGTGCTGGACGGAACCGAAGTGGCGATGTTCGAGAACGACGACGAGTTCCCGGGCCACGTGATCGGGCTCTGACCCATGGTGGTGGTGCTCTGCAACGCGCCGCCGGACAAGGCCCGCGAAGTGGCGCTCGCCGTGATCGACGCCGGCCTGGCGGCGTGCGTGAACATCATCCCCGGCGTGCAGAGCATCTTCCTGTGGGAGGGCAAGCGCTGCGAAGAGGCCGAGTCCACGCTGCTGATCAAGGCACCTGACGCGAACGTGGACGCGCTGCGCACGAAGCTGCGCGAGGTGCACCCGTACCAGGTGCCCGAGATCATCGTCCTCGACGTGGACGCGGCGCGATCGAACCCGGACTATGTGCGGTGGGTCGAATCCTTCGCGCCGGAGCCCAAATGACCATCTTCCAGAAGATCATCGACAAGCAGATCCCCGCGAAGATCGTCTACGAAGACGACGAGGTGCTCGCGTTCAGGGACATCATGCCGCAGGCACCCGTGCACGTGCTCGTGATCCCGAAGCGCGCGATCGTGGGCGTTTCGTCCTCGACGGACGACGACGCGCTGCTGCTCGGCAAGCTCCTCGTCGCCGCGCGGAAGGTCGCGGAAGCCGAAGGCGTCGCGCAGAGCGGGTATCGGCTCGTGATCAACAACGGTGTCCACGGGGGCCAGAGCGTCGATCACCTGCACGTTCACGTGCTCGGCGGGCGCGCCCTCACGTGGCCGCCCGGCTGAACCGGAGCAGGTCCTCGACGTCGCGCGGGTCGAGTGCCCACGCATCCTCGAGCGTCGCCGACGGATCGGCAAACCACCGCGTCGGCACCGGGAAGCTCGCGACGTCGCGCGGGTAGAGATCGAGGCGGTCGCCGCGCTCGATGCGGATCACGCCGTTCACGAGCGGCGAACGGATCAGGTCGAGCAGGCGGTCCAGGTGCACCGTCGCCACCTCCGGGCGCGGCACCACGACCGTGCAGGTGTGGCCCACGTAGATCCCGCTCGTGTCGAGCAGGGCGCGCACGACCCCGTCGCCGCGCAGGCGCTGCACGACGATCTTCGGGACCTCGAACATCGCTGGCGACTTCGCGCGGTGCATCTGTTCCGGCTGGTAGTCGAGGTAGCGATGTCGACCCGCGAACAGGTCCTTCGCGTCCGCGTACTTGACCCGGCCTGGACCCGGCTCATCGAACAACAGGCGCTCGCGCGAGCCGCCCGGCAGGTGGCTGACAACCCCGGTGTCGACGAGGCAAAGGTCGCCGAGGGGCACGCTCAGCGCTCGGATCCGCTCGACGAGCGCGACATCACCAGGCTTCAGATCGGGGTTGAGCGGCGCATTGTCGAGCCGCAGCAGTTCCTCGGGAGCGATCCCGAACGCAGGCAGCGGCGCGGGGCCGCGATCGACGCGCATGACCAGTCGCACCACGTTCACTGCCGCGCCGGGGAACGCGTAGGGCCCGGACAGTTCGACGATCTGGTGGCGTAGGACCCACGACCGCCGCAACGCCGCCGCGTAGGGCTGAATCATCATCGGCGCCGGCAACACGAGGCCTACGGCGCCGCCCGAACGCGCACGATCGACCGCGACCGACGCAAACGGGACGACGAGATCAAAGCGTCCGGCGAGCCAGGGGAACCGCCGGCGAAGCTCCAGACGCAGGGCCTTGTCCTGGTGTTCGGGCCGCACGAACGGCGGGTTCCCGACGACGAGATCGTGTTTTGGACCGTCGCCGAGCGCATCGGCGTGCGCGAGTTTGGCGCGCGGCACCGCGATCGCCGCGATCTGGAGGGCGAGGTCGTCCACGTCAGATCCATAGATCTCTTGCACGCCCGCCTCGTGCATCGCGAGCAGGAACGTGCCCGTGCCACAGGCCGGGTCGAGCCCGGAGCGCAGCGTACCTTCGACGCTCGCGACGGCGGACGCAACCACGCGGCGCGCCATGTCCTTCGGCGTGTCGTAAGCGCCCCGCTCGGTGCGCCCCGCGTGCTGCAGCGTCGGGTAGGGTGCTCCCGCCTCCACGGTCGCGATCGACGCACGCGACCCGGCGCGCACGACCCGCAACGACGCCGTCAGTCCGAGGTCGCGATCCGCCACCACGACGCCGCAGCGCGCGAGCAGCCCGGCCACCTGAATCGTGCGCCACGGATCGGCGGCCAGCGCCTCAGCGGCGGCGATCACCGCCTGTTCGTGGGCCCCATCACGGGCGAGGCGCGCGAGGTAGGTCGGCAGCGCCTCGTTCACGGCGATCTCCAAGCTGCGAGCAGAGCGTCGCACTGGTGGTCGAGCGTGAGACCGTCGAGGATCCGCTGCCGACCGTTGCGGCCGCGACGCGCACGCTCACCCGGGTCGGCTGCGGCGGTGAGCGCGGCCAACAGCGCGTCGTCGTCGTCCTGCGGGACGAGCCAACCGAGCTCATCGTCGACGACCTCGGGGACACCACCCGCCGCTCCTGCGATCACCGGCAGGCCAGCGGCCATCGCCTCGAGGATGGCGACCGGGACACCGTC
>CANNIZ010000047.1 GCA_947505245.1 Pseudomonadota bacterium | reverse complement strand
CTCGGCGAGCCACACGAGGTTGTCGGACGCGGCGGGCAGCGCGCGAACGCGAAGCCTGCCGTCCGACGTCAGGAACGGCGCGTCCGGCGCGGTGACGACGTGGGTCACGCGGGCTTGCGCAAGAACAGGCTGCGGCGGGGCTTGGCGTCGATCGAGTAGGCGTTTTCGCGCTCGACGACCCACTCGGCCGGCGGCGTCCACGTCTCCGAGGCGCCGAGGAACACGACGGCGCGACCGCCGGGAACCAGCAGGCGAGCGGCGTGTTCGAGGTACTCGGCAGGGGGCAGGAACGCGCGGGCGACGACGCCGTCGTACGACCCTGCCGGGAGCGACTCCGCGCGGACGTTCAACACGTGGATCGGCGAGGGTCGCGGCGGGGCTTCCAGCAGCACGGACTCGAGGAACGTCGCGCGCTTCTGTCGCGACTCGACGAGGTCCACGGTGATTTCAGGCCACAACGCGGCGAGCACGATGCCCGGAAAGCCGGCGCCGGAGCCGAGGTCCGCCCAGCGCCCGGTGGGGTCGAGGTGGGCGAGCGAGCGCTTCGCGTCCGCGTAGTGCAGGTCGAGCGGCCCTGGACCGACGAGATCCATGGAGTGGCGGCGGCCTTCGAGCAGGCGGCGGTGAACGTCGAGTAGGGTCACGTGCGGGTAAGTCCTGTGTGATCGAGCCGTGCAAGACTCGATAGCGCGATCGGGTCGTCCGCGGCGACCGAGACGAGGTTCCGCCCCGCTTCGTCGACCTGGTCGGCGAACGCGTTGATCACGGCGACGCGCAGCGCGGACGACGCGATCGTGGACTCGCCGTACAGCCGCTTCCAGCGCTCGCGCGGCAACATCAGGACATCGACCTTGTCGCGCGCGACACACGACGCGACCCGCGGGCGGTCGTCCATCAACGCGGTGAGGCCGAACAGCGAGCCATCGCCGATCTCGCCGAGGCGGTGGATCTTCCCGTCGGACAACACGACGAACACGTCGACGTGGCCGTACGCCAGGAGGAACATCGCGTCGCCGGGCTCGCCCTGGGTGCAGAGGAACGTACCGGCCGGGACGGCGTTGAGCTTCATCTCAGCGGCGATCGCACTTCGCACGTTCGGATCGAGGTGCCGGAACGCGGGGCTGTCGTACAGGATCTCGACCGGGTGACGCGAGCGCGGGCGCACAACTTCGGGCTCGGGCGCGGCGAAGAACAGCGCCTTGATGCGGTCGAGCGCGCTCGCGGGCGGCTTGGCGTAAGGCGAGCGCTCGCCCGTTCCGTGGGCGGTGACGAGGCTGTCCAGGCGCCGCAGACGGCGCGCGAGGCCCATGAGCGCGAGCCGCTCGAACCGGTACACCACCTCGCTCCGGTCGGATTGGAGGTCGGTGTAGCCCTCCGCGTCGAGCGCAAGCGCTTCGGTGGGTTCGGTCGCGCGGATCGTCGCCACCGGGGGCCGCCCGGTGAACAGCGACATCTCGCCGATCAGCTCACCTGGACCGGAGTGATCGATCGTCACGCCGTCGCGCTGGACCTCGACCCGGCCGCTCGTGATGTACAGCGCGCCGGGTGTTGGGGACGACGGGTCGATCAGGATATCGCCGGTCGCGGCGGAGATCGGACGGAATCGCTGCTTCGCGCGGAGGCGGACAGCGGCGGGCAGCTCCTCGAAAAGCGGATCGATCATGACCGGGAGGCTACCACGGCGCGCACCTCGTCGAGGACCACTTCGGCGTCCCGCGCGGCCCCGGTCCGCCAGCCCTCGATCGCGCGCCCGACGTCGGGTTCGGCGGTGAACGCCTCGGCCCGCGCGGTGAGGGCAGCACCCAGGGCGGCGCCGACAGCGAGCAGGCGCGCTCGCCCTGCGTCGTCCACGTCGCGCGCAATCAGGACGGGCTCGAGGTGCGCGACCGTCTTCGGCCACGCAGCAGCGAAGGCGGGACCGGCTGCGCGCAGCACGGGGAGCGGTTCACGGACGGAATTCGGGTCGCGTTCACCGCCGCGCAGCGCGTCGTGGGCCGGAACGAGCGCGTCGCTGAACCGCGCGACCAGGGCCTTCTTGTCAGGGTGATCGCGAAGCGTCCGGTTCAGTTCGGCCGACGCGACCTCCCAGCTCGCAACGCTCGCGGCGCCAAGATCGCGCCACGCCTGCGCCCAGGCTTCTTTGGCGTCGTCCCATGAGAATGGCTCGGGCTGCGGCCCTCGCGCGAGGGCGGCCTTCAGGCGGTCGCGCCAGCTCATGCGCGCGGCCCGAAGCGGGCCGAGACCGGGATGTGGTCGCTCGGCTTCTCCCACTTTCGCACCGGCCGCCACATGGTGATCTCCTGCATCCGCGCGAACAGCGACGCCGACAGGAACAGGTGGTCGATGCGCAGGCCGTGATTCTTCGGGAAGCCGAGCATCCGGTAGTCCCACCACGTGTATTCCTTGCCTTCGGGCTTGCTCGCGCGGTAGCTGTCGACCAGGCCCGCTGCGAGCAGAGCCGCGATCTTTTCGCGTTCCAGCGGGTGGTAGAGCAATTCACCGTCCATGCCGAACGGGTCCCACACGGACAGATCGTCGAGCGCGACGTTGATGTCCCCGCACACGGCGACCTCGCCGTCGGGCAGCCCCTCGGCCACGACCTCGGCCCGCAGGCGCTCGAGCCACGCGAGCTTGTACGCGAACTTGTCGCTGCCGACCTCGGCGCCGTTCGGCACGTAGCAGCAGAACACGCGCACGCCGTCCACGGTGGCGCGCACGAGGCGGGACTGCGGGTCCGGCTCGCCGATCCGGAAGCCTACGACCACGTCGGACAGCGGCAGGCGCGAGAGGATCGCCACGCCGTTGTAGGTCTTCTGGCCCACGATCGCGTGGTGTGCGTAGCCCATCGCCTCGAACGCGGGCACGTAGAGCTTCTCGTCGGAGGTCTTGAGCTCCTGCAGGCACACGACGTCGGGTTTTGCCTCGTCCGACCACTGCTTGAGGTGGTCGATTCGAGCCTTGATCGAGTTCACGTTCCAGGTCGCTAAGTGCATAGGTGGAGCCTACTCGGTGGGGAGTTCGGAGTTGGTCCGCGTCACGCTCAGGTCGAGCAGGTGCGACGGGATCACGTTGCTCAGCGCCCCGAACAGGTTGCCGCGCACGTGGGGGTTCTCCTTCGCGAGCTCGTCGACGAGCCTGGCGACGCGCTTTCGCTGCAGGTCTTCCTGCGACCCGCAGAGGTCGCACGGGATGATCGGGAACGCGCACTCTTCGGCGAAGGCGGCGAGGTCGGCCTCCTCGCAGGTGATGAGCGGCCGGATCACCACGTTGCGGCCGTCATCCGAGACGAGGCGCGGCGCCATCGACTTGATCGAGCCGCCGTACAGCAGGTTCATCAGCAGCGTGTTCACGGCGTCGTCGCGGTGGTGGCCCAGCGCGATCTTTGTGCAGCCGAGCTCCACGGCGGCGGTGTACAGGATGCCGCGGCGCAGGCGCGAGCACAGCGAGCAGAACGTCGACCCCTCGGGGAGCTTCTGTTTGACGATGCTGTAGGTGTCCTTCGTCAGGATTCGAAAGTCGAACCCCTCGCGCGTGTACCAGTCGCGAAGCATCGCGGACGGAAAGCCCGGATGGCCCTGATCGAGCGTGACGGCGATGATCGAGAACGGAAACGGCGTCTGTCGGGACAGCTCGCGCAGCAGCCACAACATCGAGTAGCTGTCCTTGCCGCCGCTCACCGCGACCATGACGCGGTCGTTCGGGGCGAGCAGGTCAAACTGCTTGCTGGCGCGCCCGATCTGCCCGATGAGGCGTTTCTGCAGCTTGGACATGACGACCCTCGCAGGCTGGTTAACCCGGAGCCTGGAGGGTCGATGTCGGCAGGTTTCGAGGGTCCAGTCGCGGTCACGGGCGCGAGCGGGTACGTCGCGAGCCACGTCGTTCGCGAGCTTCTGCAGCGGGGCGCGACGGTGCACGCGACGGTGCGCAACCCCGGCGACGCGGCGAAGGTCGCGCACCTGACGAAGGCCGCCGAGGGCGCACCGGGCACGCTCAAGCTGTTCGCGGCGGATCTGCTGTCGGAGGGCTCATTCGCCGAGGCCCTCGCGGGCTGCGTCGCCGTCATCCACACCGCGTCGCCGTTCCTGATCACGTCGATCAAGGACCCGCAAAAAGACCTCGTCGATCCGGCCTTGCTCGGCACGCGCAACGTGCTGAACCAGTGCAGCAAGACGCCGTCCGTGCGCCGCGTCGTGCTCACCTCCAGCGTCGTCGCGATGTACGACGGCCCGTCGGACGCGGCCGCGAAGGGTCGCCCGCTCAACGACACCGACTGGAACGAGACGAGCTCCCTCACGAACAACCCGTACGGCTACAGCAAGACCGTCGCCGAGCGTGAGGCGTGGACGCTCGCCAAGGCGCAGTCGCAGTGGCACCTCGTCGTGGTGAACCCGGGCTTCGTGATGGGGCCCTCGCTTACGCCGCGCAATGACTCCGCGAGCATCGACTTCCTGCTCGGCCTGATCAACGGCAAATTCAGCAGCGGGATGTGGGAGTTCTACACGGCCTGGGTCGACGTTCGCGACGTCGCCACCGCCCACGTCGAGGCCGCGCTGCGCGCCGACGCCGAGGGGCGCCACCCGCTCGTGAGCGACAACGCGGGCATCTGGGCCGCGATCGAGCTCCTTCGCGCGGACTTCGGCAGCAAGCTGAAGCTGCCCGGCCGCCGCATACCGAAGTGGGCGGCCTACCTCGCGGCCCCGTTCATGGGCATGACCTGGGGCTACGTGACCAAGACGGTGGACGTCGTGTTCTCGATCGACGGCAGCCGCGCGACCGAGCGGCTCGGGCTCACCTACCGGCCGCTGCGCGACACGCTGCACGACCACGTGGAGCAGGTGATCCGCGACGGGTTGTACAAGCCGAGCTGACGTTGGTGCATATTGCATGATAGTCATTCAATATGCACCAACGGCTCCCTCGCAGCCTCGCAGGCCGACTGGAAAAGGACCTCGCGCAGTTTCCTGCGGTGACACTCCTTGGGCCGCGTCAGTGCGGCAAGACGACGCTCGCGCGCATGACGATGGAGCGGCGCGCCCGGGAGGGCCTCGGCGGGCTGTGGCTCGACCTCGAACGGCCGGCCGATCGCGCGAAGCTTCGCGACCCGGAGACGTTTCTGCGGCGGCACGCGGGCGATCTCGTGTGCCTGGACGAGGTCCAGCGCGTCCCCGAGCTGTTCCCGTTGCTGCGGGCCCTGATCGACGAAGACCGCCGCCCGGGTAGGTTCCTGCTGCTGGGCTCGGCGTCCCCCGCGCTGCTCCGGCAGACATCGGAGACGCTGGCGGGAAGGCTGTCGTCGCTCGAGCTGACGCCTTTCCTGGTGGGCGAGGTCGGCGGCCACGCGAGCGAGCTCGACCTGTGGCTCCGCGGCGGCTTTCCGGACAGCCTGCTCGCTGCGAACGACGCCGACAGCTTTCGATGGCGCGAGCAATTCGTGCGAACGTTCCTGGAGCGCGACCTCCCGCAGCTCGGCTTCCGGGTGCCCGCCGCGACGTTGGGCCGGTTCTGGCAGATGTGCGCGCACCTCCAGGGCGAGGTGCTCAACCTGTCCGCGCTCGGACGCTCCCTCGGCGAGAGCCACACCGCGGCGCGGCACCACCTGGACATCCTGGAGCAGATGTTCGTGGTGCGCTCCCTGCCGCCGTTGGAGGCCAACCTCGGAAAGCGACTCGTGAAGTCGCCGAAGCTCTACCTACGCGACAGCGGCCTTCTGCACGCGCTCCTCGACCTGGACAGCCACGACGCGCTCGCCGGGCACCCCGTCTACGGAGCCTCCTGGGAGGGGTTCGTCGTCGAGCAGGTCCTCGCGCGCGCGGGTCGGTGGCAGGCTGCGTATTACCGTGCCGCCAAAGGCGACGAGATCGACCTGGTGATGACGAAGCGCGGACGGCGCGTCGGGATCGAGGTGAAGGCCTCCAGCGCGCCCTCACTGACACGGGGCTTCTGGACCGCGTACGACGATCTCGAGCTGACCGAGGCCTACGTCGTAGCCCCCGTCCGCGAGCCGTTTCCGATGGGCCGTGGCGTGGAGGCGGTGTCGCTGCCGGGGCTGTTGGAGCGGCTGGGCTGATCAGCCCTTCGCCGACGCGTCCGCCGTCACCCGCTGCGGAGTGAGCGCCCAGGCCAGCACCCCGAACGCTCCGCAGCCCGCGAGCCCGAGCAGCAGCTCGGGATTGTCTCGGAAGCCGTAGAACAGGAACCCGAACGACGCGACCGCGTACACGGCCGCCGCGATCAGCGCGGGAATCCCAGGTGGAGCCAGGTTCGGCCGCGCGCGCGTGACGCGGAACAGGCCGAGCACGGTGAGCGCCGTGAACAACATCAGCACGGCGGCGGCGCTCTGAACGATGTGGTGCAGCGAGGTCGTCCACAACAGCGTACACGCGATCACGGCCTGAAACGCGAGCGCGCCGACGGGTGGCCGCGGGCGGCGCTCGCCGAGGACCGCGGGAAGCAGCCCGTCATCGGCCATCGCGGCCGTCACGCGCGCGCCCACCATCGTCATCGCCGACATGGCAGAAAGGAACGCGATGACCGCGACGGCGGACATCGCGCCCGCGGCACCCGGCCCGGCGAGTCGCCCGACGACGATGTGACCGAGGGTCACGAGCGTCTTCTCTTCCTGCACCGCCGCCGCGTCCAGCGGCGTGAGGTTCGCGACGAACACCCAATTCACGACGAGGTACAGCACGGTGACGAGCAGAGCGCCCAGCGCCATCGCGCGCGGGACCTGGCGCTTCGGATCGCGGAATTCGCTGGCCGCGTAGATGGCCGCGTTCCAGCCGCTGAACGCGAACGCCACCCAGAACTGGTTCTCCAGGAACGTGGTGAACGGCGTCGCGTCCTGCGTCGGCGGCGACCACGACGGGACGGCGTGCGCGCCGATCACGACGCCGAACACGGCGAACGCGACGACGAGCCCGAGCTTGACGATGACGAGGGCGTTCTGGGCCCACGCCGACACGTCGAGTCGCACGGCATGCAACGCCGTCAGCAGCAGGATGAACAGCGTGCCGACGACGCGAACGTCGCCGATCGGGATCAACGTGTCGAGGTAGCTCGACGCGACGAACGCGTCGATCGCGACGGGGGCTGCGAACCCGAGCAGGATCGAGCCCCAGCCGGCGACGTAGCCGACAGCGGGATGGAACAGCTCAGCGAGGTAGCGGTACTCGCCGCCCGACAGTGGGATCCGCTCGGCCAGCGCGCCGTACGCGACCACCCCGCAAAGCGCGAGCACCCCGCCGACCACCCAGGACAGCAGGATGTCGCCGGGGCCCATGACCTGCGCCATGAAGCCGGCGGAAACAAACACCGAGGCGCCGATCATGTTGGCGACGACGAGCCCGGCGCCGGTCGCGGTGCCGAGGCCGCGGTACGAGGTGCCCGTCGACGAGGTCATTGCAAGGCTCGGTGACGCCGCCCCACGCCCGTCGGGCGGCTCCGGAGCGCGCCGCGCGTAGGGCCGCGTTGCGAAGCGCCAGCGGCGGCGCCGGGTCGCGCAGCGAGCGCTCGCGCGAGCGTAGTCACTTGGAAGACGGGAGGCCGACGATCGTGACGTCGCCATCGTCAGAGGGGATGCGATCCCAGATCTGCATCTTCGTGTAGTCGTACGTGGGCAGGCCGAGGCGGTACTGCTGCAACAGGCCGCCCATCAGCTGGTAGTGCCAGTAGTCCTTCTGGTCCGTGGCGCCCTTGTTGTAGGTCGCGACGACCACGCTCTGCTCGTCCATCGGGAAGCCGCGTACGTTCGCGCGGTACTCCGGCGTCATCTTGCCGCCCCACGACGAGGGCGCGTTCGACGTGTAGTACACGCGCATCGGCACGCCGAGCTTGCGGCAGGCGTCGCCGATCGAGATCATCGTGTGGGTGCCGAGCATGTCGCCACCGACGGCGTTCGCGCGGCCCTGCAGCACGAGCGTACGCATGAACAGGTACTGGTCGTCGTGGGCGAGCCAGCCCCAGGTCGGGTCGCCTTCGGGCGGCTTGAGCGCGCGCTCGTAGTAGCTGGCGACGGTGCCGCGGCGGCCGGTGTACATGCGCTCGTAGAGGAGCTCGTTCGGGTCGTCCTTGTAGTAGGACTCGATCTGCGCGAGCGCCTCCTCCGTGTGGTCGGCCTTCCACAGGTCCACGAACTGGCGCGGCGTCTCGGCCTTGGCGACGAACGCGATCACGAGCTTGTGCAGGCGCACGACGTTGGGGTCGTAGTCCATGAACCACGCCCAGTCGCTCTTTGCGAGCGCGACCAGGTTCCAGCCCTGGTCCGACGCGACGCCGACGTAGGCGCCGCCCTTGTTCGCGACGTACCGCCCGAACGTGTACATCTTCTTCTCGTTCGGCACGAGGTAGCTGATCGTGTCGCGGCACCCGATCATCGCGTGGCCACCTTTCTGGTGCTCGGGCTTCCAGTGCGAGCGCACGTCTTCGTCGCAGATGCCCTTGTCTTCGAGGTTGTCCTGGTCGATGCCCTTTGCGATCGCCACCTGCTCAGGCGTGGGGGCGGTCGGCAGGCCGCGCGCGGCGGGAGGGTTGCTGATCTGCGCGGGTGGCCACTTCGTCAGGTAGTCGTGACCGACGGCGCAGCGGATTCCGGTGTCGGACGCGCCGCTGCCGGGCCGCGGCAGGCGATGGGTCACGTCGTCCTTTCCTCGAAATACGTACCAGCCCGCTTCCGGACAGGGGCCGCCGTACGCGTCGCACGCGCCGAGCGGGTCTTTGCCGTCGCACTTCGTACACGCCGCGGTGGGCGACGCGACGCTGCGCGTGCCGGTCCACTCGCCGGGGCCGGAGAGATCGAACACCCCGCTCGCTGCGGCCTTCTCCCACTCCCACTCGCTAGGAAGCCGCTTTCCAGCCCACGAGCAGTACTTGCGCGCGTCTTCCCAGCTGATTCCCGTCGCTGCGGCGGCGGCGTCTTTCACCGTGATGGGCGCGCAGTAGCCGATCTTCGCGCACGCGGCGTAGTCGCCCTGGGTGACCTCTTTCGCGTCGATCCAGTACCGCGAAAGGTCGATGACGCGCTGGGGGCCATCCGTGACGCCGGAGCCGCCGACCGTGGCGGCGCCGCGGTTCACACACGCCATGCCGTCTGGCCCGGGTGTGCAGCGCCCCGAGGCCAGGTCGAGGAACCCGTCAGCGCCGGCCGCGGCGAGCACGTCTGCGACGGAGCCGGAGACGGGAACGACCTTCGCGGGCGCGGAAGACGGGTCGCCGACCCCGACGGTGAACGCGCCGATCGCGTCGCCGTCGGCGGTGATCCCGAGCACCGTGAGGCGCTCGCCGGGCTTGACCGCGCTGGCGGCGAACCGCGCGAACGTCTCGGCGCTGACGTCCTTGTCGACGGCGAGCACCACGCCCGACTGGGCCGAAAGTCCGTCTACGCGCCACTCGTCCCACGGGTGATCGCTCGTGCCCTTCGGCTCGGGGAATTTTCCGTCGACCAGCGCGACGGTGGCGGCGCCGGACACGCCGCGGGGCGTCAGAACGTACGTCGCGGTCGGCACCGGAGAGGCCGCGGGGGCGCCGGTGAGCAGGTTCGGCGCGTCCGCACCGGGGACGTAGGTTGGCGCGCCGACGAGCGCCTTCGCGGTGCGCGCGGCGAGGCCGGGCTCCACCTGCAGGGCGATCAGCTGGGCCTGCACGGTGACGGCAAGGAGCGGATCCCCGCTCGCGTACGCGAACGCGTCGGCGGTGCCGAGCGAGCCGTCCGGCGCACACGCGGCCTGCAGCTTGCGGCGGTTCTCGATGCGCGGCGAGCCGTCCAGGCCGGCGGCGCACGTTGGAAGGTCGGCGCTGGTGAGCGGCTTCGGCTCGGGCGACAGCGCGGCGATCAGCGCGGGCGGCAGCACCTCAGGGCACGACGACAACACGGCCGCGCGCACGGCGGCGGCGTCACCCGGCGCATCGACCACGGCCGCGAGCGATGCCGCGTCACACGGCGCGCGGTGACCACAGGCGGCAGGGAGGACGAAGAGAGCAGCGACGGAAAGCGGGCGGGCGAGGCGGGCGAGGTGCAAGGGGGTCTCCGGAGGGCGGCGGGCGGAGCGCGATTGTAACGCGCTCACACGGCTTCCGGATAGGGGGCTCATCTCAGAGAGTGGGGCTGTCCTGCCGCTGGGCCGCCGTGGCGGGCGAGTGCGTGTTGCCGTCCAACCAGCGCTCGATGCGGTGATGGCGGCCGAAACGGACGGTGTCGAACTCGTCCGCGCCGGGCTTTGCGACCACGCCGAGGAAGCGGAGCGCGCGGTTGATCGGCCAGTCCGAGATCGGTGGCACGCTCCGGCCGGGTGAGCCGAAGTGACCTTCGAAGATCGGACCGACCGCGACGTGCCCGGCTTCCCAGCCGACGGCCGCCTGCTCGCCGAGCGAGTCCACGAAGTGGGCCTCGATGAACACGATACGACCACGTTCGCTCGCCGTCAGGGCGCGCTCGGAAAGCGGACGCGACAGGTGCTTGAAGCCCGGCTCGGGAGGCGCTTGAATTCCGAGGCGCGCCTGCGCGATGGACTTTGACACGGCCGCAAAGCCGAGCTCATCGCCGATGCGAATCGCAGGAATTTTCGACCCGAGGAGGGCCGTGAGGACGTGCATCTCTGCGACGAAACCAGCGAGCTCGAAGCGCATCGGGACCCCCAAGCGCGCGTGTATTAGCGCGTCTCGACCACACGTCAATCAGTTATTGGACCTTATGTCCGAAGCTTCACCCACCCGCTCGGGATCTGTTCTCGTCGCGGCTGGAATTCTGCTGTCACGGCTCGCGGGCTTGGTTCGGGAGCGTGCGATCGCGCACTACCTCGGCGCGGGTCTGCATGCCGACGTGCTCCGCGCGGCGCTGCGAATTCCGAACCTCCTGCAGAATTTGTTGGGTGAGGGGACGCTGTCGGCGTCGTTCGTCCCCGTGTACAGCGAGCTGCTCGCCCAGGGAAAGAAGGAGGAAGCCGGTCGCGTCGCGGGCGTGATCCTCGCGCTGCTCGCGACGGCCGCCGGCGCGTTGTCGCTCGTCGGCGTGGTCGCCGCGCCGCTCGTCGTCGTGTTGCTCGTGCCCGGGTTCACCGGCGAGCGCTTCGATCTTTGCGTGCAGAGCGTGCGCCTGCTGTTCCCGATGACCGGGCTGCTCGTGGTGAGCGCGTGGGCGCTCGGCATCCAGAACAGCCACCGCGCGTTCTTTGGAAGCTACGCCGCGCCCGTGGCGTGGAACGTCGCGATCGTCGCCGCGCTGGTGTTCGCGGGCTGGGGTGCGGGCGAAGACGCTGGTGATCGGCTGCTGTTCGCGGCCTCACTCGGCGCGCTGATCGGCGGCGCGATGCAGCTCGGCGTCCAGTTGCCCGCCGTGCGTCGCCTCGAGCCGAACCTGCGCGTTGGCTTTGACACCGCCATCCCCGAGGTGCGCGAGGTGCTGCGCAACGCCGGTCCGGCGGTGTGGGGCCGCGGCGTCGTACAGCTGTCCGCGTACATCGATCAGGTTCTCGCGAGCCTGTTGACGCTTGGATCGGTGGCCGCCATCGGGTATGCGCAGGTGTTGTACCTGCTCCCGGTCAGCCTGTTCGGCATGTCGATCGCCGCGGCCGAATTGCCTGAGCTCTCGCGTGAGCGCGACGCGCTGGACGCGCTGCGGACGCGAATCGGGGCGGCACAGTCGCGGGTGCTGTTCTTCGTCGCGCCGTCCGCCGCGGCGTTCCTGGTGCTCGGCGACGCGATCGTCGGGGCGGTGTTCCGCACGGGGCACTTCGGGGCGAAGGAGCAGACCGTCGTATGGGCGGTGCTCGCGGGCTACTCGATCGGCCTCGTGCCTACCACGGTGAGCCGCATCTGGTCATCCGCGCTGTACGCGCTGCGCGACACCCGCACCCCGGCGCGCACGGCGACGATCCGCGTCGTGTTCTCGTCGGCGCTCGGGTTCGCGCTGATGACCGCGTTCGAGCCGATCGACACGTTCCACGGCGTCGGCGGTTGGCTCGCGTTCGGCGACGGTCCGAAGCTCGGCGCCGCCGGACTCGCGCTCGCCGCTGGCATCAGCTCCTGGGGAGAGGCGACGATGCTCGCGCGCGCGCTCAACCGCGCCATCACGCTGCCGGCGCCAACGTTCGCGGCGGCGATCTTCGGCGGCTCGGCCATCGCAGCCGCTGGCGGTCGCGTGGTCTACCTGCTGGTCCCGCACGTGCACCCGATCGTCGACGCCATCGTCGCGTGCGGCGCGTTCGGGGTCGTGTACCTGGGCATCACGGGCGCCGCCGGGGTGCCCGAGGTGAAGGGCCTGCTCCGTCGCCTGCGTCGATGAACCGCCCGGCTACAGCAGCCGCCACAGGCCGATCTTGAGGTAGCGCCCCTCGGGGAACCAGGTCGCGGCTGGGTAGTCGGGGCTCTGGCTGCCGAACCAAAGCTCCTGACCGGGGCGTTCCGCCTTGCGCAGGCCGTCGTCGACCTCACCGCGGAACTTGTGCGGCGACCACTCGCCGAGGTTGCTCGCCGCGAGCAGCAGGCCGTCCTTCGCGAGCACGCGCGCGGCTGCCGCGACGAGGCGGACGGTGTCCTTTTCGGCCGAGAACATTCCCTCGCCGTGGCTGAAGCTCGGCGGGTCGAGCACGACGACGTCGAACTGGATGGACTTGCGCCGGAACCGGTCGAGCGCCTTGAACGTGTCCTCCGCGACGAACGCGTCGTCCCCGGGCAGCAGCCCGTTGACGCTGAAGTTGTCGCGCGCGCGGTCGAGGTACTTCTGCGACAGGTCGACGTTGACCACGCTCGCGGCGCCGTGAGCGAGGGCCGCCACGCCGAACGCGCCGGTGAACGCGAACGTGTTCAGTACCCGACGGCCCTTCCAGAGGGGCTCCATCATCGTGCGGGTCGCGCGCATGTCCGGGTACAGCCCGACGTCGGGCCCCTCGTCCGGGTAGATGCGGAACCGCAGCCCGCGCTCGGTCACCTCGGTCGGTCCCTCGGCGGGGGCGCCGTACAACAGGCCGCCGCGCATCGACGCGCGGTCGATGGTGTCCCGTTTGTCGGGCCGGTAGCACAGGTGGATGCCGATCGGCCGCAGGCGCTCGATCAACACGTCCACGAGCATGTCGATGAGCGGACGCACGGCGGGGCTGTCGAGCGAAACCACGAGCCGGTCGCCCCAGCGATCGACGCGAATGCCGGGCAGGCCATCGTTCTCGGCGTGAATCAGGCGGTAGCCGGTGGTGCGGTCGTCGATCACCATCGCGCGCAGCGCGAGCGCCCGGTCCACCACGCCCTCGAGCCAGGCGCGGTCGAGCGGCCCGTCGTCGTGGCGGAACACGCGCGCGGCGATCCACCCTTGGTCGAGCAGCCCGCGGCCCAACACCTCGCCTTTCAGACCGACGATGACGGCCTCGGTGCCGGCGAACAGGCGGTCCGCCTTGGTGACCTCCTTCGGGTACACCCACGGGAATCCCCGCCGGAGCCACTTCTCCGAGTAGCCGTCCACCACGATGCGCGCGCTCATTCTCGGGCTCCAAACGTTCCGACGGGTGCGCCGGTGGTCGTCCACGCGGTGTCGGGCCAGGAAAGGACCACGCCGGACTCGGGCGCCGTCACGGTGTCGAGCAGGCGCCCGTCGGTCGCGTGGATCTCTGCGACGCGCTCACCCTCTTCAACCGTCGAGCCGGGCGTCGCGATCGGCACCACGAGCCCCTCACAGGGGGACTTCCACGCGGTGGTGCGGCGCCACCGTACGGGACCGGAGCGGCGGGGCTTGTCGCCGTCGGTGAGGTCGTGTTCAGCGAGCAGACCGAGCACGACCTTCACGACGCGCTCGATCGCGGAGGGGTCGCCGATGCGCCGCGGCCCGACCTCGAGGGTGATCGAGGGTACGCTCGCGTGGTTCACGAGGGCGCCGGTGAGCGATCGATCGAGCTGAAAACGACGGTATTCTTCGTCCGCATAGTCGCGCACGGCCAGCAGCCCGGTCGCGCGGCCGGCGGTGTCGAGCACCTGCTCCATGGCGTCGCGCGCCGCGCCGACCATGTTCACGGGACGGTCGATCAGCACGTAGGGGACGGACTGTGCGGAGTCGGCGTGCAGGTCGATCACGAGGTTTGGCCGCCGCGCGAGCAGGTCGGCCCAGACAGCCGCCGCGAGGCGCTCCGCGACGTTGCCGCGGGCGTCTCCCGGAAACGACCGGTTCAGGTCCGCGCCTTCGACGCCGACCGTTCGCGTGCGCGCGCGGAGGCCCGGCGGATTCAGCGACGGGTAGAGCACGACGGTTCCGCGACGAAGCACGGATCCGAGGAGCGCATCGAGGCGATGCACCGCGAACAGGCCGGTCAACTCGTCGCCGTGGAGGTTCGCCGTAATGGCGACCACGAAGCCACGCGACGCCTCGTGGACGAGCACCGGCAGGGAACCGATACGATCCGCGAGTCGCGCGTCGAGCTTTACCGCCTGGAGCCTTCGCCCCATCTCCGCCTCCGGGCAGGGAGGTTACATCGGGGCCGGAGTCCCGACCATGAACGTGCTCGTCACTGGCGCCAACCGGGGAATCGGCCTGTCCTGGGCGCGCGCATTTCGCAAGCGCGAAGCCACGGTGTACGGCACCGCTCGCGAGCCGGGTGGTGCAGAGGATCTGCGTGAAATCGGCGCCCACGTCGAGGAGCTGGACGTCACGGATGACGCGTCGGTGGCGATGCTCGCCGAGCGACTTCATGGTGTTTCAATCGATTTGCTGGTGTTGAACGCCGGCATTCTGCGAAGGGACACGGCCGATACGGTCGACGCGGCCCTCATGCTCCGCCAGTTCGACACGAACGCGCTCGGCCCGCTGCGCGTCGCGCTCGCGTTGCGCCCGAACCTGGCCCTGGCTGACAAGCCCGCTGTCGTCGGCATGACGTCGCGCATGGGCTCGATCGCAGACAACACGTCGGGCGGTTTTTACGGGTACCGCACGTCAAAAGCGGCCCTCAACTCGGTGATGAAGTCGCTGTCGATCGACCTCTCTCCATGGCCGGTAATCGTTATTCACCCTGGCTATATCGCGACGCGCATGACGGGAAATCAGGGCGACCTCGGCCCGGACGAGGCGGTGGACCGCATGATGTCCATCGTGGACCGCCTGGAACCCTCCATGACGGGCCGTTTCTATCACCGGGACGGGCACGAGCTCCCCTGGTAGGCGCCGCCCTCTGTGCTAGCATCCGCCAATGCCAAGCCCGTCTGAAATTGCGTTGCAGAAGCTCGAGCGCGTCATCGGAAAAGACCCGATGCTGCGCGAAATCGTCCACCAGACGCTCCCCCGGGGCCGCACGTCGGACAAGTTCGTGCCGGAGGTCGACGTCGTCGAGCTGGCCGACCGGTACGTGCTGGTCATGGACCTCCCCGGGGTCAAACGCGAGCTGCTCGTCGTCGAGCTCACCGGCACCAAGCTCGTGGTGAGCGGCGACAAGCCGCTCCGGCACCCGGCGGACGGCAAGGCGAAGACGTCTGAGCGCGGCACCGGCCCGTTCCGGCGCGAGTTCCTGCTTCCCTCGGCCTCCGACGGCGGCGCGGTCACCGCGAAGCTCGCCGACGGCGTGCTTACCGTCGAGGTCCCGCGCGGAGCGATGTCCAAGAGCGTGAAGGTCGAGGTCGGCTGACGCGCGCGGCCTGGGGCGTGCGGATCAGGGCGCGGCGTTGATCTGCACGTCGAGGGTGCGCGCCTCGGCCGCGCGGGTGTCTCCGGGGCGCTGGGCGAGCGTGTCGAACGTCGCGGATACGCGGCTGGCGTCCCCGTCGAACGCGAGCGCGAGGTAAAGACCCAGCGCCCGCAGGGAGTCGTTGAGGCAGGTGTCGGCCTCGGCTCCGAGGTTCGTGGTGATCTTCGGGCCTTCGAGGGCCCGGCCTTTGGCGGTGACGATCGCGATCTTTGCGTGCTCGGGCAGGGTTGGGGAACACGCGTCCGCTTTCGCCGCGATGCGCGCGAGGATCGGCTCGACGCGCATGCGATCGACGGGTCCTCCGCCGCCTTCGATCGACACGAGGCGCAGGTCGACGGGCAAGATGGCGAGGGCCTTCGGGGCCGTGCGCGGCAGCGCGAGCAGCGCACGAACGAGAGCGACGTCGACCGCGAGGCCGATGCCGTTCCCGCTGGTGGCGCTGGTGACGCCGATGACCCGCCCGCGGTCGTCGAGGAGCGGACCGCCGGACGAACCCGGGGCGATCGAGGCGTCGAACTGCAGCGCGGCCGTCCCCCGAAGGTCGCGGACGGCGCTTACAATGCCCTCGGAGAGCGAGTGATCGAAGCCGAGCGGGCTGCCGATCGCCCACGCGCGCGCGCCCGTGACGGGTGGCCGGTCGGCGAGGGGGATCGGCACGAGGGGCTCGGCGACCTGCAGCAGCGCGAGATCGTTGGCGAGGTCGACCGCGACGATGGAGACGGGCGCCACGGCGCGCCCGTCCCGCAGGCGGATCTCCGCGTGGGTGGCGTCCTTGATCACGTGGTAGTTCGTGATCAACAGGCCGCCACCTTCGACGGCAAACGCCGAGCCGTGCCCGTCGATGGCGCTCGCTCCGAGCAGCTTGAGCAGCTCTGCGCGCGGATCGCCCTCCGGGATGGCGTGCCGTACGCGCACGACCACGACGCTGTCTGCGCGCGCGGCGAACACGGCGGCCGCGTCCATTGGGGCGTCGGGCGGCGGCGCTTCGTCGGTGAGGACGGTCTCGCCCGGCTCGACGTTGATTGGCGCGATCGCGGCTTCAGGCGCTGCGAGAGGCTCCGCAGCGGGCACGTCGACGGGCTGCATCGTCCACGCCACCGTGGCGGCGCCCGTAGCGACGTTGCACAGCCCGATCACGCTCAACGTGACGGTCAGGCGGGAGACCTCGGGGTGTGCGACCAACCGGTTCGCCGCGTACGCGAAGAACTGGGGCAACACGAGCAGCAGCAGGCCGGCGGCGGTGAGGCCGAGGCCCAACGGCCCGCGGTCGCCGAGGGCGGCTGGCGCGTGGGAGCCCACCGTCGCGATGACGAGCGCGCCGCTGATCGCGGTGATGGCGAGGACGAGCACGGCGAGCAGCAGGGTTCGCATCATCCCCCTCGAACGAGCGTAACGCTTACGTGAGGTCGTCGAGCATGTCTTCGACACGCACGAACTTCTCACGCAACTTGTCAACGGCCTTGCCGCGCCCCTGCTCGGTGAGATCGAGCACCTTCCAGTCCGCGTACGACGTGGCCTGCACGCCGTTCGCGGCCAGCCTGGCGGAGATGTCGGGCCGCTGTCCGGGCTGCAAGGCGGCGAGATCGGCCACGAGGGTGTTTACGGTCGCGACCGAGTCAGCGCGATTTGTACCGATCAGCCCCGACGGGCCTCGTTTTGCCCACCCGACCACATATTGCCGGTCGGTCACACGCCCCGCGGTGTGGGGAAAGGTGCCGGTCTTCACGTCGAATGGGACGCCGGGAACGGGTCGGCCGCGCAGGCCGACGGAGCGAAACACGAGCCCGACGTCGAGCGTCTCGTGGACCCCGGTGCCCTGCGCCGACACGCCCGTGCTGGAGGCGATCAGGTGGTTCTTCTCGAGGGTGAGGCGCTGAACGCGACCCTCGCCCTCGAGCGCCACCGGTGAAGCGAGGAACCGCAGAGTCACGCGCTTGGGCTTGCCCTGCGGTCCGGTGCGAACGCGTTCCGTAACGTACGCGACGATCTTCTTCGTGTTGTCATCGTCGAGTTCCGCGGCCGACAGCGCGTCCACCGCACACTCCTCGACGTCGGCGCAGAGGTCGACGTCGGCCAGTGAGCCGATCTCCCGGATCTCCGGCAGGGTGAACGCCGCCTGGGCGAGCCCTCGCCTGCCGATCACCACGACCTCGCGCACGCGACTGGCTCGCAACGCTTCGACGGCGTGGTCGCAAATATCGGTGTTTGCCAACTTCCCGGGATCGGAGAGCAGCATGCGGGCGACGTCCATCGCGACGTTGCCCATCCCCACGATGGCGACGCGCTCACACGACAGGTCGAACGTCTCGTGGACGTGGTCGGGGTGGCCGTTGTACCAACCGATGAACGCGATCGCCGAATGGGAGCCGGCGAGGTCTTCACCCGGGATGCCCATCTTCTTGTCGCCGTCCGCGCCCACGGCCCACACGACGGCGTCGTAGTGTTCGAGCAGGTCGTCCACCGTCAGATCCTTGCCGACGGTGACGTTGCCAAAGAAGCGAAAGCCGGGGAGGTTTGCGGTCTTGTCGTACACCTTGACGACGGCCTTGATCGTCTGGTGGTCGGGTGCGACGCCGGCCCGGACGAGCCCGTACGGGGTGGGGAACCGATCGAACACGTCGACGAGGGTTTTCCGTGGCTGCTTGAGCAGCGCTTCGGCGGCGTAGAAGCCGGATGGACCCGACCCGATGACAGCGATTCGCAGCGGCAGCTCGGACATGTGGTCCACCTTGGTCAGCGGTCGGGCTCTAACCGTCGAGGCGTCGCGCGTAGCTTCGCTCGAACAGGTCGTGAATGGCCGCGCGGCCTTCGTCGGTGAGGTAGCGCGTGCCGGTACCGGAGAAGTGGATCGACTCGATGATCGGCTGGCCCGGCACGAAGTCGCTCCCGTCCCACTTCACCCAGTGCTTCCGTTCCTGATCGTAGACCCAGAGGGTCTTGTTCCACATCCGAGCGAGCTCGACGGACCAGCCCGTGCCGCCCTTCACCGTGCCGTCCGGCTGAACTTCGCCGATCACGAACACCTGCTGCGAACGGCTCACCATGTGCCAGATCGTCTGAAGCACGTTCCGGATCAGGCTGCCTTCGCTGTACGTCCGGTGGAGCTTCTTCGACACGTACACGAGGCTGACGTCGCCAGCCTGGAGTTCGCGAGGCGAGAGCTCGTAGCGGCCGCGGGGGCGCGCCTGTTTGTGACCGTCGAACGTGAAGTTCACCTCGTTCACGCCCCAGCGTTCGGCGCAAACGCCGAACTCCTCCTCGGCCCCGTTCGCGCCGCCGGAGTACAGCGTGCAGTCGGTGGGACGAGGCGCTGCGACCGCGCTCGCGTGGGCCTCTTCAGAGCTCGACACGACGAGCATCGTCGTGGGGTCGAGGTTCAGGTCGAGGTCTCTCGCAGTTCCCCCGACGGAGTCGGGGCGACCAGGAAGATGAAGGACGATGCCTACGAAGCGGTCTTTCGGGAACAACCGGAGCGCGGCGGCGCAGTGTTCGCTCACCCAACCTTCGAGCGCGCGGCTGTCTTCGCCGCGTCCGCGCACCGTCAGCCACACGGGCGCTTGGGCGGCCAACGCGATCAGCCCGGCGCCGTGCTCCGCGAGCCCACGCTCGTCGAGCCCGTCCACGAGGATGAGCTGCGGCACGAACTGCGCGACGTCTTTCAACATCTTCAGGCTCGACCGCAGGTTCTCAACCGAGAACGCCTTGTCGAGGTAGGAGTGGATCATGCGGTGGCGTTCGGCGCCCACCATCGCGTTCGTGCGATCCTTCGTGCCCCTCGCCTTGCCCAGGGCCGTGAAGATCTCGTCGTAGTAGCTTCGGACGTGATCGACCTGATCGCGCAGCGAGACGTGCAGCACAGGCACGTCCTGCAACAGCGCGTCCAAGCCGATGTGAACCAGCAACGTGCTCTTCCCAAGGCCCGCCCGCGCGACGATCGCCCCCACCTGTCCGGCGACCAGGCCATGGGCGCCTGCACCTGACAGATGAACGTTCAGCGCGCGGAGCGGGCTCTTGTCGAAGAGATCGCTCACTTGTTCTTTTCTTTCCGTTCCAGCTCGGCCTTCTTGATCAGCTCTTCCTGCACGTTGTTCGGAGCGCGCTCGTACTTGGCGAACTCCATCGTGAACTCGGCCTTGCCCTGCGTGGCCGAGCGGAGCGCGGTGCTGTAGCCGAACATCTCGGCGAGGGGCACTTCGGCCTCCACGCGGGAGAATTCGTCTTCTTCCGTCGACCCGACGATGATGCCGCGGCGCTGGAGGATGGTGCCCACCATCGAGCCGTGGAACTCGACCGGCCCTTCGAGCTCGACCTTCATGATCGGCTCGAGGATGACGGGCTTGCAGCGGGGGAAGACCTCGCGCCAGGCGCCCATGGCCGCCTGCTGGAATGCGTTGTCGGACGAGTCGACCGCGTGGGCCGCGCCGTCGTTGACCACCACGCGGATGTTCGTCACGGGCACACCGATGAGGATGCCCTTGTTGATCATCTGCTTGAAGCCCTTCTCGCAGGACGGGATGAACTCACGGGGGATGGCACCACCCTTGACTTCATCGACGAACTCGAACTGGCCGGCGTCCATCATCTCCATGTAGCCGCCGATCTTTGCGTACTGACCGGAGCCGCCGGTCTGCTTCTTGTGGACGTAGACGAACTCGGCCTTCTGCGTGACCGTCTCGCGGTACGCGACGCGAGGAGGCGACACGTCTACCGGGCACTGGTACTCGCGCTTCATGCGCTCGATGTACACGTCGAGGTGGAGCTCACCCATGCCCGAGATGATGGTCTCGCCGGTCTCGGCGTCGGCCGACACGCGGAACGTGGGGTCTTCCTTGGAGAAGCGCTGGAGCGCCTTCGTGAAGTTGTTGGCGGCAGCGCTCGCCTTCGGCTTCACGGTGTAGTGGATGACCGCGTCGGGCACGAACATCGACGACATCGTCTGGCGAACGGTGCCGTCCGTGAACGTGTCGCCCGACTTGCAGTCGACGCCGAACAACGCGACGATATCGCCGCCGTAGGCGAAGTCGATGTCTTCCATCGTGTCCGAGTGCAGGCGCACGAGGCGACCGACCTTGACCTTGTTGCGGTTGGTGGCGTTCATGATGAAGTCGCCCTTGCGGATCGTGCCCTGGTAGCACCGCAGGTACGTGAGCTGGCCGTACTGGCTCTCCGTCAGCTTGAACGCGAGGCCGATGAACGGCTTGTTCGGGTCGGGCATGACGTCGACCGGGGCTTCGTTTTCGTCCTGGTCGTACGCCGTGTTCTTTACTTCCGTCGGACACGGGAGGTAGTCACAGACGCCGTCGAGCAGCTTCTGGACGCCCTTGTTCTTGTACGCGGAGCCCATGAACACCGGCGTGAGCTGGCGCAGGATGCAGGCCCGGCGGACCGCGCCCTTCAGGATGGGGATGGTGACGTTCTCTTCGAGCATGGCTTCGGTGAGCTCGTCGCTGAACATGCTGGCGCCGTCGAGCAGGATGCCGCGGTACTCTTCGGCCTGAGCCTGCAGCTCGGCCGGGATGTCCGCCTCGCGGATGTCCTTGCCGTCGTCGCCTTCAAAGTAGTACGCCTTCATCGTCACCAGATCGACCAGGCCTTCCAGGCGGTCTTCGGCGCCGATGGGGATCTGCATCATGATCGCGTTGTGCTGCAGCTTCTCGCGCAGCTGCTTGGTGACGCGGTAGGCGTTGGCGCCTGCGCGGTCGAGCTTGTTGATGAACGCGAGGCGAGGCACGCCGTAGCGGCGCATCTGGCGATCGACGGTGAGCGACTGGCTCTGGACACCGGCCACGCCGCAAAGGACGAGGATGGCGCCGTCGAGCACGCGCAGCGAGCGCTCGACTTCGATCGTGAAGTCGACGTGGCCCGGCGTATCGATGATGTTGACGTGGTGCGTGGTGCCGCCCAACAGCTTCCAATGCGGGGTGCCGAGCCACTCGCAGTACGTGGCAGCGGACTGGATCGTGATGCCGCGCTCGCGCTCGAGGTCCATGGAGTCCATGACCGCGCCGACACCGTCCTTGCCCTTGACCTCGTGCATCTGGTGGATCTTGTTCGTGTAGAACAGGATGCGCTCCGTCAGCGTGGTCTTGCCCGAGTCGATGTGGGCGCTGATACCAATGTTGCGGACCTTGCTCAATTCCCAGTTCATGGGGGACCTCTGCGTTCGTGGCGCTCTGTGCGCCTATGGAAACGGCCCGCGCACCTAGCGCTGATGGGACATATCGGCAACCCGACCGAGGAGGTCCGGGCCGGCGGGACGTCTGGAACCGCGTGTGGGGTCGCGTGTCGTGTTCAACGCCACCTTGGGAGCAGCGGGGTTCGACCCGGCTCCCGTCCACGAGGCAACCATGCTAGACACGTTAGAGAGTTGGTCAACAACCTGAGAGGAGCAAATCTTGACTCGTACCTTCCTGTTCGCCGTCGCCCTCGTCGCCACCACCGCTTGCGGCAGCTCCGAGCCTGTCGCCCCTCCCGCGCCCCCCGAGGCGCCTCCTGTCGTCGCGCCCGTCGCGCCTCCCGAGGCCGTTGTGGCTCCGACGGAAGCCGTCCCCGCGGCGGCCACGGACGCCACCACGACCACCACCACGGTCACGACCACCACCACTCCTGCGACCGAAGCCGCGCCTGTCGCGGCGCCGTCTGCTTCGACCGAAACCAAGGCTCGCCCCGGCACCGAAGCCGCCAAGGCCCTCGAGGACGCAGCCGTGCACACGCGCCCGGTTGGCACCGCCCCCGCGACGCCGACCGTCAGCACGCCGTCGACGAGCGGCGCGACCAAAACCCGCCCCCAGTGAGGTCCTCCATGCGTCATCCGAGCCTGTACGTCGGCGCCCTTGCGCTCGTGTTCGCGTTCGCGTGCGGAAACAGCGCGCCGGCTCCCGCCCCCGCGCCGCCTCCGCCTCCGCCGCCCGCTGCGGTGGTGGCCGCGCCCGTCGTGGTCGCTCCGGTGGCGCCTGCTGAGGCTCCGGCCGCAGTGAAGCCCGCCGAAGCCCCGGCCGAAGTGAAGCCCGTAGTCGCCCCTGCGGCCACTACGGCGAAGACGGAAGAGAAGGCTGCGACCGAGCCGGCAGCCACTGCCGCGAAGACCACGGCCGCGTCCCGTCCGGCGCCGGCCTCATCGCACATGAGCGGTACGCGCCCGGGAACCACCAGCGCGCCCGCCTCGACGACGACGAGCCGCCCGGCGGCCGACGGCGTCACGAAGACCCGCCCCAAGTAGTGACCACTCTGGGCTTCAGGCCCGGAGCGCGCTCCGGACGTCGTCGACGAGCCCGTCGATCACGGCGTCCGGACCGCCACCTACAGCCGCGGACAGCCACGCGTCATCGGTGATCGCGAGGCGTACCAGCGCGTGCATCGTCCCGAGCACGAACACGCGCCGGCGCGCTGGTGGCCAGTCAGGCCGGTGTCGAGCGACGAACGCGTCGGCCACGTCGAGCAGGGGCCCGCTCCAGCGCTCGGTCACCACGCCGGGGAGCGTGTCGTGGTCGAGCGTGTGGCGCACGAGCAGCTTGAGGTGTTTCCGGTGACCGCGCGCAAACGCCCAGAGGGCGCGCAGCACGCTCTCCACGTCGGCGTCGGACCGTTCCGACAAGAACGCCTGGACGAGATCCTCGTAGAGCCGCCCGACAACGGCGTCATAGAGTCCCTGCTTTCCTCCGAAATGGTAATCGAGCGTCGCGATGTTCACGCCGGCGGCGCTCCCGATCGCGCGCGTGGTGGTGCCGGAGAAGCCGCGATCCGCGAACAGATCGAGCGCCACGTCGAGGATTCGTCGTCGGGTCTCGGAGGACCGGTCGTCCATGGGGTCGTTCCCTCCCGGTCCCACTTCTGCTACCCTACGCCGCCACGACAGGGAGAGGCCATGGCGTTCGACATCTTCGTCGGTTCGTTCACCCGGTACATCGGTGGGGACTGGGAGAACCTCGGTCAGCGCGCAGCCCGCGAGCAGGGCATCCCGTACAAGATCATCCGGGACAACGAGACGGAGGAGGCGCCGCCGCCCACCGAAGAGATCATGGCCACGGTGGCGGAGTGGCGCGAGGCGCTGAACCTCGGGCTCAAGGAGCAGCTCAGCACGCCGCTCGCGTGGGACGAGTCGATGGAGGCGCCGTACGTGACCGATCGCCCCGATTGGGCCGGCTACGCGTCGCTCCTGTTGTGGGCCGCCTACGAAGACTCGCCGAAGCTGAAAAAGCCGGCCACGCTGCCGGAGGAGTGGGGCGAAGATCCCGCGTACAAGATCGCCACGGGTGAAGAGAGCGAGACGAAGTACCCCGCGGTCCTGATGGCGAACCTCTGGCTGCCCGGTGACTTCGACTTCATGTTCGGCATCGAAGATCTCGGCGGGAACCCGCGGGCCGTCGCGTCGACCGCGGCGCTGCTCGAAGAGCTGCTCGCGCTGAACGATCGCACCTGGAAGGCGACCAAGAAGGAGCTTGCCGACTGGAAGAAGAAGCAGCCTTCCGAGGACGCGTCGTTCGAAGACAACGCGAAGTTCGGCCTCGCGGTGATGCTCGCGATGGTCGAAGAGGCGCGGAAGCTCAACGTCCCGATGATGCCCGACTACTAGAGAGTCGTCAGACGGGGCGTTTTACGCCGTACAACGCGCCGTGCCGGCCCCACAGGTACGCGAGCAGGTTCTCGACGAGGTCCTGTTCACCGACGACATCTTTCACCAGCGCGGGCGCGAGCTTCATCGTGCCCTTCTGGTGCACGTTGGTGCGCAGCCACTCGCGGATCGGCAGCAGATCGCCCTTGCCGACGCGTTCCCAGAGGTCGGGCATCTCTGTCTCGAGCACCTTTCCGAACGAAGCCGCGTACAGGTTCCCGAGCGTGTAGCTGGGGAAGTATCCGATGGCGCCGCTCGACCAGTGCACGTCCTGAAGGACGCCCTCGGCGTCATTCTTCGGCGTCACACCCAGGTATTCCTGGTAGCGCGCGTTCCAGGCCTCGGGCAGGTCGCGCACGGTCAGCTTGCCGTCGAACAACATCACCTCGAGCTCGAACCGCACGATGATGTGCAGGTTGTAGGTGACCTCGTCGGCCTTGATCCGGATCATTCCAGGGTGGATGCGGTTCGCGGAGCGGTACAGCAGGTCCGCGTCGGCGGGAGCGTCCGGGAACCGCGCGGCGATGCGCCCGCCGAGCCACTCGCAGAACGGTCGGCTGCGGCCGATGTAGTTCTCCCAGAAGCGGGACTGGCTCTCGTGCAGGCCGAAGCTCGCAGGTTTGGCGACGGTGGTGCCGCGCAGGTGCACCGGCAGGCCCTGCTCGTACAGGGCGTGGCCCCCTTCGTGGATCGACCCTGAGAGGCTCGAGAGCAGGTCCGTCGGGTACATGTGCGTGGTGATGCGCACGTCGTCGGGGTGCAGGCCGAGCGAGAACGGGTGCTCGGCGTCGTCGAGGCGGCCGGCGTCGAAGTCGAAGCCCATCGCCGTGAGCACCTCGCGGTGCAGTCCGCGCTGGCCTGCGGCGTCGAACGGGTGGTCGTACACCGGGAGCTCGGCGTGGTCGCGTACGGCGGAGAGCAGCTCGCCGAGGCCCTTCTGGAGGCGTGCGAACGTGACGCGCAGGTCCGCCATGGTGGTGCCTGGGTCGAACTCGTCGAGCAGCGTGTCGTACGGGTGCGCCGCGGGATCGATCACGGCGGCGCGCTCGCGCACGAGGTCGAGCAGCTTCTCGAGCTTGGGAGCGAACGTCGGGAAGTCCGAGTCCTGCTTCGCGGTGAGCCAGGCGTTGAACGCGTCGGACTGCGCTTCGGCGATCTTGCCGACGAGGGTGGGTGAGACGCGGGTGGCGCGGGCGTAGCTGCGGCGGAGGTTGCGCACGCCAGCGGCCTGAACTTCATCGAGCGCCTGGCCCTCGAGCGCGCCGAGGAGATCGCCGACTTTTGGCTGGGTCACGCGCTCGTGCAGCACCTTCGCGAGCGCTGCGATCTGGGCGCCTCGTCCGGCTGCGCCGCGCCGCGGCATCATCGTCTGCTGGTCCCATTCGAGCAGTCCGAGGGCGCCTTCCAGCGCCTCGACGTCGCGCACGACAGCGGTCAGGTCGGTCCAGGCTTCTGCGGTTCCCATCGACACCCTCCCGAGGCCGCGCCTTGTAGCCCGGCGGGGCCGATCAGGCCGCCAGACGGAGCGCCTTTTGCGGCGGACGCACGAGCGACCACACGAACAGGTCGGTGCCGGGGATCTTGCCGTCTGCGACGATGTCGTAGCCGTGGTGCAGGTGCACGGCGAGGGCGCGCTCGCTCGTGGTCTCGAGGTAGCAGGGCACCCCCTGCTGGTCGGCGAGATCGAAGGTGTGGCGCATCAATTCACCACCGTAGCCGCCGCCCTGGTGGGATGGATCGACCGCGACGAGCCAGCAGTACCAGTGCGGGCCTTTGACGGCGCGCGCGTGGCGCTCGTCCATCGCGCGGCCCGCGTTGAGCAGCCGCTGCGTGCCGGCGAGTCCGAGCAGCAGCGGGGTCTGCCACATGCCCGACGCGAGGATGCCCCACGGGTTGAGGTCTTCGGCCCCGGGTGGCCGCCGAAGGGCGACGCCTTCGAGGTTCTCCGTGCAGAACACCTTGCCCCAGCCGAGGCCGTAGTGGAGCCAGCCGCGGGCCAACGCGGGGCCGAGGTAGCTGCGCTCGGCGTCGTCGGGGAGCAGGTGCAGCAGGCTCGGATCGGACGCGAAGGCGTGCTTGAGGACGTTGGTTGCAGCCTTCACTTCGGTCGAGTCGAGTTCGCGGACCATCAGAAACCTCCGATGTCTTCCACGTACGACGGCATCGCCGCCCGGTCGGTTACCCGAAATCGCACGTAAGGGAGTTGGCATGCAGATCGAAGGCGCACGTACTGTTCTGACCGGCGCGAGCCGCGGCATGGGGCCGTACATGGCGCGGGCGCTCGCGAAGAAAGGGGCCCGCCTCGTACTCGCCGCGCGCGATGTGGCGGGTCTCGAGGCCACCCGAGCCGACCTCGCAGCGGCCGGGTTTTCAGCCGAGATCGTGCGCACCGACGTGGGTGATCGTGAGTCGCGTCGCGCGCTGATCGCGGCCGCCGGTGACGTCGACATCCTCGTGAACAACGCAGGCATCGAGGAGCTGGGCCTGTTCGAGAAGATGGACGAAGACGTGATCACGCGCGTGCTGGGCGTGAACCTGGAGGGAACGATCGCGTTGAGCCGGCTGGTCATTCCAGGGATGCTCGCGCGCAACCGCGGCCACATCGTGAACATCGCGTCGCTTGCAGGTCTTGGCCCGACGCCGTTCGGCGAAGTCTACGCCGCGAGCAAACACGGCGTCGTCGGGTTCACCAAGTCGCTCCGCGCGACGCTGAAGGCAAAGGGCGCGGCGGTGTCGTGTTCCGCGGTGTGTCCGGGGTACGTGACGGGCGCCGGCATGTTCGCGGACAACGCGCGCGAATACGGCTCGGTGCCGCCGGCTGCGCTCGGCTCGTCCACACCCGAGCAGGTCGCGGACGCGGTGATCGCGGTGATCGAGCGCGACCTGCCGGACCGGATTGTGAACGGCACTCCGCAGCGGCCGACCTTCGCGCTGTTGGCGCTGTTCCCGCGCCTGATGGAGCGCGTGATCCTGATGCTCGGCGTTCACAAGACCGGCGAAAACACTGCGACCAAGAGGACGATCACCTAGGGCTCAGCGAACCCACAGGAACAGCGTCCAGTTGCTGCCGCGGTACCAGCTCACGTTCTCGCCCGTTCCGAGGCCTTCGGTCGTGTCCGCCGTGGACTGGGCGCACTCGTTGTTGAAGTAGTAGCCCCACTTGATGCGGTACGCGAACTCGAAGTTCTGGGTGTTGAAGTACGGTCCCGAGCGCCAACACAGCGCGTTGCCGGTGCCCGTGACCATGATGTTGTGGTCCGTGAACGCGGACGCCGACCATGTCGAGGTCTGCGCGTTGACGACGGCGACGGGCGTGGCCACGGAGTCCTTGAATTGATCGAACGGCGTGCCCGCGATGTTGCGGGTGAACGCGCCCGAAGCGACGTCGAGCCACGTGGACGACGCCGTCATGCGGAGCTGCGTGCCGCTCAGGGTGCTGTACGCGAGGTTGACCATGTACGCGTCGGACAACGTCGCGTCGGCCGGGTTGAGCGTGACGCGAGGGGTGTTCCAGCCCGTCCAAACGTTCGTCGCGAGCGGCTGACCAGTGAGCGAATTTGATCGCTGCTTCATGACGAGCGTCCAGCCACCGCCGTCGCGCGTCTGGTCGCAGTACGCGTCGAACGGGGCATCGCCGCCGGTGCCGTCGGGATCAATGGTGTACTTGCCCGACGCTGTCTGCCCGAAGGTGAGCGCGTTGCTGCATGACGCGTAGGTGCAGGTCGTCGTGAACGCCGCGTTCGTGTCGTTGCAGTCGGTGCCGCCGCAGGTCGCCGCCGCGAGCCCATCTCCGTCGATGTCGTTGTCGACGTCGCCGTCGCAGTCGCGATCGGACCCGTTACACGCGAGCGGGGCTCCCGGGTACGTGGTGATCGCAGCGTCGTTGCAGTCGCCGGCCTTCGTCGTGTACCCGGCAGGGGCTGCGCAGGCGCTCGTGGTCTGCAGCACCGTGCCCCAGCCGTCGACGTCGGCGTCGCGGAAATACAGCGTGCCGCCGACGGCCGCGTCGTCTACAAGGTTGTTGCAGTCGTCGTCCTTGCTGTTGCAGGTCTCTTGCGCGCCGGGGTGGATGGCGGCCTTGGTGTCGTCGCAGTCCTTGCAGGCGATGTACCCGTCGGCGTCGGCGTCGAGCTCGTTCGCCGGGAGCGCGCCGTTGCAGTCGTCGTCGATGCCGTTGCACGATTCGGTGGCCGCGGGACGCGTCTTGTCGCCGTCGTCGCAGTCGCCGCCGACGAGGACGAACCCCACCGGCGCCGCACACGCGACCACGGTGACCGCGCTGCCCTTGCCGTCCCCATCGCCGTCTGCGTAGAACGTCTTGGTGCCGCTCGCGGAGGCCTCATCGACGTCGCCGTCGCAGTCCTCGTCCGCGCCGCCGCAAACCTCGGTGCCCCCCGGGTGCGTCGCCACCGCCGCGTCGTTGCAGTCGCGATCGTTGCCCACGTAGCCAACAGGCACCGAACACGCGGACGTCGTCGTGCTGCTCGAGCCAAAGCCGTCCAAGTCCGCGTCTGCAAACCACGTCAGCAGGTCGACCGCGTCGTCGTCGGCTGTGCCGTTGCAGTCGTCGTCGGCGCCGTTGCACACTTCCCGTCCGACCGGGCTCGCCTGCGCATCGGCGTCGTCGCAGTCACCCTCGCAGATCATGAACCCGTCGGCGTCGGTGTCCGTCTCGCCGAGACCGGTCGACCCGTCGCAGTCGTTGTCCACGCCGTCGCAGGCCTCGGCTGCGCCGTCGTACACGGTGTCGACGAGGTCGTCGCAGTCATCGGCCTTCGCGGCGTACCCGGATGGGGCGGCGCACGCGGCCACGGTCACGCGGTCACCGCCGTGCCCGTCGCCGTCGAGGTCGGCGTACCAGATCGGCGCTGTGTCGTCGATCGTGCCGTTGCAGTCGTTGTCGGCGCCGTCACACACGTCGACTGCGCCGGGCTTGGCTCGCGGGTCGAGGTCGTCGCAGTCGTTGCTCGACGTGACGTAACCGCCCGGCGGCGCGCAGCTCACGACCGAAAGCTGCTTCCCGCCGACGCCGTCACCGTCGAGGTCCGCGAACCATTTTGGCGCCGACTCGTCGATCTGCCCGTTGCAGTTGTTGTCGAGCGCGTCGCACAGCTCGGGGGCGCCGGGCTCGACCGTCGCGTCGTTGTCGTTGCAGTCATCGCACGCCACGGTGCCGTCGGCGTCGAGGTCGTCCTGACCGAAGCTGCCGTCGCAGTTGTAATCGGCTGGATCGCTGCAGGTCTCGACGGCCGCGGGGTTGTACGCCTCGTCGGAGTCGTTGCAGTCGTCGAAGTTCGCGACGTACCCGGCCGGGCGCTCACACGCGAGCACCACTCCGTTCACGTTCCCGAACCCGTCCTGATCGGCGTCCGCGTAGAACGGCGTCTTGCCCTGAGCGCCCTCGTCGATCTCGCCGTCGCAGTTGTTGTCGTCGCCGTCGCACTCCTCGGGAGCGCCGGGGAACGAGCTCGGGTCGAGGTCGTTGCAGTCGTCCGCGTCGGCGCCCAGCACGTAGCCGTCCGGCGGGTCGCAGGAGGAAACGAGGAACCGCGCGTTCCCGTGGCCGTCGCCGTCGATGTCGAACGCGTACTCGATCGCGTCCGTCGCATCTTCGTCGATGTCGCCGTCACAATCGTCGTCCCGTCCGTCGCACTTCTCGCCTGCGCCCGGGAACACGTCGGCATCAGCGTCGTTGCAGTCCTTGCAGGCCGCGACGCCGTCTTCATCGGCGTCTACGAAGCCTGTCGTGCCGTCGCAATTGAAGTCGCGCGGGTCTGCACAGTCGGGCTCGGCGGAGCCGGGGTGGAACGACGCGTCGTCGTCTGCGCAGTCTTCGTCGTTCCCGACGTAGCCCGTGGGCTGTTGACACGCGGTGATCTGTTTCGCGACGTCGCCGTAGCCGTCGTGGTCCACGTCGAGGTACCAGGTCGGCGCGCCCGACACGGTATCGTCGACGACGTCGTTGCAGTCGTCATCGAGGCCATTGCACACCTCCTGTGCGCCGGGGTGCACATCGGGGTCCGCCATCGCGCAGTCTTCCTCGTCGAACGTGCCGTCGCCATCGATGTCGGAGGATTTTCGGCACGCCGCGAGGGCGAGCACCAGAACCACTGCCGAGTAGCGCACGAAGACCTCCGGGGAGCACGGTCGGGCGAGTGTAGCGCAGATCGGCACATGCGGGAAATGCCGTGGAATGCTACGATCCTGCATGAGCTTCGGTCGGATAGCTGTGTATTGCGGATCAAGCCCCGGCCGGTCCGCACAGTATGGCGAGGTGGCGTTCGCGTTCGGCGCGTTCCTCGCGGAACGTGGCATCGGCGTCGTGTACGGCGGCGGGCGCGTCGGGCTGATGGGAAGGCTCGCGGACGGCGCCCTGTCGCGCGGCGGCGAGGTGATCGGCGTCATTCCCGAAAAGTTGCGTGCGCTGGAGCTCGCCCACGAGGGCGTGACGCGGCTCGAGGTCGTCGAGGGCATGCACCCGCGCAAACTGCGGATGTCCGAGCTCGCGGACGCGTTCGTCGCGATGCCGGGCGGATACGGCACGCTCGAGGAGCTGTTCGAGGTCACCACCTGGACGCAGCTTCGGTACCACGTGAAGCCGATCGGGCTGCTGAACGTGGACGGGTTCTGGCGCCACCTGCTCGCGTTCCTCGATCACGCGGAGGATCAGGGGTTCATCCGCGAAGTGCACCGCGGGTTGATCGTTTGCGAAGACGACCCGGAGCGGCTGCTCGAAGCGATGACCCAGGTGCACGTGCCCGACCTTGGGACGTGGATCGAGAAACCGTAAGAAGCCGCCGCAGCGGGCAAGGCATCGTGAACTGGACGCAGTCCAAGGCCCGTAGGGCCGCGTTCAGGGTGCCTTGACCGCGCCCGCGGCGGTATCTTCAACAAGCCGCCGCGGCGGTCACATCCTCAGAGCGTGTGCCCCACCGTCAGCCACGCCGTCGTGCCCGCAGAGGCTTCGATCACCAGCCCCGAGCGCAGCGTCTTGCGGATGAGGAGCCCGCCTCCGAAGCCGCCGCTCCACGTGATGCAGTGGGCGGGATCGGGGTTGTCGAGATCACAGGTGTAGTCCGAGGCCGTCGATACGGGGCCTCCGCGGAGCGCGAACACCAGGGGCGCCTCGGGCGTCCACTCGAACTCGACGACCGCGAGGATGCCGGGGAGCAGCCCAAACGCGTTGCCCTGGGTGGGGTCTCCGGCCTGGATTGGCATGCGGTAGCGGCCCATGACGAACGTGTCGCGCAGCACCAGCCCTGCGCGCAGCAGCGCCTCATCTTCCGGGATGCGCACGAGCAGGCCGATCTCGGTGAACGCGAGCGGGAGCCTGTCGCCGAAGCCGAACGCGGGTCCGAACCGGAACGTGGGCGCCACCTTCATGTCGCCGCGCGGCTGGGCGGACAGCTCAGCGCCCGCCCACGGCTGGTCGGTGGGCAGGTCGAAGCCGCCGCCGCCAGCGAGCATCCACACGAGCGAGGGAGCGACGACCACTAGAACACCACGGGAGAGGGGCGATCATCGGAGAGTCCGACGTCGGAAGCGCGTACCCGACCGAAGCGCTTGAACGACGCGCGCTCGCCCTCGGACAGCGACGCTCCGTCGATCACATAGGCGCCGTCGCGTCCTTCGCGGTGAGGCGCCCACCGTCCGAGGTCCGCGACGAACACCCGGCCGATCGCCTGGCGCCGTTCGGCGGGGCTCGTGGCGTCGGCGGCAGCGGCGCGCGCGGCGGCGATCCGGTCGTCGGTGACGCTTACATGGACCGCGAGATCGACGAAGAACGCGAGGTCGACTTCGGTCGCCGCGGCCGGATCCGGCAACAGCGTCCACAGCCGGGCGAGCGAGCCGCCGAGCCAGTCGTCGGACAGCGCCGTGTCGAGGTAGGCCTCACGGACGCTCGGATCGGCGCCCAGGGCGGCGAACCCGTCGGCCCACACCACCCGACGGCGAGGCTCCGCGAACACGGGGCGCAGGTACTCGGCGGCGTCGCGACCCGACACGTCGATCAGGCGGCGAACGGCGCGGCTCTCGCGACCGAACGCGCGGTCGACGAGGTCTGGGCGCGTCGCGTCGACCGCGGCGAGGACCTGCTGCACCTCTCCGCCCCAGCCCGCCGTCGCACCGAACGGGCCCCACGTGAGCGCGCTCGACTCGTCGCCGGGTGTGGCGAGGTTCCACTCGGCGCGGTCATAGTCCGTGCCCTCGAACGTGAGGGTGAGCGCGAGCGCGCGCTCGAGCGCGTCCGGCGCGAGGACGTCGGGCGCGACGACCTCCCAGGCCGCGGCATCGAGCGCGCCAGGCTCGCGATCCGCGAGGACCTCGTACCCGGGGCAGGTGGCGAGCTCCGCGAGGGCATCGGCCGTGGCGGCGCCGAACATGCCGTCGACGACGAGCTCCGCGCGCCCGCAGTCGACGAGCGCATTCGAAAGTCGTAGCTGAAAGTCCGCGAGGGGGCCGAACCGCGAGCCGCGGATCGCGCGATCCGACACGCGGAACAACACGTCGGCAGGCGCGTCATCGGCGTCATCGGCGTCATCGATGGCGATCGGGGCGGGCGAGGGGACCTCCTGTTGGGGAGGCGCCGCACACGCGACGAGCCACGCGATCACTGCGCCTCGATGAAGCGATCCACCAGACCCGGGCACACGACGAACGGGTTCGGGTGGCCCTCGTAGTCGGCGATCGCAGCGGTGCGTGCGCGCTCAGCGGCGTCGATCGCGTCGATCGTGTTCCACGCCTGGTACGTGTTCAGCCGGTCCGATGCGAAGTCTGCTGCATCGGACGACGCCAGCGTGTCGTCGTACCGCACCCAGAAATAAAGCATCGACCGCGCGAGGTTGCCCTTATGGGCGTCTCGCGGCTCGAACACCCGCTCGCCCGAGGCGCTGTCACCGAGCTTGCTGCCGTTCCACGAGCCGTCTCCGTCGCTGTCGCGCGTCACCGACGCGACCTCGTCGAACGGGTAATTGCCGCGCTGCGCGTTTACGTAGGCGTCCGCCGGGTACAGGTGGTGGACGTCGCACTGCATCGGATCGGCGTCTGCCCCCTTGCTCTGGGGCCAGCTGTGCTCGGTGTTGACGTCCGCCCAGTTGTTCGGCGGGTAGCTGTCCACGGGGTACCAGCGGTCCGTGTATACACAGCGAACGCCTCCATTGTCGGCGTCGATCACCTGGAACATCTCGCGACGCGCGCGATCGTAGCTGCAGTCCGCGCCCTCCGTCGCGGCGTGCAACACGGCGAACAGCTCCGCGTCGGACGCGGCTTGAATCGCGTCGAAGTAGCCCGCCGCGGCGCATGGGACGCAATCGGCGACGCCGTCTCCGTCTTCGTCGGCCTCTTCGGGGAGCAACGCGCCGTCGCAGTCGTCCAGCTTGCCGTCGCATACCTCGGCGGCGCCGGGGAACACGACCGCGTCGCTGTCATCACAGTCCTGGCAGCTTGTGAAGCCGTCGCCGTCTGCGTCGGTGTCGCAACCGGGGTCCTCTGTCTCCGTGGTGGACGGGGGACAGGCAGCCAGCACCAGGACCAAAGGCAATACGCGCATGTTGAGTCAGGTTACCCCGGCGCCGTCGGAGTCGCTTCATGAAAGAGAAACACATCCGCATCCGGATCGAGCAATGCCTCGCGCTGGCGAAGGCGAGCAACTGCCCCCGTCGCAAATTCGGGGCGCTGCTGGTCGATCCCCACCGCAACGTCATCCTGATGGACGGCTACAACGGCGGCCCGCGCGGCGGCGGAGAGCTTTGCGGGGGCGACGTCTGCCTGCGCGACACGATGGGCGTGAAGTCCGGCACGCGGATGGAGATCGGCTGCCACCACGCCGAGATGAACGTGGTTTGCAACGCAGCCGCGGGAGGAGTCGCGACGAAGGGCGCGTGGCTGATCGTCACCGGCGAGCCGTGCATGATGTGCGCGAAGCTGCTCCACCACGCCGGCATCGAGCGGGTGATCGTGGTGTCGGGCGGGTACGCCGGAGAGAACGGCATCGACTACCTGCGCACCCACGGCGTCGAGGTCCTCGAGGTCGAAGGCCCGCAGGATCCTCGACTTACGGCGTGATTAGAACGTGATCGTGGCCGAAGCGCCGACGCTCACCATCGGCGCGGCCTGGGAGTAGCCAGCTTCGAAGCCCGGCGTCCCCTCGGGAATCTCGAACGCGTAGTGGAACTCGCCGTCCTTGCCGAAGTAGTACGACGCGTTGAACGCGAGGCGCAGGAACGTGAGCGCGGACTGGGAATAGTCGAGGCGCGCCACGTACGTCTGGTCCGAGAGGTTCGACAGGAAGCTGCCTGTGAACGACGCGTCGTCCCACTGGCCCGGCGCCGGCAGCAGCGCGTAGGCGCCCACGTACGCCTTCCCGAGGTAGAACGGCCGGAACTGACCGTTCAGCGCGAGCCACTCGTACAGGTCCGAGTTGTCGTAGCCGGCGTCGTTGTAGAACGCCTCCACGCCCAAATACAGCACGTCCTCGTCGTTGTACTGCGCGCCGAACTCAACCCCGCCGACGACTTCCGGGATCCAGTCGTCGCTTCGATCCACCGCGGTCGGGAACTCGAACGTCGTCGCGTCGAACGTGCCCTCCCACGACGGGACCTTGTCGCCGTGTCGGACGGCCGCCTCGACCTTGAAGTCGAGCAGCCAGATGCCGGTGGACAGATCCGCGCCGAGCCGCACGGGGTTGTCCTTGCGGGCAGCGGCCGACAGCGACACCGCGGTGCTTCCGCCCACCCACTCGGCGCGTAGCGCGCCGCCGATCTCGTCGAGGTTGTTCGCGCCCTCAAAGTTTCCGATCGCGTACAGATCTGTGTTTGCCTTGGTGAGCGGCACCTGGAGCTTCACGAGGCCGACACCCGTGCGCGTGTCGAACACCACCGACTGCAGCGGATCGAGCGTCTGCCGCGCGGTGAAGTCCGTCGGGTTCCAGAACCGCCCGGTGCCCCACTTCAGGCGCTGCTGGCCGAGCGTAACGAACACCTTGCGGTTGACGTCGAACTTCGTCCAAAGCTGATCCAACGCTACGCGATCGCGGTCCCCGCGAACGAACGCGCGCATCGGATCGTCGGCCGCGAGCTTGGTGACGGTGAAGTCGTGGTCCAGGCGGCCGCGGGCGTACAACCTCACCCTGTCGTTCGGGCGGGAGTCGACGAACAGGTCGAGCAACGTGGGCGCGGACACGGTGGTGGCGACCGGATCGACGTCGTCACCCAACGCAAGATCGAAGCGCTGAAAGTACTGGCCACCGATGGTGAGCGAGTCGTCGCGCAGCTGCAGCTTGTCCGCGATGGCCTGGTTGGTCGTGGGTGTGAAGTCGATGCCGAGGCCGGCGTCGACGGGCGCTTCGGGTGCTGCCGTCGGTACGGGCGTGCTGCTGCCGAAGATGTCGGCGTCGCGCGAATCCGTCGGAGGCGCGTCGGCGGGCGGCGCGTCGGCGGGCGGCGCGTCGGCGGGCGGCGCGTCGGCGGGCGGCGCGTCG
>CANNIZ010000046.1 GCA_947505245.1 Pseudomonadota bacterium | reverse complement strand
TGAACGCGGGTAGTTGGACGACGACCAACGGCGGAATCGGCGGATCGAGCGGTCAGGGAGGGGCGGGCGGCAGCGGCGGCGCCGGCGGTGGCGAGAGTTGCACGCCATGTTGGGCCTTCTATTGCGACACCGGACGTGGCGGTGGCGGCGGTGGTGGCGGCGGCGGCGGCGCTGGTGGTAGCGGGGGTGGGTCGAGCGGCGGGGCGTCCATCGCGCTCGCGGTCCACTCGTCGAACGTCGGGGTCGTGAACATGACGCTAAGCACGGGCGGCGGCGGAACCGGCGGCCCGGCCGGCGCGCGTGGTGCTACAGGCCTCGGGGGTCCGGGAGGGGCGGGTGCAGCCTCGGGCAATACGAGCCAGGGAGCGGGCGGCGCTGGCGGCGCCGGCGGAAACGGCGGCGCCGGAGGCTGTGGCGGCGGCGGCGGCGGCGGCCCGACCTACAGCGTCTGGGGCAGCGGCTCCAGCCCGGCGATCACCGTCCTCGGCGTCTTCTACAGCCCCGGCAGCGGCGGCGCCGGCGGGTCCAGTTGCGGCACGGCGGGCAGCACGGGAAGCCGAGGAAACACACTCAGCGTCTCGATCTTCTAGCCAGCCTCACTCCTCGCCGCGCACCGCGGCGAGCCAGCGCTCGGCTTCATCGACCGACCAACCCTTGCGGGCCGCGTAGTCAACGACCTGGTCCTTGTAGACCTTGCCGACGCCGAAGTACGCGGCCTTCGCGTGCCCGAAGTACCAGCCGCTCACGCTGGCCGCGGGCGTCATCGCGCAGCTCTCGGTGAGCTCCACGCCGACGCGGCCCGCGTCCAACAGGCGGAAGATCGTCTGCTTCTCGGTGTGCTCGGGGCAGGCCGGGTAGCCGGGCGCCGGGCGGATGCCCTGGTAACGCTCCTCGACGAGGTCCTCGCTCGTCAGCTGCTCGCCCTTCGCGTAGCCCCACAGCTCCTTGCGGACGTGCTCGTGCATGCGCTCCGCGAACGCCTCGGCCAGGCGGTCCGCCAACGCCTTCGCAAGAATAGCGTTGTAGTCGTCGTGATCGCGCATGAACTCGGCGGCCAGCGAATCCACGCCGTGCCCGGCGGTGACGATGAAGCCGCCCATCCAGTCCGGGGTGCCGACGGGGGCGACGAAGTCGGCGAGCGCGAGGTTCGGGATGCCAGGCGGCTTGTCGTTCTGCTGCCGAAGCGTGTGGAACGTGTCGAGCACGGTCTTGCGCGACTCGTCGGTGAACACGGTGATGTCGTCGCCGTTGCGGTTCACGGGCCACAGCGCGACCACGCCCTTGGCTGTAAACAGCTTGTCCTGCACGATGCGCGCGAGCAGCTTCTGCGCGTCCGCGAACAGCGACCGCGCCTGCGCGCCAACCTTCGCGTCGTCCAAGATGCGCGGGTACTTGCCGGCGAGCTCCCAGGTCTGGAAGAACGGCGTCCAGTCGATCTTGCCGACGAGGTCCTCGAGCGGCCAATTCTCGAACACGTGCACGCCGGGTTTCGCGGGACGGACCGGGGGCTCGGCGGCGAAGTCGATGGCGAGCGCGGCCTTGCGAGCCTCGTCGATCGGCCGCACGCGCACCTTCTGGCGATGCCCCTTGCGGGCTTCGCGCACGGCTTCGTACTCCTCGTTGATATCGGCGAGCAGCTTGCCGCGGCCCTCGGAAAGCAAGGCGCCAGCGACGGGAACAGCGCGCGACGCGTCCGACACGTGGATGACGCCGTGGGCGTACTCGGGCTGGATCTTGACCGACGTGTGCACGCGGCTCGTCGTGGCGCCGCCGATCAGCAGCGGGATGCGGAACCCCTGCCGCGTCATCTCGCGCGCGACGCCGATCATCTCGTCGAGCGAGGGCGTGATCAGGCCGGAAAGGCCTATGATGTCGCAGTCCTTCGCCTTCGCGGTGTCGAGGATCTTCTGCGTCGGCACCATCACGCCGAGGTCGATGACCTCATAGCCATTGCACTGGAGGACCACGCCGACGATGTTCTTGCCGATGTCGTGGACGTCGCCCTTCACGGTCGCCATCAGGATGCGGCCCTTGTGCTGCGCGTCCGGCCCCTTCCCCGCCGCGATGAACGGCTCCAGGTAGGCGACGGCCTTCTTCATTACGCGGGCCGACTTCACGACCTGCGGGAGGAACATCTTCCCTTCGCCGAACAGGTCGCCGACGACGTTCATGCCGTCCATCAGCGGGCCTTCGATCACGTCGAGCGGCTTTGCAACGGTGCCGCGAATCTCTTCGATGTCGACGTCGATGAAGTCGGCCACGCCGTGCACGAGGGCATAGATGACGCGCTCGCGCACCGTTCGCGTGCGCCACTCGAGCTCGTCCTTCTCCTCCTTCTTGCCGCCCTTGTACCGCTCGGCGAGCGCGATGAGGCGCTCGGTCGGGGAGCCGGCCCCGGCGGGCCTGCGGTTCATCACGACGTCTTCGACGGCCTCGCGAAGCTCCGGATCGATGTCTTGATAGACCGCGAGCTGGCCTGCGTTCACGATGCCCATCGTGAGGCCGGCTTTGATCGCGTGGAACAGGAACACGCTGTGAATCGCCTCGCGCACGCGATCGTTGCCGCGGAACGCGAAGCTCACGTTCGACACGCCGCCCGAATACGACGCGTACGGCAGGCGCTGCTTGAGCGTGCGCACCGCCTCGATGAACGCGACGCCGTAGCCGTCGTGCTCTTCGATGCCCGTCGCGATCGCGAAGATGTTCGCATCGAACACGATGTCTTCGGGCGGGAACCCGACGTCCTCTACGAGAAGCTTGTAGGCGCGCTCGCAGATGGCGATCTTCCGCTCCATCGTGTCGGCCTGGCCCTGCTCGTCGAACGCCATCACGATCATGGCGGCACCGTAGCGGCGCACCTTGCGGGCGTGCTCGAGGAACGCGGCCTCCCCTTCCTTCATCGAGATCGAGTTCACGATGCCCTTGCCCTGGATGCACTTCAGGCCGGCCTCGATCACGCTCCACTTGCTCGAGTCGATCATCACGGGGACGCGCGCGACGTCGGGCTCGACGGCGATGAGGTTCAGGAACTTCGTCATCGCGTCAGCCGAGTCGAGCATCCCCTCGTCCATGTTGACGTCGATGATCTGCGCGCCGCTCTCGACCTGCTGGCGCGCGACGCGCACGGCGTCTTCGTACTTGCCGTTCAGGATTAGCTTCGCGAACGCGCGTGAGCCGGTGACGTTGGTGCGCTCGCCGACGTTGACGAACAGCGAATCGGGGCCGATCGTCACTGGCTCGAGACCGGACAGGCGCATCACCTTCGGCACGTCCGGGATCGTGCGCGGGGCGACACCGGCGACGACCTTCGCGATCGCGGCGATGTGCGCGGGGCTCGTGCCGCAGCAGCCGCCGACGATGTTGAGCAGGCCGGAGTGGGCCCACTCGCCGATCAGCTCGGCCATGCGCTCGGGAGACTGATCGTACTCGCCGAGCTCGTTCGGCAGGCCGGCGTTCGGGTGCGCGGAGACCAGGCAGTCCGCCTTGTCCGCGAGCTCCTTCACGTACTGCCGCAGCAGATCCGCGCCGAGCGCGCAGTTGAACCCGATCGACAGCGCGTCCGCGTGGCGGACCGAGTGCAGGAACGCCTCGGCCGTCTGGCCCGACAACGTGCGGCCCGACGCGTCCGTGATCGTGCCCGAGATCATGATCGGCACGTCGAGATCGCGCTTATCGAGCTCCTGCCGGATCGCGAAGATCGCGGCCTTGCAGTTGAGCACGTCGAAGATCGTCTCGATCATCAGCGCGTCGGCGCCGCCGTCGAGCAGGCCTCGCGTGGCTTCGCCGTAGGCCGCGACGAGGTCGTCCCACGTGACGTTGCGAGCGCCAGGGTTGTTCACGTCCGGCGACAGGCTCGCCGAGCGGTTCGTGGGGCCGAGGATGCCGAGCACGAACGCCGGGCGACCGGACTTCTGCTCGTGCGCGGCGCACACCTCGCGCGCGATCTTCGCGCCGGCGACGTTGAGTTCGTACGCGAGGTGCTCGAGCGCGTAGTCCGCCTGCGCGATGGTGGTGGCGGTGAACGTGCAGGTCTCGAGCAGGTCGGCGCCGGCGTCGAGGTAGGCCGCGTGGACGGCCTTGATCACGTCCGGGCGCGTCAACACGAGCAGGTCAGTGTTGCCCTTCAGATCGCGCGGATGGGCCGCGAAGCGCTCGCCGCGGTAATCGGCCTCGGACAGGCCATAGCGCTGCACCATCGTGCCCATCGCGCCGTCCAGCACGAGGATGCGCTTGGCGAGCAGGGCCTTGAGCGTGGAAACGCGCTCGGGGACGACGGGCATGGAACCTCCGGCCGGTCAGCCTAACGCTACGCCGCCCGGCCCGCCTTCTCCATGTGTGCAGTGACCGCTGCGGTAACTTGCGGCCAGATCGGTCGTGGAAGCTCGTGACCCATGCCGTCGATCGGCACGAACGTCGCACCGGGGATCGAGGCCGCAACCAGTCGACCGGCCGAGATCGGCACGAGCGGGTCGTGGGTGCCGTGCATCACGAGCGTCGGCGCCGCCACCGTCTTCAGGCGTTCGACGCGGCTGCCAGACCCGAGGATGGCAGCAAACTGCCGCGCAAACCCCTGCGGGTGGTAGCCGCGGTCGTACTGCAGACCCGCGAGCTCGGCCATCCGCACGGCGTCGTACGGGTGTGTACCCGCGTGGCCGCGAAACAGCGTGACGATTCGTTCGACGTACTCTTCGCGATTCGTCGGCGGCTTGCCGAGCATCTGCTTGAGCGCGCGGGGATGCACTGCGAAGGCGGCGAGGTTGCCGGCGCTCGACATGATCGAGGTGAGCGAGGCCACCCGCTGCGGGTGTTCGATCGCTACCGTCTGCGCGATCATGCCGCCCAACGACGCGCCGATCAGGTGCGCGCGCGCGATGCCGAGCGTGTCGAGCAGGCCGATCGTGTCCGACGCCATCGCCGACAGGTTGTACGGCGCGTCCACCGACAGACCGGCGAGCCGCCGCGCGAGCAACTTCGGGTTGTTCGGCACCCCGAGGTGGTCGAACCAGGCCGACTGCCCGATGTCGCGGTTGTCGAAGCGGATCGTGCGAAAGCCGGCGGCGGCGATCGCGTCGACCAGCTCTTGCGGCCACAACACGAGCTGGGCGCCGAGGCCCATGATCATCACGACGGGAGGCCCGTCGCCTTGCACTTCGTAGGCGAGTTCGATGCCCGCGGGGGTCGTCAGTTTTGGCATTACATTGGCGCCAGTGCGTCGAGGTCGATCGTCCCGTGCAGCGAAACGGGGCCGGCGACCGGGATGTTTTCGAACGCGCTAAGGATTTCCACCTGCTTCAGGCATTCATGGAGCGGATCGTCGAGGAAGTTGCTGTAGCCGACGAAGTTGACCGAGGTGCCGAGCATGACCGTCACGTCGACGCGCTGGGCGAGCGTGTTCGGGTTCCGGGCACGCCAATCGACGGCACAGGCCTTCACGTCGGGCGACGCCAGGGCACCCGTCAGCGTCGAATTGAGCGGCGCGAGGTCGACGGGCGCAAGCGGTATCGACGCGGGCGTCGTGACATGGTGGCCAAAGGGGCTGTACACCAGGATCGTGGCCGGCACCGCGAGCCCGATGAGCACGAAGGCGGCGAACAACACGCGACCAATGCCCGAAGGCAGCAACAGGCCGACCGGAGGTGGAGCCAACCCCAGCTTCGGCGGACCGACGAGCACAGGTGGGGCCGGCATCGGGTCGGAAACGTCGGGCCGTTCGACTTCCAGCGGAGGCGCCGTCTGAAGGGCCGCGATCACGGCCGCGTTCGGCGCCCGCATCGGTTCGGCCGGCTTCAGCTTCGGAAGCAGCGACCGCAGAGCCGCCGCCGCCTCGGCCGCGGTCGGACGGGCCGCGGGGTCGGTGGCGATCATCCGGTCGAGCAGCGCGCCCAAGCCTGGATCCGCGATCATCGGCCGGAACACGATGCGACCGTCGCGGTCGAGCAGCTCGCTCGGCGCCCGGCGCGTGAGCAGGTGCACGATCAGCGCGCCCACGCCGTAGCTGTCCGTCGTCGGCCCGGCGTCGCCCGCGAACTGCTCGGGCGCCATGTAGCCCCAACGACCGACGAACGTGCCGCCGCCGACGTCCTGATCGGGCAGGTCGTCGCGCACCGCGCCGAGGTCTGCGATGTGCCACGTGCCGTCGGACGCGACCCACACGTGGTCCGCGGTGATCTCGCGGTGCACGACCGGAGGCGACAGGCGGTGCAGCGCCGCGAGCACGTCGCAAAGGTCGGCCGCGCGGGGGATCACCTCGTCGCGCTCGAACCGATGGCGGCCGAGGTAGGCGGTGAGCGGCTCGCCACCGGGGTCCTCCCGGACGATCACGAGGCGCCGCGAACTCCCCTGCCCGTCGACGAACTCTTCGATCAGCGCGGGAACGCGCGGGTGAACGATCTGCCGCAGCACGCGCGCTTCCCGCTTTTGCAGCTCGATGCGCTTCCGATCAGAGTCGCCGCTCAGGGCCTTGAGCAGACCCTTGCGGCCGTCCTTCTCGGCGTGCCAACGCTCCATGCCGTTGTGTTCGTCGATGCGGTCGACGAGCCGCCAGGCGCCGATGGCCTCGGGGGCGGCGACCGCGAGGGCCTCGGGTCCGCCAACGGGAGACGGCGCCTCGGACCAGGTCGGGGGCGTGTGGTCGCCTTCGACCGGAGCGTTTCGCAGCACGATACCGAGGTCTACGGTCACATCGGCAGGCGCGGGGCCAGGTTCTGCGACCGTCGGGGCGGGCGTGAACTCACCCGTATCCAGCACCTTCAACAGCGCGCCGGCGTCCGGAATCCGATCACGCCGTTCGCCGCGCAGCGCGTGCCGGATCGTGTTCACGAGCCGGACCGGGACGTCGGGCACGTCGCCGAGATCGGGCATCTCGTCCTTCATCGCGCGCTCGTAGATCCCGACGAGATCGACCGAATCGACGAGCGGACGCCCGCTCAACAACTCGAAGAGCATGGAGCCGAGCGCGTACACGTCGGCCCGAGCGTCCACGCCCTTGGCGTCCCGGATCTGCTCAGGCGCCATATACCGCGGCGTTCCCATCGCCGTCCCCGCGGAGGTGCCGCCGCTGTCACCGAATTCGAGCACCTTCGCGATGCCGAAGTCCGTCACCTTCGGGATCGGGACCCCGTCGACGACGTGGACGAGCACGTTTGCGGGCTTCAGATCGCGATGAATCATGCCGTTCGCATGGGCGTGGGCGACGCCCGCGCAGACCCCTCGAAACAGCCGCTCCAATGTATCGATCGAGAGCTTGTTGGCGGCGACGTAGACGTCAAGCGACGGCCCGTCGACGAACTCCATCACCAGCGCGGGACGGCCCTCGACGCGGAGAACGTCGTGCACACGCACGAGGTTCGGGTGATGCAACCGCGCCTGGATGCGACCTTCTTGGAGCAGTCGCTCCTGCAGCTGCGGCTTGATCGCGATGAGCAGCTTGATCGCGTGCTCAGAGCCGAGCTCGACGTGCCGCGCGCGGTACACCACGGCCATGCCGCCCTGCCCGAGGACGGACAGGACTTCGTACCGATCAATACGGTCGCCCGGCGACAACATGCTCCCCACACGGTAGCCTGTCGGCGATGATCTGGCTGGTCGCCGCCGCCTTCGCAGAGGAGCCGTCGCCAGAGCGCTGGTGGCTCGGGCTGCCTGTTCAGAGCGTCCAGATCGTCAGTCCCGGCGGCGGCGTCCCCGAAGAGTCCCTCGATCCTCTGCTCCGGGTACGCCAGGGCGAGCCGCTCGACCCCGGGAACGTCCGCCTCGATCTCGCCACGCTGTTTCACGCGGGTGACTTCGCGTCGCTCGAGGCCGACGTCCAGCCGTGGGTGGACTACGACGAGTTCGGCGAACCCCGCCAGGCCGTGATCCTCCGGTACCTCGTCACGCCGGCGCCTCGCGCTTCCGCCGTGCGGGTGCAAGGGGCCGACGAGCTTCCTGCCAGGCAGGTGATCGACGCGTCCGCTGTCTCGATCGGGACCGCCTTCTTTCAAGAGGTGGACGGCCCGCGCGTCGCCGCGCGCGTGAAGGCGGCCTATGTCGCGGCGGGCTTCGAGGAGACCGTCGTCGAGGTGGACGCCTACAGCACCGGTCGCCGTGGGCGCGACGGCTCGGATCACCTCGAGGTGTGGGTTCGCGTCGACGAAGGGGAGCCTCGAACGCTGGAACGCCTCGTCGTCACAGGAGATCACCCCGTATCGGAGCGCCGACTCCTGCGCGTCGCAAAGGCGGCGGGTCTGTCCGAAGGGAAGCCCGTGACCGAGGCCGCCATCCGGGCCGCGCAGTACGCCGTGCGCGCCGACCTCGCTGGACCCGATCGCTACTTCGGGGCACGCCGCGGCGGGTACATCGAGGCGCGCGTCACGCCGGCCGTCGATCACAACGACACAGACGGGTGGACCGTCGCGCTGCACGTCGAGTCGGGACACCGCCTGGTCCTGAACGTGGACGGGATGTGGCCCTGGCCGCGCTCCAAGGCGCGCGAGGCGCTCGGGATCGACGAGCGCCTGCGCCTGACGCATGGCTTCGTCGACGCCGCACCCGAGCGGATCTCCGACTGGATGGCCCGCCGGGGATTCATGGACGCGCGCGCGGCGGTCTCGCTCGAAACCGCCGAGGCTGAAAAGACGCTGACGATCGCTGTCGAGCGCGGACCTCGCCATCACCTGACGCCGGTGTTCGGGCGGCAGCTCCGGGTGGATTTTATCGGAAACAACGCCGTCTCCGACGCGGACCTCCGCACTGTGATGGAGCAGGCCAGCGATCAGGTCCTCCGCTACGGCTGGCTCACCGACGGCGAGATCGCGAAGGGGTTGTCAGCTGCGCGCGACCGTTACCGCGCGTCGGGCTACCCCGGCGCCTCGTTCGAGGTGCTGGAGACGACGGAGTCCCGGCGGTTCTCGCCGAGCTGGCTGCTCCCAGGCTACGCTGCCGTCGCTCGCAAATTTGGCGCGGAGCACCCCGTCGACGTCCACGTGCGGGTCGCGGTGGCGGAGGGGCCGCTCGTCCGCCTCGCGGCGCTGGAGATCGTGGGCGCCGCACCCGAGGTGAATATGACCGCGTTCGACGCCTCGTTGGCGTCGATGGTGGACCAGCCGTATTCCCCTCAGGCGATCGCCGAACTCGCGCAACGCGTGGTCGTCGCTCATCGCGACGCCGGCTACCTCGAAGCCGACGTCCGGATCGCGCAGAAGACCGAAGACGACCGAGCGACGGCCTCGATCGGGCTCGCGACCGGGCCACGGGTGGTGCTGCGCAGCGTGGTGTTCACCGGCGCCGTTCGCACGCGCACCACCTTCCTGCGGCGGCAGCTCGATCTAAGGCTCGGCGAGCCCCTCACCGACTCTGACCTCGCCAGCGTACGGCGCGACCTGTACGACCTCTCGATCTTTCGCACCGTTCAGACCGAGCTCCTCGGCGAGGGCGCTCAACGCGACCTGCTGATCGACATCGTGGAGCGGCCGCGTGTCAGCTACGAACTCGGCGGCGGCGTCTCCACCGACCAAGGGGCCCGCGGCTTCGCGCGGGTGACGCGCCACAACCTGTGGGGCGTCGGGCACACTGCAGAGCTGTTCGCGCTCGCGGGCCTCGATTATCGGTCCGAGAGCCTCACCGACTGGGGATTCGACGTTCGCGATCCGCAGTGGCGGGCGGCCGCCACGTACACCGCGCCGCACTTCCCGCTCCGCAACCAGCACATCGTGTTCGACGTCGTGTTCCGCGAGCAGGACCAGGAACGGACCTGGAGGATGGCGCGATCCGCGATCGGCCTGACCATCGAGACACAGCTCGGCGCCGGAACGACGCTGCGAACCGGCATTCGATCCGAGACGCGTCGCCTGCTCGAGGTGGACCCTGGCGCGCTGCTGCCCGGCGAGCCGTGGGCGACGCTCCTCGACGCGGACGGCAACGTGCCGATTCCGTCGGCGTGGCGCGAACAACACACGCTCTCTGCCCTCATCCTGCACGACCGACGCGACGATCCCATCCAGCCGACGCGGGGCCTGCTCGTGTCAGCGACGACCGAGCTCTCGCCGGGTGCACGGCTCGGCATCTGGAACGACGTCCTCGCCCCGGTGTGGTTTGGCCGCGCCGAAGCGCGCGGTGCCGCGTACGTGCCCCTTGGCGCGACGACGCTTCACCTCTCGGGGATCGGGGCCGGCGCGCGCCCCTTCGCGGGAGGAACCATCCCGCTCGAAGACCGCTACCGACTCGGCGGAACCGGCAGCCTGCGGGGTTTTCGGCGCGACGCAGTGGGGCCACGCAACGAGGTCGCGCAGGTGTCTGTCGACTGGCCTGACGAGCTGTTGCCGATCGCCACCGAGGCGCTCCGAACCGACCCGACCCGCTGGGTGTCGACGGGCGGGGACACCATGGCGCTCGCGACGGTCGAGTGGCTCGTCCCGCTGCCAGCGCTGGGGTTGAAGTCCTACGACGGCTACTCAGCGGCGGTATGGGCCGAAGCTGGAAACGTTTGGCTTCAGAGCGGGACCTCGACGAGCGAGCTCCCCCAGTACCGTGCGCTGTTCGACCCCCTCGTCCGCTACTCGCTCGGCGCTGGGCTGCGGGTCGTCACTCCCATCGGCCCACTGCAGATCGACCTCGCCACCAACCCGGCCGCGGCGCTCGCCTCCGGGGCCGGCCAGAAGCTCCTCCGCACCGACTGGGAGGAGCCGCTCGTCCGCGCCCACCTCTCGCTCGGGACGCTGTTCTGACCCCGCGCTCTAGTCGCCCCGGAACGTGCGGATGTAGGCGTAGACGGTGACGATCTCGTCGTGCGAAAGCGTGGTTTCGAACGCCGGCATCCCCTGCTCGATGTGGCCCTTGGTGATGATCTGTACGCGGCCGGCGTCGGCGTAGTAGCGCGCATGGAAGGAGTCGGAGAAGTCCGCCGGTGATGTCGGCAGCCCGACGCCGCCCGGGCCATCACCGTGCCCCGTGCCCCCGTGACACGACATACAATGGACCTCGTAAAGCTTCTTTCCAGCGCTCTTGTCGGCGTTATCCACGCCGGGCACGGGCGCGTCGTAGGCGGCGCCGAGCTCGGCCCGCATCGTGTCCCGTACAGTCGCCATCATCGCCATGTGATCGGCGTGGGACGTTGCGTGAGACGACTCGACAGGGGCCGCCGGCGTACCGGAATCGCACGCGAGCATCACCAACGCGAGAACCATCGAACCTCCTTTCGCCGTCTATCGCTTCAGAACCCGTCTCGGAGCAGGACGTCACACAGAAAGCGCACGCGTCGCACCGCGCCTCCGAGCGCGTTTCCCTGCAGATTTCGACGGAGGTGCAGCAAGGCCCTGCGCTCGACGTGGTGCCTGTCCCAGCGTGTCGCCTTCTTCCTTGCCTTCTTCGCCTGCTCAGGCGACACCGCGTCGAGCGGCGCCCAAATCGACGACCGGTCAAATCCCCACACGGCGAGATCGGCGTCGGTGAGTCGCGCCAACATTCCCTGGAGAAGGTCGATCTTTCCATCGTCGTGCGCCACGCCTCGCGCCCACTTGTCAACGGACTCGGTCGTCGGCCGCTCGTGAGCGTTTACGCCAACCGGGTCGCCGAGACCGGCCCCGGAGACGTCCTTCTTTCCGTACTCGATGAGGTCGTCTGAGTACGCGAGCCCCGCGGTTTCGCAGATCGCGCGCAGCTCGCGCTGAGGATCGGCGACGAGCGACTCGTACCGAACGTGGTACAGGCGTTCAACCGGACGTTCGCGGAGGAACGTCGCGATCGCGGGCACGTACCGCTCGACGATCGGGTTGAACGCGTGTGCGGCCGCCCAGTCGCCGTCAAAAAAGCTCTCTGCAAAGCTCGCGAACACCGCGAACGGATGCCGCGTCAGCACCACGTACACCGCGTCCGGGTACAACCGGGCGAGGAACGGCAGGATCAGCGCATAGGCCGGCGTCTTGTCAAGGAAATAGCGACGACCGGTCGGTTCGAGCAGCCCGCCATAGATCCGATCGGAATACGCGCGCAGGGCGTCCAGGTAGGCCGCTTCGCCCCCGGGCAGCTCCTTGACGAGCGCCTTGATCGCCTCAGCGGCCTGGAACGCATCATACGGCGCCTTGGTGACGTTGCCGTAGAAGCCAAGGTGGGCGAGCGGCGTCAACAGATGCGGTTCGGGCCGGGTCGTTATCGCATCGTGAACGTTCAACATCCGCATCAGCAGCGTGGTTCCGCTGCGCGGCGCCCCGATCGCGAACAACAGCCGCTCCCCATGTCCAGCCATGTTCAGGCCGCTCCGACAGCGCGCGCGCGCTCAATCCTTACGTTTCTCACCTTCCGGGGCGTCGCCTCGACGATCACGAGGTCGAAGTCCCCTGCGCGAAGACGAACTCCCGCCTCCGGGATGCGTCCCGCGAGCTCCAAACACAACCCACCGACAGTGCTGGACGAGGACGCCTCGGGCAGCTCGATTCCGACGTCGCGAGCGAGTTCGTGCAGCCTCGTCTCGGCCGGCACGACGATCGTACCGTCCGCGTCGCGTCGCAACGCCTCTTCCGGCCGATCGTTCTCGCTCCAGATCTCTCCCACCAGCTCCTCGACGAGGTCTTCGATGGTGAGCAACCCCCGCAGCGAGCCCTGCTCGTCCACCACGGCCGCGATGTGCGTGCGGGCCGTCTGCATCGATCGCAGCGCCGATGACGCGCTCATCGACGCTGGGAGGAACGGCATCTTACGCAGCAGATCGCGGGGACGCACCGACGCATCGTTCTGCGCACGCGCGAGCACCTCGCGCAGGTTCAAATAGCCGAGCAGATCGTCGCTATCGCGTTCGTACACCGGCACCCGCGAGGGGCCGTCCGCGTTCGCGATCCGCGCGATCTCCTTCACCCCGACGTCGATCGGCACGCTTACGATGTGGTTCCGCGGCACCATCACGGCGGCCGCGTCGAGGTCCTCGAACGCGAGCGCCCGGCTCGCGATCTCGCCGACGTTTCGACCGACCGAACCAGCGTTTGCCGCCTCATCGACCAGCTGCGAGAGCTCCGACCGCGACAGCCGCGTCTCGGAGAATGACGTGCTGTCGCCAAAGACCCGCAGGACGAGGTTCGACGTTCCGGTCAGCACCCACACGAAGGGCTTCGCGAGGAACGAAAGTGCGCCGAGGACCGGCGCCGCGATCAGCGCGTAAGGCTCGGCATAACGAAGCGAAAGCGACTTGGGCACGAGCTCGCCGAACACGAGCGACATGAACGAAACCCCGCCGATGATCGCGGGGAGCGCGATTCGATCGGCGTACTCATCGAGCCACGGCACGCGATCGATCAACGCGACGACGTCGTCGCCAAGGGCGGCGGCGCCAAACGAGGCGGTGGTGACGCCGAGGACCGTGATGCCGACCTGGATCGTCGCGAAGAACCGCTCTGGATCCTCGCGGAGGTCTGAGAGCGCCCGTGCGCGTTGGCTGCCCGAAGCTGCGAGCTCGGCGAGGCGCGTCTTGCGCACCGACAGGATCGCGATCTCGGCGCCGGTGAACAGGCCGTTTCCTAAGATCAACAAGAACAAGACGACGAATTGCATGGGGTTCCCGAGGCGCGCAATGTAATCACCCGCCCCGCGGCGTCACTCCCCCACCCAACGGACAGACGCAAGATCGACCCGATCGTGGTCATCGAACGCGACACCCTCCTCGATCAGCCTGCGACGCTGTTCGTCGGGGCGAAGCAGGTCGCCTTTGATCGTGATCCTTCCCTGCGCGTTGATCACGCGATGCCATGGAACATCGTCGTCTTCCGGGCCAAGGGCCGCCAACGCCCACCCCACCTGCCGCGCGACCCGCGGGCTCCCCACCATCGTAGCGACGTCACCGTAGGTGGTGACGCGCCCGGCGGGAATGCGTCGAACCACCTCGTAGACGCGTCGCCGGAACCCGGGCGACACGGCCCGCGGGGCTACGTCCCGGACGGGAGCGTCAACACGTCGCACTGCGCACCCCGAACGACCGCTTCCCCGATCGACCACTGAAGCTGGCCTGTGAAGCCCGCTCGCGTCGCGCTGCCGACCATGATGAGGTCGTACTCGCTCGACAGGTCCGACAGCACGTCCTCGGGCTTGCCGTCCGCGTACCGCTGGCTGCCACGCAGCGCGGGTTCGAGCGTGCCGATCAGGTCACCGACCTTGTCGCGCGCCTCGGCCCGCTCCCTCGCCATGGCCCGCTCGATGCGATCGCGATCCACCGCGTCTTCGACCCACGGCAACGTCGTCTCCGCCGAGACGAGGTCGATCCGTGCCCCGAGACGCCGCGCCCAAACCTGTGCCGGCTCGAGCACGCGGTTTACGACGCGGAGATCGACGCCGACGAGCGCACGCGCAGGCCTGCGCCAGGGCTCGGTCTTCTTGGGGACGAGGACGGCGCAGCGGGCGCCGCGAACGACGCGCATCGCAAACGAGCCGCGGAGCATCATCTCGATCAGGCCGGGCTCGCGGGGCCCGACCATCAGCAGGTCGTACGTTCCGGTCGTACGGGTGAGCGTCTCCACGACGTCCCCCGCGATGATGCGTCCGCTGCCGCGCACAGGTTCGGGCAAGCGCGCCAACAACGCATCCAGGGCTGATTGGTAGCTTGTGTTGCCCACGAACACGAGATCGACGCGCCCCTTTGCAAGCGCCGCCACGCTCGCGCCGCGGTCCACAAGCCACTCGCATCCCGGCTTTGCAAGGTCGACACCGATGAGGATCTGCATGAGTCCCGCAATAACCTGCCGCCCGGGTTACACGCCGTCCCGCAGGAGGATGACGTGAAGGAAGCCGTCGCGGTCGCGTTTTCCGGTGGACTCGATACCTCATGGCTCGTGGCTCGGTACGCCGAAGAAGGCCATCCGGTCACAGCCATCTCAGTCAACACTGGCGCCTGGACGGACGCCGGGTTGTTGGAGTTGGCCGCCCACGCAAAGCGGCTCGGCGCCGTTGAACACAAGGCGATCGAAGGCCGCGACGCGCTGTTCGACGACCACATCGCCTGGCTGATCCGCGGCAACGTGCTGCGCGGGCAGACCTACCCGCTGTGCGTCGGCGTCGAGCGGGTCGTGCAGGCCCGCCTGTTCGCCGAGGCCTGCCGCGAGCGCGACATCAAGTGGCTCGTGCACGGGTCGACCGGAGCCGGGAACGATCAGATCCGTTTTGATACTGCACTCCGCTGCATCGCACCCGACGTGAAGGTGGGCGCGCCGATCCGCGACGAGGCCCGCTCCCGCGAGTACACGTCGAAGTGGCTGTCGGATCGCGGCCTCGGGCCAATGCAATCGGACGCCGCGGTCTCGATCAACACCGGCCTGTGGGGCACCACGGCCGGCGGGAAGTGGACACACGACCCCTGGTCCGCTCCGGACGGCACGTGGCTCACCACGGCCGATCCCGAAGTGGCACCGATGGCCGAAGACCTCGTGATCGCTTGGCAAGAGGGGCTCCCCGTCGCGGTCGGAGAGGTCGCCATCCAAGGCTGGCGCGCCGTCCAGAAGGTGGGCGAGATCGGCGCGCGCCACGGCATCGGCCGCGGCGTGCACCTCGGCGACACCATCCTCGGCATCAAGGGTCGCGTCGCGTTCGAAGCTCCGGCCGCCGCGATCCTGCTCGCGTCGCACCGCGAACTCGAGAAGCTCGTGCTCACCGGCGCGCAGCGGTTCTGGAAGGATCACATGGCCGACCTGTACGGCCAGTTGGTGCACGAGGCCCGCTACCACGAGCCCCTCGCGCGAGACATCGAGGCGTTCCTCGCGTCGTCCCAGCACCGCGTAAACGGCGAGACCCGCGTTCGCCTGCACCGCGGAAACCTGCTTGTCACCGGCGTCAGGAGCCCGTTCTCGCTCGTGGACGTACAGCAGACCGCCTACGGCGAGCACTCCGCGCTGTGGACCGGCGAGGAGGCACGCGGGTTCGCGCGCATCCACGGCACGCCGCAGATCCTCGCGGCCCGCGCCTGGCTGCGCGGAACGGCTTCCTCATGACTACGCTCGCCAAGCTCGCTGCGCGCAACAGGATTGCATCATGAGCCGGCTTCAACTCGACAAGATCGCCTCGTCGACGCGCAACGCGGGCCTGCACCACCACGTGGTGGTCGGGCCCGAGATCCCCGCGCGCACGGGGACCGTGGTGGTCGGGCGGGTGCTCGACGAGAAGACCGTCTACAACCAGATCGAAGACGTCCACGGCCGGATGATGACCTACCACGCAGGTGATGTCGTCGCCGGCGTGCTCGGCGCGCGGCAGGCGCTGCGCGGCTACAGCGGCGTCGTGCCCGAGAAGGTCGCGGTGGGCGACCACCTGCACCTGCTCAACCTCGGCGGCGTCATCGGCGTCTGCACGAGCCAGGCGCCGGAGGTCGGTCCACCCGCGCGCATCGAGATCCTCGGCGCCGTGATGCGGTTCCCCGAGCTCGGCCGTCGCATCGGCGAGCCGGCGAACATCTTCCCTGGCCCCGTCCCCATCGCGGAGATGCTCGATCGGTTGCCCCCCGCCGTGTTCGTGGCGGGCACGTGTATGCACGCCGGAAAGACTGCAGCAGCCTGCACGATCGTGCGTGGCGCCACCCGCCGTGGTCTGCGCGTCGGCTGCGCCAAGGTCACGGGCGTGGCGCTCCGCCGCGACACCCTCGAGATGATGGACCACGGCGCGCACGTCGCGTACACGTTCGCCGACGTCGGCTTCCCCTCGACGGTCGGGGTGGACGTGCTCGGTGCTGCGCGCGGTTGCCTCAACGCCGCCTCAGCGTACGCCGTCGACCTGCTCGTCGTGGAGCTCGGCGACGGCCTGCTCGGCGATTACGGCGTCATGGACATCCTGAAGGCCAAAGACCTCGCCGCGTCCGCGGGGTGCATCGTGCTCGCCGCAAACGACCCCGTCGGTGCTTGGGGCGGCGCGCTGCTGCTCGAGCAGATCGGCCTGTTCGCGGATGTGATCACCGGCCCTGCGACCGACAACGAAGCTGGCTGCAAGTCGATCGTCGCGAACACGAAGGGGCACGCGATCAACGCGCGCCGTCGGGGCGACGAGCTGGTCGAGGTCGTGCTCGGCAAGCTTGGCCTGACGCGCTCGCCGCTCGCCCGCGCGGTCAATTCGTGATCGCAAGCACCGATACGCCCGCGTTCGTAGTGGCAGGAGGTCTGCCGAGCGCCCGCGCGGTGCGCGGATCCAGCGCCGGCAGACCGAGCGGCGAAGCGCGAGCGGGCGTGAGGTGCGCGCAGCCGCGCTTCGCGCGGCGTAGGAAGCGAGCCGCAGGCGAGCGGTCATGAGCGCCCCTCGCGTCGGTGTCATCGGCTGCACCGGCTACGCCGGGAGTGAGTGCGCGCGCTGGTTGCTCACCCATCCGAACGTCGAGCTCGCGATGGTGGTCGCTCGCAACCGCGCCGGGATGCCGCTCGGCAAGGCCGTGCCCGCGCTCGACGGGCTTACCGCGCTCAACGTCGAAGAGCTCGATTACGAGCGCCTGTCCCACCTGGACGCCGTGCTGCTGGCCATGCCCCACGGCGTCGCGAAGGACCTCGCCCCGTCGCTGCTCGCGGCCGGCGTGCCGCGCGTGCTCGATCTCTCCGCCGACCATCGCTACGCAGACGGCTGGACGTACGGCCTCGTCGACTGGAACGCGGACGCGATCGGCACGTCGACGCGCATCGCCGTCCCCGGCTGCTTCGCGACCGCGATCGAGCTCTGCCTCGCGCCGTTCGCCGCCGCGCGCGCGATTCGCGGCCCGATCGCCGTACAGGCGACCACGGGCTCGACCGGCGCGGGCGTCGCCCCGTCCGCCGGAACGCACCACCCCGAACGGTTCGCGAACCTGCGCGCGTACAAGGTGCTCTCGCACCAGCACATCGCCGAGATCCGCTCCACGGTGGAGCTGTTGTCCGGGGAAGCGTCCCCGCCGATCCGCTTCGTGCCTCACTCGGGGCCGTTCGACCGCGGCATCCTCGCGACGTGTTTCATCCCCGTGGATGCAGACACGAACGCCGCCGCGCTCGTGCGCGCCGCCTACGAAGGTTCGCCGCTCGTGCGTATGCGCGACGAGTCGCCCGAGGTAAGGCATGTCCGCGGCACCGCGTTCGCGGACCTCGCGGTTCATCAGGACGGCGACTGTGCCGTCGTCATGTGTTCGATCGACAACCTCGGCAAAGGCGCCGCCTCCCAAGCGGTCCAATGCCTCAACCTACTCTTCGGCTGGCCCCACGAGACCGGCCTCAAAGTCCCAGGATGTACGCCATGACCAACGGCGAACACGATCAAGACATTCACTTCGACGGCACTGCAATGTACGCGGGCTCCACAGCGGACGACGCGTGGCGGAGGCTTCCCACCATGACACCCTACCTTCTCGACACCCTCGGCCAGGGCCGCATCCCCGTCACGCTGGAGTCCGGCGAAGGCGCCCTGCTGTGGGATGTGCTCGGGCGCACGTTCTGGGACTTCTACGGCGGCCACGCCGTGACGCTGATCGGCCAGGGGCACCCGCGCTGGGCAGACGCGATCGCGCGGCAAGCGCGCACGTTGTCGTTCTTCACGACGCTGGCCGACGTGCCCGTGCGGTCGCGCGCGGCCGCCGCGCTGTGCAAGTTTACGTCCATGGACGCCGCGTTCTTCGTGAACGCGGGCGCCGAGGCCAACGAGGCCGCGCTGAAGATCGCGCGCAAGTCGACGGGTCGTCCCGTGATCATCGCGATGGAGCACGGCTTCCACGGCCGCACCATGGGCGCGCTCGGCGTCACCTGGGGCTACCGCGATCAACACGCTCCCGCGCACGGCGAGGTCCGGTTCGTCCCGTTCGGCGATCTTGAAGCGTTCAAGCGTGCGCTCGACGAGCGCGTCGCAGGCGTGATCACCGAGCCCATCCAGGGCATCGCCGGCCTGGTCGTGCCGCCCGAGGGTTGGCTCGCCGAGGTGCAGCGCCTCGCTCACGCAAACGGCAGCGTGCTGATCGCCGACGAGGTGCAGTCCGGCATCGGACGCGCGGGTGTGCCGCTCGTCTCGCACGCGATGGGCGCCACGCCGGACCTCGTCACGGTCGGCAAGGGCGTCGGCGGCGGATTCCCCGTCGCGGCGCTGCTGCTCACGAAGAAGATGGTCGACACCGTTCGTCCAGGTGAACACGGCACCACGTTCGGTGGCGCCCCGCTCGCGTGCGCAGCCGTCGAGGTCACGCTCGACATCCTCGAGCAGGAGGGCATGCTCGCGAAGGCGAACGCCCTCGGCGACGCGATGAAGGAGAAGCTCGCGATCCCCGGCGTCGTCACCGTTCGCGGCGATGGTGCGTGGATCGGCGTCGTACTCGAGAAGCCGGCGAAGCCGATCGCAGCGATGCTGCTCGAGCGCGGGTTCATCGTCGGCACGTCGAGCGACCCGAACGTGCTGCGGCTCGCCCCGCCTGCCGTGATGCCGATCTACGTGATCGATCAGCTCGCCGAGGCCCTCGGCTTGGCACTCGCGGCGGTGGTGAAGGCGTGACCGCAGCTTCGACCTGGGCCGACGGGTCTGAGTTCGGCGCGGACGGCTTCGCAGCGCTCGCGCGACGCGGTCTGGACCTGCGCGGGGGTGCTTCCGCCCGCCGGTTCCCCGGCAAGCGGATCGTGAACGTGTTCTTCGACAGCTCGCTGCGCACGCGCACCTCGATGGAGGCCGCCGCGCACGATCTCGGCATGCACTGCGTCACGCTGAACCCCGGCAAGGACGCGTGGAAGCTCGAGCACCGCGACGGCGTGGTGATGGACGGCGACTGCCCCGAACACGTGAAAGAGGCCGTACCGGTCCTCGCCGAGTACGCCGACCTCCTCGGCGTGCGCGCATTTGCAGGTCTGAAGGACCCCGAAGACGACGCCGCCGATGCGATGCTCGGCGCGTTCCAGCGCTGGTCACCCGTGCCGGTGATCTCGCTCGAGTCGGCGCGGTTCCACCCGCTCCAAGGCCTCGCCGACGCCGCCACCTTGCTGCACGAGCTCGGCGACGTGCGCAAGAAGCGCGTGGTGATGACGTGGGCGCCGCACCCACGCACGCTTCCCCAGGCCGTCCCGAACCAGTTCGCGATGACGTGCGCGCTGCTCGGCGCCGACCTGACGATCGCTCACCCGGAAGGGTTCGACCTCGACCCGGCTGTGCTCGCGCGCGTGTCCGGAATCGCCGCGACCAACGGCGGACGAATCGCGGTGTCGCACGATCAAGACGAGTCGCTTCGCGGCGCCGTCGTGGTGTACGCGAAGAACTGGTCGGGCTGGTCGTACTACGGCCACCGCGAGGTCGAGGCCGCTCGCCGCGCCACCCTCGGCTCCTGGACCGTCACCGGCGCGAAGATGGCGAAGACGGAAGACGCCGCGTTCATGCACTGCCTTCCCGTGCGCCGGAACGTCGTCGTCGCCGACGAGGTCCTGGACTCGAACCGCAGCCTCGTCATCGCTGAGGCCGGGCTGCGGCGCTGGACCGCGATGGCGCTCCTCGAGCGAATGCTGTCGTAGTCTCAGGGTGCAGGACGGCCCCGCGTCGGCTAGATCGCGTGCGGAGGCTGACCCCCGATGGAGCACAACATCGCCCTGCTGGACGCGATCCCGTACCTGCGCGCGTACTCTGGCCAGATCTTCGTCGTGAAGGCCGGCGGCGAGCTGCTTCAGGACCCGCGTTGGCGCGACGCGATCGCGCGCGACCTCGCCACGATCCACCGCCTCGGCATCGGCGTCGTGTTCGTCCACGGCGGCGGTCCGCAGCTCGACGAGGAGGCTGCGCGGCTCGGGATCAAGAGCGAGATCGTCGCCGGGCGTCGGATCACCACGCCCGCGCTGATCGACGCGGCGATCATGTGCTGGCGCGGCCGCCTGTCGGCCGCCTGGGTCACCGCCCTCCAAGCGAGCGGCGAGCGCGGCTTCGGCCTCGCCGGGTACGACGGCGGGCTGATCCGCGCCGAGCGCCGCCCGCCCGTGCAGGTCACCACGGACGCCGGCGACAAGGTCACCGTCGACTACGGCCTCGTCGGCGACGTGCGCGAGGTCAAGACCGACGCGCTGCGCAGCCTGATCGCCCTCGGCGTCCCCGTGATCACGCCGCTCGCCCAGGGTGCCGCCGGTGAGGTCCTCAACGTCAACGCAGATACGGTCGCAGCCGAGATCGCGGTCGCGCTCAAGGCCGCCAAGCTCGTGGTCCTCACGCGCGCGGTGGGAATCCTCGCCGACCCGGCCGACCCGCACTCCGTGCTGCACTGGACGGACCTCGTCGAGCTCGCCGAGCTCGAGCAGAAGGGGATGATCCGCGGCGGCATGCGCCCAAAAGTGGCCGCGATCCGGCGCGCGCTGCTCGGCGGCGTTCCCCGCGTTCACGTCGTCGACGGCCGCCATTCCGGCAGCCTGCTTTCCGAGGTGTTCACCACCGAAGGTAGCGGCACGCTCGTCGTGACCGAGGCCGACGAAGCCCCGCCCGAGCCGCTCATTTGAAGTCGCCGAAATCGTGAGCCCGCTCGCCCTGCTCGAGTCCCTGGTCGGGATCCCGTCGGTGTCTGGCGACGAACATGCGATCGCCGCGTTCATCGAGACGTGGTTCCGCGCGCGGGGCCTCCACGTGCGACGCGACGATCGCAACGTCGAGGTGCGGGTTCGCGGCAAGGCGCCCGGACCCGTGCTGCTGTTCTCGTCGCACCTCGACGTCGTGCCCACCGGGTCGGGCTGGTCGACTGAGCCCTTCGTTCCCGTCATCCGCGACGGGAAGATGATCGGGCGCGGCTGCAACGACGCGAAGGCGAGCGTCGCCGCGATGTCGCACGCGATGGTCGCGCTCGCCCACGATCCGCCCGCCACCGGCGAGATCGTGTTGGCGCTCACCTGCGAGGAGGAGCGCGGCCGCAACGGCCTCGAGAAGTTCCTGCCCTCGCTCGGCCACATCGACGCCGCGCTCGTCGGCGAGCCCACCGGGATGCAGCCTGCGGTCGCGCAGAACGGCCTGCTCCTACTTGAGTTGACCGCGCGCGGCCGCGCCGGACACGCCGCCCGCCCGCACCTCGCGCTGAACGCGATCGACGTCGCCGTCCGCGACGTCGCCGCGCTGCATGGCCTTACGTGGGAACCGGTCAACGCCCACGTCGGCTCCATGACCCTGGTGGTCACGCAGTTCAGCGCCGGCACCGTGCACAACGTGATCCCCGGCGAGGCTGCGCTGGTCGTCGACATCCGCACCATCCCCGAGATCGCGCCCGCGTCCGTCGTCGAGCGGGTCCGCGCCACCGTCGAATCGGAGGTCCGCGTGCGCAGCGATCGCCTCGCGCCCGCCGCGACGCCGGAAGGCGCCCGAATCCTCGCGGCGGTGCTCGCGGCCCTGCCCGACGCGAAGGCATTCGGCAGCCCGACCGTCTCCGATTGGGCGCACCTGAAGGGCATCCCCGCGGTGAAGATCGGTCCGGGCATCAGCGAGGTCAGCCACACCACCGACGAGTGGGTCGAACTGGCCGCGGTCGAGGCCGCCGCGCCAGCCTACGAGCGCATCGCGCGGGCGTTTCTTAGCGTTTGAGCCAGGCGTCGAGGCGCCCCGCGGCGTCGAGCACGCGCTTCAGCGCTTCGTCGCCCGTGGCCCCTACGGCCGACAGATGCCCCATCTTCCGCCCCGTGCGCGCGGTCGCCTTGCCGTACAGGTGCACCCGGACGTTTGGATCGAGGAGCGCCGCCCCGAAGTCGGGCGCACTCGGCTCCCAGCGCTCGCCGAGCAAATTGGCGATCGCCGTCGGCACGATGACGTCCGTGGAACCGAGAGGCAGGTCGCAGATCGCCCGCACGTGCTGTTCGAATTGGCTGGTGACGAGGCCGCGTTCGCTGCCGTGGTAGCTGTTGTGCGGCCGCGGCGCGAGCTCGTTCACGAGCAGCTCGCCCCCCACGACGAACAGCTCCACGCACAGCAGGCCCACGACGTCGAGCGCCTCGGCGATCGCGCGCGCGAGCTCCTGGGCACGGACCGCGAGCGCGGGCTCGATCGGCGCGGGCAACACCGACCACGCGAGCACGCCGCGCTCGTGGTGGTTCAGGGCGGGAGGGAACACCGAGACCGCTCCCGACGGCGAGCGCGCGACGAGCACGCTGATCTCGCGGTCCAGCGTCAGCCGTTGCTCGACGACAAACCGCCCCGTCGTCCACGCCGGGTGATCGGTCGCGAGCAGGTCCGGAGGCAGCTGTCCGCGTCCATCGTAGCCACCGACCGCCACCTTCGCGATGCACCCGGGACCCATCGCGAGGACGGCGGCGCGGTCCAGACCGGTCGTGCAGGTCTCGAACGGCCCCTGGGGAAAGCCGTTGGCCTGCAGCCACTCCCGCTGGGTGGCGCGGTCGCGCACCGTCGCGAGCACCGAAGGCGACGGCCGCAGCGGGGCGACACGCTCGACCGCCGCGAGCGCGTCGGTCGCGATGTTCTCGATCTCGACCGTTACGACGTCACACCGCGACACGAGCCGCGACGCCGCCGCCACATCATCGAGGGCGCCGACGATCAGCTTGTCGACGACGGGTCGCGCAGGTGCGTGGGGCGACGGGTCGAGCGCGCGCACGCGGTAGCCCATGTTCCGCGCCGCCATCGCGAACATGCGCCCGAGCTGCCCTCCGCCCAGCACGCCGATCGTCGCTCCCGGAACGATCACGTGATTTCCCGGTCCGCCAGCACGTCGTCCCGACGGCGGTCCCGCCACGCGCGCAGGCGCTCGCGAAGCGCCGGATCGTGGCACGCGAGGATCTGGGCTGCGAGCAGGGCCGCGTTCACGGCCCCTGGGGCGCCGATCGCGAGCGTTCCGACCGGGACCCCCTTCGGCATCTGGACGATCGACAGCAGCGCGTCCACGCCCACGAGCGCCGTCGCGGGGATCGGCACGCCGAGCACGGGCACGAGCGTCTTCGCGGCCACCATGCCCGGCAGGTGCGCGGCCCCACCGGCTGCTGCGATGATCACCTCAAAGCCATGGGCTTCAGCCGTTGACGCGAATTCGAACATCAGATCCGGCGTGCGGTGCGCGCTGACGATCTGCGCGACGTGGGGCACCGCGAGCTCGTTCAGCACGTCGATCGCGTGCTGCATCACTTCGAGATCGGTACGGCTTCCCATGATCACGGCGACGCGCGGCGGCAAAGACACGACTCCTCCGAAGTGGGGCTAGCGCGACGTCCCTAGCGAGTCCTGGCGCCGCTTCTCGTACATCAACACGGCGGCCGCCACGCTGACGTTGAGCGACTCGAGGCCACCCAGCAGCGGAATCGACGTCACGACGTCGCACCGCGCGCGAAGCTCGGCGCTGAGGCCCTCTCCTTCGCCGCCGAGCAGGAACGCGACGGGTCCTCGCAGGTCCAGGTCAGACACGGGTACACCGCCCATGTCGGCGCCGATCACACGAATCGCTGCCCTCTTGATCGGCTTCAACGCGGAGTACAGCCCCTCGCGCACGAGCGGCACGACCTCACACGCGCCCATCGAGACGCGCTGCACGACCGGCGACAGGCCGGCTCCCCTGCGCGTCGGAACGATGACGCCGTCCGCTCCGAAACCAAGCGCCGAGCGCATGATCGCGCCGAGGTTGTGCTCGTACGCAATCTCGTCGACGAGCACGAGGAACGGGTCGCGCCCGGACGCGTAGATCTCTTCGATCAACGCGGCCGTGGTCGTGGACGGCAACGGGTCGCCTTCGGCGATCACCCCGTTGTGAACACGGCCTTCCGCCATGCGGTCGAGCTTCTGACGCTCGACGCGCACGATCGGCACGCCGGCCTTCGACGCCAACGCGAGGATCTGGTCGATCCGCGGCTCCGGCTTGGCGCCGTTGTCGAGGAAGATGCGTCGCACCTTTCGGCGCCCCCGCAGGAGCGCCTCCAGGACGGGGTTGCGGCCTTCGATCGCGTCGCCTTCCATCAGAGCATGTTGGCGGCGAGCTCGGCGAGCTCGGACCGTTCGCCCTTCTTGAGCGTCACGTGGCCTGCGATCGGCGAGTGTTTGAACCGCTCGACGACGTAGGTCATGCCGTTGGAGAGCGTGTCGACGTACGGGTTGTCGATCTGGTACGGGTCGCCCGTGAAGATGACCTTGGTGCCCTCGCCCGCGCGCGTGAGCACGGTCTTGGCTTCGTGCGGCGTGAGGTTCTGGGCTTCGTCGACGATGAGGTACTGCTTCGCGATGGACCGGCCGCGGATGTACGTGAGGGGCTCGACCTCGATGATCCGCTGGTCGATCAGCATCTGGAAACCAGGTTCGCCGCCGCCGCCGCCGCCGTTCGACCCGCCGGCGTTGCGACCGCCGCCGCGCCCACCGTTGCCCTCCTGGCGCGTCGACACGAGGTACTCGAGGTTGTCGAAGATGGGCTTCATCCAGGGGTTGAGCTTCTGCTCGATGTCGCCGGGTAGGAACCCGATGTCGCGCCCGAGCGGAAAGATCGGTCGGCTGACGAGCAGCTTGCGGAAGATCCGATCGTCAGCCACACGCTTGAGGCCACAGGCGAGCGCGAGCAGCGTCTTGCCCGTACCTGCGACGCCGTTCAGCGTCACCATCTGGACCGAGTCGTCCATCAGCAGGTCGAGCGCGAACAGCTGCTCCTTGTTGCGCGCGAAGATGCCCCACACGCCGTCTTTGTGGCGACCGACGAGCTTGAGCCGGTTCGACTTGCCATCGTACCGCGCCATGGCCGTGTGGGTGGTGCTGCCGTCCGCGCGCAGGATCACGAATTGCTGCGGAAACAGGCCAGTGAGGCTCTCGGCCGACACCGAACCCTCGCTGTAGATCGCCTCGACCATCTGCGTGGGAACGTCGCGATCGACCTGCCCCGTGTAGTGCTCATCGATGGGGATCTGCGCGTTCTCGTAATCCTCGGTCGGCACGCCCATCGCGTCGCACTTGAGGCGCATGTTCGTGTCGCGGGTGATGAACGCGACGTTACCGCCGAGGTCGCGGTTGAGCCGCAACACGGTACGAAGGATGCGGTTGTCGTTCGTCTCGGGGCCCCAGGTGATCGGAAGATCCGGCCCGTGCGTGGCAAAGTCCACGCGCAACATGCCGCCGCCGGGGAGCTGAACGCCGTCGCGAAGCGACCCCTTCTCGCGCAGCTCGTCGAGGTAGCGCGAGATGGTGCGCGCGTTGCGCCCGGTCTCGTTGACGTCCTTCTTGAACCGATCGACCTCCTCGATCACGGTCATCGGGATGACGATGTCGTGCTTCTTGAACACGAACAGCGCGCGGGGATCGTACAGGAGCACGTTCGTGTCGACGACGAAGGTGCGAGGCCGGTCGCCAGATCCGGCGGAAATCAACGCAGGCGGCAATGGAGGCTCCGGGGAGGAGGAAGGAGGGCGGGACGTGGCGCGAGTGTAGACCGTGGGAAAGCGATCGATCCACCGACGTTTGCGATCACGGGCCCACGTCGACCGTGTAGTCGCGCGAATACGCCCCCACGCGGCTGGATCCGAGTCCGTATTGCACGGACGGATGAACGAGGTCGACCGTTCCGGCCGCGTTATTCCCGGTGCCGACGTACACGTACATGGTGCCGCCGCTGGCGTTCACCGAGTTCGACGCGACTCCGATCTGGTTCGTGCCGAGGTGCAACCACGGCCCGATGTCCAGGATGAGCTGCGCGTCCCCGGAGCGAACGGTCCGCACCGTCGTCCCATTTACGACCACGTCGACGTTGTGCCCTTGGGACCCGTTGTCTTCGGTGACGAGCCACCAACGACCCGACGCCACCCCGCTCGCAGACGGCGGCGGTGGGGGCAACGGAGGCTGGACGGGCAACGGCGGAGCCACCGTCGTGACCGGCACGGGCGGCGTGACCGGCACCGGCGGCGTCACCTGACCGGCCACTTGAATCTGATAGTTGGGCGCCGTGATGATCACGTTGCCTTGCGAGTCGATGGTGACGATGCAGTTCTCGAACGTCTGGTCGCGAAGGCCATCGACGTTCACACCGTTCACGAACACGCTGCCTGCGAAGGCCCACTGCGGCGCCAGGACCGCGAGCAGGACGGCTGCCGACACGCACCTCATGGGATCACCTCGCTCCAGGCATTTACCGCGCATAACACGCGAGCCCGCCCTAACGTCCCGTGCGCGACTGGTCCTTCTGAGCCTGCCGCTCCCGATCAGCACGGTCCCGGCGGCGTTTTTCGCTTTCCGTCATGGACGCCGCTGCGGTGGCCGCTTCGGCTTCGGTTTCACCAGCCACGGATGGGATCACCAACGCAGCGGACGCAGCCGTGGTGCCGGTCGCGCTCACGACGAAGCGCTGGAGGTAGGGCTTCACCTCCTCCATGACGAGGATCATCGGACTCGCGACATAGATCGTGGAGTACGTGCCGACGATAATGCCAAGGAACATCGCGAACGCGAAGTCCGAGAGCACAGGGCCACCCATGACGAGGAACGGCGAGATCGCCAGCATCGTGGCGCCGGACGTCGAGATCGTGCGCGTCAGCGTCTCATTGACTGACCGGTTGATCAGGTCTCTGGTGCTGACACGACGGTACTTCTCGCGGTTTTCGCGAAGTCGGTCGTACACGATGACGGTGTCGTTCAGCGAATACCCGATGATCGTCAACATGGCGCCGATGATCGACAGGTTGAACTCTTTGTCGAACAACACGAACGCGCCAGCGATCACCGACGTGTCATGTACGAGGGCAAGGATGGCGCCTGGCGCGAACGTGAGGTCGAAACGGAACGCGATGTACAGCAGCACCAGTCCGATGGTGGCCGCGATCGCGACGAACGCCTGCGTGCGCAGCTCCTCACCGACCTTTGGACCCACAGACTCGGCCTTCACGACGTGGAACGTGCGGTCCGGCAAAGCGGTCCGGATGCGCTGTTCGATCTCCTGGCCCATGCCCGGCAACTGGACGACGATCTGGTTGTCGCGCACACCTTCGCGCACCACCACGCCCGTGACGTCCTGGAACAGCGGACGCACATCCTCGATGGCGACCTTGTCACCCACGTAGGTGACCGTGACACGTGCGCCGACCTCGGCGTCCATGACGACGTCAGCAACCCAGGCAGCCCCGTACTTGTCGACGAAGCGCTTCTGAACGTCGGCTTTCGCTTCGGCGACGCCGAACGTCGCGTCGTCGATGCGCACGTTGAAGATGTGTTTGGCGGGTACACCGTACTGCTGGACCGAGTCCTCGGACAGACCGAGCTTGACGAGGCCGTCGCGGATCTCGTCGACGTGAACGTCGTCGACGAACTGCATCTGGATCTCCGTACCACCGGTGAAGTCGATACCCCACCGCGGGCCAGGGTACCCGAAGAACGCGACCCAGGCCGCGAACACCGTGATCATCGACACGACCGCCGCGAGGTAGCGGTACTTGACGAAGTCGATGTTCAATTCGTTGAGAAAGTTCTTCAGTCGTTCGGTCGCCATGGGGTCCTCAGATGCTCAGCCGGTTCGTGGAGTTGCGAGTCAACACCTCCATGAACACGCGGCTCGCGATCAATGACGTAAAAAGGGTAGTCGCGATGCCGATGATCATCGCGACTGCGAAGCCTTTGATGGGGCCTGCGCCGTACGAATACAAGACGACGCCGGCGATGGCCTGGGTGACGTGCGCGTCGATGATCGCGCTGAACGCGTGTTCGAAGCCCGCATCGACGGCCTTTCGGGCGTTCACGCCGAGCCGCAATTCCTCTCGAATCCGCTCGTACACGATGATGTTGGCGTCGACGGCGATACCGACGGTGAGCGCGATGCCGCAGATCCCAGGCAACGTGAGCGTCGCGCCGAACAGCGCGAGGAAGGCCAACACGAGCACCACGTTCAACGCCAGCGTGGCGTTCGCGACGATGCCCGAGACCCGGTACCAGAGCGCCATGTAGATGAACACCAGCATCGAGCCGATGAACATGCTGATGGTCCCGTCGACGATCGCGTCACGGCCGAGCGAGGCGCCGACCGTCGTGACCTGACCGACGCTCACCGGGGCCGTGAGCGAGCCGGTGCGGAGCACGAGCGACAGCGTGTTCGCCTCGTCCAGCGGCTCCTCGGAACCCCCCATCTCGATGCGAGCGCCGCCGCCGCAGATGCGCTCGTTGATCTTCGGCGCGGACCGAATCTCGTCGTCCAGCACGACCGCGAACCGCTTGTTCACGTTCTCACCGGTGACCGTGCAGAACTCGGCTGCGCCGCGAGACTTGAACTCCATGCTCACGTAGGGCTGGTTGTTCTGGTCCCACGCCACGCCGGCCGCGCTGATGTCCCCGCCGGTGAGGATGATCTTGCTCCACAGCGGCAAGGCGTAGGTACGCACGTGATCATTGCCTGCGTCGCTGTATTCCCACAGGATCGTGTGCTCTTCGTCGAGGCGACCGGTGTCACGCAGCCAGCGGTTCAGGACCCGGTCGTCTTCGTACTGGTCTACTGGAAGCGCCTCTCGGGCCGCCGAAACCATCGCCGCGAGCTTCTTGTCGTCGAACACCTCGTCGACGAGGTGGAACTCGAGGACGGCCGTCGTGCCGATCGCGTCGATCGCGGACTGCAGATCGACCTTGCCGGGCAGCTGCACCCCGATGCGGCCGACGCCCTTCTTCACGATCACAGGCTCCTTCACACCGGTGGCGTCGATTCGCTTGCGGAGCGTCTCGAGCACCTGTTCGGTCGCGGAATCACCGACGGCGCGCTGCTCCTTCTCGGAGAGCCGAAACGAGTGGTACGTCCCCGCGTCGCCCGAGGTGGTGCTGTCGTATTCGTAGTGCGGGAACTTCTTCGCGACCCAGGCTTGAAGATCCGCGAGCGGGACCTCGCCGGACACGTGCATCACGGGGTCGACGGCGTCGCGACGAGCCGACGTCACCGCGAGCGCGTCCTTCTTTGCGAGCTCGGCGAGCACGCCGGCGTCGCGCGAAACCTGACCGAGTACGGCCTCTTCGACCTCGACCGTGAGCGTCATGTCGACGCCGCCCTGGAGGTCGAGTCCGAGGCTGATCTTGTAGGGGGGGAGGACCGTCCACACCCACTCTGGAACCCGCGACACCTGGGCGACCGCGCCGTCGTCCGTCTCGGCCGTGGCTGCGTCGTCCGCGTTGTACTGCGTGAGCGCGCTCGGGAGCGGGCCAGACTGCAGCAAGCCGCGGGCGTCTTCCCACTGGTGCGTAGCGAGCGGGCTCATCGCGTCGTGTAGCGGCTCGAGGCGGAACCCCACGTCCGTCCGCACGGCCGCGGCTCGGACCACGCCGTCTACGGCCAACAAGAGATCACCGGCGGGGGGTGCGCCTGCGACCGTCAAAGTCCCACCGGCGAGAGTGGTCGACACCCCAGGCAGGACAGGCGTGCCCGGCGGAACGGGTCGGCCGAACAGCGCCCGTCCCTGCTCCCAGGCTTGTTGGCCTTCGACTGGAGGCGTCGGCGGGAAGACCGCGTCGAGCGCGTAGCCTTCGACGATACCGCGCGCGCCGATCTGGGCGAGCACCGCGTCGCGTGAACCACCGGGAGCGAGCACCACCCGCACCCGGCCGGACTCGTCGAGCCCGATCAGATCGACGGGCACCGAGGCCGCTCGCAGCCGCACCTCGAGGGCCGCCGCCGCCGCTGCCGCCGCCTTTGGATCGGCCGCGTCAAACAGCATCTCCATGTCCGGCGACCGACGTTTCGCGGGTTGCCCGTTCGACACCTCGCCCACAGGATCCCGCGGCCCTTCGACGACCTCGATCACCGACGGGATCAGCACCCAAACCGCCAACAACGCGATCCCAAGGATGGCGAGCACCTTCAACCACTGCGCTCTGTCCACCGTGCCTCCCTACTTCCGAACGGCGGGGTCGCCTTGTTTACGCGCGACCGCTGAACGTTCCATACGTACGCGAACCTTGTCTGCCAGCTCGACCGTGAGCACGTCCGCCTCGATCTCGATGATGGTTCCGAAGAGCCCACCCGACGAGATCACCTCGTCGCCCTTCGACAGGGCGGCCAACATCGCCTCACGCTGATCGCGCTCGGCGGTCTGCGGCCGAAGCACGAGCAGGTACCAGACGGTGAGGAAGATCGCCACGGGGATGAGCATCTCGGTGAAGGCGAAACCGCCCGGCGCCGCTGCACCATCGAATGTCGTCAACACCTTGGAAACCTCGGTCATCGTCTTCCTGTACCCGCTGGACCCGTGAATTTGCGGAAGGGAAGCACCGAGGCCCCCCAGGTCAAGCCCGCACGACTAACTGGAAACCACCGGGGCCGCTTGACCGCTGGCGCGAACGGCGTCCTGCCGCACCTGTTCGAGGCGGGCGGGGTCCGACGAAAGGATCGCTGCGCGCAGCCGGCCCACCAGCTGCTGGTAGAAGGTGAGGTTGTGTTCGGTGAGCAGGCGCCCAGCGAGCTGCTCCTCCGCCTTCACGAGGTGGCGCAGATAGCCGCGAGAGAACGTCGCACACGCGCGACACGGACAGGACGGATCGATCGGCGACGTGTCCCGCGCGTAGGCCGCGTTGCGCAGGTTCCTCCGGCCGTCCCACGTATAAGCCTGCGCGTGACGCCCCGCGCGCGTGGGCAGCACGCAGTCGAACATATCGACGCCGCGGATCACGGCGTCCGCGATGTCGATCGGCTGCCCGACGCCCATCAGGTAGCGAGGCCGATCCTCGGGGAGCGAAGGGATCGACGCCTCGATCATCGCGTTGCGCGCGCCGCCGTCTTCTCCGACCGAGAGGCCGCCGATCGCGAACCCGTCGAGGTCGAGCGCGGCGATCTCGGCCGCGTGGGCGGCCCGCAGGTCGGCGTAGGTGCCCCCCTGGACGATCCCGAACAACGCGGTCCGCTCGGGTCGCTTGCGCGCGGCGATCGCGCGATGGAGCCAGCGCGTGGTGCGCTGCGTGGACGCCACGACGCGCTCGCGGGTGGCCGGCCACTCGATGCACTCGTCGAGCGCCATCGCCACGTCGACGCCGAGCGTCTCTTGCACGCCCAGGCAAACCTCGGGCGACATGAACCTGTACGCGCCGTCTTCGGGCGATCGGAAACGAACGCCCTCTTCCGTCACGGTCGCGAATTCCTTCAGCGAGAACACCTGAAAGCCGCCCGAGTCCGTCAGGATCGGGCGCTGCCAGCCCATGAACTTGTGCAGGCCGCCGAGGGCCGCGACGACGTCTTCCCCGGGGCGAACCCACAGGTGGTACGCGTTCGCGAGCAGCATGGACGCGCCGGTGTTCGCGACGTCTTCGGGCGCGAGTCCACGCACCGTCGCGCGGGTGCCGACGGGCATGAACGCGGGCGTAGGGACGTCCCCGTGCGGGAGCCGCAACACGCCTGCGCGCGCGGGACCCGAACGGCCAACGACCTCAAAGGAGCAGCATCGCATCGCCATAGGAGAAGTACCGGTAACCATTTCGGAGCGCCTGCGCGTACGCGCCGAACAGGCGTTCGCGTCCGATCAGCGCGCCCACGAGCAGCAACAGGCTCGATCGCGGCAGGTGGAAGTTCGTGATCAGGCCGTCGATCACTTTGAACCGGTAGCCAGGAGCGATCAGGATCGTGGTGGCGCCAGAGCCTGCGGCAGGGAGTCGCTCGCCGTCCGGGGTCGCGCTCTCCAGAGCGCGAACGGTGGTGGTGCCGATCGCGATGATCCGGCCGCCGCGTGCGCGGGCCTCCGCGATGGCGTGCACCGTGGCTTGCGGGATCGTGAACGGCTCCTCGTGAAGCCGCCCGGCGGCGAGGTCCTCGGGACGCGGGGGACGGAACGTCCCCAACCCGACGTGCAACGTGACGGTCGCGAAGCCCACGCCGCGGTCGGCCAGCCGGGCGAGCAACGCCGGCGTGAAATGCAGCCCCGCGGTGGGTGCGGCCGACGCGCCCAGCGGCCCCGCGTACGTGGTCTGGTAGCGCACCTTGTCGTCGGGGACCGCGTCCCGACCGAGGTAGGGGGGCAACGGGATCTGGCCTTGCGACGCCATCACCGAGGCAGGGTCGGCGTCGAGTTCGACGAGGAAGCGCTCGTCGCGCCGCTCGACGACGCGCACCGTACCTCCGCCATCGAGCTCCAAGACCTCCCCTTCCCGCACGCGCCGCCCAGGGCGGAGCAGCGCCTCGACCGGGCCCGGGCCGGGTTCGAGCAGGAAGACCTCGACCGCGCCGCCGGTGTGGCGCCGGTGTGCCATCAAGCGCGCCTGCATCACGCGCGTGTCATTTCCGACGAGCAGATCGCCCGGCGCGAGCAGGTCGGGGAGATCGCGCACATGACGATCTTCGAATTCGGAGGCACCCTCGCGCACGACGAGCAGCCGCGCGTCCGCTCGCTCAGCGGTTGGAAACCGGGCGATGCGTTCATCCGGGAGGTCGAAATCCCACTGGTCGAGGTCGATCATGCGCGAAGGGGTTAACCGACCGGCTCGGAGTACCCATGAACCGCGAACGACGGACGATGCGCAGGGATCGCGATGCGAGCCCGACCGAGATGAACACCCCGCTGGATATGCTGCCTGAGGCCGTGATCCGGCCTGCTTCCCGCTCGGTGCCGAACCTGTCGGCCCCCGTGAAGAAGGCCGTTCCTCCCGTTGTCGATCAGCAGCGCCACCTCGATCTCTCCGATCTCGAGGCGATCGCGCACATGAACATGGACGACCTCGCGTCCATGATGTCGGCGAGCACGTCAAAGAAGCGCGCGGACGTCGGCACGAAGGCGGTCGGAACGATCGTCCGGATCGGCACCGACAACATCTTCGTCGACATCGGCGAGAAGGCGGAAGGTACGATCGTCGCCGACGAACTGCCCAACGCAAAGATCGGTGACACGGTCACCGCCTACGTCCTCGCGAGCGACGAAGACGGCATCCACCTGTCGGTGCGCCTGTCCGGCGACGCCGCCTCCGGGTTCCTCGAGATCGCAGCCCAGACGGGCATCCCCGTCGAAGGTCGCGTCGCCTCCAAGAACCCCGGCGGGTACGAGATCCGCTTCGGGTCGGTGCGCGCGTTCTGCCCGATCTCGCACATCGACCGCAACCCCGACGCCGACCCCGAGAAGTACATCGGGCAGACGTTCGAGTTCCGCGTCATCGAGTTCGGTGAATCCGACGTCGTCGTGTCGCGCCGCGCGCTGCTCGAAGCGGGCCTCGTCGAGCGCCGCAACAAGTTCTGGGAGACCGCGAAGGTCGGCGACGAAGCGAAGGGCGTCGTCGTGTCCGCGCAGGCTTATGGCGTGTTCGTCGACATGGACGGCGTCGACGGGCTCGTGCCGAAGCGCGAGCTCTCCTGGGAAGGCGGCGACGACCCGGTCACCGCGTACAAGCGCGGCCAGGCGATCAACGTGCGCATCATCGACCTCGACCACGAGACGCGTAAGATCACGCTCTCGGCTCGCGATCCGTCGCTCTCGCCGTGGTCGCGCGTCGGCGTCGACTTCGTCCAGGGCGGTACGTACGAGGGCCTCGTCGCGAAGGTCACCGTGTACGGCGCGTTCGTCGACCTCGCCCCCGGCCTGTCCGGCTTGCTGCACAGCTCCCGCGGTGGCAAGAAGGCCCCGAAGGAAGGCGAGAAGATCAACGTTCGCATCACCGGCGTGGACAACGACCGGCAGCGCCTCGAGCTCTCCGCGGCTGACGCGGGCGAGCAGGCGCCGCTCGAAGGCAAGGGTGCGATCGTAAAGGCGGTCGTTCAGCAGGTGCTGAAGAACGGCCTCGTCGTCGACGTGGAAGACGGCAACCAGGGCTGGATCCCCGCAAACGAGATCGACCTTCCCGCCGGCACCATCCTCGCGCAGCGGTTCCGCGTCGGAAAGGATGTCCAGGCGCGCGTCGTCGAACATGACGCCTCGCGGCGTCGCGTCGTCTTGTCCCTCAAGCTCGAAGCCGAAGAAGCGGGCGCGTGGCGCCAGCAGAACGCGAAGGGCGCAGGTGGAGGCGGCGGTGCTGCAGGGCTCGGAACGTTCGCGGATCTGCTGAGCGGCCTCAAGCTCAAGGCTCCCGCAGCCAAAGCCGCACCGGCAGCCAAGGCCGCCCCGGCGGCGAAGGCCAAGCCCAAGAAGTGATCGCGCAGCGCGAGCGCCCGCTCAAGCGCCCGGTCGCAGCAGGATCTTCAACGCACCCGGTGAGGCGGCGGCCGACAGCGCCGCCACGCCCTCCGAGAGCGGCAGCTCGGCGTCGATGAGCGCGGTCGGGTCAACCAGTCCACCGGCGAGCAGGCGCAGGGCCGGACCGAACGGCCCACAACGCGAGCCGACGACCGTGATCTCGTCGATCACCCACGCCGTCGGACTCACCTGCCCGAGGTCGTGCGTGGTCGTCTTGAGCACGATCGTGCCGCGCGGACGCACCAGCGAAGACGCGAGCGCCAGCCCTTCCGGGGTCCCGGTACAGTCGACGACGAGATCGGCCCCACGGACGTCCTCGGCCGAGGCGGAGCGAATGTGCGCGGGCAAACGTGCGACCGTGGCCGCGTTCCGGCCAACCACCGCGACGTCCGCCACGAGCGCCAACACCCGGGCGCATAGCTGAGCGAGGCGCCCGGACCCGAGCACGACGACCCGATCGGAAGGCCGCACGTGGACCTGCTCGAGGATCTGACACGCGGCTGCGAGCGGCTCCACAAACACGGCCGCGAGGTCGTCTACAGAGTCAGGGACCGCGTACAGGTTGCGGATCGGCAAGGACGTGTGCGTCGCGAACACGCCGTCCCGACCTTGAATGCCGAGCACGGTGCGGTTCGGGCAATGCGAGCCGCGGCCCGCCGCGCAGGTCGGGCACACGCCGCAAGACGCGTTGATCGAGCCGACGACGCGCCGTCCCACCCAATCGCCGGCCGGCGCGTCTTCCACCACGCCGACGAATTCATGGCCGAGCACACCCTGAAAACCCATGTACCCGCGCACGAGTTCGAGGTCCGTCGCGCACACCCCCGCGAGCGTCACGCGAACGCGCGCCTCACCCGGCCGCACCACGAGCGGGATCTCACGGACAAACGGACCTTGTGGACCGAGCACCAACGCCTGCATGCGGCGAACGTAACGCAAGCGGTTAAGCGGCGGTGGGAGGCACACCATGGCCGAGTTGGTAATCGAAGACCTGGCGGTTGGAACGGGCACGGAGGCCGTCGTCGGCAAGACGGTAGACGTGCACTACACCGGCTGGCTGACGGACGGGCAGAAGTTCGATTCCTCGAAGGACCGCGGTCAGGCGTTCTCGTTTCCGCTCGGTGGCGGGCGGGTCATTCAGGGCTGGGACAAAGGCGTGGTCGGCATGAAGGTCGGTGGCAAGCGCAAGCTCACGATCCCGGGCGACATGGCGTACGGAAAGCGCGGATTTGCCGGGCTGATCCCGCCTGACTCGACGCTCGTGTTCGAGGTCGAGCTGCTCAGCGTCCGGTAGGCGCCCACCTCACCGCACGACGACCCGCGCCGGGCCGGCCTCGACGACGCCTACCTGGTGCGCGTCGACGCCTGCGTCCCGCAGCGCTGTGACCAACGACGCGGCGTCCGGTGTGGAGAACAGCAGCCCGCCCGAGGTCTGCGGATCGAGCACGATCGCCCGCGCGTCGGCGTCGAGCGCCGTCGTGTCGAGCGCGTCGCCGACGTAGCGCTCATTCGACGACGCCCCGCCGGGACAGTGCCGTGCG
>CANNIZ010000045.1 GCA_947505245.1 Pseudomonadota bacterium | reverse complement strand
TCCCCGCGTACAACGAAGCCCAGTCCGTCACCGAGCTGTGGGACCGGCTCGCGCCTGTGCTCGACAAGCTCGGAGATGCCGAGGTGATCTGGGTGAACGACGGGTCGACGGACAACACGGCGCAGGCGCTCGATGCCCTCGCAGCGAAGGACGCCCGCAACATCGTGATCCACCAGCCGCGCAACAGCGGGAAGAGCGCGGCCTACACGGCGGCGTTCGCAGTGATTCGCGGCGACATCGTGTTCACCATGGACGCGGACCTCCAGGACGACCCCGACGAGCTCCCCGCGATGGTCGCGAAGCTCGCCGAAGGCTTCGACCTCGTCGTCGGCTACAAGGTCGGACGGTTCAAGAACGAGCCCCACAAGCGGATCCCCTCGTTCTTCTTCAACGCGATGGTGACGCGCTCGTTCGGTCTTGTCTTGAAGGACAGCAACTGCGGACTGCGGGTGATGAAGCGCCGCGTGGCCGACAACCTCGTGTTGTACGGCGATCTTTACCGCTTCCTGCCGCAGCTCGCGCACACCTCGGGCTTCCGCGTCACCGAGATCGGCGTCAAGCACCACGCCCGCAAGTACGACGTGTCGAAGTACGGTCCCAAGCGCTTCTGGACGGGCTTCCTCGACCTGTTGACCGTGAGGTTCCTCACGCGCTACCGGGAGAAGCCGCTGCACTTCTTCGCGACGACCGCGGTGTTTCCGCTCCTCGGAGGCATCGGACTCGAGGTGTACGTGCTGGCGTCGAAGCTCGTCGGGCAGACGTTCCAGGAGCACGTCGCCGCGATCGTCGTCGGCGCCACGCTGATCATGGTCGCCGGGCAGCTCGCCGCGATCGGGTTCGTCGCCGAACTGATCAGCGCGCAGCTTCACTACGTCCTGCACGGCGGGCCGAAGAAGCCGTCCTAGACGCGTGCGAACTGCACCTCGAAGGTGCTCCCTCGGCCGAGCTCGCTCGTGACGGTGATCTTGCCGCCGAATTGCTCGACCTTCTCGCGAACCGTCGCGAGCCCGAGCCCCGTGCCGGTCGTCTTCGTCGTGAAGAAGGGCGCGAAGATCTTCTCGCGCGTGGCGGCGTCCATGCCCACACCGGCGTCCTTCACCGCGAGTCGAACCGTCTTTTCGTCGACCTGCGTTCGAATGCTCAGGGGTCCACCCTCGGGCATCGCGTCGCGCGCGTTGACGGCGAGGTTGAGGAGGACCTGCTCGATGCCCATTCGCGTGGCCCGCACGGTGGCGCCGGGAACGGTCTCGATCTCGACCGCGATCGTCGGACCAAGCAGCCGCCGCAAGATCGGCAAAAAAGACTTCACTTCGGCCGAGACGTCTACCTCGTGGAGCTCGGTCGGCTCGGTACGCCCGAGCGAAAGGAGGTGACGGGTCATGAGCGCGGCGCGGGCGGTCGCGTCGTCGAGATCGTCGAGCAGGTCGCTTTGGTCGTTGCCGCCCTCGCCGCGCGTGACCCGGAGCGTGTCCGAGACGTTCGAGATCACGGTGAGCAGGTTGTTGAAGTCGTGCGCGATGCCCGCCGCAAGGTTGCCAACCACCTCCATCTTCTGTCCCTGAACCGAGCGGAGGAGTGCCGCGTCACGCTCCGCTGCGGCCGCGACCGCCCGCGCATGCGATAGCGCCATCGAGTCGATGCCATTGCGCATCAGCACAGCCATCAGGATCAGCGACACCGTGAGCGCCGTCCATGCGTTGATCGGGCTGTACGTTCCGAGCTGTGGAGGCAGCGCGTTATTGAGCTCGAGGAACGCCACGAAGGCGCACCACGCGGAAGACACGATCGCGACCGACACCCCGGCTCGCCCGCTCACCACGTATCCGACGAGCACCGCGCACACACCGAAGGACGCGGCGTTCTGTCCCTCCATGCCCCCGAAGAAGAGCGTGACGAGCGCGATGAGCACCCAGAAAAACGCGGAAACGCCCCAGGCGACGAGGATGACCCGTCCGCGGCGCACCGCGTAGGCGAGCCCGAAGATGCCCGCGAACGCGAGTCCATAAAACACCAAGGAGACGCGGACGTCGTTGCCCTCAGCGAACAGCGAAGCTGCAAAACCAAGGACGCCCATGGCGACCATGGTGCGCAAGACGGACGTCAGTAGCAGCGCCTTGCGCGCCTTCTCCTCGTCGTCCATTGGCGTGCTTTCAAGCCAGTTCACCTGCCTCACGGGTCGACCCAGGGCATGACGAGGACGGCGCCCGAAGGTGTGCCGCCGAGGAACGCGATCGCGCCGCCCGGCAGCACCTCCATCGCTGCGCCGCCGACACCGACGTCGATCGCGTCGAGCAACGGCCCGCTGTCGACGTCCACCAGTTCGAGCGAGCGCACGTCTTGAAGGTCCGCGTCGATGCCCAAAGCGACGGCCAGGACGCGCTCGCCGCGCCACCAGCGCGCACGCGCGAACGCGCGACCCTCAGCGAGGTCGGACGCGTTGTCATAGGTCGTGAGGCCAGCGTCGATGAGCCACGTATTTCGCCGAACATCGCCGACCTGGTTGCGCCCCCCGATGACGAGGACTTCGTCCTCCCGCAACGGAATCATCACCGCGCCCTCGAGCGCTCCTGGCCCCAACAATGGCTTGTGGCGCTCGTCGATGGCCATGCTCGGCGACGCGAACGCGAACACCGACCAGTCCGCGGAGTCGCGGTCGGCCGTGACGACGTTGAGGGCCGCGGTCGTCGCGCAGCCGGAGACGGTGGAGACGTCTCCCTCGTAGGTGAACTCGCTCCAGTTCATCGCGGCCGTGTCGGGGTTCAGCCTCAGCACCTCGACGGAGTGGTCGGGAGCGACCGTCACCCCTCGCCCGCCGAGGGCCACAGCGGCCTGCCCGCCGAGCGGGGCGAGGCAGAAGGCAGCCCGCGCCTTGTTCATGTCGGGCACCGCATCGAGCGCGCGGCCGAGTGGATCGACCGCGAACACGCCTTCGTCTTCGGCGGACGAGAGCGCGGTGCGTCCGCCCGCGATCAGCGTCCCGTGCTCGCCATACGGCGCCGTCTGCACGTCCAACGCGCCACCAGCAAGATCAGCGGCCGGCGAAAAGCCCGACAGCGGGTCCCACAGCTCGGTGGAACGCACGACCCCGCCGCCCGACCCGCCGCCGATGAGCAACACGCGGCCGTCGGCGAGGAGGATCGAGGTCGCGTCGCTGCGCGCCTCCACGGGCTCTTGGTCCGCGAGGGGGACCGCGTGATTCACGGGGAGGAACAACACGTCGATCGCGAGGTCGTCTCCGGGGCCGAGCGCCACCGGACCTGACCGCCCTGCCGCGAGGACCTGCTCGCCGGCGCGCGCCGTCACCTCGATGTCCACGAGTCCGAGCGCTTCGATGCCGGTGAGCGCGGGCGGGGACGCGGGCGTGCCGTCGCCGCGCGCGACCTCAGCGCCGGACGCGTCGCGGACGACGATGCGGAACGTGTCGGCGCCGGCGAAGGGATCTTCGGAATACGGCGCCGCGAGGTGAATCTCGACGTCGCCGACGAGGGCGACGCCCGGGCCTCCTGTACACGCCAGGAGGGACCAGATCACCGGAAGCGCGCCGCGAGCGCGGTGTTCAGCTTCTTGTGGAGGCCGCCGAACGCGCCGTTCGAAAGGATCGCCACGACGTCCATCGGGTGGACCCGCGCTGACACGGTCGCCGCGATCTGATCGGCGTCCGGCAGGTTGATGGCCTCGACACCTTTTGCAGTCAGCGCTTCCACGAGCTGAGCGGACGAGAACCGATCGCCCTCGGCGACGCGCGAGGTGTCGAATGGATCGGCGATGATGACCTGATCGGCCTCACCGAACGCCTCGGTGTACGCCTGCTGAAAAACGGCGCGCCGTGACGTGGCCGAGCGCGGCTCCCAGATCGCCCACAGCCGCCGCTTGCCGAACCGCTGCCGGAGCGCGTGCAGCGTGACAGCCACCGCCGTGGGGTGGTGCGCGAAGTCGTCGATCACCGTGACGCCGCCCGCGTCTCCGATGACCTCCTGCCGACGCTTGATGCCCGCGAACGTCGCGTAGCCGCGCGCGATCGACTCGGTCGACAGGCCCTGAGAGATGGCGACGGCGGTAGCTGCGACCTGGTTCCACAGGTTGTGGTCGCCGACCATGATGGTCTCGAACGTGCCGACGGACACGCCCTCGCGCAGCACGGTGAACCGCATCACGCCGCGCACCGTGTCGACGTCTTCGATGCGACCGTCCCACGGGCGGCCCGGCCCGTACCGCCACACCTCGCAGGTGGCCTCGCGCGCGACCTCCTCGGCGCCCGCGTCGTCGTCCCGCACGACGAGCAACCCGTCGGTCGGGATGATGTGCATCAGGCCGCGGAACGCCTCCTTCACGTGGTCGAGGTCGCGGTAGATGTCCGCGTGGTCGAACTCGACGGAGGTGAGGATCGCGGTCTTTGGCTTGTAGTGGAGGAACTTCGGACCCTTGTCGAAGAACGCCGTGTCGTACTCGTCGCCCTCGACGACGAAGTGGGTGCCGGCCCCAGCGCGCGCTGTGCGCTCGAAGTTCTTCGCGACGCCGCCGATCAGGAACCCGGGGTTGAGCCCGCCCGCGTCGAGCAGGTGCGCGACGATGCTCGTGGTGGTGGTCTTTCCGTGTGTGCCCGCGACCACGATCGAGTGCGACTGCCGCAGGAAACGCTCCCCGAGCAGCTCCGGGAAGCTCATGTACGGAAGATCGCTCGCAAGCAGCGCGGCCGCCTCGGCGTAGTCCTTGCGGATCACGTTCCCGACGACGACGAGGTCGGGCCGGTGGTCGAGGTTGCTCGCGTTGTACCCGGACATCACCTGGATTCCGAGCGACGCGAGGTAGTCGGACATGGGCGGGTACACCGCGGTGTCCGAGCCGGTGACGGCGTGACCGCCGTCTTTCAACATGCCGGCGAGCGCGGCCATGGCGGTGCCGCCGACGCCCATGACGTGGACGGTGCGGAGAGGTTCAGGGAGGGCGTGGACGTGGGGCAAGGCGGCTCCAAGCGGTGACCAAGGCTAACGCACGACGTGGACGCGAACCGCCGATCCTCGCTCGACGTTGGCCTCAGCTGCGCCCGAACACGAACAGCTCGCGCCGGTTGCTCGGCAGGTGGGTGGCGCGGACCTCCGAAAGGCCGAGCGAGCGCACCCGTTCGAGCAGGTTCGGGATGTCGGCCACGACGAGGTCATCGTTGAGCTTGAGCGTGAGCAGCACGCCCTTGAGCGACTTGCGGTACGGAGGGAAGAACCGACGGAACCCGTGCAGCGCCACCTGCGGCGCGACGCCGACGTCCATCACCAGCCACGCGACGCCCGGCGGGAGATCGGACCGTTCGAGGGTGGTCATCGCCTTTGGGATGAGCTTGAAGCGCTCGCCGTACGCGAACACGGCCGGCTTGAGCGGCTCGGTGTCCACGCCAACCACGAACGCGCCGCGTTCGAGGAGCGCGAGGGCGGACCCGCCGGGGGACGAGCCGAATTCGAGCACCGTCTGGCCCGGCAAAACGTGCGCGCCCGACCACGCGAGGCCCTCGGCCATCTTCCGATAGGCGCGGGACGGGATCTCGGCCGGTTCGACGATCGGAATGCGTCCGCCGGCGAACGGGCTCCGCGCGCGCTCGTGGCGGTGGACGCCGAGCCAGAACGGCTGGTCGGGCGCGACGATCACGTCGAGCACGAGGTCACCGATGACGGCGCGCTCGTTGTCGGGGTCCAGTCCGAGCGCTGTCCGCGCGGCTTCGGCAGGCCCGAACACGTCGTGCTCGCGGTTCTTCGCGGGCTCGCGCACGAACACGTGAACCCGCGTGGCGCCGACGCGATCGCGGGCAGCGAGCACGTCCTCGACTGTCTTGGCGGCGCCGAGGGAGGCTCCGGACACGCGGGCGAACGGCGACGCGATGCGAAACTCCGGCGTGACGTCGCTCTCGGACTTGAACGTGACCATGCCGGGACGTGCGAACGCCGCGCGATGGTCGGGGTATTCGCGAGCGACGTCCGACCGCACCCAGCGCTCGAGCCCTGGTCGGCAGGTTGCGAAGACGAACGACATTACTCGAGGACCTGTACGAGCGCGTGCCACTCGCTTCCGTCGTCGCAATCGATGTCGACCGTGCCGCGCTCGGTGACCGAATTCCCGACCGCGTCGACCGTCCACCGGGGACCATCCGGCGCGAAGTTCGTGAAGATCGGGTCGGCGTTCAGGCTCACGCCGTCGTCGACCTCGACCGCGCACACCGCCGCTTCGGTCTCGACGGGCAGCCCGACCACGAGGTGGTCGCCCACGGAGACCGTCCAGTAGCCGCAGTCGTCGGCCGCGCTCAGCACGCCAGGCAGCGGCGTCGCCTCCTTCGGGAAGTCACAAGGGGCGCAGCCGGTAAACGCGACGAGCAGCAGGACAGCGTGTTTCATGCGCCCCGTTAGCCCGATCGCGCGCGCGGGTCACGGGCGCGGTTCGTAGGCGATCTCGACGTGCTGACCGGCGATCGGCGCGCTGTTGTCGAACACGACCTTGTTCAAAGCACCGTCGTACGTCCAGCCGCGGTCGCGAAGCTCACCTTCGACCGCGACCTGGACCGTGCCCGGCACCGCGAGCGTGGTGAGCGTGAACGAGCGCTGCTCGGCCGAGGTGTTGGCGAGGTCTTCGATCTGCTGGTCCCAATCGCTGCAGATCGAGATGAACGTGCCTTCGCTGGCAGCCACGGCCTCCCAGTAGCCGTGGCCGGGCTCGGCTCCGTCGCAGGCTTCCGGTACGGGGCCGCCGACCGCCGACAGCTTCACGTTGGACAGCGCGCGGAGCCCGTCGAGGTAGGGCTTCCAGTAGTCGCCGCCGTTCTCCCAGCCGGGCGAATTGTCGTCTTCGTCCGAAACGAAGATCACGTGCAGCAGGGAATTTGGACGAAGGAACCCCTCGTTGCAGCCGCCGTCACCCGAGTTCTGCGCGGCGGCGAGCACGTTGTTCAGGCCCCACTCGTCGACGTCGTCCGCGCCGGGCGGCGTGAGCAGGTCCTGCGCGAAGCGGCCCGCCCAGTCGGGCGTCGAGGCGTCCGACCAGCCGTTTGCCGAGCAGCCCGACGGACCCGTCACGGCGAGCAGATGCCAGTCGGACTGGAACGTCGCGAGGCGGGTGACGAGCCCTTCGATGTGCGCGTTCATCGTCAGGAGCTCGGGCTCCATCGAGGTGCTCGTGTCACCGAACACGAGGATGTCCGTCTGCGTCGCGACGTCGAACGCGTCGATCACCTGATCGTCGGAGGCTTCGAACAACGGATTAGCACCGCCCGCCGTGTCTTCGGCGAGGCCGTCACCCAGGACCGGCCGCTCGAGGTCGTATTCCGAGCAGGCAAGGGCGAGGAGAAACCACATGTCGAAACCCTCCGTGCGCCGCCTCTGTGCAACAGCTGGGCCAAACGACGGAGGCGCCCCTGACGGGATCTTGACAGGCGGTGCGGGATTATTGCCGCGGGCGGTCGACCAGGAGCGCGAAGAACCGGCTCGGCACGGGGCCCGCCCCCGGCTCGGTGACAGGCACGAACGCGGCGCCTTCGACCGGAAACGGGAGGGCCGCTGCGAGCGACTCGGGCGTCCAGGCGCGGGCCGGCAGGTGGTGCCCCTCGGCACGGGACATGGCCCGGAGCGCCATGTGGTGCTGCCGCCACAGCTGACGGGCCGCGTCGTCAAAGCCCATCCACCGATCAAGGCGCACCACGCGCGCGCCGAGGCCGCAACCCCGCGCGACCGCGGCGAGCTCCCCGAACTGGATGCCGACCTCGGGGTGGTCGAGCTGCACGGCTTCCGCGGGGTCCTCGTCGATCGAGCCGAATTCGGACACGTACGCGCGTCCGCCGGGCGCGAGCACGCGCGCGATCTCTTCGACGAATTGCCACGCGCCGAGGTTGTACCAGCGGCGGAACGCGGGCGCGGGGAGGCCGTAGCGCGCGAGGCGAGAGCGCACCTCACGCACGAGCGGACCGTCATCGCCGGGCCCGACGGGGACGGCGGGGAGGTCTGCGATCACCTCGTTGGACAGGACCCGAGCGACGCTGGCGTTCCGGAGCGGAAGGTGGCGCGCGTCCCCCAGCACGCCTGGGGTCTGCGGCGCGCGCGCGCGTTGGGTCGCGAGCAGACCGGGAGAGAGGTCGACGCGCACGTAGCGAGCGTCACCGAGCTTGCACGCCACGGCCTCGGCCATCTCGCCGTCGCCGCAGCCGACCTCCACAACGGGCCCGCCGGGCGGCCAGAACCCCTCCCCTGCGAGCGCGTCGTACAGCGCCCCACCGAACGTGCGCCCCCCGAGCGCCGGGTGCGCCAGCCCGAACGCGTGCGCGACGGTGGTCTCGCGATCGTCGAAGTGGACGGGGCCGTCGTCGATCGCGAGGTGGTACGCGACGAGGTCGGTCGCCCCGTCGGCGCCGTGCTGATCGATCGTGCGCGCCGACTTTGTGCGCGGCGCCGCGACGAACCGCCAAAGCGACCGATCGGCCGGCGGGGGCCTCGTCTCTCGCAGCTGGACCAGCTGGGCGTCGGGGGCGAGCCACGGTCCGAGCTCATCGAGGACGGCGTCTACCGACAATCCGACTGCGTTTGCTACCTGCGACACCGTCCGCGCGTCGTTGATCGCGCGCCAGACAGCGAGGCTCTCCGGACGCAGCTTCAGCGCGACGAACGCGTGCCCGCCGGCGGTGTGCACGTCGGGGTGCGGGTACCAGAGCTCGGACCGATCGGGCCGCACGAGCGGGAGCCGCGACCGGCAGACGATCAGACCCGCCCGCTGCAGGGGACGCCCCTCGATCATTCCGAGGCGCGCGAGGCGGTCGAGGAGCGGCGGGGTGACGTTCTCGAGCGACGACGGGTCGAGCACCACGGAGCGACCGGTCGATCGGTCGAACAAGACCACCCGACCCTCGCTCTCCCAACGGTCCACATGTGCGGCAAACATCCCGCCATGTCACATGGTTGGACCGTCTCGGGGAGTCCAATGATTCGCGTTCGCACCGCAACCGTCGACGAGGTCGTCCCCCTGCGGATGACCGCCCTTCGCGCCGGGATGCCCGAGGCGGCGTCGCGGTGGACGGGGGATCTCGAAGCGACGACGACCCACTTCGTCGCGACCGACGGTGATCGCGTCGTGGGGATCGCGTCGGTCATGCATCGTCCGTGGCCGGGTCAGGGGGACGGGCCCGCCTGGCAGCTGCGCGGGATGGCTGTGGAGGCCGCATTGCGCGGGACGGGGGTGGGTCACCTGCTCTTGGACGCCGTGCGCGCCCACGTCGCCGCTCCCCTGTGGTGCAACGCCCGCGTGAGCGCCCAGGGGTTCTACGAGCGCGAGGGGTGGCGTCCGATCGGGGATGTGTTCGAGATCCCCGAGGCGGGGCCTCACCTCTGGATGGTTCGGGCCTGACGGCGGGCGAGCAGCGCTCCGATCGCGACAAGCAGCCACGGGCCGGGCTGTCCGGTGCCCGAGCAGCCGCACGCCTTCGGGCCCTCTTCCGAACCGGTATCGACCGGGAACAGCCGGGCGAGGATCGCGTCGGGAGCGAGGTTCCCGTAGCCGTAGATCGGGTGGTGGCCTTCGGCGTCGAACGTGACCATCGGCGACTTCTGCGCGGTCTCGACGATCACGGCGTGGACTTCGGCGGCGGTGAGGTCGGGCGACACCGAAAGGATCCATGCGGCGAGGCCCGACACCACCGGTGCGGCCGCGCTCGTACCGCCGAACGCGTCCGTGTAGCCGCCGGGCGCCGTGCTGTAGGTGGCCGAGGGCGCGGCGACGTCGAGGGCATCACCGGTGTTCGTGTACGCCGTCGGGGCGCCGTAGACATCGGTAGCCCCCACGCACAACACGTCCGCGAGCGCCTCCATCTCGTCGTTTCCGAGCTCGCGATCGTCGTTTCCGGCAGCGAACACGACGACCGCACCCTTGCCGCCGCGGGGCTCGGTCGCTGCGCGGTGGATCACGTCCGCGAGGGGGGCGGGCACGGTGGTGGGGTCGACGAAGCCCCACGAATTGTTGATCACGCCGGCGTCGGACTCGATCGCATGCTCGAACGCCGCGATGTCTCCCGACAGCGCCCCCATGCCGTCGCCGAGGAGCTTGATCGGCACGAGCGTACACGCCGAACACAGGCCGACGATCCCCTCCCCGTTGTTCGCGCGCGCAGCGATTACCCCCGAGACCGCCGTGCCGTGTTCGTCGCAAATCGCGGTGGAAGACCCGTTGCAGAACTCACCCGGGTTGGGGCTCGGGTCGGCGTCGTCGTCGTAGGCGTCGTAGGGATCGACGATGCCTGCAGCCAGGTCCGGGTGCGCGATGTCGATGCCCGAGTCGATCACCGCGACACGGATCGACGGATCGCCGAGCGAGACGTCGAACAGCGGCTCCATTCCGAGCTCGTCGAGGTACCACTGGCGGTCGTATTCGGGGTCGTCGAACCGACGGTGCAGCGGCCTGAGCGTGTCCGGGACCGCGCTGATCACGCCTTCCGTTGCGCTCCAGCGCGCGACCGCCTCCTTCACGAGACCGTGGGCTGGGACCACCCACGTCCGACGCGAGGCCCCGAGCGGGCGTCCCTCTGCGATGAGGGCGGGCGGGACGTGTTCGGCGTCCACCAGCAACACGACGGCGTCGCGCGAGGGTGCGGGTTCCATGTCGCCTCCGGGTCGCAGCATAGCGCGGCCCCGGCTAAGGGGGGCGCGGAGGAAACATGCGCAACACCGTCGCCCTCGCTCTTTCGCTCATCGCCTGCAACGGCGGTGGCGACTCCGACACGAGCGCCGACACCGGCCCCCAGCCCGTGTGCACGACGCCCACCACGGTCCCCTGCGAAGACGACATCTTCGCGGACCTCTCGCTTCACGACGACAAGGTCGCGACCGATGCGGACGTGGTGACGACGACGGACGGCGCAGACTTCGTCACCACCGTGGATGCGGACGGAGGCGGCTACAACGTGGCCGCCAACAACCCATGGGTGTACGTGAAGTTCACCGCGACGGGCGCGCAGCGCGTCGATATCGACGACCAGACCGCGCTCGAGTCGATGGACTGGGACATCGCCGCCCGCCGCTTCGGGTTGCGCCTGAACGGCGGCGTGTCCGGCCCGTCGTGTGTCGGCGCTGCAGTCTTCCCCGAGGCGACGTACGAATCGATCACCGAGGTTCCTGTCGGCGTCGAGTACGTGCGCGAGGCGTTCTACTCGGACTCCTGCGCCTACATTCCCGACTCGTTCGGCCTGAACAGCCCCCAGGTGGTGCTTTCGCCGTGGTGGTCGTACGAGTCCTGCGTCAAGACGACGGGGCACCCGGCCCTGCTCCAGTTGGCGGACGGGCACGTGATCAAGTTCGTCGTCGAGGAGTACTACGGCACCGGACAGGCCGAGTGCAACAGCGGCGGCGCGCCAGACACCGACACCAGCGGCCACTTCACCTGGCGCTGGGCGTACGTTGACTAGCCTGCTCCTCGTCGCCGCTGCGTTCGCGCAACGGCCGACGGAAGGGGGGATGTACGCGTTTGACGCGACGGATGTCGTGCAGTCGTGGGACGAGCCGACCGGCGTGGTGCGCGTACACTTCAGCGTAGACGGGCCGAACGTCACGAAGCTCTTTGACGGCGACGCCGACGGCGTCCCTGACTTCGCTCAGGACGTCGCCATTACGGCGGCCGCCGCCCTGGCCGCGTATGCGGACGCCGGGTTCTTGCCGCCCCTCTCCGAAGCCGACCTGGGTCTCTCGGACCTCGGCGGGAGCGGCGCGTTCGACTTCTACCTCGTCGACTTCGGAGGTGACGCCGACGGGAACTTCGGCGTCGATCGTTGCTCCGGAACCCCGCAGCGCTGCTCCGGCTACATGGTGATGGAGAACGACTTCCGCGGGTACGGGTACCCCGATCTGCACGAAGCCGTCACCGTCCTCACCAGCCACGAGCTGTTTCACGCCGTGCAGTCCGCGTACGCCGCCGACGAGCCTGTGTGGTTCTCGGAGGGCACAGCGGTCTGGGCCGAGCGGTTCTTCGAGCCCAACGTCGAAGACTTCGTGTGGTTCGCCCAGGCCTACCTCGACGACACCAGCCGTGCGATCGACAGGCCTCCTGGGGGCCCGGTGCCCGCGTTCGCGTACGCGACCGCGCTGTTCTGGGACTTCCTCACGCTGCGGCACGATCCTTCCCTGATCGTCGCGCTGCTCGAGGCCACGGAGGCGGACGGCGCCGAGTTCCCCATGCCTCTCGTGGAAGCCGCGCTGGTGGAGTACGGCGACACGCTGCGGGACGCGTGGTTCGACTTCGCGACGATGAACCTCGCGACGGGAGACCGCGCCGGGGCCGCCACCGCCCAGTACCCCTACGCAGCCGAGCTCGACGGCATCACCGCCGAAGCCGAGGGCGCGGGGATCGACGACGACAACCGGTTCTACCCGCTGGCCGCCACGTACTATCGCATCGATCACGCAGGAGGCCCCCTCGCCTTCGGCATCGAGGCGCCTGCGCCGGAGCTCGTGTTCGCTTTGCACCCCGTACAGGGCGGAGCCGAAGATGGCCCCGTCGAGGACGCGGTCGTCACGTTCGACGGCGCCGCGACGGGTGTGGTGGGCGAGCTGCCGGCGGGCGCCTACTGGCTGCTCGGCACCTACCCCGCGATCGGCGACCAGAGCGCGAAGCGGCGGTTCTGCCTCGGCACCGAGGCGTTCGTGGACGCGTGCTTCGCGCCCGCTGACACCGGCGAGACCGGCGCAGAAGACCCCGGCGGGTGCGCGTGTGACTCGTCGTCCGCTCAGTTCCCGCTCCTCGGGCTTGCAGCGCTCGTGCTCGCTGCGCGCCGTCGCCGCTAGATCGGTCTCCCGAACGGGTCCACGCGCGTCCAATCGCCGAACGCCTCGAGCGACTCCCCGACCGCGGACCAGTCTCCGACGAGGATGATCGTCGCCTCGTGGGGATCGATCCACTGCCGGGTCGCGGCGTTGACGGCCGCACGATCGACCGCCGCGATCGTCTCGCCGAGCGCTCCGACGGCCATCGGGTCGCGACCGGCCTCGATCTCGAGCGCGTATGCGCCCGACAGGCCCGCCCGCGACTCGGCGACGTCCACGAGGTCGTGCAGCGCCTGGGCGCGGGACCGCTCGATCTCGTCGTCGTCGAAGCCCGCGAGCGCCGCCGTGCGCAGCACCTCCAGCGTGTCCGCCAACGCGGGTGCGGTCGCGTCGGCTTGTACGCTCGCGGCCGCCGAGATCGCCCCCGTGCCTTGCCAGCAGGCCATCGCGAGCCGCGCACCGTAGGTGTAGCCCTTCTCTTCGCGCAGGCGCTGGTTCAGGCGCGACGTGAAGCTGCCGCCCAGCGCGATGCGCGCGAGGTCCAGGGCGTGCCGCTCGGGCGACCGGCCGGACGGCCCCGGCAGGGCGACGCGCACCGCGGTCTGTTGGGAGCCCGGGCTGTCTACGAAGTACCTGCCGGGCTTCGCTCCGACGGGTACCACCGGCACGCGAGCGCGACCTGCACACATCGGGAGCAGCGAGCCGAGGCGCTCGACAAACGCGTCGAGATCGATGTCTCCGGTGACGGCGATGGACGGGGCTGCGCGGTCGTGCGCGACGTTCCAGCGTCGCTGCGCTTCGACGAGCGTGGTGGCGTTGCAGCCGTCGATCGTCCCGTGAACGGGATGGCCGTACGGATGGTCCGCGCCGAACAGGGCGGACGGCGTGACCTGAGCGGAGACGAAGCCGTTGTCGTCGAGGCCCTGGCTGATGCCGGTGACATGGCGGCCGAGCACGCGCTCCCAGTCCCCTTCGAGGAACCGCGGGCGGACGAACGCGTCCACCACCAGCGGCAGCGCGGCGTACAGCCGGTCGCGGTGCACGTCGAGGGTGACCGTCGTCCAGTCCTTGCCGGCCACCGCGGACGACCTCGCAGCGAGGCGATCAAACGCGGCCGACCGCTCGAGCGAGGAGTGATCGCCAGACGCCTCCTGCATCATCGCGGCGGCGAGCGCCGTGGCGCCGGGCATGTCGAGCGGGTCGTCGACGCTGCCGATCGGCAGCTGGATCCGCACGCTCACGAGCGGGAGCGTCGCGTCGACGTGCGCGTAGATCGTCGCTTTGCGGTCGAGCACGCGCCTGACGGGGGACGGCGGGGACCATGGCGCGGCCTTGCCGAGCGAGGGGCGTTCCGGGAACTTCACTCGGGCACGACGTGCAGCAGCGCGCGTCGATCGGGCAAGAGCCGCGAGGCTTCCCGGTGGACGGACTCGGGCGTGACGCCGCGGATCCGCCGAAGGTCCTCGTCGAGCCCGTCGAAGCGGCCGAGGTGCATGCGGTAGCTCTGGAGCATCTCGGTGCGACCGAGCAGCGATTCGGCGCCATACAACTTGTCGATCTCCCGGTTGTTGCGACCCCGCTCGATCTCCTCCGTCGTCGGCGGACGCGTGCTCGCGAGCGCCGCGAGCTCTTCGTCGATCGCGGCGTCGACCTCCTCGATGGAGTGCCCGGGTGCTGCGTGCGCGGTGATCAAGAACATGCTCCCCCACCGGCTCGACACCTGCGTCGCGTCGATCTCCTGGGCGCAGCGGTCTTCGTAGACGAGCCGCTTGGACAGCCGCGCGTCATCGGACCCGGTGAGCAGGTTGGAGAGCACGTCGAGCTCGGCGTCCCCGTCCGTGTACAGTCGGGGGGAATGCCAGGCGCGAATGGTCGCAGGCAGCGCGACGTCGTCCGTGAACTCGAGCTTCGACGTCACCGGGCGGTCGGGCATCGGCAGCACCTGACGCTTGGGGCTCTCCCGGTGCGGGAGCGTGCCGAACGTGCTGCGGACGAACGCGGCTGCGTCGGCCGGATCGAAGTCACCTGCCACGGCGAGCACGGCGTTCGCAGGCACATACCAGCGCCGATAGAAGTCGCGTACGTCGTCGAGCGTCGAGGCGAGCAGGTCGACGTGGTCGCCGATGCCGTTTCGAGCGAGCGGGTGGCCTTCGGGGAACATCATCCGCGGCAGCTCGAGCCAGCTTCGCGCGTACGGCGCGTCCTCGTAGTTCTGCCGACGCTCGTTGCGCACGACCTCGCGCTCGACATCGAGCTTCTCTTGCGTAATCTCGAGGCCGGTCATGCGATCGGCTTCGAGCCACAGGAACAGGTCGAGCGCGTGCCGCGGACCGAGGTCGTAGAAGTTCGTACGCTCGTCCCCGGTGCTCGCATTGTTCGCGCCGCCCACCGCCTCCATGGCACGGTCAAACTCGCCCTGGGCGACCCGGGACGTGCCCTTGAACATCAGGTGCTCGAACAGGTGCGCGAACCCGCTGCGACCGATGGGATCGTCGTAGCTCCCGACGTCGTACCACAGGTCGACGACGACCTTCGGTAGCGACCGATCCGGGATGAGTACGACCTCGAGGCCGTTTTCGAGCACGAAGCTCTGGTGCGCGACGTGAATCACGAGCGCCCCCGACGTGAGCGAAGCACCTGCGCGATGTGCGTCGCAGCCTGCTGGAAGTCCCATCCGTTCTGCGCCCGCACGCGCTCGACCGCGGCAGCGAGCCCCTCGCGCTCGACGATCGCGATGATGTCGGCCTCGGAGAGGCTCCCCGACGTGGTCTTTGGCGCCGTCGCGGGCGGACGCGCCACCCCAGACTTCGCCTTCGCGGCCGGCGCGGCGCTCTGTTGTTTGGGTTTGGCCGCTGGTTTTGCGACCTGCTTCTTCGGGACGGGCGTCGCCTCGACCTGGACCGCGCCGTTGTGCCACGCGTCCTCGGTGGCGGACGTCACCGCGGCGACGGACGTCTGCAGGTTCCCGTGGTTGTTCTGCCCGCCCTTTCGCCCGAAATAGTCGTCGGTCCAGGTCTCCGACGGCCACGGCAACGGCGGCAACGCCTTGCGCGGGTGCGGGTTCTGGGACGGCCACTTCATCGTCGGCTCGCCGAGATCCAGCGGCGTAAACGCGGGAGCGGTCGATGCGTTCGTCCGCGTCGACACCTGCGTCGAGCCTGGGTCGCGTTTGAGGAACATCCGCCCGCCATCGACGAACGCGATGCCGTACACGGTGACGAACGCAAACGACGCCACCCCTGCCATCAAGCCGAGTACGAATTCCACGATTACTGCCCCGTTAGAAACACGTAGGTACGTCCAGAATCCGTCGCATTCCAATAGGGCGCGCCGAACACGAAGTCGGGCACGCCGTCCGCGTCGAAGTCCCCCGGCGGTCCGGAGATCGTCAGGTTGTCACCGGCGTCTTCGCCCGTGATCTGCGCTCGCGCGTAGTCTGCGGTGCGCGAGACCTGGGAGTTGAGGGCTGCGTCGGTGAAGTCGCCGCCTGTGAACAGGTACACGGCGCCCGCGGCCGCGTTGGCGTTCGGGGCCGACACCGCGAATTCGGAGAGGCCGTCGTCGCCGAGGTCGCCGAGGTCGACGATCGAGGTGCCGAAGCCGGCGCCAGCTTCGACGCCTTCGATGGACACCGTCGATTGGGAGGTGTTCAACAACGCCGTGGCGCCGAACGCCGTCCCGCCGCGGTAGAGCAGCGCCCAGCCGACCGACGCGCCGCCCGAGTCGACGTGCGCCCCATTGCCGATGAGGAAGTCCGAGACGCCGTCACCGTCGCTGTCCTCGAGCCGCGCGACCGAGCCGCCCGCCTGGAGCCCGTCGTCGATGTCGTCGTCGAGGTGAACGTCGGCGTCCCCGAGGGCAAACAACGAGCCGACGCTGATCGCGTCACCGAGGAACACGAACGCGATCGTGTCATCGAGCGAGCCCGAACGCGTGAGCAGGATGTCGTCGAGGCCGTCGCCGTCGTAGTCGCCGGGTGCGATCCCGTCGATCGGAATGTCCGTGACCGTGCCGAACTGCTTCTCCGCGTCCCCCTTCAGCAGGCAAGGGTGGGTCGCATCCACGCAGGTCGTGTGGTTCGTCGCCGACGCGATGCTGTCGCCGGAGAACATCAACGCAGCCCCGCCGTCGCCGACAAACACCTCGGAGCGCGAGTCCCCGTCGAGGTTTCCGGTGCCGAGGGCCGACCCGAACTCCACGTCGGAGTCTCCGTCGAGGATGAGGCCACCGTACGGAGGGCTGTTCGCGGGCGTCGCGAGGCTGTTCCCCGGCACGATGTAGACGAGGCCCTGTTGGGTCGCGTCGATCGAGTGCCTCGTAAACGCGATGTCGGCGCCGACGTCCCCGATCACGTCGGGTACGCGCACGGCGCGGGCCCCGATCGGCCAGCGCTCGTCCACGCCGAGCAGGCTGTACGTGCGCGAAGCGAGCAGCCCGGAGGCGACGTCTCCCCCTTGGAACACCGCGACGAGGCCCGTGGGGTCAGGCGCGATGCCTGCGTGAAAGTCCGCGACGCCGAGCACGAGGTCGTCGTCCTGGCCGAACACCTCATTGTCGACGTCGACCCCGAGCGCGACGGTACCGACGTGCTGGTCGTTGTGGTCACCCGAGATTCGCGCGCGGGCATCTGCCGCGGAGCGAACGTGGCTCCCGATCACGACGGTGGCGCTGCCGATCGCGGCGGATCGATCGGTCCCGTCGTCCGTCGCGAGCGTACACGACCACGAAGCTCCCGAGTTGAGCTCGGCCGCCGGCAGGAACTGTTCGCCGTCGTAGGCGGCGCTCGCGTTCCCATCGACCGTCCAGGTCGCGTAGTACGTCAGGGTCGCGACGTCGGCGGGGTCCGCGTCGGTACCGCTGTTGACTGCCAGGTCGGGCACGTAGCAGCGCAGGTCGTTCACGAGCAGCGGATCGTTCGGTGAGATGGCGACGAGGGCCGGCGGCGACGGGGGCGTGTTGCCGATGATGACGCTCGCGGAGCCTACAGAGAACGCCGCATCGTCCGCGTGGCCGATCCCATCGGGGGACTCGAAGGCAGCCACGGTCGCGGTCCATTCGTCGCCTTTCTCGGTCAGCGCGGCGATGACGGTGGGGTCGGCGGCCGTGGTGCCGTCCGCCGTGCGCTTCCACGTGTACACGTAGTGGATGAGGGCCGTCCCTTCGGGGTCGACCGCATCGGTAGAAACGGACGCGACGAGGTCGTCATTCGTAAGCGGGTTTGCGGGTGTGATCTGGACGACCGGCGCGCTCGGCGCGAGGTTCCAGGTGAACGTCACCGACGCCTGCACGTCTGCTGTGCCGTCGCTCACGGTCGCCTGGAGCGTGTGCTCACCACCCGGAAGGCTGCCGAGCGGGATCGGCACCTCCTGCGCCGTCTCGAGGTCTTCGAAGGTGCCGAGCGCGATCGCACCGTCGTCTGCGGTCACCACGAGGGTGAGCACGTCCCGGTCGACGTCTGAGACCCGCACGATGGCGACAGCGGTGGGCGACTCGTTGAACGTCGCCCCGGCCGCCGGGCTCACGAATTCGAGGCGGGGCGCTTCGTTGGTATCGACCGGCGGGTCACACGCGACGGACAGCGCGACAGCGGCGGGCACGAGCATCAGGCGCAACGGGCGCATTCGAGTCTCCTCTCGGGCGGCAGCTTACCCCATCCGCCCCCCGATCTTCACGTTCGCGTCGCGCGCCGACCGAGGACCACGGCGGCCAGCCCCGCGCACGACAGAGCCGCGAGGGCGAGCACGAGCCGGGTGTTCGGCGTCGAGGGCAAGGAAACGGTCGCCTTCGGCGCGGTAAGACAGGCCGGATCCTGCAGGGAGACCCTGGTCAGATCGACCGCGGTGACGACAAAGTCCTTGGAGCCCTCCCGCACGCGGAGCCCCGCGACGAGCGGCCACGCGTCGGCGGGCAGATTTACGACGTCGGGCAGGACGAGGTTCGTCGCCTTGTCCACGCGCACCGAAAACGGCGCGAGGACATCGAGCGCGACGATCGCGTCGGGCGTGCGATCGAGCTGGAGTTTGACGGGGTCGACCGGCATCGGCACGACCGTGCCGACGATCGCGTGACCGTCGTCGACGAGGTCGACCTCGACCGAACCGAACCGGCGACGCATCACGCCGTCGATCGCAGGCCGGACCTCGCTGACCAGGACCTCATGGACGTCGCAGGGCACGTGCGCGCCTCCCGGCAGAGGATACCTGTTGGGGGGAGAACCTGTGCTCGTTCGCCTCGCCGATCACGCCCAGCTTGGCATGTTGCGCCTCCGCGGGTTCACGAGCCGCCACGTGACCACCTCCGTTGGACGCGTGCACGTCGTCGCGTCGAACGGCCGCGGCGACGGCCCTCCCGTCGTAGTGCTGCACGGAATCGCGGCGTCCAGTGTCCACTTCTGGCAGGTGCTCCCTGGGCTTCGTCGCAGGTCGCGCCGCGTGCTCGCGCTGGATCTGCCCGGTCATGGTTTCTCCGACGTTCCCCCCGCGGGGCTCCACTCCGCCACCCTTTCCGCCGGTCTCGTCGAGGCGCTGGACCAGGTGTCAGACGAGCCGTTCGTGCTCGTCGGCAATTCGCTGGGAGGACTCGGTGCGATCCGGTACGCGCTCGCGCGCCCGGGACGCGTGCGCTCGCTGCTCCTGCTCTCCCCAGGTGGCGCTCCGATGGACGACGCCGGGCTTTTGGCGCTCACCCAGATCTTTCGCATGACGTCGTGGGAGGCGGCGCGTGCCTTCGTGCGCAAGCTGTACGCGCGTGCCCCTTGGTACGCGCAGGCGCTGGCTCCGGTGGTGCGCGCGAGCTTCGAGCGGCCGCAGCTTCGCTCGCTCGTCGACTCGATCACCCACGCCGATATGCTCGCCCCCGACGAGCTGGCGCGGCTGACGCTCCCCGTCCGGTTGTTGTGGGGGACCGGAGATGCGCTGCTGCCGCGCGAGAACCTCGCGTTCTTTCGCGCACACCTGCCAAGCCACGCGCAGATCGAGGAGCCGGAGGGCTTCGGCCATTGTCCCTACCTCGACCAGCCCGCGCGGTTGACGGCCGCGATCGAGGCGTTCGGGGGCACCTGATCACCTAGGGCGGTGGCGGGACCCAGTCGAGGAAGTTGATCGTCCCGTGGACGTCGAACCACGCCTCGGCGATCGCGATGTCTTCATCGGTCACCCACACGACGTGTCCGAGCCCCTCCGGGCGAAGCTCGAACCGCGCGCTGTTGTGCGCGGCATCGGACCAAACGTACTGCTCCCCGTCCATGATCACCCGACCGAGCGCGTTGAGCGAGCTCCCCGCGGGGCCGACGAGGAAGTCGAGCAGGGCGTTCCCAGGCCCCTCCGCATCGACGCGGTAGAGGCCTGGGTGGTGAAAGTCGCCCGACAGGAACATGACGCCGGTGATCGCGTTCGAGGTGATGTGCTCGATCAGCTCGGCGCGCTGGGCCGGGTAGCCGTTCCAGTGCTCGTACTTGAGCTGCTGGATGTTGTAGGCGTCGGGCATCTGGGCGATCGGCACCGAGTTAATCACGAGCTTCCACGTCGCATCGGACGTGATCAGGGCGTCCTTGAACCACGCGAACTGCGCCTCCGAGAGGTACTCCTCGGCGTCGATGTCGTGCTCGCTGCGGCCGTCCAACACGATCACCTCGACGCACCCGAACCGGAACGTGCGCCACAGGCGAGCCGGGACGTCCGGATCCCGAGCCACGCACGCGAACTCGAAGAACACGTCCGTTCCGAGCTGTTCCCGCGCTGGGGAGATGAGGCCGGGGATGCCCCAGTCGTTGTCGACCTCGTGGTCGTCCCAGGTGAACACGCCCGGCGTGCGCTCCATGATCGCGCGAAAGCCCTCCGTTCGTAGGTTTCGCGTCCAGATCGATCGCATCTGCGCCGTGTTGTCAGCGCTGTCCTGGTAAACCGTGTCGCCGTTCCACACGAAGAAATCGAGGTCGCCGCGGGCAGCCACGTTCACGAGGCTCGGGAACGGCGCGCCCTGCGCCGAGCAGCACGACGTCGCACCAAACCGCACCGTGCGCGCGGATTCGGCCGGGGCCGCGGTCCGCGAGTGTCCGACCTGCGACAGCGCGCCGTCGGCGTCCCGGAACTGGTAGGCGACGGGCGCGTCCGGAGGCAGCCCAGTGACCGGTGTGTGCGTCGTGCCAGCGACCTCGTGGTCGGGATCGAGCGGGGCGCTGACGGTCGCGTGTTCCACCCAGGCGCCGTCGGCCCACACCACCACGACCACCTCGAGCGTCGCTTCGCCCGTGTACTGCGTCCACACCAGCAGGCTGTCAAAGCGCGCCTCGCCCGACTGCACGCCGGTCGGAAACAGCGCGCTGTCCGCGTCGCCCAACCCCGGCCAATCCGCCGACGCGACCACCCGTGAAGGCGCGTACGTGCGGTCTTCCGCGCAGGCCGCGAACGCGAGCGCGGGGAGCCCGCGAACGACGTCGCGGCGCCTCACTTGTGCGCCTGAAGGCAGCCCTCGATCCGGGCGAGGACCTCGGTGCGGTCAAGGAACGCGATCGTGTCGAAGATCGGCGGGCTTACGGCCGTGCCCGTGAGGGCAACGCGCAGCGGCTGGGCGACGCGACCGGTGTTGCCGTCGGCGATCGGCGCGAGGGCGGACTCGACGCCGCCGGGCGTCCAGGCCGCGTCCGCGAGCGCCTCCAGGCAGCGGCCCAACACGGCAAGACCGTCGTTCTGGCGCAGCCACTTGTCGGCGGCCTTCGCGTCGTAGCTGGTGGGGCGTACGAAGAAGAACGCGGCGGCCTTGTCGAGCTCGGACAACGTGAGGACGCGGTCCTTGTACATCTCGACGAGCACCAGCCGGTGGTCCGGCGACAGCGCGCGAATCGGCGTTTCAGCGACCTCGGCCCACGACGCGATCACCGCGAGCAGGCGCTCCTTGTCGTGGGCGAACAGCTTCTTCAGGTACTCGCCGTTCATCCAGCGGAGCTTCGCCGGGTCGAACTTTGCTGCCGTCTTGTTCACGCGGTCGAACGAGAACGCCGCCGACATCTCCTCGACCGACAGGATCTCCTGCTCGCCACCCGGGTTCCAACCGAGCAACGCCATGTAGTTGACCAGCGCCTCGGGGATGTAGCCGCCCCGCCGGAAGTCCATCACCTCGATCAGCGGCAGCTCGACGTTGAGCGCCTTGCCGATCGCCTCGGCGGTATCGACGCGATCATGCTGCTTTGCGACGAACGCGGCGACGTCGGCCACGGGCCGATCACAGAGCGTCGCGAGCCAGTCGAAGGTTTCGGCTTTGCGGACCTTGTGTTCGTTTCGAGCAGCCTCGCGGGCGACAGCCGCCTTCTCCCGCTTGCTCATCTTCTGTCCCTTTGGGTTGAAGATCAGCGGCAGATGGGCGGTCTCCGGCAGCGAAAACCCGAGCGCCTCCGCGACGCCGAAGTGCTTGTGCGTGTTGAGCAGGTGCTCCTCGCCGCGCAGGATGTTCGTGATCTGCATCAGGTGGTCGTCGATCACCACCGCGAAGTGGTACGTCGGGAAGCCGTCCGCCTTGCGGATCACGATGTCTTCGAGGTCCGTCTGGGCGAGGCGGACGTCGCCGCGGATGGCGTCGGTGATCACCACATCGTGCGTCGGCGCGGCCAGCCGCACCACGGGCTTGCGCCCCTCGGACTTCCAGCGGGCGACTTCGTCCTCGCTCACCGGGCGCCGCTTGTACTTGAACGTCTCCTTCTTCTCCTCGGCCGCTTTCCGAATTGCACCGAGCTCCTCGGTCGACTCCCAAGCGAGGTACGCGTGCCCGCTCGCGAGGAGCTTCTCGACGTACTCGTCGTAGATGGAAAGGCGCTGCGACTGGGAGACCGGACCCTCGTCCCAGAACAGGCCGCACCACTGCAGATCGCGCAGGATGCCGCGCGCGGCTTCGTCGGTGGATCGCACCTGATCGGTGTCCTCGATGCGAAGTACGAACCGCCCCTCGTGACGCCGCGCGTACAACAGGCAGTACAGCGCGGTTCGGACGCCCCCGACGTGGAGGGAGCCCGTGGGGGACGGTGCGAAGCGGGTGCGGACCATGGGAGGCCTCCGAGGCCCCGCATTATCACGCGGCTCCTGCGCCGCCCGCACGCCTCGTCGGGGCTACTGCAAGGCCCCCGCGAGCCAGATGATGCCCGCGCACCCGAAGACGAGGGCGATCCCGAGCCCGATCACGACGTTCGTGAACCCTGCCCAAAGCTGGGCGTTGCGTTGCTTTGCGAGGTGCGGCGCGAGCTCGGCCAGCGCCCGCTTCACCTCGGGGGTGGTCGCGATCACGCGTAGCTTGGCCGCGAGGATCTGGAGGCGCGCGTACGTCGCTGAGGCGACGGGGCTATCGGCCGTCATCGTGTTGTCGAGGAGCGGCACGCAGCGCAGAGCCGCGTCGATCAGCGGCGCGGGGTGCGTCGGCACGAACCCGCTTTGGAGCAGCCTCAAGCGAGCATCGGCGCCGGTGGTGCGCGCGAGGATCGCGTGGAACTCTTCGACGGCGCGCTGCTCGTCGTCGGCATGGCTAATCTGCCCCTGAAGTGCGCCACAGTAGGCGCAAACCAGGCCCGACGCGACGCCGCCGCAGCTTCGACAGGTCATCGCCCTGCCTTAGCTCGGACACCCCAACGCTGCACCTGGCTACAGCAAGCCGACGTCCTCGAGGAGCAGCCGTACGACCTGTTTCTGCATGTCGATCCGCCGTCGCTCGGGGAACCCCATCCAGGTCTCGATACACAGCCCGATGCAACCGACGCGATCGACGATCACCTCGGTCGAGGACGTCGCGACCGGGTAGTACTGCGGCGCCCAGACTTCGTTGTCGTCGAGTTTCGTCGCGTTGAGCTTGGCCACCGTGCGATGCACGATCGCCGGGCACGGGTCGACGCCGTAGACGATGGTCTGCCCGAACGACGGCTTCACCGCGGGGTCGTAGCGCTTCTGCGATTCGTGAAGGGTCGCGAGCAACGCTGGCTGCTCGGCCTCCATCAGGTCCATGAACCGGCGCGCGAGGCGGCGCTCCACCTCGGGCGCGTCGGCGTCCCCGGGGAATTGACGGTTCAGGTCGAGGCCGCCCGGCGCCGCTCGGACGCGCGCGCGGTACGCCGCCGGGTTCATCACGGGGATCACGATCAGCCGCCCGGCGACGGGCCTGATCCCCTCCTCGAGCAGCTCCTGAAGCGCGTGCACGCCGGCGATCTCGTCGCCGTGGATACCCGCCTCGATGATCGCCACGGCTCCAGGCCGATCGGCATCGAACACGTGGACGGGGATTGTTGGCGCGAGGAAGTGTACGCCCGGTGTCATGCGCGCGCTCATGGCTTCGGATCCGTGTCTTTGGCCTCGTCTGCGTCGACCTTTGCCTTCGCCTCGGCCATCATCTCCTGGAGGGTCTTGCGCGGCTTCGGAGCGTCCGAAGCGGGTTTCGACGGTGTCGATCCGTCGACGGGAACGACCGTGAGCACGGGCGCGGCGACCACGTGGGTCCACGGGAACGGCTCGTAAAAGTCACGGCCTTCGCGCAGGTTGAGCGGACCTTTCGAGAGCGTCGGTACATACATGATCACCACCAGGGCGGCGCAGATGATGCCGAGCGTGGGCAGGATCGCCTTCGCGACCTCGGCAAACGGACGGCGGAAGATCGCCGCTGCGACGAACAGGTTCGTCGCGACCGGCGGCGCCAGGTAGCCGATCTCCATGTTCACCACGAACACGATGCCGAAGTGGATGGGATCGATGCCGTAGTGGTTGATCGCGACGGGCGCGAAGATCGGCGCGAACACGAGCGTGGCGGAGATGCTGTCCATCAGCGCGCCGAGCACGATGAGCAGCACGTTCACGAGCAGCAGGAACTGCCATGCAGAGAGGTTCGCGGTCTCGACGGTGTCGCGGATGAAGCCCGGAGCGTCGATCTCGGCGAGGAAGTCGTTGAGGCCGAACGCGAGCACGACGATGAGGATCAGGCTGCCGATCAGCGTCGCCGCTTCTGCGAGGATGGCGGGGACCTCGCCGACCGTCACGTCCCGATGGACGAACACGGCGATCGCGACGCTCGAAGCGAACGCGATGGCGCCCGCCTCGGTCGGCGTGAACAGGCCGCCGTAGATGCCTCCGAGCACGATGGCGGGCAGCGTGAGCGCCCACGACGCGCCGCGCAGCGCCTCGATCAGCTTCCTTCCGTTGAACGGCTGGCGGGAGCCGGGCACCGTGAGACCGACGCCGATCGCGTAGATCGCGAGCAGACCGGCGATGAACAACGCAGGCACAAGTCCGGCGAAGAACAGGTCCGACGGCTGAACGGCGGCCGACCCCTGAACGCTGATCGAGTAGATCAACATCGAGATCGCGGGTGGGATCATGCAGCCGAGGCTGCCCGCGCTCGCGATGATGCCGATCGAGAACCGATCCGGGTAGCCCGACGCGATCAGGGCCGGGAACATCACCCCGCCGACGGCGACGAGCGTGACCGGTGAGCTGCCGCTGATCGCCGCGAACACGATGCACGCGATGATCGACGCGACGGCGAGGCCACCGGGCAGCCAGCCGACGAGCTCGCGCGCGAGGTCCGTCAGACGCTTCGCGATGCCGCCCTTGGTCATGATCGCGCCCGACGCCACGAAGAACGGGATCGAAAGGAACACGTTCTTGCCGGTCAGGGACTCCATCTTCGTGACGATGCGGTCGAGCTGCAGCACGGTGTCGTCGCCGCCGACGAACAGCACGAACGACAGCGCCGTCGCGACCCCGACGATCACGAACAGGCGCGACCCCATCAGCGCGAGCGCGAGCACCACCGCGACGAGGAGGATGACTGAGGTCACGCAAGCCTCCGGCGCGCAGCGAGGCGAAGCCGAGCGAAGGTCATGAAGGAGGCTCCCCGATGCCGAGCTGGTGCAGCGTGTCGTCGCCGCCCAGCTCGATCTCGCCGTTGAGCGTGCGCCACGCCTCGCGAAGGAACCGCAGGCCCACGACGGTCATGCCGTACGGGATCGACGCCGCGGGGAACCACTTCGGGATCGCGAGCCCCGCGAGGTTGCCGGCCGCGCCGTCCGTCGCGACCCAAAGGTCCCAGTGCGCCACCACGGAGCGCGTGCTCAGGTATACGAGCAGGAACGCGAACAGCGCGGTGGCGACGTGCCCGGCGGCCGCGACCTTCGGCACGAGCCACGCGGGCCACAGCTTTCCCCCGATGTCCATCGCGAGGTGCCGACGATCGTGGGCCGCGAGAGAGGCGCCGATCGTCCCGAGCCACAGCGTAAGGGCCAACGCGAGCGTCTGGCTCCACACGAGGCCGTTCGGGAGCACGCGGACGAAGATCGCCTGGGCCGTGGCCACGACCACGCCGACGGCGAGCCCCTTCCCGAGCGCGCGTTCGTCCCCGCGCGTGTGGTAGGCGGCCGTCCCGAGCACGGCGAACAACAACGCGATCACGACGGGATTCCCGAGCAGGCTGCCCTCCCGGGTCGTCACGCGAAACATCACGTCGAGGAAGACGACCGTACCCATGAGCGCGAGCATCGCGGCCACGACCGCGCGCTCCACCTGATAAACGGCGTCGTCGATGCGACCGATCATCGCTAGTGGCTTGCGCGGTAGGTGACGAGACCCTTGCTGATCTTCTCGTAGAGGGCCTTCTCACCGGCGCTCGCGGTCGACAGGTACTTGTCGCGTGCCGCCTTGGCAGGCACCTCGAACGCCGCCTTCTCCGCAACCGTGGGCGTATAGATCTGCACGCCCATGTCGCTCAGGTTCGCGACCAGCAGCGGCGAAAGCGCTCGGATTTCCTTGCGCATCCGGACCTGGACGCTCGTGCGCGCGGACATCAGCACCTTCTGATCCGTCGCCGACAGCGTGTCGAACCAGCCCTTGTTGAACACGATCGCCGCGGGCTGGTAGATGTGGTCCGTGAGCGTGTAGTACTTCGTGACCTCGGTCCATTGCGCTGCGAGCGCGAACAGCGGCGTGTTGTCGTACCCGTCGATCACGCCGGTCTGCATCGAAGTGAGCACCTCGGTGACCGGGATGGGCACCGGTGAGGCGCCAAACGCGCGGTACATCTCGAGGTGCACGGCGCTCTCCTGCGAGCGCATCTTGTGGCCCTTGAGGTCCGCCGGGCTCTTCACGAAGCCATAGTTGGTGCCGAACGAGCGGTAGCCGTTTTCGCTCCAGAACCCGAACACGAGCCCGCGCTTCGCGAACGCCTCTTCGATCGTGGTCAACACCACCGTGTCGAGGATGTAGTCCGCCTCTTCGGCCGACCGGAACGCGTACGGGAGCTCGAGGACGTTCAATTCGGGCACAACCGACGCGATGGCGCCCGTCGACGCGCCGACGCCCTGAATCTGGCCGCGCTGGCAGGCCAGCACGGTCTCGTTTTCGTCGCCGAGGACGCCGCCAAGGAATGGCCGCACGGTGACGCGACCGGCGGTGTCCCGTTCGACCATCTCCTTGAACAGGACGAGGCCGCTGGACCATGGAGTTCCGTCCGGAGCGACGGTCGCAATCTTCAACACGAGCCCGCCGTCGGCGTGGGCGAGGACCGTCACGAACAGGAGGCCGGCGACCATCGCAAGAATCGGAAGGACGCGAGCCAGGAAAGTCTTAGAAAGCCGCACAAAACCCCCAAACCGCAAGCCCGGGCGCATAACGCTGGAAAGGCATGGTGGCGACCGGCGAACCCGGTCCCGCGGGGATAACTTCCGCCAATGGCAATCCCCGTCGATCCGTCCTGGTTCCTGGCACTCCCCTCGTCACCCCTGTACGTCGCCGGTGGAGACCTCGACGCAGACGGTCTCTCCGACGTCGTCGTCGCCTCGGGCGACACGGTATCGGTGTATCGGGGACGCCTGAATGGGCCTCTGCCCACGCCCGTTTGGGAATGGACGGCCACCCTCACCTCGTCTCACGTCGGTGAAGGGCTCGCGATCGCGGATCTTGATCGCGACGGGTATGGCGACCTCGTCGTCGGCTCACCCACCCACGTCGAATACGTGAGCACCGGACGCGGCGCCGTGTTCGTGTTCCGCGGCGGCCCGGCCGGCCTTCCGAGCACGCCCAGCGCCACGTACCTGGGCCTCCAGGAGTTCGGCGAGCTTGGTCGTTCGGTCGCGGTCGCAGACGTCGACAACGACGGTCGTCCCGACCTCGTCGCCGGTGCATCCGGATGGACCGTCTCGTCAGGGACCAACGAGAGCGTCGTCGGCGCTGTGTTCGTCTATCCTGGAAGCGGCGTCGGCCTGCCCGCCGATGTCCCGCAGCGGGTCATGACTGGGACCGCGTACGGAGCGCTCGGAACGCGGCTCGCGATCGGTACGTTCGACGCCGGCGACGGGGACATTGCCGTCACAAACCCGCTGCGGAACGAGGCTGTCGCGCTCCGCGGCGGCTCGCTCACCGGGTACCGATCGCGCGTGTGGGCGGGTGGCGACGGGTTCGCAACTTCAATGGCCGCCGGCGACTTTGACGCGGACGGCTTTGACGACGTCGCGCTCGGCACCTGGGAAGGCCCGCTTGACTGCGCGATCGCCTCGCCGGTCGGGGTGGACGTCTACGCCGGTGAGGCCTCGGCCCCCGCGGCCCTCCCGGTGTTCTCGGAGCATGCCGGGTGGGAGTCCACCGGCTTTGGTCGGGACGTCGCCGTTGGGCACTTCGACGGTGACGCGTTCGCCGACCTGATCGTCGCCGCCCCGTGCCTCGGCGATGGCACCGCGCTCGAATTTCGCGGCAGCGCGGGCGGGCCGGCCACGCGCCCGACGTGGCAGGGCACGATCGAACTTCCCGTCACCAACCTGCCTCGGGAGTTCGCGTCTTCCGTCTCGTCCGCCGGCGACGTGAACGGCGACGGGCTCGACGACCTGCTCGTCGCCGGGAACGGAATGGGCGTCTATTTGTACCTGTCCGAGCCCGACCAGGACGACGACGGCGTGTCGGATGCCGACGACTGCGCCCCGAACGACGCGTCGCGGCACCCGTTCGCGCTCGAGATCACCGGCGACGGCATCGATCAGGATTGCGACGGGGTCGAAGCCTGCTTCGTCGACCGCGACGGTGACGGTCACGGCGCGGCGTTCGTCGGCGCTGACCTCGACTGCAAGGACGCGGGCGAGAATGCAGACGCTCTCGACTGTGACGACCTCGACCTTGACGTGACGCCCGACGCCGTCGAGATCGCGAACGATGGGGTCGATCAGGACTGCGACGGGTTCGAGGATTGTCCCGCGGACGCCGATGGGGACGGCTGGTCCGGTGACGAGCTCGTCCTCGGGCCGCTGGACTGCGTCGGTGAGGGCCTCGAGGCCTCCCACGCGGGCGATTGCGACGACGAAGACTCGGCCGTGAACCCTGGAGCCGACGAGCGTTGGGCCGACGGGGTCGATCAGGACTGCGACGGCACCGAGATCTGCTACGCAGACGTCGACGCGGACGGAGCTGGTGGCGACGGGCCGAGCGTGAGCTTCGACCTGCTGTGTGACGCGCCCGGCGAAGCCGACTTTGCGAGCGATTGCGACGATACCAACGGCTTCTCCAACCCCGACGCCGCCGAGGTGCCGGCCGACGGTGTCGATCAGGACTGCGACGGCGAAGAGCTTTGCTTCCGGGATCTCGACCAGGACGGCTACGGCTCCACGACCACCGCGCCGAGCGAAGCGCTCGACTGCCGCGACCCCGGCACGTCGACCCTGGCGACCGACTGCGATGACACGGACGGGGACGCGCACCCCGCGGCGGTCGAGGTCGCCGGTGACGGCGTCGATCAGGACTGCGACGGCGCCGATCTGCCGGACGAGGTGTGCTTCGACGACTGTGACGGCAAGACGTGCGGCTGCGCGACAGGCACCGAGCCTTCGGTCGCAGGCCTCGTCGGCGCGCTCGTCATCGCTATGCTCGCGCGTCGCCGCAGGTAGTTACGCGTCAGCGGCGGGTCACGGCGCGTCCCACACGACGCGCACCCCCGCCTTCAAGTTGCCCGACAGCTTGTGCGAGAGGCGCAGGCTCGTGCGCGACGTCGGCGCCAGGTGCGTAAAGCAGCCGCCCATCACGACGCGTCCGCGATCGACCCGCCCCCGCCACGCCGACGCCGTGTACTGGAACACGTTGCCGACGGCCTGGAACAGGAACGCGTCACCCTCGGCGCCGAGCGCGCGCACGGGGAGCGGACGCGACAGACCCAGTTCGCTCGTAACGGCCCGACCCGCCGAGAACCGGTCGCCCCACGGCCATCGCTTTCCGTCGAGGCCCCGAACGGCCTTCTCCCATTCGTCCGCGGTCGGCACCCGCCCCCCGACGAACGCCGCGAAACGATCCGCGTCCTCGGGCCAGATCCCGTAGACAGGCTGCTCGTCTTCGCCGGCGGGCATCCTCCGCTCTCCGCCCCAGTGGGCGAGGTAGTTGGCGTCGATCCGGTCGTCCGGATGCGCCGCGAGGAACCGCGCCCACTCCGCGTTTGTGGCGGGGACGCGGGAAACCCAAACGTCGGCGGGCAGGTGCTCGATGCGAAGATCGCGCTCGTCGGGCGAAAGGTCTCCGCCCGCGACGAAGTTCCCGCGCGGGATGAGGACGCGGTCGCCCTCGAAGCGCACCGGCATGGGCCCTGTCCGGGTGAGCAGGAACTGGCGGATCGCGTCCGTGATCCGAACCCCGGAGAGCTCGTCGGGACCGTGCCCCTGGTTGTCGCGGATCATCGGCGCCATGTGCACCGCGAGGAGGAATTCGTACACGCTCCGGTGCCCGAACCGCTGGCGACCGTCGAGGTCGGTCACGAACAGCGCGCGCTTGAGCACCGCGGGAAGCCGCGGATCTTCCATCTCTTCCGCGTCGAACACGGGGACGTCCATGGAGCGGCCGCGCCGGATGAACGCGTTCCAAGCGAGCTCTTCGAGGGCGGCCATCGCCTCTTCGTGCCGGGGGCCCGTGGAAAGCGAGCGGCGAATCCACGCGTCGAACACGCCCCACGGGACGATCGGGCGACCCGGCTCGATGTACGGCAGCGCCGCGCGTACGGCGTCGAGCAGCAGCGGCGACGTGGCGACCTCGAGCAGCCCGTCCACGGTGTCCAGCAGGCGGTGCCCCGACGGCAGCGCCGCGACCGCTGCGGCAGCCGTCTCGGGCGACAGCGGCTCGATGCTGACGAGGGTGATCCAGGCGTCGTCGAGCACGTCGATCTGCTCCGAAACGGGCTCCGCCAGGTCTGTCCGAAAGTGCGACGGGCGACCCGTCACCACCCAGCGAGGTCCGGCGGCCGCGATCAAGTCGGCGAAGAACCTCGGGTGCCCGCCATCGGGTGTCGGGACCTCGTCGATGCCGTCGAGCAGCAGCACCCGCCTCCCCGCGCGCGCCTCGGCCAACTTCGCGGCGCCCACCACCCGCTCGAGGCCGTCCCCCGGCGACGACCCATGCCGCGCGACGTCGCGCAGCGGGACGACGGTACACGGGGTCCCCACCGAAGCCGCCGCCGCGACATCCCCGCAAAGGTGCGTCTTTCCGGAGCCGAACGGGCCGAGGACGACCATGCCTCCTGGCCCCGTGCCCGCGACGTGCAGTCGCACGACGTCGACCACCGCACCGGCGGGTTCGGATTTCAGGGCATCGCCGTCGCGACGAAGGAAGGTGGCGTTCAGTCGCAGCATGGACGACAGGTATCGCGTATGATGCCGGCACGGTCGAGGGACCGATGGAGACGTCGAATGAAGCGCGGCCTGGTGTTGATCCCGTTCCTCGCAGGGGCTTGCACGAACCCGGAGCCGGGAGACCCCTTCGTGCCTGACACGGACGCCGACTGGACGCCGGGCCCGCCGGTCGCCCGGTGCACCACGGACGGCGAGCCCGTTCAACCCCAGGCGGGCGAGGCGCACGTGAGCGGCGCTGAAAGCCACGATCCGCTCACGCCGAGTGAGCTGTCGTATGGGTGGTCGATCGCGTCGGCCCCGCCCGGGGGCGTGTCGGCGCTCGAGGGCGACACCTCGGACGAGCTCACGTTCTTCCCCAACGTGGCCGGCATCTGGGTCGCGCAGCTCGTCGTCTCGAACGGCGAAGGGGTGGTCAGCGCGCCCTGTTCGGCCGCCGTGTCCGTCGTGCCCGATCAGCGCCTGTGGGTCGAGTTGTCGTGGAACAACACCAACGACGATCTCAACCTCCACTTGCTTCAAAACCACGCGCTGTACGGGTCGAACGGCGACTGCTACGCCGGCAATTGCACGCCGATCGGCACGTCGTCGCAGCTGTCGTGGGGAGCCGCGGGCTCCACCGACGACCCCATCCTCCTGGCGAGCAGCTTTGACAAGGGCCCCGAGATCACCGCGATCGTCGACCCCGCCTCGGGAACGTACGAGATCGCGGTGGACGACGCCCCCAACAGCGACCCCGGCGACACCGAGGCCCGCGTGCGGGTGTTCGTCGACGGCGAGGAGGTCTACTCAGATCAACGTACGCTTCGGGGCGAACCGACCAACGAGGGCGCTCTCGTCTGGTTCGCCAAAGTTCAGTTCCCCATGGGAACGGTCACCACCTGCTCCCCGAGCGGCTGTTGACCCTCTCGAACGAAATGCAAGATCGCGGTAGCGGGTCAGGGCCCAACGAGGCTATAAGTCAGGGCCGACAAGGGCAGCCACGAGACGGAGTTCCAATGCGCGCAGTCCACCTGTCCCGACTGTTCCCACTGTCGATCGTGAGCCTCCTGGCCGCTTGCACGCCAGATTACGGGCTCGACAATCTCACGAACCCGAACAACGTCGACACCGAAGTGGACACGCCGGTCGACACCGATCCCACGCCCGTCGGCGATCGCCCGGTCGCGGTTTGCTCGGCCACGCCGGACGAGGTCCAGCCCCCGTTCGACACGAACCAGTTCCTCGGTGGCGGCAGCTACGATCCTGCCGGTCACCCGATCACCGACTACATCTGGTCCATCGTCGGCGCTCCGCCTGGCTCGGACGCGTCGTTGTCGCCCGGCCCCACGGTGGCCGATCGCAACTTCCAGGCCGATCTCGCCGGCACGTACACCGCCCGCCTCGTCGTCAAGACGGACGACGGCCGCTCCAGCACGCCGTGTGAGGTCTCGATCGAGGCCATCCCGGACCAGGACCTGTGGGTCGAGATGTACTGGACGTACAGCGGCGATGACATGGATCTCCACCTGCTCGCACCCGGCGCCACCTCCCCCACCATGGGCGGCCTTGACTGCTACTACGGCAACCGCAACCCGAGCTGGGGTGGTTCGGGCACGCAGGACGACCCGGCGCTCGACATCGACGATATCCCCGGCACCGGCCCCGAGAACATCAACATCGGCACGCCCACCCCGGGCGTGTACAAGGTCGTGGTCCACGATTACCCCGGCAGCGTGAACAACACGCCGAACGACACCACCGTGAACGTCTACGTCGGCGGCAGCCTCGTTTGGTCGGACACGCGCTCGCTCACGACGGAAGGCACGTACTACTACTACGCGATGATCGACTGGCCTTCGGGCGACGTGCTCGATTGTCCGTCCACCGGCTGCTAATCCAGCTTTGACGGACGCGACCGCCGGCGTCGCGGATGACGCCCTGAAGCAGCTCCTCTCCGACCATTGGCAGGACATGCTTCGGCGTTCGCCCGTTTATGCGACGGAACTCGGTGAGCACCGGTACGACGATCGCATCGGGGATCCGGGTCTGGACGCGGTCGCCGCGGGTCGACGGGCGCGCGACCAGTTCCTGGACCGCGCGATTCACCTCGACCGGGAGCGCCTGACCGAGGCCGATCGGGTCACGCTGGAGCTGTTCACCTGGGAGCTCGCGTCCGACGCGCGCACGGACGTTTGCAGGTTCGAGACGTGGTCGTTCTCACCGACGTCGAACCCCGTCGCCGAGTGGAACTACCTGCCGGAAGTCCATACGGTCGCGACCGTGACGGACGGCCGCAACCTCGTCACGCGGTACCGCGCGATCCCGGCCGCGATCGACGCCACGATCGCGAACCTTCGCGGGGGTCTCGCCGAGGGCCGTGTAGGAAACGCGACCTCCGTCGGGAAGGCCCTCGAGATGGCCGACGCGGCTGTCGCGCAGGACCTCGCGGTGTGGCCGCTGCTCGCGCCGGGCACCGTCGATCACCCCGACTGGGACTCCAAGGACGTCGAGCGCTTCCGCCGTGATCTTCACCGGGCCGTCGAACACGGCATCCTCCCCGCGTACCAGCGGTGGGCGGACTTCCTGCGCACGGAGGTCCTCCCGATCGCGCGCACCGACGACAACGCCGGTCTAAAGGGCCTCCCCGACGGCGACGCCTGCTATCGTGCGGTGATCGAGCGCCACACCACGCTGCCGCTCGAGGCCGCCGACCTGCACGCCACAGGCCTCGCCGAGCTCGCGCGCATCCACGCCGAGTTCCAGGACCTCGGCGAAAAGCAGTTCGGGACGCGCGATCTTCAGGCGATCTTCGAGCACCTGCGCACGGATCCTGACCTTCGCTTCGGCACCGCGGACGAGGTCGAGGCCGTCGCGACAGACGCCCTCGCGCGCGCCCAGGCCGCCGTCCCCCAATGGTTCGGCATCCAGCCGAAGACCGCCTGCGTCGTGCGCCGCACACCCGACTACGAAGCGCCTTACAGCACGATCGCGTACTACCGACCGCCGCACCCCGACGGCACCAAGCCGGGCGAGTACTTCGTCAACACCTACGCCCCCGTGACGCGCCCTCGCCAGGAGGCGCTCGTGCTCGCGTTCCACGAGTCCGTCCCGGGCCACCACCTGCAGATCGCCATCGCCCAGGAGCTCCCTCTGGTCCCTGCGTTCCGGACGAACCTGCAGGTCACCGCCTACGTCGAGGGCTGGGCGCTCTACACCGAGTCCCTCGCCGACGAGATGGGCCTGTACAAGACCGATCTGGACCGCCTCGGCAAGCTCTCGTTCGACGCCTGGCGCGCCGCCCGCCTCGTCGTCGACACCGGCCTCCACGATCAAGGCTGGTCGCGCGCGCAGGCCGAGCAGTTCATGCTCGACAACACCCCGCTCGCCTCGAACAACGTCCACAACGAGGTCGACCGCTACCTCAACTGGCCCGGCCAGGCGCTCGCCTACAAGACGGGACAGCTCGAGATCTCCGCGCTCAGGCGCGAAGCCGAGGTCCGTCTCGGCGCCAGGTTCGACATCAAGGGCTTCCACGACGTCGTACTGGGTGGTGGCCCGGTGACGCTCGGGCTGCTGCGCACCCGCGTCGACGCATGGACGACTCAGGCGATGGGCTTGGAGTAAATCCGGTACGTCTTATAAATGCGCGCCCCGAGCTTCTCGAGCGAGCCGCGCATGCGGGTGTTCGTCTCGACGATCAGCGAGGCCTCGGCGCCCTTGATGCCCATCTTCAGGCCCTCTTCCCAGGTCTTGATGTACAACGGCGCCCCGAGCGGCATCTTCTGGAATTTCTTCTTCACGCCAAGGATGAACACGCGCAGTTGCGTGATGTGGCTCTTCGCCGTCAGGAAGTAGTACCAGCCGAACGGCAACAATGAGCCGTTCATCTTCTTGAACACCTCGTTGTAGTCGGGCAGCGTCACGGTGAGCGCGGCTGGCTCGCCGTCCACTTCGGCGATCCAGCAAAGTCGAGGGTCGATCACCTGCTTCATGTCGCCGGCGGCCGCGTAGAACTCCTCTTCGCTGATGTGGATGTGACCCCAGTTCTCTTCCCAGGCGTCGTTATAGATGTCGAGGAAGATCTTCAGCTCTTTGTCGAAGTTCTTCATGTCGACCATGCGCAGCGTCACGTTCTTGTTCCGCGCCAGGAACCGGTCGCTGATCTTCTTCACGGTCTCGGGCATGCCGATCGCGTCCATCCAGTACGCGTACCAGTCGATCTTCTTGGTGTACCCGAGCTTCTCCATCATGGGCCCGTAGTAGGGGCGACCGTGCGGGTTCGCGATGCACGCCGGCGTGTCGAACCCGTCGATCAACATGCCGAAGTCGTGGTTGCTGTTGAAGTTGAACGGGCCTTGGAGCTCCTTCATTCCCTGACCCTTCAGCCACGCCGACGCCGCGTCCATCAGCGCACGAGCGACCTCCTCGTCGTCGATGAACTCGACGAACCCGAAGAAGCCGACCCCAGCCTCGAGCTCCTGCTGACCTTCATCGACGGTGGCGGCGACCGTACCGACGGCCTTGCCGTCCTTGTAGGCGACGAAACACTGGATCTTTGCATGCTTGAAGTACGGGTTCTTGCGTGGGTCAAAGAACTTCTGCCGATCCATCAGGAGCGGCGGCACCCAGCCTGGCTCCTCTTCGTTGATCGTCCACCAGGGGTCGACGAACTTGCGGAAGTCACGGGGAAGCTCGATGGGGACGACTTCGACAGCCATTGCGGACTCCAGGCGCCCGTCGCATATCCGGTCACAGCAGCCGACGCAGCGCGTACAAAGCCTCGTGGGCCTGCTTCGGCGTCAGCCCGTCGGGATCGGTCGCACGCAGCAGATCGCGGACCGGGTCTTCCTGGACAGGGGGCGCAGGTACCTCCCCGGGCGGGATCGCCCCGAACAGCGACAGCTGGTGCCGCTCGTTGCGGGGCGCGTGCCGCTCGAACTTGGTCAGCAGCGCGCGAGCCCGCTCGACGACGGGAGCCGGCAGGCCCGCAAGGCGCGCGCACTGGATGCCGTAGCTGCGGCTCGCGCCGCCTTCACGCAGCGTGCGCAGGAACACGACCCGGTCGCCGGTGTCGTGCACCGCGACGGACTGGTTCGCGATCCCCTCGATCTGCTCGGCGAGCTCGCAGAGCTCGTGGTAGTGCGTCGCGAACATCGCGCGGCAGCTCACACGTCGCGCGAGGTCTTCGGCTACGGCCCACGCGATGGCGAGCCCATCGTAGGTGGACGTTCCCCGGCCGATCTCGTCGAGCAGGACGAGCGAGCGCCGCGTCGCGTGCTTCAGGATCGCGGCCGTCTCGGCCATCTCGACCATGAACGTCGAGCGGCCCGACGCGAGATCGTCCGACGCCCCCACGCGCGTGAAGATGCGGTCGACGACGCCGAGCCGCACGCGATCGGCGGGCACGTGGGAGCCGACCTGGGCGAGCAGCGCGATGATCGCGGTCTGGCGCAGCACTGTGGACTTGCCGGCCATGTTCGGCCCGGTGAGCACGATCAACCGACGCGCGTCCGCATCGAGCACGACGTCGTTCGGGACGAAGCGCTCGTCGGTGAGGCTCGCTTCGACGACCGGGTGGCGACCCGCGACGATCTCGAGTGAGAGGGTCTCGTCGAGCGTGGGGCGCACGAACCGGTAGCGGACGGCGACCTCGGCGAGCGCGCACAACACGTCGAGATCGGCGAGGCGCCGAGCCAGCGCGAGCAGGCGCGCGGACGCTGACGCGGTGCGCTCGCGGAGCTCCGTGAACCGCTCGGCTTCGAGCCTGCGCTGCCGCTCCTGGGCGGTGGCGAGGTCCTCTTCGATCTCCTTGAGCTCGGGAATGATGTACCGCTCGTTGTTCGTGAGCGTCTGACGGCGGACGTAGTGGGACGGCACCTTGTGAAGGTTCGCGCGCGTGATCTCGATGTACCAGCCCTGCGGTCCGGTCGACCGGATCTTGAGCGAGGTGATGCCGGTGGCGTCCTGCTCGCGCTTCTCGAGGTCGCGAATCGCGCCGAGCCCGCCCGCCGCGCGGCGCACGAGGTCCTCCAGGATCGGGTCCGCGCCGGGACGGATCAGGCCACCGTCTCCGGACGTGAGCGGCGGGTCGTCCACCAGCCAGTGCTGAAGATCCTGGAGCACGTCGGCGCAGACGTCGTCGGGGAGAAACGCGCGCAGCGCGTGGAGCGGCGCGACCGGCCCCAACACGCCCGGGACGGCCGCGAGCGAGCGACGCAACAGCCCAAGCTCGCGCGGCGTCGCGGTCCCCTGCCCCACGCGCGCCCCGATGCGCTCGATGTCGGCCACCTCGCGGAGCGACGCGGTGAGTCCCTCGCGGGCCGGGGACTCGTCGATTAGCGCGGCGACCGCGTCCTGGCGCTGGTCGATGCGAGCGACGTCGAGGAGCGGGAACGCGAACCACTCGCGAAGCCGCCGGCCGCCCATCGCGGTACACGTGAGGTCGACCAGGCCGAGGAGGCTCCCCTTCTTGCGCTCGCCCATCACCGTGCGCGCGATCTCGAGGTTCCGACGCGTGGTGTCGTCGATCACCACGTACGCGCCTGGCGCGTAGGGCCGGACGGCGTGGACGTTCCGAAGCGGCCCGCCGGTGGTCTTCTGGCCGTACGCGACGAGCACGCCCGCCGCGACGATCTCGGCACCCTCGGGCAC
>CANNIZ010000044.1 GCA_947505245.1 Pseudomonadota bacterium | reverse complement strand
CCGAGTGCTGGTCGCGTACAGCGACGAGCTCGGTCTTGACGACGCCCATGAGCAGGATCTCGGAGGCAAGAATCGCCTCGAGGCGCTGGATGCGGACGCGGATCTCGGCCAACTCGTCGAGGATCTTCTGGCGCTCCATGCCGGTGAGGCGCTGCAGGCGCATCTCGAGGATGGCGTCGGCCTGGATGTCGGAGAAGCCGAACGTGGCGATCATGCCGATTTTTGCTTCAGCGGGCGTCGCGGCAGCGCGGATCAGCGCGATCAGCGCGTCGAGCACGTCCAGCGCCTTCGCGAAGCCCTCGAGGATGTGCGCGCGCGCAAGCGCCTGAGCGAGCTCCCAGCGCGTGCGGCGCTGCACGACCTCGCGGCGGTGCGCGAGGAACAGCTGGATCATCTCCTTCAAGGTGAGGATGCGCGGCTGCTTGTTGACGATGGCGAGCAGGATCACGCCGAACGTGACCTGCAGATCGGTGTGCTTGTACAGGTGGTTCAGCACGACTTGACCGACGGCGTCCTTCTTGAGCTCGATCACCACGCGCATGCCGGTGCGATCGGACTCGTCGCGCAGCGCCGAGATGCCGTCGAGGCGCTTCTCGCGGACCAGATCGGCGATCTGCTCGATCAGGCGCGACTTGTTGACCTGGTACGGGATCTCGTCGATCACGATGGCCTGGCGGCCGTTGCCGCCCTTGATGTCCTCGAAGTCCGCGCGACCGCGGATCATGATGCGGCCGCGGCCCGTCTCGTACGCGTCGCGGATGCCCTTGCGGCCGTAGATGGTGCCCGCGGTGGGGAAGTCCGGCCCCGGGACGATGGCCATCAGCGCGTCCAGACCGACGTTGGGCTCCTCGATGACGGTGATGCAGGCGTCGATGATCTCGCGCAGGTTGTGCGGCGGGATCTTGGTGGCCATGCCGACCGCGATGCCTTCGGCGCCGTTGACGAGCAGGTTCGGGAACCGCGTGGGCAACACGTCCGGCTCGGTGTGCACGCCGTCGAAGTTGGGCGAGAAGTCGACCGTGTCCTTCTCGATGTCGACGAGAAGCTCTTCCGCGAGCTTCGCCATGCGCGCTTCGGTGTACCGGTACGCGGCCGGGGGGTCACCGTCGACGGAGCCGAAGTTTCCCTGCCCATCGACGAGCGGGTACCGGAGGTTCCACGGCTGCGCCATGCGGACGAGGGCGTCGTACACGCTCGCATCGCCGTGCGGGTGGTACTTCTTCAGCACTTCGCCGACGACGCCGGCGCACTTGCTGTACCGCTTGTCGGCCCGCAGACCTTCGTCGAACATCGCGTACAGGATGCGGCGATGGACGGGCTTCAGACCGTCGCGCACGTCGGGCAGCGCGCGCCCGATGATGACCGACATCGAGTAGTCGAGGTAGGAAGACTTCATCTCGTCGACGAGCGAGATGGGTACGACGTCTTTCGCGAAGCTCATGCGGGCTCTGGGAGCGGGGGTTCAGCAGCCCCGAAACCTAACGCGGCGGCACCTTGTCCGTCGTCCCGGCGGCTCGATTTTTTGGGCCGTCGGCGTCATCGCTGGGGCCCGCGATCCCCCCCGGGCGTCCGCCGCGGGTAGAACGGGCCGGAAGGGTCGCTTCTGCGGGTAGAACGCCCTCGAAGGTTGCCCGAGTCGCTTCACACCGTCGGGTCGCGACGGACGAAGGCCGATCGTTGTTCGCGCCGGAGGGTGATGGGAGCCCCCAGGCGCCCTTCCACGCCGTTCTACTTTGCGGATCGACCCTTCGTTGGGGTTCTACGTCGGGGGCGTCCGCGCCTGCGCCGCGGTGGGCTTCGTCTTCCGACGCTGCAGGACGCCGTCGCGCGCCGCCCGGCCGGGCGAGGTGCCTGGAGGGCGGCCGCGCAGCGGCCGGTTCGGCGCGCATCGCGCCAACCGAGCGCGCAAGCGCGAGCCCGAAAGGGACCGACCCCGCCGCAGGCGGGGACGCCCCCAGAATCAGCTCTGCGGCGCGTCGTACCCGCGGGTGCCGAGCCACACGAGGTGCCGGTGGCCGCCTTTCTTGCCGCGGGCGCGCACGTGGACGACCTCGACGCCGAAGCCGGCGCGTTCGATGCGGCGCGTGAAGCCGTTGTCTTCGACGCTCGACCACACGCCGAGGATGCCGCCTTCGCGGAGCGCCTTGAACGACGCCTCGAGGCCCTCCCAGCTGTACAGACCGTCGTTGCTGGCGCGGGTGAGGCCGTGCGGGCCGTTGTCCACGTCGAGCAGGATCGCGTCCCACTCGGCGTGTTTGCCCTTGATCTGGTCCTGCACGTCGCCGTCGTAGACGATGGTGCGCGGGTCGTCGAGCGGGCGTCCGCTGGCGGCGCCGAGGTCGCCGCGGTTCCACTTGACCACGGCGGGCACGAGCTCAGCGACGGTGACGCTGCCTTCGGGGCCGACGCCGCGCAACGCGGCGGCGAGCGTGAAGCCCATGCCGAGGCCGCCGACGAGGACGCGCGCGTCGTCGCGCTTGGCCATGCGGGCGCACGCGATGTCGGCGAGGGCGTCCTCCGAGCCGTGCACCTGGTTGTTCATCAGCTCGCGCCCTTCGACGCGGATCGCGAACTCCCAGCCCCGCGGTGGAGGGTTGGGGGAGTCGCCCCGGCGCCGGTAGAGCTCCATGACGCCCTCCGAACCCGGCACGGTGACTTGATCTTCGCGTGTCCAATACATGCCGTCCCCTATCCCGCTTGTCCGTTGTCGGTCGGATTGGATCGATTCGAGGCGCGCCCGTGCTAGCCTCGCGTCGCTCGGGAGGGCTGATGGGATCGGCATTTCGGTTGCTGTGGGTGTACTTCGTCGCGATTGTGATGTTCGCCGCGCCGGCGCTCGCGCAGGACGAAGAGGCTGCCGCGCCCGCCGGGGAGCCGGAGGCCGCTGCCGAGGAGGAAGCGCCGCCCAAGAACTGTCCTGTGCCCGACGTGGTCAGGGTCGGCGCCTACATCAACAACATCCAGAACCTCGACTTGAAGACGCACACCTACGAGTTCGACTTCTACGTGTGGTTCAAGTGGTGCAACCCGGACCTCGATCCTGCGACGTCGATGGAGTTCATGAACCCGTCCGAGCTGTGGGGCCTGATGGCCACGCCCAACTACGAGGAGCCCGAGGAGCTCGGCGACGGGCAGCTCTACCAGGTCGTCCGCGTTCAGGGGAAGTTCAACACGAAGATGCCGCTGTACAGTTACCCGTTCGATCGGCAGCGGATCGGGCCGTTCTTTGAGGACAGCGTGTCGGACACCACGACGATGACCTACGTGCTCGACTCGAGCTCCGTGGGCATGAACCCGGCGATGGTGCTGCCCGGCTACCTGCTCGGTCAGCCCGTGCTCGAGCTCGAAGCGGCGCCGTACCCGACCGACTTCGGCGATACGCGAACCACGGAGCGTCCCGCCTACTCGCGGGCGTTCCTGGTGGTGCCGATGTCGCGCCCGCTGATCTCGCAGATGACGCTCCTGTTCGCGCCCGTAGGCTCGGTGATGATCTGCGCGGCGCTCATGTTCATGCTGAGCCCCGTGCTGATCGATTCGCGCGTCGGCGTCGGCACCACTGCGATGCTCACGGTCGTCGCGTTGCAGATGACCTACAACCAGGAGCTCCCGGACGTTGGCTACCTGATGCTGATGGACAAGGTGTACCTCGCCTCGTACATCTACGTGCTCGTCGGGTTGGGCGTCGTCATGTACACGACCCCGTCCGCGGTGCCGATGGAGGGCGTCGCCCCGGCCGTCGACCTGCAGAGGTTGAATCGCATGGGACTCATCACCACGTCGACGGCGTACATCTTCGTGTGCACCGTGTTGTGCCTGCTCGCCGCGCGCACGGGCTGATCGGCATCACCCGGTGGGGTGGAACACTTGCTTCGCCGTGAGCATGCCGACGATGGCCTCGAAGCGCTTCGTGCGGGTCGCGGGCTTCACCGCGGTGGCGAGCCGGTAGAGGAACGCGTACCGGTTCGCGGCGCTGATCGACGCGAAGAACCTTGCGGGCTCGAGGTGCGCGTCCAACCAGGCCTGCAGGTCCGGTGGCACGGTGATGGCGCGGCTGCCTTCGTAGGCGGCCTCCCAGCGTCCGTTCGCTTTTGCAGCGGTGATCGCCGCGAGGCCGGCGGGCGTCATCCGATCCTCGTTGATCAGCCGCTCGGCGTTGCCGACGTTCACCTTCGACCACACGCTGTTCACCTTGCGTGGCGTGAACCGCAGCTTGTAGCTGACGCTGTCGTGCGCCTGCTTCTGACCGTCGATCCACCCGAAGCAAAGCGCCTCGTCGACGGCTTCGGCGTAGGTGAGGCCAGACTTGCCGCTGCCCTTCTTGAAGAACCCGATCCACAGCTCCGTCGCGTCGGTGCTCGTGAGCCAGCGGCGGAAGTCCGCGGCGTCGGGAAAGAACGTCGGGTCGCCCGTCACGGCGAGACCGTGAGGCCGCCACTCTGCTGGCTGCGCTCCCAGGTGACGCGCTTGCTGCGGATCGCGAACACCTCGGGGTCCACGAGCTCGAACGACGCGTTCACGTCGCACCCGTGCCACCAGCCGTCGCGACCTGGGCCGAACACGGCGGCCCAGGCGTCGAGGAACGCCTGCCGCTCACCTTCAGCGGGGGTGAGCTCGACCTGCCAGAGGCGGTCGTCGTGAAAGCGGTAGCGGAGCGCCTTGAGCGGAACTCCGCCCCATTCGAGCGCGTCGGTGGGGCGCACGAACCGCTCGGCGTCACCTTCGACGGCGACGAGGCCTTCGATCTGGGGCCGGATCGAGCCATACCGGGCGCCGCGAAAGTCCGACATGCCGCCGAGCGCGCGCACCGTGAGTGGCTGGTCGTCTTTGTCCCACGACACGATGCAGCCGCCGTCGGGGTCGATCGTCGCGTAGCCGGCGAAGCCGCCGTCCAGCGCCCAGCGCCGATCCCCGCACTGCTGGTCTACGGGCGGTCCGATCTCGCCGAGGGCCACGAGCGCGCCGGGGCAGCGCGCCGCGTCGAGCTCGACCGCCGCGGAGAGCAGGACGCCGGCGCGGTAGCGCACCGTTCGCCCGCTGGACGTGTCGGAGTAGCGCGTGGCGTCGCCGTCGATGGACTTCTGCCACAGCAGCAGCTGAGCTTCCGGCGTGCGCGTCTCCACGTCCAGGACGGGGATGTTCACGCCGCGATCGACGGGGGGCGGCGGCGGGTCGCCGCAGGCCAGCAGCAGCCACGTGATCAAGCGATGATCCCGCAGGCGCGGCCGGCCTGGGCGAACGCGGCCACGGCGCGGTCGATCTGCTCGGTCGTGTGGGCGGCCGAGATCTGCACGCGAATACGCGCCTTGCCCTTCGGGACGACCGGGAAGCTGAACCCGACGACGTAGATTCCGAGCTCGAGCATCTGCTCGGCGAGGCGGCCCGCGAGCGCGGCGTCGCCGATCATGACGGGGCAGATCGGGTGTACGGACTCGGGGATCGCGAACCCGTGGCCGGCCATCGCGGTGCGGAAGCGGAGCGTGTTCGCGGCGAGGCGGTCGCGAAGGGCGGTGGACTCCGAGAGGATGCGGAGCGCTTCGATGGACGCCTCGGCGATACACGGCGCGAGCGTGTTGCTGAACAGGTAGGGGCGCGAACGCTGGCGGAGGATCTCGACGATCTCCTTGCGTCCGCTCGTGAACCCGCCGGACGCGCCGCCGAGCGCCTTGCCGAGCGTGGACGTGATCACGTCGACGCGGCCCATCACGCCGCAGTGTTCGATCGAGCCGCGCCCGGTGGCGCCGAGGAAGCCGGTCGCGTGGCTGTCGTCGACGTGCACGAGGGCGCCGTATTTCTCGGCCAGATCGCACACCTGGTCGAGCTTGGCCACGTACCCGTCCATGCTGAACACGCCGTCGGTCGAGATCAGCTTGATGCGCGCGCCCGAGGCTTCCTGGAGCTTCGCTTCGAGGTCGGCCATGTCGCCGTTCGCGTACCGGAGTCGGTTCGCCTTGCAAAGGCGGATGCCGTCGATGATCGACGCGTGGTTGAGCGCGTCGGAGATCACGGCGTCGTCTTCGCCGAGCAGCGTCTCGAACAAGCCGCCGTTTGCGTCGAAGCACGACGAGTACAGGATGGTGTCTTCGGTGCGCAGGAACGCGCTGACCGCGGCCTCGAGCGCCTTGTGCACGTCTTGTGTGCCGCAGATGAACCGCACGCTCGCCATGCCGTAGCCGTGCTCATCGAGCCCGCGCTTCGCGGCGGCGATCAGGCGCGCGTCGTCCGCGAGGCCGAGGTAGTTGTTCGCACAGAAGTTCAGGACCTCGCGGCCCGCGGTGCGGATGTTCGCTGCCTGCGGCGACGTGATCACGCGCTCGCGCTTGTAGGTGCCGGCCTCGCGGATCGCCGCGAGTTCGGTGGTGAGCTTTTCCGACAACGGCCCGTACATGCTGCCTCCGGTCCGGGGTCCTATCCCAAAATGTGACGATCCGTGAATCCAAACGCGCCAGATCGCGTCATCATGGATTATGATGGGAGTGGTCGCGGCCCCTTTCCCCTGGGGCCCACCGCCTGCTCCCTCCTCGTCCTCCCCCCCGGTGCCTAAATGACCAAACGTTCGGATCTGCTTGCAGTGCCGTTCATCGTGCTCGGTGCGTGGTTCGGCAACGCGGTCGCGCTCGCTGCGCCTCCCGCCCCGTCCTCCGCGATCGCCGCCCCGTCCCTGTCGCTCGAAGAGCTGCTCGCGCCGATCACGCAGGACAAGCTGTTTACGACCGCGGACATCGGCATCCAGGTCGTGAACCTGCGCACCGGTGAGGAGGTGTTCGCGCGTAACGCGGACGCGTCGTTCATCCCGGCGTCCACGATGAAGGTCCTCACGGCCGCCACGGCGCTCGAGAACCTCGGCCCGAGCTACCGATTTTCGACCGACTTTCTGGTCAACGAAGACGTCAAGGTCGGCGGCGACGGGGTCCTGAAGGGGAACCTGTACATCCAGGGCCACGCCGATCCAACGCTCGTCGTGGAGACGATGTGGAAGATCACCCGCGATCTCAAGCTCCAAGGGCTGAAGAAGGTCGAAGGGAACGTCGTGTACGACGAGAGCTTCTTCGGTCCGGACTACCAGCTGCCCGGGTGGGACAAGGAGTCAGACGTCGAAAACGGCCCGGTGTACTTCTCGACGATCGGCGCGCTGTCGCTCAATTTCAACACCGCAGCGATCGTGGTCGGTCCCTCCGAAGGCGTCGGAAAAGCCGCGCGCGTCGAGCTCGAGACGCCCGCGCCCGACTACGTCGAGATCGCGAACCAGGTGGTGACGACGGCGGCCGGATCGCGGCGATCGCTGCACATCGAGCGTGAGCTGACCGACGACGACCCGCCAAAGCTCAAGTTCACCGTCACTGGAACCGTGCCTGCGGACGGTGACGTCGACCACTACTACCGGACCGTCCTCGACCCGACGGCGCAGTTCATGAGCGCATTCGAGGAGCTCCTCGCGGCGCAGGGAATCGAGGTCACCGGCAAGCACCTGCGCGGCACCGCGCCCGAAGACAACGACGTCTACTACCGGCACCGCAGCGAGCCCCTCGGCGCGATCCTGATGGAGATGAACAAGCAGTCGAACAACTTCTACGCGGAGACGGTTCTGCGCACGGTGGGAGCCGAGGTCTACGGCCTCCCGGGCACGACGGACAAGGGCCTGAAGGCGGTGTCCGCGTACCTCGGAACGCTCGGCGTCGATCCAAAAGAGTACTCGATCGTCAACGGAAGCGGCCTGACGCGCGACGCGCACCTGCGCCCGTCCACGTTCACCGCGGTGATGATCGACATGGCCCACAACAAGAAGGTCGGGCACGAGTTCGCAGCGTCCCTGTCGATCGCGGGCACGGACGGCACGTTGTCGCGCCGCCTGTCGGACGAGAAGGGCGAGATGCGCGGCAAGACGGGCACGATCGACGGTGTGCACTGCCTCACCGGGTACCTGAACGGCGGGGACGGCGAGACCTACGCGTTCGCGTTCATGGTCAACGACGTCGCTGCAACCTCGTCCGCCAAGCGCGTCCAGGACAAGTTCGCGCGCAAGATCATCACCATGAACGCGCCTGCGTCTGTGGTGGTCGAGAACACGCCCGACGCGGCTGACGACGAGGGGGAGAACTGACTCTCGACGACCTCGTCACGCGGGCGGCTGACCCGACGTTGTGGGCGCGGGCCGCGCACCTGCACGCGCGGGTCGCCGGCGCGCGTGTGGCGGACGGCATCGAGGTGAAGCTCGCAGGGTCGCAGGGCGGTGTGTTCGAGAACGGCGAGCAGACCGACTGGCTCGACGTGCTGCCGCTCACGGTGCCTGCGCTGCCGCCAGGCGTGAACGCGCTGCTCGCCGCCGGTGTGCTGGCGCGCGACCAGGGCTATCTTGCGGCGTTTCCAGTCGAAGAGGGGGACGCGATCGCGTGGTACGCGCTGCGCACGCGGCTTGGGCCCACGCCGGACCTCGCGCGCGACGTGTGGTGCACGCTCACCGGCCAGCCAAAGTCCCGCGCGTACTACCTCGCGAAGGGGAAGGAGGGCTACCTCGGCGACGCCGCCGTCGACCAGCTGATCGACATGCTGGACGGCGAAGACGTCACGCGGTTCAGCACCGACGAGCACCTGCCGCCCTGCTTCATGACCGGCGTTCGCGAGCCGCGGCTCTACGCGTCGCTCACCGCGGTGAGCCTGCGCGCGTTCGCGTTCGCGTTCCAGCAGATCAACGAGCACCGCGTCAAGAACGGGTTCGAAGCGCTCCGCAAGCCGACGATGGTGCGCGGCATCAGCCCAAACGCGATAGGATGAAGCGCGAGGTGGCGGTGGTCGACCTCAGCTCCGTGTTTCCGGGATCAGCTCCGGTGCTCGCGGCCTGGGTCTTCGGCTCGGTAGCCCGAGGCGAGGCGCGAGAGGACAGCGATCTGGACGTGGCTGTGGCGCTACGAGACCCATCGGCCGGTGTCGTTTCTCATCGGCGCGCGCTGCTGGACCTGACCGCGCGTCTCGAGGCCGCGTCGGGACGACGGGTCGACCTGGCGATCGTGAGCGCGCGCGACCCCATCCTCGCGCACCGCGTCTTCTCGGAGGGGGTGTGCGTCTACGACGCCAATCCCGCAGCCCGCCATGCGCTCGAGGCCGACCTGATCGCGCGCTACCTCGATTGGGCACCCTCCTACGAGGCCGCAGTGGACGAATCCCTGCGCGCGAACCGCGTCTGGGCACATCAATGAAGGCCGAGGTCGCCGAGAAGGCCGCCTTCGTACGCGATGCCCTTCAGCACCTTGGCCAGGTGCCACAGACCTCGTACGATGACTTCTTGTCGGACGACAGAAACCTGCCAGCCACCCTGCACTGGCTCCAGACCGCGATTCAGGGCCTCGTGGACGTCGGGCTGAAGGTATCCTCGGCTGCTGGCCTCCCACCTGCACGAACGAGCGTCGACGTGTTGGAACGCTTGGAAGAAGCCGACCTGCGTACTTTGCTCGATCTTCTGCTGTCGGCCGCCGCGCGTACGGAGCCGTAGAGACCGCTGGAGCGCCGCCCCAGAGCGAGCGCGGTCAGGCCCAGCATCCAACCACCGGTGCCGCTCGCGTCGCACCCGCAGCCGCCAGGCCCGCCGTTGCCGTTCGCAGAATCCGCCGGCGAATCCGCCGTGTCCGGCGCCTCGCTGTCGCACGTCACGTCGAGCACGAACCCGCTCGCGGCGCCGCGGAATCCGTCGATCACCACGACGAATGGCTCGTCCTGGCGGCCATCGATCGCGAGCGCTTCGGCGGCCATGTCGCCTTCGGTGAACGCGGCGAGGCAGTCGGTCGCATCGCACGCGTCGCTCTGAACGGCGAACAGGTCGAGGTCCGCGGTGTGCCCCGACATCGCGATGTGGACCAGGCCGTCCCGGTCGGGCAACACGGTGAACGCGGTCTCGTCGCCGGTGTACTCGGCCCACTCGGAGCAGGCGCCGTAGTACGCGTGCGTCGCCGTCGTGCCTGCGTCCGTCGCGCCGCGCTCGACGTGGTCGCCGCACTTCAGCGTCGCGACGGGTTCACAGGTCGGCGGCACGTCGCAGGTGGTGCCGGGAAGTCCGTTGTAGTCGCCCTGATCGACCCAATACGAGGGCTCGCCGCTGCAGTCGCCCCAGAATGGATCCACGTAGCCGGCGGCCTCGGGGTCCCACACGCCGAAGTGCACGTGCGGACCCGTGCTGTGGCCGGACGAGCCGACCTCGCCAAGCGCGTCGCCGCAGCGCACGACCTGCCCGAGCGCGACCGCGACCGTGTCCAGCTTCATGTGCCCGTAGATCGTGGTCTTGCCGTCGGCGTGCTGCAGCACGACGTGGTTGCCGTAGCCGTTGGTGCCGCAATCACCGGTGTCGCAGCGGTCGGCCTCGCCGTCGAGCGTCTCGATCACCACGCCAGACGCGGCCGCGACGATCGTGCGCCCGGCGTCCATTCCAGCCCACCCGCCGATGCCGATGTCGGTGCCCTGGTGGCCGTCGTACCGCACGTCGCCGCAGGCCCAGTCGACGCCGCCGTGATCCTTGTACGCGGTGGGGTAGCCGTACTGCACGTCGTCGTCCGCGAGCGGGACGCGGTAGTCCTGGGCGAGGGCAGGGGCGACGAATCCGATGAGCATGTGCGAGAGTAACGCGCGAGGGCGATCCAATGGCGCATCGATGGACAGGGTTGGTCGGGTTGCTGGTGGTCGGTTCATCCGTCGCGTGCGGCAGCGGCGAAGCCCCTGCGGACGTGCACCTGCCGCTGGCGCCCGCCGCGTCGGCCGCCGAGGGGGTCGCCGCTGCGGCGCCGGGGCTCCGCGAGGCGTTGCAGGGGCGCTGGCAGGCGACAGACGACCCCCAGGCCGTCGTGGAGTTCAAGGGTGACACCAAGGTCGAGTCGTACAGCGGCCAGGTGATGTCGTCCGATCCGTACGTGCTCGCGGATGCCGCGCCCGATCAGGGCGGCAAGGTAAACGGCGCCGGCCCGTACATCTGGGTCGGGCAGGGGACCGAGCAGCTCGTCTACTACGTGGTAAACGTGACGCCGACCAGCCTCGAGCTGTCGTATGTTGGGCGGGGAAACACGCTCAGCTACACGCGGATCCCCTGACCGATGGGGGAAACGCGGAGCGAGTGGTGGCCGGAGACGGAATTGAACCGCCGACACGGGGATTTTCAGTCCCCTGCTCTACCAACTGAGCTACCCGGCCTCGCTTGCGAAGTTAACGCGCTCCGTGGGCCCGTCAACGCCCGCGTGATGGTCCTGTTGGTAATGGCGCTCGCTGGCTGCGGAGATCGCTGCGAGCGTTTGTGTGACGACCTGTCGACGGAGCTGCAGCGTTGCCGAACGGACGCGTGGACGTGGGAGGACCTCGGCGCCGACAACCGGGCGGGGTTCGCGTCGAACTGCCGCCGCGACTGGGGCGTTACGGTCGGCGCGCTCGGGTCCCACGAGATCCAGCTCGCGCTCGATGTCTGCGACGCGTCCCGCGACGAGCTCGACACCATGACGTGTGACGAGCTGACCGCGCTCTATGGCCCAGGGGACTAGTGGAATTCCGACGGCGGCAGCCCTTCGAGCTGCTCGTCGGTCGGCTCGATCATCGGCGCACGGTGCCCCATCTTCAGCAGCGACTTCATCGCGCGCAGGCCGCCGGCGCGTCGGACGCGGTTCGCGCGCTCGACGAGGGCCGACTCGAGCTGCATCTCGCCGTCGCGGTACAGGCGCAGGCACAGGCTCGGCCACACGTTGCCCAACGCGGAGATGAAGCCTGCGAGCTGCGGGACGGTGCGCGCGGCGCCGAGGATCATGTCACCGCCCGCGTACACGGCGCCTGGATCGAGCGCGCCGAACCGCTTGAGGCGAAACACGTCTCCCGAGCTGTCCTTCAGTCCGGCGAGGATCTCTGCGCGGCGCAGGCGATCGTAGAGCGTGGGCGAGATGCCGGCCTTGATGTGGCCCGGGCTGTGGTAGGCGAGGATGGGGATCTTCACTTTCTCGGCAACCCCGCCGTACCAGGACTCGATCAGGTTGTCGTCACCTGCGTAGTAGAGCGGCGGAGGCAGGAGGACGCCGGACGCACCTTGATCGCGGGCGGCTTCTGACAGGTAGTGCGTCGTGTTCGGGGACGGATCCCACGTGCACGGGTACACGGGCAGCGCGCCAGCGGCGTCCATCACCGTGCGGTGGATCCCCTCGCGTTCGCGATCCGACAGGTAGAGGAATTCCCCGGTCGTTGCGGTGGGGACAAACCCCTCGACGCCCTGAGACGCGAGCCACAACACGTGCGCCCGCAGGCGCTCGAGGTCGACCTTCCCGCGTGCGTCGAAGGGGGTGAGGGTTGCCACGAGAAATTGCACGGAAGGTGTCCCCTTCGCCGGGTGTCGGCGCTCTGCACATTGACACCAGGGGTGATGGGTCTGCAAGATCCGGCCCCACTCGAGGCGTTGCTCATGCTCCACGGACCGCTCGTTGCCGCCCTGCTCCTGCTCTGTACACCGTCGTTCGCGGGCCGTCTGACCCCTGCGGGAGTGACTGCGAGTTCGACCTACCCCGAAGAGAACGGGATCGCGTACGACGCGGCGCGCCTGACGGACGGCAAGCTCTCCACCGCCTGGGTGGAAGGCGAGACCGGCGGCGGGCTCGGCTCGTGGGTCGAGGTCGACCTCGGCGCGCCAAAGAAGGTGCACGAGATCCGGTTGTACGCCGGCATGTGGTACTCGGGCGACTACTGGGCGCGTGGAAACCGGCCGAAGGAGGTCGAGATCTCCTACGCGGACGGCACCAAGGACGTGTTCGCGCTCAAGAACGAGATGAAGGCCCAGCGGTTCGTGCTGCCTTCGCCAAAGACGACCAACACCGTGCGTATCAAGCTGAAAGGTGTGTACGACGGCTCCACCTGGCTCGACACGTCGATCTCCGAGATTCAGGTGTTCGACGCCGAGACCGACGGTCGCTCGGTGGCGCGCGCGGTCACCGCGTCGTCCACGCTCCCCTCAGACACGGACGGCAGCTACGAGCCCGCGAACGTGCAGGACGGGCTCACGGACTCGATGTGGTGCGAGGCCAACCGCGACGGTGACGGCACCGGCGAGTGGCTCTCCTACGAGTTCGGCGCGCCCACGAGCGTGTCCAAGCTCACGGTCGTGAACGGGATCGGCACGTCGATGTCGTTCTGGATGAAGGCGAACCGCGCGACTGCGGCTACGCTTCAGTTCGCCGATGGGTCCACCGAGTCGCTCGTGTTGAAGAACTCGATGTTGTCGCAGGCGATCACGTTCCCGGCGCACAACACAACGTCGGCGAAGCTTTCGTTTACGACGGTGGCGAAGGGCAAGGAATTCAACGACCTGTGCATCTCGGAAGCTGCTTTTTCTGAGTGACTTCGCTCGGCTCCGCCTCGCTGCGCGTCGCAGCAGGCGCGAGCCACCGGTCGGGCGGCCTACGCGCGGCGCGCTCCGGACCGCCGAAGCCGCTAGCGGCGCCCGCTACTCCTTGCGCCATTCATAGTGCTGTTTGAGCTCGCGCGATCGCGGCCTTGAACGCGCGCTCGTCGAGCTTCTGACCGTCTTCGACCCAGCGCTGGTCGATGACGATCTCGCCGCCCTCGACCCGCGCGTCCATGCGTCCGACGAGGTGGCCGCGGTGGAGCAGGGGAACGACGTACCAGCCCCACTTTCGCTGGTGGGCGGGCTTGTACACCTCCCACACGTAGTCGAAGCCCCAGACCTGTTGCACGAGCTTGCGGTCCCAAATCAGCGGATCCAGCGGGCCGAGGATTCGCATGCGGCCGTCGTCTTCGGGGTATTCCCGGTCCAGGAAGCCCTTCGGCGCCAGGTAGCGGCGCGGGGATCCCTCGATCTGCACCTCGACGATCTTCCTGCGTTTCACGAGGCTCGCGGGAAGATCGGACGTGCGGACGTCGGACAACATCGACCAGTGCGCGCCCGCGTTCACCGACAGCAGGCCCGCCGCCTCGATCCGTTCGAGCAGCGCCCACTCGGCAAACGAGAGGTCGGTGTCGTGGTCGTGTACCTCGGCGAGCGCGCGGCGCGGCACGTCGTAGATGCGCGTGCGCGCCGTCCGTCCCGCCGTGACCACCTTGCAACGCGTCCACAGCACCTCGAGCGCCATCGTCGCGGCCTTCGCGGTCCCCTTCCACCCCGACCAGTCGATCGGCACGACGCTGCCGTGGTCGGCGAGGGCGTCTGCGGAGAGCGGTCCGTGGGCCTCGACCTCGGCGAGCACCTTCTCAAGGACGCCCTCGGGGAGGCGCTTCATGCGCTCGGAAGAGCGCCACCACGGCGTCTCCGCGGCCTGGTCCCGGTAGTACGGGAACGCTGACGCGGGCAGCAGGCAGCGCTCCTTCGCGAAGTGCTCGAACGCGCGTCCGGGCTGCAGCTGATGGACGTCGCCGCGCTTCGCCCCGTCGACGCGGGCGAGCACGACGAGATCGGCGTTGGTGCCGATCCGATCGAGGGGATCGAGTTGGATGCACCGCAGCCGCTGCAGCGTCGTGTGGATGCCGGGCAGGCCCTTCCCGAGCGGCGCGCGCAGCCCGTGGTGCCCGACGAGGTAGTCGCGCGCCTGATCGCGGGTCAGAGGCCTGTTCACATCGACTCCATGGCGCGAGGGGCTCCTCCACCGGACCAACCGGAGCCAGCCACTCCGGATTTCGCTCGGGTGGGAGCCAGCCCCCTCGAGCTTCGTTTTCCCCCGGCGCCTTGGGCGTCGGCAATGAACGAACGCCATCTTTTCACAGAACGCTCCCCGTCGGATCCCAGTGGCCCGCGCATTTTCGAAATTCGAACCGGCTGGCTCGCGAAACCGCGAAATTCAGGGGGGCTCGGTCCGCTGCGCGCGGACTCGCGCGCTGTCGGGTACGCTACCGGGCGGAGGTACCGGTTGCTCGACCTGCTCCTGGTCGCCGCGGCCCACGCGACCCAGACGTTGACCGCGCCGTTCTCGGCGAACGGGACGTACACCCTGCTGCCGAACGGTGGGGTCGAGACCCAAGGTACGAACGGCGCAAACGACGCCCAGACGTGGAACGAGGGCGACCGAACGAAGCTGGGGCGCCAGGCGACGTGGAAGTACGCGGGCTCGTGGGCCGGTGGGCTCGTAAACGTCGCCGGCTGGACGACCGGTGTTCCGATGACGAACACCGCGACCACGGTGGCGGGCCAGGACTACGTCCTGTCGGGCTTCCTCTGGCGAAGCGGGACCAACACCGGAAACGTCTACCTCGACCTGGCCGACCAGAACTACACGCAGTTCGATGGGGGCATCGGCGATTGCGGGTCGGGCGTGAACGCGCGCGCGCAGTGGCAATTCGTCTACTGCCGCTTCACCGCTACGGGCACGTCGGTGACGGTGCGCATGGTGATGGACGCGACCTGGGGGGCCGGCGCGCAGGCGGCGTTCGACGAGGTGGCGATCACACCCGTGGCGTCGTTTGTCCCGGCGACCAGCCTCGACAAGGACTGGGACGGCTACCGGTCCGACGTGGACGACTGCAACGACAACGACGCGGCCGTGCACCCCGGCGCGGCTGACACCTGGTACGACGGGATCGACAAGAACTGCGATGGGAAGAACGACTATGACCAGGATGGTGACGGCGACGGAGCCAAGTCCTTCGGAAAGGGCGGCGACTGCGCCGACACGAACGCGGCGATCGCGTCCACGGCGATCGAGGTCTGCAACGGCGTCGACGACGACTGCGACCTGCTCACCGATGGCTCCGACGCCACCAACGGCTTCGTCGTGCACCCGGACGTCGACGGGGACGGCTTCGGCAGCAAGGTCGTCGCCACCACCGATTGTGTCGTCAGCACCGGCATGACCAAGGACGGATCGGACTGCGATGACGCCGTGTTTGCAGTCAACCCCGGCGCGGTGGAGGCCTGCAACGGCAAGGACGACGACTGCGACGGGACGCCTGACGACGGGCTGGTGTTCACGACGTACTACGTCGACGGCGACGGGGACGGGTTCGGAAACGCGGCGACCGCGGTGAGCTCGTGCAGCCCGATCCCTGCGACGGTCCTCACGGCCGGCGACTGCGCCGACAACGACACGGCGCGCCACCCCGGTGCTTCCGAGGTCTGCGACGGCGTCGATCAGGATTGCGACAACACGCCGGACGACGGTCTGTTGTTCTTGCTGTGGTACGCCGACGGGGACGCGGACGGGTTCGGAGACAAGACGGACACGTTCTCGGCCTGCAAGCAGCCGACGGGACGCGTGCTCGACTCGTCGGACTGCGATGATCTCGATGGGGCCGTGTTTCCGGGCGCGCCCGAGACGTGCGACAAACGCGACCAGAACTGCAACTTGCTCGTCGACGAAGGCCTGTTGGTGATTGCGTGGTACCAGGATCGCGACGCCGACCAGCACGGCGATGCCGCGACGCGCGAGGATGGGTGTTCGCGGCCGTCGTCCGACATGATCGACCTTGGCGACGACTGCGACGACTTCGACGGGCTGCGATTTCCCGGCGCGGTCGACGTGCCGGGTGACGGCATCGACCAGGACTGCGATGGCGTCGACGCTATCCCTCCCGACACGGATGACACCGCGATCGACACGTCGGTGCATACGGACACGTCGGTGCATACGGACACGTCGGTGCATACGGACACGTCGGTGGACACGGACACGTCGGTGGACACGGACACGTTGGTGGACACCGACCCGGCCGCCGCCGATCGTCCGTGGGTCGATCCCGTCGATGACACCGATGTGGTCGACGTCCCTGGCGAGGCGTGCGGCTGTGGGACCGCGCGCCCAGACCCGCTCGCAGGCATGCTGGTCGCGGCGCTCGTCGCGCTGCGCCGTCGGCGGCGATAGTCGGCGGGACTGGAGGCGTGGTGCTCGCTCTCGCGTTGTTGGCCTGCAAACCTGTCGAACCCACCCCGTCCGGAACCGCGATCGTGTGGGACGAGGTGCGCGAGGCGCTCGTGCTCTCGGTCGGTGGACGCGATCGCCTCGTACTCCCGCTCGCCGGCGTCGAGGTCGGCGTGGTGCAGGGGTACGACGACCTGTCGAGCTACGACCCGTGGTTCGAAGACGCAGGCGCCCGCTATCTCGCCGCGCGTTCCGCGGCGGTCACGGGGGATGAGTCGGGCTTCGACGTCGTGCTCGGGTTCGAAGACGGCGACGCGACGCTCAGCGTGATGCCCGCCGAAGGCCACGCGTGGGATCTGCGCCTCGTCCCCGACGCCGGCATGGACATCGCCTACTTTCGCCTGTCGGTGACGGTCGACGGGGAGGAGGGGTTCTACGGCCTCGGCGAGCACCTCGACGGTCCAAACCACCGCGGCAAGCGTCGCGCGATGCAACTCGAGGTCGATCCGGCGAGCGGGTCCGGGTACAATGAAGCGCACGTCCCCGTGCCGCTGATCGTCGGGACGTCGGGCTGGGGCCTGCTCGTCGCAGACGACCACCCGGCCGTGTTCGACGTCGCGACGAGCGCGCCGAACGTGGTGACCGCGACCGTCGGCACGGGCGAGGCGTCGGGCGCCGGGCTCGCGTTCCACCTCTACGAGGCGGCCGATCCGCTCGACGTCTACCTCGCGTACTACCAGACGACGGGCTTTCCGGCGCTGCCCGCGCCGTGGGCGACGGGGCCGCTCGTGTGGCGGAACGAGAACGAGTCGCAGGCTCAAGTGGAAGGTGATCTCGCCGCCATGCGCGACCTCGATCTTCCGTGTTCGGGCATATGGATCGACCGGCCGTACGCGACCGGGGTCAATACCTTCGACTTCGACCCCGCCAAATTCACCGACGCGCAGGCCATGATCGACGCCGCCCACGCGGCTGGCTTCCGGATGGCGCTGTGGCACACGCCCTACGCCGACCCCGACGATGCCGCCGTCAACAGCGCCTACGCGGAGTCCCACGGCTTCTACCCGCCTCAGCACCCGCCGCCGCTCACCGACTGGGGGCCGCTGCTCGACCTCACGAACCAAGACGCGGTCGCGTGGTGGCGCGGGCTGCTCGGCAACTACACGTCGATGGGCGTCGAGGGCTACAAGCTCGACTTCGCTGAGGACGTGATCGTCGGCCTCAACGGCAATCGCCTGCCGTGGACCTTCGGAGACGGCAGCGACGAGCGCACGATGCACAAGGGCTACACGCGCGCCTACCACGCCACCTACCGGGCGACGTTGCCCGCGGACGGCGGGTTCCTGCTCTGCCGCACGGGGACGTGGGGCGAGCAGGTCAACGGCTGCATCATCTGGCCCGGCGACCTCGACGCGTCGCTATCCGCCGCGGGCGAGGAGGTGGAGCGCGACGGCGACGTGTACACCTCGGTCGGCGGCCTCGAGGCGTCGCTCGCGACGGGCCTGTCCGTGCAGGCGTCAGGCTACCCGTTCTATGCGTCGGACACGGGCGGCTATCGGCACTCGCCGCCGAACAAGGAGACGTTCACGCGCTGGTTCGAGCAGACCGCGCTGTCGGCTGCGATGCAGATCGGCGTCGCCTCGAGCGACGTCGCGTGGGAGTTCACGGAAGCGAACGGCTTCGACGCCGAGATGCTCGGCTGGTACCGCGACTACACGCGCCTGCACCTGCGCCTGTTCCCGTACACCTGGACCCACGCGAACGCGCTCCGCACGACCGGTCGGCCGAGCGTGCGCGCGTTCGGCCTCGCGCACCCGGAGACGGGCCTGCATCCGAGCGACACCTACTTCCTCGGCGACGACCTGCTCGTCGCGCCCGTGATGCGCGCGGGCGCCGTGACGCGCGACGTGCCCGTCCCCAGCGGCGCGTGGATCGACTGGTTCACCGGCGAGGTGCTGCGCGGCCCCGGCACGTTCACGGTGGACGCTCCCCTCGGCAAGCTGCCGCTGTACCTGCGCGCCGGCGGCATCGTGCCGCTGCTGCGGCCCACGATCGACACGTTGGCGCCGGCCTCCGACGCGGGCGTCGAGTCGTACGCGAACGACGCCGGCGTCCTGTACGTGCGCGCCTGGCCCGTTGCCCACGGCGAGTTCACGCTGTACGACGGCACGCGACTCACCGTCGACCAGGGCTGGCACGTCACGTACCACGCCGGGTCGGTGTTCGATCAGGGCGTGGTGTTCGAGCTCGTCGGCGTCGACGTGCCGCCTGCCGTATCCATCGACGGCGTGGTCGAAGATCCCACCACCAGCGATGAGGCCGGTGGGATGGTGATCGTCCAGCTCGCGTCGAGCGGCCGCGCCGACGCGGCCTGGTGAGCTACGGGCACTTGGCGTAGTCGTCCACCGAAGCCATCGAGTACGCGCCGAACCGGTCGACGAAGCCGGCGCTGTAGGCTCCGTTGCCCGCGTAGTCCTCGCGGTAGCGGTACGCGACCTTTGCGCACGTGATCATCGCGGGGTCTTTGAGCAACATGCCGACGTACGTGTAGCGGTACGTTGGGACGCCGTAGTCGTCCTTGATCACGACGAGCGAGGCCGAATCCGTGTGGGAAGCGAGCACGCTGCCCCCGGGGTGAGCCTTCAGGGCTGCCGTCTTCGCGAGGCCCTCGATTCGGGCGTCCGTGAACGTGAACGACGTGGTGTAGCCCTCGATGCTGTCGATGCTCGGGGACTGGGTGGCCGCGTAGTCGATCAGGCCCTGCTGGGCTGGACCCCAGCGCGCTTCGAGCACATCCCACGGGTAAGCGATCGTCTCGCCGACCAGACGCAAGGCGCCAGCCATCTTCGTCACACCGCCGTCGGCCTCGATCTTCCGTTTGACGCGTTCGAGGCCGTCTTTGTAGGCGAGGTTCGTCGCAGCACCGCCGGGCGTGTAGGTCCCCTCGTAGATCACCATCGCGAGCAGCGCGTGTTTCACGTCCTCCACCATCGCGTTCTTCATGATCGACGAGGCGTTGGCGAGGAAACCCGCCTGCACGTTCGTGGGGATGGCGTCGTCGTAGGGCACGCCGTCGCTCGGAAGGTTGGTGTACTTCGACGCCACGGGCCCCAGGCACTTGTAGGCCTCGAACGCAGCCGAAACCGACGACTCGGGGATCTGGTACACGCTGACGCCGTACACCAGCCGATCGAAGCTGTGGTCGTAGTACCAGAGGAACGGGAACGATGCGGTCGCGTTCTTGCCTCCGGGGTCAGCGCAGCCCGCGGCGCTGACGGCGGCGCTGTACGCGGCGCGCTGGCCGGAAGAATCGGGTGCTTCGTCCCAGCCGGTCTTGTTGCCGCCGGGGTTGCGCACGCGATCCGAGTGTCGCCACATGTAGTTCTGGCCTGTGGTTCCGGTGCCTTCGGGCAGGTAGACGTAATAGTTGTCGCCGTCGACGGACACCACGACGCCATCGCCCCAGTAGTTGTTCACCGACCACCGGTACTGGGCCTGGATCTGGTCACCTTCGTGCCACGCGCCGTCTTTGCCGATCGACGACGTCGACGGAAGCTTGGCGTAGTCGTACCCCGCGACGGTCCGGACCTCGGTCGTGGGCCACCAGCGGTCCATTTCGTAGAGCTCCATGTTCACGGTGAACGGCCGATTTGGAAAGTCGAAGTTGGTGATCAGACCCCGGTACCACTTGCCGTTCTCGATCACCTCGACCGGATCACCAATGCGGAACGCGATGTCCGGGTATTGGGGATGGAACGCGGGGATCGCGAGTGTGGCAGCGATCGCGGGCGCCGCCGCGGGGGCCGCCGCCGTCGAGCCGCCACCGTTGCCGGCGCGGCTGCCCTGGGCGGGGGCTTCGGCGGGTGCCGATTCGGTGGGCGCGGGTGTGGCGCTCGGCGGCGCCCAACCGGACCGCGAGAGGGGAGGCAACGACGCAACGGACGTCTTCCCGCCGCCGCCGCTCCCGACCGACACCCCCGTGGCCGACTTCGTCGCCGCCGCGGCCAGCGCGCCGAGCTTCGCGCCGGTGTTGCCGTCCTTCGGCGTGCGCAGGCTCGCCTCGGGGAACACGTTGTCGTAGTCCGCGTTGTAGCCGTCGAACCGCACCCAGAAGCCGTCCGCGAGGACGTCCATCACCTTGGCGGGGTACCACGAGCCCTTGACGTCGACCTCGACGACATCGCCCGCAGCGAACGTGTCCTTCGCGAACGCAGCGTCCACCGTGTTGATGAACACGACGGGGACGGCCATCGCGAGGGCGACGGCGAGCATCCAGCGGGGGGCGGTTCCAATCTTCACTTGTTCCTCCAGGGTTTCGGGGGCGAAGGATACATCTCGACGTCGGCTGTCAAACCGCGAACAGCTCGAACCTTCCCGCCGCGAACCTCTGCCCGTTGATCTGCACGTCGATGACGTGCTCCCCGGGGTGGTGCGTTCGGGTGGTCATCACGGCGGTGCGGATCCGCCCACAGAGCGAAACGCGCTCACGAGGCGCAACGACGCGTCGGGCGACCTTGAACACTTTCGGCGCGGTCTTTCCGCTCGCCTTTACGAAGTGGACGACGACGTCGATCACCAGCGACTGCGGCTGCTTACCGGTGGACAGGACATCGAACGCGAACGGAGCGTCGTCACCGAGCGCGACGCGCGCGGGAACGGTGAACCCCTCGATCCGTATGGCCGCACCATCGTGTCCGAGGGCCGCGAGGGCCCCCATGTGACCCTGTTTGATCGGGTGCCGGAGGCCGTACGCCACGAGCTTCCGACGCTCGGGCGTCGCGTCGACGAGCCAACGTCGAGCGACCTCCACGGCGAGGTCCGGGTGGTCCTTCGCGATGTCGCCGAGGTGGTTCGCGACGCTGCGGCGCACGAGTGTGCTCGGGTCGTCTTTCAGCGCCTCCAACAACACGAGCGCCGGGCGCGGGTCTTGCTGGAGCGAGCGCAGCCGCGGCGCCCACGGGAGGCGTGGGCGAAGCCCCTCGCTGACGAGCCTTCGAACATGGGGATCAGGCGACTTCGTCCATCGTTTGAGCGCAGCCCACGTCTTCTTCGGGTGCCGCTCGACGTAGGGTCGGACGCAGTACTCGGCAGTGAAACGGCGCGTGATCGCTTCACAGGCGACGAGCGCTTCGTCGGGGTGGTCGAGCCCGAACTCGGCGATGTACAGCGCGTGGGGCAGGTACTTGAACGGCTCCATACCCGCGCCGACCAGCTCGTCGGTGGCGTGCGGCGGCCCAAATGAGGCAACGAGGAGGGCCAGCGCTTCGGGTGGATCGGCGGGCAGCACGTCGCGCATCGCCAGCATGATGTGCCTCGCGCGCCCGGTCAGCTCCAGCGCGTCGAGCCCGTTTGCGGCGCGCTCCTCGAACGTCCCCGTGCGGACGCCGACGCCGCGCAGGTCGCGGCCGATCTCGTCGATCACGCGACGATCGAAGAAGAGCTTGAGCTGCGGGGCCACGTGGTCGGCCTACCGGAGCCCGATCTGCAGCGCGCGCGCGTTCGCGAATTTTCCGCTGGGATCGAGGCGGTTCGCCTGCTGCTTCCACGCGTCGAGGTTCGGGTACAGCAGGGGCAGATCGGTGGACACGAGGAACTCGTGTTGACCCCAGTGGGCGCGTACGCCGAACGGGCGCACCGCGTGCCAGATCGAGCGCACCGCTGCGTGCGGGTAGTTCGGGTACTCGCGGTTCTTCTCCTCCTCGTCGTGGATCAACAGCCGCGGCATCTCGATGAACGCCCACACGTCGCTCGACTTGCCGCCAGCGCGCTCCTTGCCGTTCGTGCCGATGAACTGCGGGCCCCCGGCGACAAATCGGACCGCGAACGGCGACGTGAACAGGCAGCGATCGTGCCGGCTGTCGGTGGACTTGTTCCAATCAGCGGCGACGTTGAGGATCACGTCGACGACCTTGTTCAGGTTCTCGAGCGGGATCGCCATCTCGTAGCCGTGCGCCTTCACGCCCATGCCGAGCAGGAGGATGCGGTAGTTCCGATCGACGAAGTCGTACCCGCTCGGCTTCTTGGGGATCAGGCTCGACATGCCCTTGCGGAGCAGCGCGGGCGCGAGATCCGGGGCGTTCACGAGGATCTCGCCGAGCGGGAGCAGCTGGCCTTCTTCGCGCCGCACCCACCGCTGCAGCTCGTGGGTGAAATGGCGCGAGTTGGGCGGCAGCTCATCGCCGTCGTTCGACGCGTCCGGAACGCACTTGTCGGCCACGTCGTCGGTCGCGAGGTCGCGCTTCGTGACGACGGCGAAGTGGGTGCCATCGTCCGAGGGGTACGGGCAGATCAACAGCTCGAAGTGGCGAGACGTGCCGAGCAGCGTCTTCCAGGCCGCCGTCGTCTTCGGCTGCGCCTCCCACGTGCCCGCGCGGCGCGTCTCCCAAAGCTTGTAGGCGTCCATCACGGAAAGCATCATTCCCACGACCGACCCGAGCGCGCCCGCGTGGACGCCGACGGAGCGCCACAGGGCGAGGTCGTCCTGGACGAGCTTCCACTTCGGGTTCGACTTGCTGAACGCGGCCTTGGTGGTGACCGGTTGCGCAGGGTCTTCGATTCGCCAGCACTGGCCGGTGCCGTCGACGAGGTCCACCGCGCGTAGCGCGTCCGCCAGCGGCCCGAGCGTGGCGCCCGATCCGTGCGTCCCGGTGGCGACGGCGCCTGCGAAGTACTGGTGATCGAAGCTCCCCATGTTCGGCAGCGAAAGCCCCATCGCCCACAGCTGCTCGTTCACGTCGGCGATGCGCGTCCCGGCGCGAATGTAGACGAGCGCCCCGCCCGGGATCTTCTTCACGAGCGACGTGCCGGTGAGGAACTTCGGGTCGATCATCGCGGTGCCGTCGTTCGGTCGGCCGATCGGGTTGTCGGCGTGACGCGCGCCGATCGTGCGCAGCTTCGACTCCGTGGTGACGGCGTTCACGACCTCTACCACCGAGTTCGGCACGTACCGACGAACCCCTTTGGACGCGTTCTGATCGAGCCAGTCCGTCCAGGTCGCCATGTCAGTGTCCTCGAGGAACGATGGTCGGCGCGGCGATCACGCCTGCGGCTTTGATCTGGGTGACGACCTCGGTGAGGGCGAGGTCGGCAGCGGGCGAATCGACATACCCACCGACCTCCACCCGCCATGCGGGCTTGCCGTCGCGGTCTTCGAGCAAGAGCCAGGCGTCCAGCCCCGTCGCGCGCAGGCGCTCCTTCGCGGTGATGGCCTGAGCCTCGTCGTCGGTGCGCGAGACCTCGATCGTGAAAGCGCCGTCGCGGGGGGCATCGCCGACGGGGTTGTGGGCGAGGGCAGGCTCCACGAGCACGGGCTTGCCGACCGGCATCGGCGTGGCGAGCGCGGCGTCCGTGGGTGCCGGCGTGGGCAACACCTCGAGCGGCGGCAACTCGGGCACCTGCGCGTTGCCTTCGAGGATGTCGGGGAACGTGAGCCGCTCCACGCCGCCATAGACGTGTGACGAGGCCTCGACCCGCGCGAGCAGCTCCACCAGCGGCCGATCGTCGGCCATTCCGCCGCCCATCGGGGCCTGCGGGGGGGCCTTCTCGCGACCGATCGTGAACCCGAGGGCGAACGTGGTGGCGGCCAGAACAAAGGTACCAGCGGCCATCGCGAACAAGTGTCCGCGCGAGATCCACAGGTCGCGCGCATCGCGTTGCCTTGCGAGCTCACTCATGACGACTCCAAACGGCCGGGCGGCCTCTCAGCGGGGAAGAACAGGCGGGCCTTCATTTGAACACGGCAGGATCCGCGCGGAAAGGGCTTCCGGGGAATTTTCCTGGGGAGCGCCTGGCTACCGTGCGTCAGGCTTCCACGTGAACACGTCGACCACGACGTCGGTCGCGAGCGCGTCCGAGTCCTGCTCGATCAACGCGCGCGCCTTGTCCAGCACGGAGCGCACGACCTTCCCGTCATCACCCACCGTCGTGATCGCCAACACCCGCCGGGACGCCGTCTCGGAGACGTCCACCTCGGCCACGGCCACCTCGAACCGGCTCCGCACGCGGTCGCGCAGGCGCTGCAGCACCGCGCGGCCGTCTTTCAACGTCCGCGCGTGAGGGATGTGCAGCACGACCCGAAGGACGCCTACGTACATCGAACTGCGGGGTCGCTGTGACTACGCAACGGCTTTGATGAGTTCCTGCGAGAACGTCTCGAGGAGGTCGCCGACCTGAAGGTCTTCGTACCCGTCGACGCCGACGCCACACTCGTAGCCCGAGGCGACGTCGCGGACGTCTTCCTTGAACCGCTTGAGCGTGCTGATCTTGCCTTCGTGAACCTTGACGCCGTTGCGCATGACGCGGACGCCGTGGCTGCGGCCGATCTTGCCGTCCTGCACGTAGCAGCCGGCGATCTTGCCGACCTTGGAGATCGTGAACACGGCGCGCACTTCGGCGGTGCCCTGCTTGACCTCCCGGTACTGCGGGCCCAGCAGGCCGCTCATCGCCGCAGTGACGCGGTCGATGACGTGGTAGATCACCTGGAAGTATTCGGGCGTGAGGCCCTGCTGCTCGCACGCCTGGCGTGCCATCGCGTCGCACTTCACGTTGAAGCCGATGAGGAGGCCGCCGTAGCTCGCGACCATGTTGACGTCCGACTCGCTGATCTCGCCGACCGCGGCGTGCAAGAACCGAAGCTCGGTGCCGTCGACGGAGAGCTGCGACAGCGCGTTCTTGAGCGCCTCGAGGGAGCCCTGGACGTCGCAACGAAGCACGACCGGGAGGACCTTCTTGGTCTCGACATCCGCCTGGGCGAACAGATCGGCGGCGGTGCGGCGGCCCGGCTGGATGAGGCCAGACTCGCGCTTCTCGCGCTGGCGGTGCTCGGCGAGCGTGCGCGCGTCCTTCTCCGCCTTCACGACGTAGAACAGCTCACCCGTCTCGGGCAGCTCGGAGAGGCCGAAGATCTCGACCGGCGTCGACGGCGTGGCTTCGGCCACGGTCTTGCCGTTGCCGTCCATCATCGCCCGAACGCGACCCCAGGTGGCGCCCATGACGACGTTGTCGCCGCGCTTGAGCACGCCCTTCTGGACGAGCAGTGTGGCGACCGGACCGCGACCGCGCTCGACGCGGGCCTCGATCACGACGCCTTCGGCGTGACGATCCGAGTTGGCCTTGAGCTCGAGCACTTCGGCCTGGAGCAGGATGGCCTCGAGGAGCTCGTCGATGCCCTGCTTCTTGAGCGCGGACACGGGGACGAACATCGTGTCGCCGCCCCAGTCTTCCGGCTGCAGGCCCAATTCTGAGAGCTTGTGCTTGATGGGGTCGGCAGAAACGCCCGGCTTGTCCATCTTGTTCACGGCGACGACGATCGGCACACCGGCCGCCTTCGCATGGGCGATGGCCTCTTCGGTCTGGGCCTGAACACCGTCGTCTGCGGAGACGACGAGCACGACGATATCGGTCACCTGGGCGCCGCGGGCGCGCATCGCGCTGAACGCCGCGTGGCCCGGGGTGTCGATGAACGTGATCTTGTCGCCGTCGAGGTCGACCTGGTAGGCGCCGATGTGCTGCGTGATGCCGCCGGCCTCACCGGACGCGACCTTCGCCGATCGGATCGCGTCGAGCAGCGTGGTCTTGCCATGGTCGACGTGGCCCATGATCGTGACGATCGGGGGACGCGACTGCAGGCCCGTCTCTTCGGCGACGGCTTCGACGTGCTGCAGGAACTGGTCTTCCTGGAAGCCCGCGTTGACGACCTCGTACTCGAATTCCTGCGCGATGAGCGTGGCCGTCTCGAGGTCGAGCAGCTCGTTCACCGTCACCATGCGTCCGAGCGCCATCAGGTGCTTGATCACCACCGCGGCCTTCACGCCGAGCTCGTGGGAGAGCGCGCCGACCGTGATCAGGTTGTCGATCCGGATCTTGCGCTTGCTCGCCTTCTTCTCGGGCGAGGCGGCCTTCGCGGGCCCGCCGACCTTGCGCCGGGGGCGACGGCGCATGGCCATCGGGTCCGGCATCATCGGGGTGCGACCGCGGCGGTTGCGGTTGGTGCGATCGTCTGCGGCGGGCGCGGGCGCGGGCGTCATCTCGCTGCGGCGGCGGCGCCACTCATCAGCGGCGACCGCTGCCGTCGGCGGCTGCGGGCGTGCCGTGGCCGTACCAGGGGCCGGGCGGCGGGCGTTGGGATCGTAGCCGGGCGGCAACGAGATGACGCCCTTGCCGAGGCGTCCTTCGGCGCGGAGGCGATCCACCTCGGCGTTGCGGGCGGCCATGGGATCGGCCGAGGCTGCGGGACGCGTGTCTGCGGGGGCAGGGCGCGTTTCCACAGGCGCTGTACGCGTCTCCGTGCGCACGATCGTGCGGGGAGCTTCGGGCTTCGTGGGAACGACGGCCGCTGCGGGCTTGGCGACGGGCGCCTCGACGCGCGCGGGCTTCACCTCGACGGCCTCGACCGGGGGCTCCACGGGAGCCGTGCTCGCAGGTTTCACGTTGACGGCCACCGGCTCGGGCACCTTGACGGCCACCGGCTCGGCCGCGACCTCGACAGGTGCCACCGGAGCGGTTTCCCGCGGGGGCTGGGCGCGCGTGGACGGCCGCTCTTCAGCGGGCGGCTCTGCCTCGATGCGCTCGGGCTTCACGGCGGCGGGCGCCTCGGGGGCGGCCTCGATCTCGACCGTGCGGCGGCGGATGACGGTGGCGGGAGGCTTCTCTTCCACAGCGGGCTCGTTCTTCGCACGCGCGCGGCGGACGACGACCTTTCCGGCCGCGACCACCCGTCGGGATCCGTCTGCACCTGCGGGAGCTGCTCCGGGCGCCGCAACGACCGGGGGCGGCACTTCGGCTTTCTTCTTGCCGTCGCCGGGGCTGCGCGAAATGCGCTCGAGGACATCTTCCTTCTTCGACATTCGGGGCTCGACCTTTCCTGCGCGAACGCGGGACGCTGTGGGACTCGACGTATTAACCGAGCGAACGGAGCATGTGCAACTGGGAAACGAGTTGCCGACTCGCGGTCGATCGCGTGGCTCCGACCGCTGCCCGCGGCCCCCGATGCACGATCGCGCCGAGCGCTTTCCGGTCCAATGCGACCCGCGCCCAGGGGATGGCCGTGTTTATGGTAAGTGCAGCCAGGGTTTTTGACGACGCATCGCTCGCCACTGCGAACGCTACGATCTGGTCGGAGGCCAGAGACTGTTCGAGGTTCTTCGCCCCAGAACAGAGCGCGCCGGCAGCCGCAGCCCGGACCAGTTCGGCGGTCGCTCGCTCGCCCAGCACCCGCCGAGCCGCTGGTCGGAGCGGTCCGCTGAGCGCAGCTTCGGTGCGCAACGCATGGCGGAGGCGACCCCGCTCGCGTTCAATGCGTTCGAGACACTCCGGCGTGGCGTGAACCCACGCGCCGCGCCCGGGCGCAGTAGCCGCGGCGTCGATCGCGATCGCGTCGCCAATGACGGCGAGACGGAGCATACCCACGCCGCGTGGCGCTTTGCCGCGGCATGCGACGCAGGTACGTTCGGGATCCGTGCGTGGAGGCAGCTGGTTAATCCTCCGCGTTGACCGCTTCGCGGGGGCCGCGCTTGCGCCGCTCCGCGTCTTCCATGATCAACGCCTCGACGACCTTGTCGGCGCCGTCGACGATTGCCTGGCCATCTTCTTCGGAGATGCCGAGGACCGCTGCGATCTCGCCGCTCTCGGAGTCCGCGACTTCCTGAGCTGACTGGAAGCCGCTCTTGACGAGGGCGTCCACGACCTCGTCGGAGAGGTTCGCGATCCGGCGGATCTCTTCACGCGCGACGTCGAGCTTGGCGGCGTGCTTGGACTCGCTGTAGATGTCGATCCGCCAGCCGGTGAGCTGGGCCGCGAGGCGGACGTTCTGGCCGCGGCGGCCGATCGCCTTCGCGAGCTGGTCGTCCGGGACGACGAGCTCCATCGTGTGCGAGTTCTCGTCGATGTACACGCGGGCGACGTGCGCCGGTGCGATCGCGTACACCACGAACCGCGCCGGGTCCGAGTGCCAGGGGATGATGTCGATCGCTTCGCCGCGAAGCTCGCCGACGACGGCCTGGACGCGCGAGCCCTTGAGGCCGACGCACGCGCCGACCGGATCGACGTCCTGATCACCCGACGAGACCGCGATCTTCGCGCGATGGCCCGGCTCACGAGCGCAGGCCTCGATGCGCACGATGCCCTCGTAGATCTCGGGGACTTCCATCTCGAACAGCTTCATCAGCAGGCCCGGGTGCGTGCGGGTGAGCACGACCTGGGGCTGGCGCGTGGCGCGCGTGATGTCGAGGACGAAGGCTTGGATGCGATCGCCCGGGCGGTACGTCTCCGTCGGCACCTGCTCGCGGCGGGGCAGGATGGCCTCGGCGCGGTTGAGGTCGACGATGATGTTGCCCTTCTCGAACCGGCGAACGATGCCGGTGATGAGCTCGCCCTTGCGGTCCTTGAACTCGTTGAACGTGAGCTCGCGCTCGGCGTCCCGCATCTTCTGGATGATGACCTGCTTCGCCGTCTGAGCGGCGATGCGGCCGAGGTCGACGACCTCGATCTTGATGCCGAGCGAGTCGCCGGCTTCGCACTCGGGGTCGAGCTGGCGGGCTTCCTCGAACGTGATCTCGATCTCTTCGTCTTCGACTTCAGGGCCGTCGATCACGGTGCGGAACTCGAACAACTCGACTTCGCCGAGCTCCTCGTTGTATTTCGCCTCGATGTCGCGGACCTCGCCGAGCTTCTTGCGCGCGGCGGCGACCATGGCGCTTTCGAGGATTTCGACCACCTGGTCGCGCGGGATGTTCTTCTCGCGCGTGATGGTTTCGACGAGCTTCTCAAGTTCACTGGCGATCATGTTTGGCTCCCGATCCGTTCGAATTCCTCGAGATCGAGGACGAGGTGGGCCCGCTCGACGGCGTCGGCGGGAAACGTGTACTCTTGACCGTCTACCTGAATCTTCACGTCGTTCCCCTCGGCGCCGACCAGCTTCCCGGTGAAACGCCTGCGGGGTTGACCTTCCGCGAGCCGCACCTTCGCGCGGTACCCGGCAAACTTCGCGAAGTCGGACGCGCGCTGGACTGGACGCTCGATTCCCGGGCTCGAGACTTCAAGGAAGTAGTTCGACTCGATCGGGTCCGTCTCATCGAGCAGCTGAGAGACGTGGTGGCTGACCTTCGCGCAGTCGCTCGCCCCGATCCCGCCGAGGCCGGGCTTGAGCTGGTCGATCGAGATCCGCAGCATTCCACCACGGGTATCGGCGATCCACTCCACGGCGACGAGATCGTAGTCGAGCCGGGCCACAGTGGGCTCGATCAACGCTCGGATCTTGTTTTGGAGTTCGGTCACGGATTTTCTCGGCGCCAAAAATAAAAAAGGGATCCCGGACGGGACCCCTTCGTGGTGCGATGGGATGTAAGGACGGTGAGCCTAACCTTGCCGTTGCGAGCGTCAAGGCATTGGGTGATGAGGTACGGCCCATTGGAGCGGTCCTCGCGCCGCACAGGAGACGTTGATGCACGATCGAGTTGTCAGGGGCGGAACGATCGTCGACGGAACGGGCAACCCGCGGTTTGAAGGCGACGTCGCCATCGAAGGGGGTCGCATCGTCGTGGTGGGCAACGTCCCCGGTCGCGGGCGGGAGGAGACCGACGCGCGCGGCTGCATCGTCACGCCGGGCTGGGTGGACGTCCACACGCACTACGACGGGCAGGTCACCTGGGATCCCTTGCTGACGCCCTCGGGCTGGCACGGCGTGACGACCGTCCTGATGGGCAATTGTGGGGTCGGCTTCGCTCCCTGCCGCAAGGCCGACCGCGCCTGGCTGATCGACACGATGGAGGGCGTCGAGGACATCCCCGGAACCGCCCTGTCCGAGGGCATGCGCTGGGCGTGGGAGTCGTTCCCCGAGTACCTGGACGCGCTCGATCGTACGCCGCGCGTGCTCGACATCGCGACGCAGATCCCCCATGCAGCGCTGCGCGGCTACGTGATGGGGCCCGATCCGGGCGAAGGGCGGGACGCCACCGCGGCCGAGATCGACGAGATGCGTGCGCTCGTCGCCGAAGGGCTGCGCGCGGGCGCGCTCGGGTTCACAACGTCGCGCACGTCGCTGCACAAGACGGCGCGCGGCCGCATGGTCGCGGGCACGTACGCGCCGGTCGACGAGCTTCGCGGCATCACCAAGGCGCTGAAGGAGACGGGCCTCGGCGTGTTCGGCATCGCGGACGAACACGTGAAGGTGGCCGAAGATCTGAAGTGGATGGAGGAGATCGCGGTCGACACGGGTCGTCCCGTGGTGTTCAACCTCTCGCAGACCGACTTCGCGCCCGAGCTCTGGAAGACGGTGGCGAAGGGCCTCGCCGAGGCGGGTGAGCGCGGCTCGCCGCTGTTCGCGCAGGTCGCCGGCCGCGCGATCGGCCTGTGGATGACGTTCCGCGCGACGGCGCACCCGTTCGCGCTGCACCCGACGTGGCAGACGCTGAAGGACCTGCCGTGGGACGTGTGCAAGGCTCGTCTGCGCGATCCCGCCGTCCAGGCGGCCCTGCTGTCCGAGAAGCCCGCGCAGGCCGGCATGTTCGAGTACTGGCTCGTCCAGGCGTGGGACAAGATGTACCCGTTCGCGGGTCCCGCCGACTACGAGCCGTCCCCCGAGAATTCCGTCGGCGCGATCGCGCGGCGCAGCGGGCGCACGCCGCAGCAGGTCGCGCTCGAGTTCCTGCTGCAGAACGACGGCGAGGGGTTCCTCTACTTCCCGCTGTTCAACTATTCGAACGGCAGCCTTGAGGTCCTTCGCGAGCTGCACGATCATCCGCGCACGCTGCTCGGCCTCTCCGACGGTGGCGCCCACTGTGGTGCGATCTGCGACGGCGGGATGCCCACGTTCATGCTCACGCACTGGGCGCGCGATCGGGCGCGCGGTGCTCGGTGGTCGCTCGAGCGCGCCGTGAAACGGCAGACCTCCGAGACCGCGCAGTTCTACGGGCTGCGCGATCGTGGCCTGCTCGCGCCCGGCCTGCGGGCCGATCTGAACGTGATCGACGTCGACGCCCTCGCGCTCACGACGCCGCGCGTTGTCAACGATCTGCCGGCGGGCGGACGCCGCCTCGTGCAACGCGCGCTCGGCTACCGAGCCACGATCTGCAACGGAATTTTGACTTTTGTAAATGGTGAGTCAACCGGCGAAATGCCGGGACGGCTTGTGAGAGGACCTCAAGGGGTCGCTTGACGTGTCCAGACCCTGCGCGGGAAACTCGTCGGACCCTCTGCCCCGACGCCCCCTCCCGCCCCGGATCCCCTCTCCATGCGAATCTCCATTTTGATGGCCTCGCTCGCAGTCGCGCTGATCACCATCGCGACTGCACGTTCCGCACCGCACGCAGACGCCCACGTCCTGCGCACGATCACGCCCTGGGCGCCGCCCGAGTGGCACCCGAACCGGAAGGCGCTCGATGTCCCGTCCGGCTTCGAAGGGCACGCCGACAAGCGTGTTCCCGGGCTCGATAGCCGCGCCGCGTTCGTGTACGACATGGACGCGGACAAGGTGCTGCTCGATCGCCGCGCGGATGATCCGTACCCGGTCGCGTCGCTCACCAAGCTCGTCTCGAGCCTGGCGATGGCGTCGAACGAGCCCGATCTCGACAAGGTCGTGTGTGTGAACGACGACTTCCGCCCGACGCGCTCGGGTGCCCGTTCGCGGTTGAGCAAGGGCGACTGCTACACGGGCTGGGACATCCTCGGCGCGGCCCTCGTCTCGTCGGACAACCGCGCCGCCTTCGGCCTGCAGGTGGTGAGCGGCCTCGAGTTCGACGACTTCGTGCAGCGCATGGACGACGTCGCCGGCGACCTCGGAATGGTGAACTCTTCGTTCGCGGAGCCGAGCGGCTTGGAGGACGACAACATGTCCACCGCCCGCGACATGGTGCGCGCCGTCATGGCCGTGGCCGCGCACCCGGACCTGTCCGTCGCGGCCAGCGCGCCGTTCTGGCGGCTCGAGCGCGAGAACGGGCCGATGCGCCTGCTGCACTCGACGGATCGCATCGCGGCGAACGCGCGCTACGACGTGGTCGCCGCGAAGACCGGCTTCAGCAATACAGCCGGCTACTGCTTCACCACGGTGGTGCGCACCCCGTCGGGCCGCACGCTCGCGATGAGCCTGCTCGGCGCCGGCTCGACGTCGCGTCGGTGGGCCGATGTGCGCCGGGTGCTCGACACCTTCGGCGGCTGATCAGGGCGCTATCGCCCAGTCCTCTGGGCTGTGGCCGACGCCCGCGCGGTACACGAGGCGGACGTGGTGGACCGCGGAGAGGTCCGCGAGCGGATCACCGTCGATCACCACGAGATCGGCGAGGTGTCCGACCTCGATCGTCCCCGCCTCGATCCCGAGCATCTTCGCAGGCGTGCGCGTCGCGGCGGTGAGCGCCTGTTCGAAAATGAGCCCGGCTTCGCCGAGCAATTCAAGCTCGCGCACCGAAGTGGGGCCGTGGAACAGGTAGGGGATGATCGGCCAGTTGCCGCTGTCCGATCCCAGCACGAGCGGGACGCCTGCGTCCGAGAGATCGCGAACGGAACGCTCGGCACGGCGGACCCGTGGCCCGACCACGAACTCGTGCGCCGCGAGGCGTCCGACCGTCCCCTTCATTGGCATGTGCGGGAAGGCGGTGGCGATCATCTTGCGGCCGAACGCGTGTTTGACGTCGCGATCGAGGGCCGTCGACACCTCGTCCAGCGGCACCGTCAGCAGCACGAGCGGGTCTGTGAGCCGCTGGGGTTCGAAGCCGCCACGCAGGCCGTCGAACACGGAGAGCGTGCTCGTCTCGTACACGCCTGACGCGACGATCGCCTCGAGCGCGTCCTTGTCGGGGCGATCGGGCGGGTGGACGAACGCGTACGGGTGAAGCTTGTCGAGCGCGAGCAGCTGCTCCTTCGGCGTCATCGCGTGGGCGTACACGTGCAGCCCGCGGCGCTCGGCGCCGTCGTGGATCGCGGAGAAAACGGCGTCGCTGTGCATCGGCCACACGGGCCCGGCGATGCCGTCTTCCACGGTCACCTTCACGCCGTCCACGCGTTCGGCGACCATGGCGTCGAGCTGCGCCTCGACGTCCGCCGCAGACGCGACGGACGGGAACCCGGGGATCACGACCGCGACGTAGCCGTCGGGCGGGCTGAACGGCGTGCCGAGCGTGAGGTACCGCGGTCCCGGCGCGCCGTCGGCGAGGGTGGCGCGGATCAGGGCCAGTTCATCGGGCGCCACGGCGGGGTCGAGGATCGTAGTGAACCCGCACGCCAGGTAGGCTCGCAGGTGCCTGCGCAGCGCCTCGGCGTGCTGCTCAGGTGTGGTGGTGCGCCAGGCCGCGCCGGGATCCATCGCCAGGTGGACGTGGGCGTCGATCAGGCCGGGGATCACGGTCGCGCCAGCGACATCGATCACCGAGGTCCCGTCCCGTGCCAGCGCGTGGCCGATCTCGACGACGCGATCGCCGCTGATGCGCACGTCGACGCCATTCTGGACGGGGGCGCCGGTCCCATCCCACAGCCGCGCGTCGACGATCAGGACATCCATGCCTACCAGGTAACGGGGTTCGCCGCCGCGCCGTAGAATGACGTCGATTGCGTCGCGCGCAGCGTGACGTGGGCGTTGGTCGAGCTGATCTGCAGCACCTGGCCGCTGCTCGTGAAGCCGAACAGCTGCCCTTCGGCCCAGGCGACGCCCCAGATCTCGTTGCCCCAGTTTGACGAGGTCGCGCCGACCCAGGTGGTGTTGCCGTTGTTCGCGTCGAGGCGGACGAGGTCGTCGCCGCCGGTGACGGTCCAGTACAGCTTGCCGTCCGGCAGACCGACGAGATCGCCGCTGGTCACGTAGTTGGTGCCGTCGTTCAGCACGGTGGCGGCGTTGGTCGTCGGATCCCACAGCCGCAGCTCGCCGTTGCCCGCGAGCACGAGCTTGCCGTTGGAGAGGAACGTAAGGCCGACGTACTCCTGGTCGAGCATCAGCGCGTGCACGAAGGTGCCGTTGTTCGGGTTGATCTGGACGAGCTCGTTGCCGCAGGTGCCGTACAGATGGCCCTGGTTGTCGATCGCGATGTCGACCATCCAGGTGCAGGCGCCACCCGTGGTCTGCTCGTAGAACGTGCCGACGTAGTGCACCGTGTCGGTTGAAAGGTCGTAGGTGTAGAGGTTCGAGCTGTCGTTTACATAGATGGCAGCCGTGGCCGTCGGCATGTCGGGATCGACGGGGATCTCGAAATTCCAGGGGTCGAAGTCCGATCCGGTGTCCGTGGAGGTCCAATCCGTGGGCCACCAGTCGGGAAGCCAGCTGTCCTCCTCATCTTCGGCAGGAGGTGGTGGGGTCTCGTCCTCCGCCGGCACCGACGTATCGGTCGGGGTCGCCGTGTCGGTGGTGCCCGTCCCGTCGGCGACTGGGGCCTCTTCGTCGCTCCCAACGCCGGGGCGCTCCGCCGGGCTTGTGTAGCTGTACTCGGAGCAGCCGAGGAGCAGGAACATTGGCAGGACGCGCATCGATCACCTCGCGGGGGTGATGAAACATCGCTCGCCAAGGCTCCCGTCGACGTTACAGCTTGTGACGGCCGAAAGTCAGCTATTAAGGGAGTGAATTATGGCCCACGCGACGACCCCGACGGCCGCGGGCACGACAAGCCACGGCGGGGACAGGCGTGCCTCAGTCGCGCGCCGTGCCCTTGCGGCGTCGGCTGAGCTGACGGTGCGGGTGACCGGTGCTGGCGTGGGTTCGGGCAGGACGGTGACCGCTCCGGCTTCGCGGGGAGCGACGTCGTCGGGCGCACCTTCGGGTCCGAAGTTCGCGACGATCACGCTGATGTTGTCGTGCCCGCCGCGATCGCACGCGACCTGGATCATCTTCGCGACGCTGCCTTCGGGCTTGGGCGCGAGGAGCGACGGCAGCTCCTCGTCTGGGACCAGGTCCGCGAGTCCGTCGCTGCACAACACGATCGTGTCGCCGGGCTCGGTCTTCCACGGCTCGAGGAACGCGGGCTGGGTTGCGAGCGGGCCCGGTGGGCGGCCGCCGAGCGCGCGGGTGATCACGCTCGAGAGGCTCGAACGCTTGGCCTCTTCGGGGGTGAGCTGTCCGAGGTCGACGAGCTCCTGAACGAGCTTGTGGTCGCGGGTGCGGGTGATCACGGCGCCGCTTCGCACGAGGTAGACGCGGCTGTCTCCGACCCACGCGACCTGAGCCGTCCCTTCGAACACGTGCGCGATCGCGACCGTGCAGCCGGCGTGGCCTCGGCCGCCGACGCAGAGGGCGGCGCGGATCGCGAGGTCCGTGCTGGTGACGGACTTGAGCAGCCGCTCCTTGAGGTCTCCTTCGGCGGCGCCGAACGCCATCAACAGGTGGCGAACGGCGAGCCGGCTGGCCTGATCGCCCCGCCCCATCCCACCCATGCCGTCGCACACGACCAGGAGGTACGCGCCATCGGGCTGGGGCGCAATCGCGAGGCTGTCCTCGTTGCGAGGGTGCACTAGGCCCGGATGTGAGTCGCCGAATGCAACAACCGACGACCCCATTCACCCTCCGACGCAAGACTACGCTAGGCTTGAATAAATTGAAGCCTCCGCAACATGTTCGGGGTCAGGAGCGCATCGTCAAGAGCGGCGATGTACAGCTGCAATTGGACGATTCCGAGGCTATTTCAACGTCCGGACGTACCCGCACCGTCGCGCTCGTGGGGCATCGCCACGCGGGCAAAACGTCCCTGGGTGACCACCTGCTCGAGGCGGCGGGCGCCGTTCGGACGGCGGGCCTCGTGGAGGAGCGCAGCTCCCTGCTGGACCATCAGGCGTGTGATCATCGGCACAAATCAACCCAATTCGGCGGGGTGGCCTGGTTGGACTGGCGCGATCACCGCGTGCACCTCATCGACACGCCGGGCTCCGAAGGGCTGTTTCACGAGCAGGTGCTCGCGATGTCGCTGGCGGACGCTGCGATCGTCGTCGTCAGCGGTCCCGATGGCGTCGAACACGGCGGCGCGCGGGTGTTGGCGGAGGCGAGCCGCATGGGGCTGCCTTGCCTCGTGGTGGTGTCGCGCGTGGACCGCGCCTTTGACGCGTCCGCGCTGCTCGACGAGATCGAGCTGCACGCTGGAGTCCGTGCCGTGCCGCTCAGCTCGTGGCCAGGCGCGACAGAGGACGACGTAAAGCGGCAGCGGGACAGGCTCGCCGAATCGGTCGCTCTCACCGACGATCGCCTGCTCGCACGCTACCTGGACGCGTTCGACCTCGATCCAGCGCTGGTGCGCGAGGCGCTCGGCGCTGCCGTGCGGACGCGCAAGCTCGTGCCCGTGGTGTTCGCGTCGTCGCACAACGGGGCCGGAGTCACGGACGTGCTCGACGCGATCGTCGATGTGTTGCCGAGCCCCACCACGCGTCGGTCGCCCGTCGCCGTGGACTCCGAGACCGGCGAGGACGTGGTCCTGGGGCCCGACCACGCGTTCGTCGCCCAGCTGCTTTGCTCCCGCGTCGACGCAGAGGGGCTGCCGTACCACATCGTGCGCGTGTGGTCGGGCCAGGCGCCGCGAAAGGCGTGGGTCCACGCCGAAACGGGCGACAGCATCCGAATCGGGAAGTTGTACACGATGCGGGGGCCGCGGACCTCGATCGCGAAGGACTGTGGGCCGGGCGCCCTGCTTGCGACGTGGGATCCACTCCCAGGGCGCGCGGGAGACACCTACACCGACGGTCATCGCCTGGTCCTCGGCGCGCCGCCGTGGCCTCCTCCGCTGCTGCATGTGCGGGTCGTTCCCGAGCCCGAGGCTGCCGAACGCGTGGAGGCGGCGCTCGCGTTCGTCGCCACGCTGGATCCCGCAGTCGACCTCGCGCGCTGTGAGCTCACCGGCGTGCCGCTGGTCGGCTTGATCAGCCACGACCACCTCGAGCGCGTGCTCGACGTGCTGCGCGATCGCAAAGAGTCGTCGTTTACGTTGGCCACGCCGCTGGTGCCGTACATGGAGGTTCCGGCGTTCGCGATCGCGGGGATCGAAGGGGTTCATCGCAAAGGCTCGACCGAAGAGGTGCAGGAGTTCGCGCGGTGCGTGGTGAGCGTGGAGCCGTGTGGCCCCGACGACCGCGGCGGGCTCGAGTTCTTCACCGACGAAGACCGCCTCCCCGCGAAGTTCCACGCCGCGGTCGCCGAGGGCGTGTCGAGGGCGGCGAGCCGAGGTCCGCAGGGCGGCTACGCCGTCGCCGGGCTGCGCGTCCGCGTCGAAGACGGTGAGTACGACATGTTCGTCACCACCGACGAGCACATGGTCCTCGCCGCCGAGCTCGCCACGCGCGACGCCCTCGCGCGCGTCGGGTCGGTGCTGCTCGAGCCGTGGTGGCGGATCGAAGTTCGGGTACCCGCGGACACGATCGGGTCGTTGTACGCCGAGATCGGTAGCCGTCGCGGGCGCGTCGGCGGCCTCGAGGTCGACGGGCGCGACGCCACGGTGTCGGCCGACTGCCCGTTCCGCGAGCTCCGCACGTTCGGGTCGCGCTTGTTGGCGATCACCGCGGGTCGCGGTCGATTCACCGGGCGCCTGGTGCGCTACGACGTGCTCCCGGCCGCGTTCGTGCGCGACGCGGTGTCGAGTTCGCCGTTCAGTTAGGCCGTTCGGATAGAATGTTGCCTCGGGTGCCCCATCGAACGCACGTATGTCGTCGACGATCAAAACCAGCTCCGTGACCTCGTCGGCGAGTTTGGTGCGCAATTGCGCATGGTCTCCCGCGCGTTCTCCGTCGACGTGGATCAGCGGGGCAGCGCCGTGTGGTTCAAGGGGGAGCCCGCTGCCGTAGAGAGCGCCTACAACCTCGTTTCAGGCCTCCACGGGCTCGTGAAGCGAGGGTACCCCGTGCACGCGTCGGACGTGGACCACGCCATCCGCCTCGTGCGAAACGACCCTGGGGCCGACCTCGCCGCGTACTTCACCGACACGGTCGTCAT
>CANNIZ010000043.1 GCA_947505245.1 Pseudomonadota bacterium | reverse complement strand
GGTCCCAGCGACCCTCGTTCACGGGCAAGTAGTTCACGGTCACCTCCCTGGTTTCAGGAGGTCACGTATTCAACGGTCCCGGCGCTCGCGGCTGGGGTTGCGACGGAGCTTACGATCGAACGCAGGTTCATAGTCGGGATGCTCTCGATCCGCTTCGTCTGGCGGTGCGTTCAGGGCCTCGGCGAGTTCAACACGCATTTCCTTGTCGGTCTTTTTCACCGCCCCGAACCCCGAGAACAACCACTCGCCTTTGCCGTTCTTTCCTACGACCACGGCGTTCTCTCCCTGCCAGAACCCCGCCGGGTGCTTCTTCCGGTACACGGGGCTGTTCTCGAAGTAGACCTGATCGCCCTCCTGGAGCTGCATGGCAGGATCTTCGAGGGGGACCTTGCTCACGAAGTCATGCAGCCCACCATCCATGCCTCCGCCGAGAATCAGGTCCTGGTTGTTCTTTCCCTCCGCGCCAAACCGCGCGTCGAAGGCCTCCGCGCCGACGACCCGGAGGATCGAGGACGCCTGAACGGCATGCAGCGCGACCGCACAATCACAACGCGTCGGTCCGGAAATCAGGCTCCGCACGCCTTGAGACGCGCTCTTGCCGTGCCTCAACCGTACCTCCAGCTCCCCGGCGGGTTCCCAGTAGTCGGGGTTCGTGTAGCCACCCGGGTGCATCTCCTCGCCGTTGCCAAGATCCAATGACTCCGTCGGATACTGAACGCCGCCGGAATTCACGCGCGCCATGGCGCGGATCGCTCCGCGCCGCAGGCCGTTCTCGGTGTCGTGTGGCGGGATCCACAGGGTGTCGCCTGGCGTGACTTCGCCCTGGGGCCCGACATGTGACGGATTTGCCGCCGCGATCCGCAGTGCGTCTGTCGCATCCCCCGTCTCGTTCTCGGCGATAGAGGCGATCGTGTCGCCCTCCCTCACGCAGTACTTCTCACCCTTGTCGAGCGCTTCGGGTTGCGCCGACTCGTGTGCCAGCAGGTCCGAGGGTTCCTCTGGTGGGCATGCTGGAAGCCGTTCGGCGACGGCGGCATTGCCCAGAAGGGACTGTTCGTCGCACTCCTCGGGCTCGAGGAGCTCGGCCTCAGGAGGGCAAGACTCGACCATCGGATCGCCGTACTGTTTCGCCATACGAGGAAGGGTACCACGGCGTTTGTGATGCTCGCGCAGCTACCGATCAGCCCCTGCGGAGCTTCCCGAGCGCGATGCTCACCGCCGCGGTCGACACGCCCTCGGCACGCGCGAGATCGGACTGCGTCCGGTAAACGCCCTCGTCGAGCATCCGGTGCCAATCGCGAGCCCTCCAGCCGGCGGGCTTACGTTCGACGATCACCCGCTCCGGGGCTACTTTGCGAACCAGAGTAAACTCGATCTGACGAGTTCTGCCTACGACCCCACCGGGGACGCTTTTGAGCGTCAAGGGCAGATCGTTTCCCACACCGGAACCGGCCGATCCAGCTACAATAGTGGGCCGCGACCTCGGACGGCACTCCACACGGCCAGGACCACGACGTCATCGTCGTCCTGACGGTAATAGACGTGGTACCGCGTCGCCCGCATGACGACCCGCCGCAGGCCAGGCACCTCGGTCGAAGTCCAAGGCCGGCCGAGCTGCGGCGCGCTGTCGATCAGCGCAAAGGTATCGGCCAACTCGTCCAGAAAGAGATCAGGCGCCTTGGGACGATTCAAACGCCACCACGCATCGATCAACGTGATCTGCGTTTCGCAGGTCGCCGTCGTGCAAACGCTCATCGACGCGCGCGCAGCTCCCGCAGGAGTTCGCTGGCGGGACGCAGGCGGCCCAGCAGGGCGTCGTCTTGCGACGCACGGAGCGCACGCTCCAGAGCCGCGCGTTCACCCTCGTCCAAAGAGTCGCCCTCGTCGTCGAGCACCAAGTCGAGAACGGTGCCTTCCGGGAGGTCGGTCTTCTGATCGACGACCAGGCGGCCGGCCGTGACGGATGCGCGAATGGACATGCTAAGAGCCTATCTCAGGTCAAGTCGGAGCGCAGCTTCCCGAGCGCGATGCTCACCGCCGCGGTCGACACGCCCTCGGCACGCGCGAGATCGGACTGCGTCCGGTAAACGCCCTCGTCGAGCATCCGGCGCCAATCGCGAGCCCTCCAGCCGGCGGGCTTACGTTCGACGATCACCCGCTCCGGGGCTACTTTGCGAACCAGAGTAAACTCGATCTGACGAGTTCTGCTTACGACTCCACCGGGGACGCCCCTTCGGGCGTTGGCATCAAGGCTAAGGCTGGACGGATTCAATGCTCTGGCTCGCCCTTGCCGCCGTAGCTTTCGCCGCCCCGACGGTCGACGTCGCCGCGGGGCTGTGGCCGCTCAACGCGCCTGCGTGGCAGTTCGTGGGGCTCGCCGCGCACAGATTTCCCGAGCCGACGCTGCGGACAGCGATAGCACTTGGCGGAGGCCGGACCCGTTGGCAAGTCGGCGTCCAGGGCGACGTCTTTTACCGGTCGTGGTCCTGGCATGGTGATCGATTCGAGGCGATCACGGCTGCCCGGCTTGATCTGCAGGTCGGCGCGCGCACGAAGCTCGGCCCGACTGAGCGCCAGCGCACCGATCTCTGGCTCGAATGGGGCGGCGGCTGGGCGTTCGTGCCGGCGCACACCGACACGCACCATCTCGTCACCTATACGTCGCCGACGCTGAGATCCGCGGTGGCAGTCGCCCGCGGCAAGGCCGGAGTGCGACCGTTTGCGCTCCTCGAGACGCGGACCGGAATCGCGTCGTACAGCACGCCAGGTTGCGAGGCTTCGTCGACCGAGCCGTGCGTCGCGATGTGGAATTTCGTCGCCGGACCGGGGATCGGGATCCTCGTGGGCTTCACCGGTGGGTGATGGAAGGGTAAGGCGGCGACCCACACGGCCAATCCGACGTCGGGTGCCACGTCGTGAGGCATCCGGAGACGTGCGGCCAAGTTTCCAGCCTCAAATAGGACTTATGCATCAACGTCTGTCGCACAACTACACGCCCGCGACAGCCCCCAGACGCGGCCGTCGAGCGAAACCGCGCAGTCCACAGGGATAAACGTTGTCCATCCCCTGTCGACGCCGCCACAGCACATACGATTGTCGGCGTTGACAGTGGCGCGGGCGGCCCGCCGAGGCCCTTCGGCGACCTTGACCTCTTGGGGGTATCGCCATAGGTCCAAGACCTCGCAAGTTGCCGGTCAGGGCTCGGAGTTCGCATGTTTCGTCGAAATTGCATGTGGCTCGTGTTTATGGTCACGGCGGCGCTGACCATCTCGGGCGGCACCGCGTGGGCGCAAGAACCCAGCGAACCAACACCTCCGGTCGCGAGCCCACCTGACGACGCTGCGACGGCGACACCCCCGCGCTCGATCGAGGCGAGCGACCCGGACAACTGCCTGCTCTGCCACCGGTTCCCAGGCCTGGCTCGACTGGACGCGACGTCCGGTGACCTCCGCCTGTTCTTCGTGAGCGAACGGTTCCAGGCCGACGGGGCCGGTCCACATACGCGCCTTGCGTGCACCGGCTGCCACGACCGCGCCGCCGTCGAGAAGATCCCCCACGCCGACGTGGGTTCCGTCGACTGCTCGGAGGCGTGCCACCTCGTCACCGGCTCGGGCAGCGCCGTCGACTTCAGCCACCGCGGCCCCACCGAGAGCCTCGCCAAGAGCGTGCACGACGCAGCCACCCTCGCGGCTCAACCCTACTCCGAGCCCCTGCTCCGCGACGGGCAGTCGGCCTGTCTGTATTGCCACGACGATCCGGTCTACCGGATGCCCGCTGTCGCCGACACGTTCCACCGCGGCGTGAACCCCACGGTCCGGTGCGAGACCTGCCACGACGACTCGCTTCCGGTCGACACCTCGCACTACCTGCGCCACGTCGGCAGCCGACTCGGTGACCAGCGACCCGCTCGCGAGGCAGCTCGCACCTGCGCGGTTTGCCACAGCGACCCGGCGCTCAACGCGAAGAATGGCACGCACGATGCGGTCACGAGCTACATGCGGAGCTTCCATGGCAAGGCGTCCACGCTCGGCCTGCTCGACGCACCGACGTGTATGGACTGTCACGCCTCGGAAGATGGCAACCCGCACCTGATGCTCGCGGCGAAAGACCCGCAGTCCACCACATACAAGGACAACCAGCAGCTCACCTGTCGCAGCCTCGGGTGCCACGACAACGCCACCCCCGCGCTGTCCAACGCGGCTGTCCACATGCGCGTGCAGCGCAGCGACAACACGATCGAGTTCTGGGTCACGACGGGCTTCATCCTGCTGATCTTCTTCGAGATGACGCTCGACTTCATGGTCGTCGTGATGGAGTCGCTCAACGCAGCGTTCCGTCCCCTCCACAAGGAGCACCTCCAGCTCACGGCGCTCGCCCAGGCCGTGCAGGCCCACCCCATCGGCCGTAAGCGGATGTCCCGCCTGACCGTCCACGAGCGGTTCCAGCACTGGGTGCTGGTGGGATCATTCTTCCTGCTGGTGCTCTCCGGCCTGCCGATGAAGTTCTCGGACAGCGAGGCACTGGGCGCGCTGGTGCAGCAGGTCGGTGGCCTCGGAAACATGCGCGTCGCCCACCGGATCGCGGCCGCGATCATCAGCATCACGTTCGCGTACCACGTCGGCTACCTGGTGGTGTGCGCGCGCAGCTACTACGGCCGCCTCCGCGCCGAGGCGCCGAATCGCTCGTCGCTCGCCATCGCCGCGAACGTCGTGTGGGATTGGCCGCTGGTCATCCACCCGAACGACGTGCTCCAGTACATCCAGACGATCATGTACCTGTTCGGTCTGCGCAAGCACCGGCCGCTCCAGGGGCGCTACCACTTCGCGCAGAAGTTCGAATACCTTGCAGTGTTCTGGGGCATGGCGGTCATCGGCCTCAGCGGGGCCATGTTGTGGCGCGAGGACCTCGCCTCCGAGTACCTCGGCGGCCGGGCCCTGAACTTCGCGTACATCATCCACAGTTATGAGGCGTTCCTCGCCCTGATCTACGTGGTGGTGGTCCACTTCTTCGCCGTCATGTTCTCGCCTTCGGTGTTCCCGCTCAACCTCGGGTCCCTGACCGGCGACATGCCCCCCACCGAGCTCGGTGAGGCGCATGCGGGTCTGCTCCGCGAAGTTGCCAAAGAGCTCGGCGTCGCGACGCCTGAGGTTGAAGTCCCCACCGGGTTCGTCGCCGTCTTGCGGCGGTTGGCGATGCGTGCGTATGCCCTGTTCCAGGCGGTCGTCCTGGGCGGGTGTGGCGTGTTTGTGCTGTGGTTCCTGATCGGACAGCTGAGCGGGCCGGAGCAGGCCATCCAGGTGGACGAAGTGCCGCTGCGCCTGGACGCCACCACCCTTACCGCCGCGTCGTCCGACAAGGTCGGTGAGGGCGGGGCCTCTCACAACGAGCTGCAACGCGGACCGCTCGCGCATTTCCACGCGATCCCGTCGTGGTACGAGCCCGATCCCGGGAACAGCTGCACGACCAGCGGCTGCCACTCGCCGCTGCCACACGGTGAGCGCAAGGAAGTGCGCGCGTTCCTCAACATGCACACCACGTTCATCGACTGCCAGACTTGCCACCGCGATGAGGACCTGCACGGAACCGAGCTGGGTTGGCTCAACCTTGCTGATCGCAGCCGACGGGAACCGCCCGCCGTGCTCCGCCTCGCGGCGTTGTTGGAGACCGTGCACCCGAATGGCCAGCACCCCGCGGCGTGGGACGAGCAGGTGATCGCCACCCTCAGCGACGCGGTCGAGGAGTCCGGCTCCGACCCCGAGCTCAAGGGCTGGCAAACGACGCTGGCGGCGTCCCGCGTTGGCGGGGTGAGGTACGAAAGCGTCATTGAAACGATGCGGGCTCGCATCAACCGTCACGGACACGGCGAGTACGGAACGAAGATCGGGATCGCAGACGACACGGGTCGGCGCTGGAAGCCGGACGCCGAGCAGCAGAAAGCGATCGACCAGATCCGCGGTCCCGGATCGGAAGTTTCGGTGGATGCGCGCAAGGCGCTTGTCACCACCGTGCACGGCAACCTGAAGAAGCCAAAGGTCGAGTGCTCGCTGTGCCACACCGAGGACAGCGGACTGCTCGACTTCGCCTCGCTCGGATACTCCCCGGTCCGCGTCGAAGCGCTCCGCTCCAATACCATCGCCAAACAGGCTCAAGCAGTCGAATCCGGGGAGACGTTCTTCCTGCCCAGTGTGCTGGGGGGCCCCTCGGGTGTTGACGGTTCGGACGAGCTGCCGCTGCCCTCGTCGGAGGTCCAACCATGAGAAGTCTCTGGCGTTATCCCACCATCGTTTGCGCCCTGCTGCTCCTCGGCGCTGCCGTGACCCCAGGTTCAACGGTCGTCGCCACGCCCGCGCGCACGTTCACGGCGGGCCCTCGGGAGCCGATGCTGTACCCCACGTCGGTCGCGGTCGATTCGACGGGGCGCGTGTGGGTCGCGGACGGAGCGCGCGACCGCATGCTCGTATTCTCGGCCGACGGTAGCCTGTCGCAGACGGTACGCCGAGTCGCTGGCGTGGCCCTTTCCCGCCCGTCGGGCGTCGCAACGAGCACCGACGGGCGCGTGTGGATCGCCGACACCGGCAACTCCCGCGTCGCCGTGACGAGCGCGAACTCCGTGAAGGAGAGCTCGCTGCCTGCCGACAAGGCGCTCGGCGCCGTCGACCTGACCGACGTCGCGGTGTCAGCTGATGGCAAGCACCTGTGGGTCGTCGACAACGATGGCAACCGTACGTTTACGGTCAACCCGGGCACAAACGCTTGGGAAGCCCACGGAAAGCGTGGAACCGCGTGGGGTGCGTTCAACCATCCGCGCACCGTCGCGGTAGACGCCAAGGGCAGCACCTACGTGACCGACGTGCTCAACGGTCGCGTCCAGCACTTCGACCCCGCGGGTCGGCCGATGCGCCCGATCGTCGGCTACGGCGTCTCACCCGGCCAGGTGTTCCGCCCCTCTGGCATCGACGAGGAGGACGGCAAGGTCTGGGTCGCTGACTCCGTCGTCGGAGTTGTCCAGGTCTTCCAGAGCGACGGCACGCTGATCGATGTCGTGCGGGACGCGCAGGGCAACGTCCTTCACCTCGACGGCCCGATCGGCCTCGAGGTCAACGGCGACCACCTGTACGTCGTCGAATCCAAGGGCAGCAAGGTCTCGGAGTTCACCGTCGCGCCAGGCAGCGGGAAGCCGCTCCTGGCGGTCCAGGTGAAGACGACGACCGCGACCGCGTCGCAGGGTCAGGAGTGCACGCTGTGCCACCTCGACCTCATCGCCCCCCTCGACGAGGGCGTCGCGACGCCGTTGGTGGGCGTGCCAGAGAAGAAGGGCGGGCAGTCGTGGGCCGGCACCGAAGCGGCGTGTATCTCGTGCCACGACGGCAGCGTCCTCGACTCGCGGACGCACATCTGGAGCGGCGTGTCTCACCCGCGCAAGGACGCCGTCATCCCCGCGACCATGAAGATCCCGCAGGAGATGCCGCTCGTCGATGGCACCATCGCGTGCCGCACCTGCCACTCCCCCCACACCCTCGGCGGATCCGCCCAACAGCACCGATCCGGGATGATGCTCCGCGTCACCCTGCGCCCGAGCGAGCTTTGCGTCACCTGCCACAGTCCAAGGTCGGACAGCGAGCACCCGATCGGCGCGGTGGCCTTGGACAGGGCCGCCAGGATCGGCAATCCGAAGCTCACCGTCATCGAGTGCATGAACTGCCACCAGACCCACGGAGCCGCAGATAGCGGGCTCCTCGCCGGCCGGGACCACGCGGCATCGGCCTGCCTTTCCTGCCACAAGGGCCTCGACCTGAAGACGCACGCAGGCTCCCACCCGATGGACGCGCTTGTTCCGAGGCGGGCGGCGGACGCCTTGGCGAAGGTCGGCGGGTGGCTCGGCCCGAACAACACGGTGGTGTGCGGCAGCTGCCACACGACGCACGCCAAAGCGAACATCGCGGCTCGGTGCTTCGCCTGCCACGAAGAGCAGGCCAAGGTCGCGACGACCAGCGCCACCCAGGAGGGCCACCGCAGCGCTATCTGCACCGACTGCCACAACGAGGACTCGGCCACCTTGAAGGCCGCCTCCGCGCGGGTCGAAGGCGATCCGAGCAATTGCCTGCGTTGCCACGGCACGGGAAGCAAGAACCAGCCGGTCGATGTCCACCCGGGCCAGGTCGGGCACGCGCTCGTCGATCGTCCGGGCGGCTTCGGACCAAGCGATCCCCCGCTGCGCGGGTGCACCTCGTGCCACGGCGGCCACGAGATCGTCCGTCCTGACTCGGCCCTTTGCGAGGGCTGCCACGAGGATCAAGCGGCCGCCCACGCGCGCGGCGGGCACGGGACCGCGACGTGCATCGACTGCCATCCTCCCCACGAGGACCGCGCAATCCACGCCGACGCGCCGGACGGTCACCACATCAACCCTGTCGGCCGCCGCTGCCTGGTGTGCCACGCAACCGACGCGCCGGGTGATCCGTCGGTACCCCGCGTCGAATCGTTCGAGCACCCCGCGCCGATGTTCCTCCCCGACGGTCCTCGGTGGACGCCGCTCGGTGAGCTTCCGCTGTTCGATGCTGCAGGCCAGAAGGTGGCACCGACGGAGAACGGCGATCTCACCTGCGCGTCCTGCCATCTTCCGCACGGGCCCGATCAAGAGAACGAGGGGGACAGCCTGCGCCGCCCGGGGTGGGAAGGGCCATGTTCGGCCTGCCACGGCGACTCGGCCCTGTTGTACTACCGTTGGTTCCACTTCCGCGAGCGGCTCAAAGGCGTCGTTCCCCCGTAGCGGCACCTGTGACGTGAACGGTCACAGGGCGCTCCGCAGGCATCACAGGTGGCGCCCAGAAAGCGCCCACAAGCGAGGACTGCCGATTGGCTCGGTAGTTGCACCTTGCGGCCGCGGAGGTCGTGATGCTGGTCCTCGCCGTCGTCGCCGTCGCAGGCGCCGCGGATCCCCTCGCCCCCAAGGGCTTCCTCGACCGTGAGGCGCTGGTCGCCGCCGTGGTCGCAGCGAACCCCGAAGTCGAGGCTGCCCAGGGCGCGCTGGACGCCGCGAAGGCGCGTCGCGAAGGCGCCGGCGCCTGGCGCGACCCGATGGTGGATGTGTCGTTCGCGCCGGTCGGGATCGCGTACGGCATGGTGGGCGTGTCGGCTGTGGTGAGCCAGGACCTGCCGCTGTGGGGCGTGCGCGGGATCGCGAAGGACATGGCCGACGCGGAAACGGACGCCTACACCGCGCGGCTCGACGCGATGCGCCTGGACCTCGCTCGGATGGCGACGATGGCCTGGGGCGACTGGTACGTGGTGACCCGACGGATCGACCTGATCGACGACACGGTCGGCATCCTCCGCGCCCACGCGGCCGCGACGACGGACCGCCTCGCGGTCGGAAAGGGCTTCGCACAGGACGCGCTGCAGGCCGAAGCGGACGCGCAGACGCTCTCGATCGAGAAGATCGACCTTCGGGGGGAGCGAGACCTCGTGCAGATGGAGATCAACACGCTGCTTCACCGCCCCTTGGACACCCCTCTTCCCCCGCCGCCCACGGCGTTCGAGCCGACGCCGCCGGTCCCGCCTGGCGTCCCTTCGCGCCCCGAGATCGCCGAGTCGGCCGCGATGGTGCACATGAGCGACGGTGCAATCGCGATGGCGCGCGCTGACCGCCTGCCGATGATCGGCCTGATGGCAGGCTGGGACGCCATGGCCGTGCCCGAAGATCGCCTGATGACCGGCTTGTCCATCCAGGTTCCGCTGTGGGCTCGGCCCCGCGCCGCCGCAGTTCATGACGCCGAAGGCCGAGCCACCGAGTCCCGGGCGATGCAGTTCGCTGTGCAGGACCGCGTCGCGCAGGACATCGCAGCCAACGAGCGCCGCTACCAGGCGCAGCGCGAGACCGTCGACGCGATCGGGACGGGCCTCGTACCGATCGCGCGGGCGCGTGTCGACGCCGCTCGAACGGCGTTTGCCGCCGGCATGGACGACGTCCGCCCGCTGTTGGATGCCGAGCGCGCGTTCCTCGACGCCGAGGTCCGCTACGAGCAAGCCCTGGCCGACCTCGCAGTGCGCGCCGCGGACGTTGACCTTGCGATGGGCCGGCTTCCCGGCGGAGGTGCTCCGTGAGAGTCGCCCTGATGTTGCTCGTCCTCGCGACGGGTTGCCCCTCTACCCCATCGATGAGCGCGGCCTCGCCTGCGGCCGACCCGGCGATCGCCTACTACACGTGTCCGATGCACGCGTCCGTCCGTTCCGACGTGCAAGGCAGCTGCCCGATCTGCGGCATGAACCTCGTACCGGTCGACAGCGCCGAACTTGAAAGCGGAGCCGTACGGATCGACGCCGCGCGACGCGAGCGGTACGGCATCGCGTTGGCCCCGGCGGCGCTGCGCACGATGGAACGGTCCCTGGACGTCCCCGCGATTGTCACCTGGGACCGAGGAAAGATCAGCGATGTGACGCTGAAGGTCACAGGATGGATCTCCGACGTTTCGCTAGCCGAACCGGGCTCCCCGGTGCGTTCCGGCCAGGTGCTGTTCCACCTGTACTCGCCCGACGTCGTGGCCGCCGAAGACGACCTGTTGCGAGCCTCCAAGGCCGAAGACGCGGGGGCGTCGGGCCGAGCCTCGGCCGCACGCCTGCGGTTGAAGCGGTGGGACGTCTCCGACGCCGACATTGACGCCGTGCTCGCCGCCGGCGTGGCGTCTGACAAGCTCGCGATCCGCTCCCCGCGCGCGGGGTGGGTGCTCGAACAGGCCGCGATCTCGGGCGCCATGGCGTCGCCGGGTCAGACGCTGTTCCGCATCGGCGACCTCCGCGAGGTGCTGCTCGAAGCCAGCGTGCCCGCGAGTGACGTCGGCGTGCTCACGATCGGCCAGCAGGTCTCGATCCGCGTCGCGGGCTCCGACGCCCGCACGACCGGAAAGGTGACCGTCATCGAGCCCACCGTCGACCCGATCACCCGCACGGTGCGGGCCCGCATCGCGGTGGACAACGCGGACGGCGCGCTAAGGCCGGACCAGTGGGCCACAGTGGAGCTTCGGCAGCCGCTCGGCGAGCGCCTCGCCGTGCCCGACACGGCCGTCGTGTACACGGGCCCGCGCCGCATCGTGTTCGTCGATGAAGGCGGCGATCGGCTGGTCCCGTACGACGTCGAGATCGGCGCGTCGGCCGACGGGTACACGGAGATCGTGAGCGGGCTTCACGCCGGCGCCTCGGTCGTCGTCGCGGGCAACTTCCTGGTGGAGGCCAACAGCCGCCTGCAGGGGGGCTCTGACGCCGTTCACCACCACGAGGGCGCCCCGTGAACGACGCGGAGGTCGGGCTCATCGCGCGGATCATCGGCTGGAGCGGCCGGAACCCGGTGTTCGTGCTGATGATCGCGGCCGCGGCCGCACTCTGGGGCGGCTACTCGGCCCGGCACGCGCCGCTCGACGCGATCCCCGACCTGTCCGACGTCCAGGTGATCGTGTTCACCGAGTGGATGGGGCGCGGGCCCGATCTCGTCGAGGACCAGGTCACGACGCCGATCACCTCGGCGCTGCTGTCCGCGCCGCACGTAAAGGCCGTCCGCGGCCAGTCGATGTTCGGAATGTCGTTCGTGTACGTGATCTTCGACGACGACACCGACCCGTACTGGGCGCGGTCGCGCGTGCTCGAGTACCTCGACACCGCCCGGTCGCAGCTTCCCGCCGACGCCCAGCCGACGCTCGGACCCGACGCCACCGGGGTGGGCTGGGTCTACCAATACGCGCTCGTCGATCCGAGCGGCGAGAACGACCCACAAGAGCTGCGCGCGCTGCAGGACTACACCGTCGCGCTCGCGCTCCAGTCCGTCCCTGGCGTCTCCCAGATCGGATCGATCGGCGGGTTCGTCAAGCAGTACCAGGTGAACCTCGACCCGAACCTGCTGCTCGCCCACGGGACGCCGCTCTCGAGCGTGGTCGCGGCGGTCGCAGGCGCGAACGTCGAGGTTGGCGGGCGCGTGCTCGAGATCGCGGGGCACGAGCACGTCGTCCGCGGGCGCGGGTACGTGAAGTCGGTCGAAGACCTCGCCCTCGCACCGGTGGCTTCGGCGCCGTGGCTGCGCGGCGATGACCTGCCAGGCGCGTCCGGCGGCAGCGCAGGCGCGATGGCGACGGCGTCACCACCCGCGGCGGGGACGAGCGGCGGCGGCGGCGGCATGAGCGGTATGGGAGGCATGGGCGGTGGCGGGTCGAGCGCGAGCAGCGGGTTCAGCGCCGGCTCGACGGGGTCGGGAGCGACAGGGTCGTCCGGCGCGACGCTCGCGCTCGGGGGATGGTCGGCGGCGCGCGCAGGTGTCCCCGTGCGAATCGGCGACCTCGGCGAGGTGGTGCTCGGACCGGACCAGAGGCGCGGCGTCTCCGACCTCGACGGGCTCGGGAACACCGTCGGCGGCATCGTGATCATGCGCCAGGGCGAGAACGCGCTCGACGTCATCGCGGCCGTCAAGGTGCGCCTCGCCGAGGTCTCCGCGCACCTGCCGAAAGGCGTCGAGGTCGTGACCGTCTACGACCGCTCGACGCTGATCGAGGAGGCGGTCGCCACGCTCGAACGCACGCTCCTCGAGGAGATGCTCGTCGTCAGCCTCGTGATCCTGCTGTTCCTCGCGCACGCGCGCAGCGCGCTCGTCCCGATCCTGACGCTGCCCCTCGCGGTGCTCCTCGCGTTCGTGCCGATGGCGCACCAGGGCCTGACGGCCAACATCATGTCGCTCGGCGGCATCGCGGTCGCGATCGGCGCGATGGTGGACGCGTCCGTGATCCTCGTCGAGAACGTGCACAAGGGCCTCGAGCGGTGGGACGACGGCGGGCGCGTCGAGCCGCGTTCGGAGGTCGTGATTCGCGCGATGCAGGAGGTGGGGCCGAGCGCGTTCTTTGCGCTGCTGGTGATCACGGTCTCGTTCACGCCGATCTTCTCCCTCGAGGGCACGGAAGGGCGCTTGTTCGGCCCGCTCGCGTGGATGAAGACGTGGTCGATGGCGTTTGCAGCCATCCTCGCGGTGACCTTGACCCCTGCGCTCGCGGTGCTGTTCATCCGCGGCAAGGTCCACCATGAGGACAGGAACCCGCTGAACCGGCTCCTCGGCTGGATCTACACGCCGATCGTCCGCCTCGTCGTGCGCCTGCGCTGGCTCGTCGTCGTCCTCGCCGTGTTGATCGTCGTCGCCACCATCCCGTTCGCGCTCCGCCTCGGGACCGAATTCATGCCGCCGCTCCAGGAGGGCGTGATCCTGTTCATGCCAACGGCCCCGCCCGGCATCTCCGAGGGAGAAGCCCAGGACATCCTGACCCGCATGGACAAGGAGCTGCTCGCGTTCCCCGAGGTTGACCACGTGTTCGGCAAGATGGGACGCGCCGAGACGCCCACCGATCCGGCGCCCCTGTCGATGGCCGAGACGGTGATCACGCTCAAGCCGCAGGATCAATGGCGAGCCGGCGTGACGTGGGAGTCGCTGATCAAGGAGATGGACAGCGCGCTCCAGGTCCCCGGCATGCCGAACGCGTGGTGGATGCCGATTCAGACGCGCACCGAGATGCTCTCGACCGGCATCCGAAGCCCGCTCGGGATCAAGGTGTACGGCGACACCCTCGAAGACGTCGAAGCGGGTGCCGTCGCAGTCGAGCGCGTACTCCAGCGCTACCCGGGAACGCGAAGTGCTATCGCTGACCGGGCGACAGGCGGGTTGTACGCGGACATCGAGGTCGACCGCGTGGCGTCTGCGCGCGTGGGAATGTCGGCCGCCGATGTGCTCGACCTCGTCCAGACCGGAATCGGCGGCATGAACGTCGGGCAGGTCGTCGAAGGCCGCGGCCGTTACCCGATCGCCGTGCGGTTCGCGCGCGAGTACCGCGACGACCCGTCAGCCCTCGACCGCCTCACGGTAGCGACACCGACGGGGGCGCAGGTCCACCTGTCCGACCTCGCGAAGCTCACGTTCACGACCGGCCCCGACATGTTGCGCAGCGAAGGCGGGAAGCTCGTCGGGTACGTGTTCGTCGACACCGGCGACGTCCCGGTCGGCGACTACGTCGCCGGCGCGCGGCCCGTCGTCGAGGCCACCGCCAACCTTCCGGCCGGCGACAGGCTCGAGTGGTCCGGTCAATTCCAATACTTCGAGCGCGCAAAGGAGCGGCTGGCGATCGCCGTCCCGTTGACGCTCGCGCTGGTCGCGCTGCTGTTGTGGCTCAACACCCGGTCCGTGGTGGAGACCGCGATCGTGTTGCTTGCAGTGCCGTTCTCGCTCGTCGGCGCCGTGATGCTCCTGTGGGTGTTGGACTACAACCTGAGCGTCGCCGTCGGCGTCGGGTTGATCGCCCTCGCCGGATTGGACGCCGAGACGGGCGTCGTCATGCTCCTGTACCTCACGCTCGCTCACGCCAAACATGTGGCCGACGGGAAGCTGCGCGACCGCGGCGATCTCGAGGACGCGATCGTCGAGGGGGCAGCGCGGCGCGTGCGCCCCAAGCTGATGACGGTGGCCTGCGCGATGTTGGGCCTGCTGCCGGTGTTGTGGAGCGACGGCACCGGCGCCGACGTGATGAAGCGCATCGCCGCACCGATGATCGGCGGCCTGGTGACGTCGTTTGCGCTGGAGCTGCTCGTCTACCCCGCGGTGTTTGCGATCTGGAAGGGTCGCGGGCTGCCGAAGCGCCTTCCTGCAGCGATCACGTAGGCGCTCCGGGCGGCTCGTCCACGAGGTTGCGCCGGGGCGCCTGGCGAACCTCCAACGCGCAGCCGCATCCAACGCACTTCGCGTCGAGCGGCAGCGCCCCCGCGAGCTCGGTGGGAGGGTTCGACGCACCACAATCCGGGCAGTCGAACACGCCGATTCTCAGGCGATCGTAGCCGGCCCGAACCGAATAGCTCCACGCGGCCCGGAGGAGCAGGATCGGAATGTTGAGCAGGAGCAACGGCGGGAACACGAAGCCCGAGATCAACAGGATCACCATGATCACGGACGGCACGATGAGGCCCGGGTCCGACGCTCCGTCCGGCTCGCAAGCCCCGGCCTCCGCGGGCGACTCCTTGCCCGACCGACCCCGGATGACGACCCTCACCGCCAACCACCGACTTCCCACGACGGCTTACCGCTGCACGGGCGGCGGTGCGGTGCGGTCGCGCTCGTCGTGAATCTCGCCCACCACCTCCTCGAGCAGGTCCTCGATCGTGACGATGCCGATCGCGCGGTTCTCGTCATCGGTGAGCACCACGATCACCTCGCGATGGCGCCTCATCTCCTGAACGATCTCGTGGACAGGACGGGTTCCAAGCACGCGCCGGACGTGTCGCATCACCGTGCGCACCGGCGACCCGTCGTTTCGCGCAAACAGCAGATCGCGGGCGTGCACCACCCCGACGATCGCGGCGCCGCCGACGCCAGCCGCCTGCGGCTCGGCCACGATCAGGCGCGTGTGCCCCGTCTTCGTGACGGATGCGGCCGCCTCGGCCACGGTCACGTCCGAACGGACGAAGTCGACGTCCGCGAGCGCTGTCATGCACGCGCGAACGGGCTTCTCGGGGAGCGCGAACACGCGGCGCAACAGGTCCTGCTCCTGGGGATCGATGCCGACGTCTCCGGTGGCGTCGAGCAACAGCACGATCTCCTGCCGCGTCAACGCGGTGGTTCGCGTGCTGCCCGCCGCCGCCGACACCGCCCTCGCCCACGCGGAGATGACGGCGACGAGGGGGAAAAGGACGAACTGCGTCGCGCGGAGCAGGTGGGCCGCCGGTCCCGCGAGCGCGGCGGCCGCTGAGTGGCTGACGATGCGCGGCAGGGCGGCGCCGACCAGCGCGAGGGCGACGACGTAGGAAACGGAACCGACGATCGCGACCCCGACGTTCCCCGCGACGTTCGCGGACACCGCGACGCCGATCGCGCCGAACAGCGATGTGCCCAACAGGCCCGCCGCGAGCAGGCGATCCTCGTCGGCGTTCTGTTCGATCGCAGCCGCGGCGCCGGTATCCCCCGACGCAGCGCGCTTCTCGAGGACAGGGCCGCTCGCCTTCGCGAGCACCACCTCGGCGAGGCCGTAGCCGATGTGCAACAGGCCACACGCGACCGGCAACGCGACCTCGAGCGCGAGCGTCATTGCGGCGTCCCGTCGAGGGGTTCGACCTGAACCTCGATGATGCGCCGACCGTCGGTCTCGACCACGACGTACCGGAACCGGCCGACCGCGACGAAATCGCCCTTCACCGGCAGGCGTCCGAGGTGGTGGAACACGAACCCACCGAGCGTGTGGTAGCCCTCCCGCGCGATTCGGATGCCGGTCTCTTCGAAGAAGTCGTCCAGATCGAGCCAGCCCTTCGCGCGAAACCACCCCTCGCGGTCCACGGAGACGCTGTCTTCCTCGGGCAGATCATCGTGGTCCAGCATCTCGCCGACGAGCTCGCCGAGCAGGTCGTCGAGCGTGATCAACCCGACCATGGTCCCGTGTTCGTCGACCACGAACGCCATGTGCTCGTGGTGCGCGAGAAATTCCCGGAGCATCGCGCTCGCAGGCTTGTTGTGGGGGACGAACCGCGGGGGAATCAGCGCCGCACGCAGGGCCTTGAGCCCGCCCTGGGGCCCGTCCTGATGGCGGAACGGCAGCAGGTCCTTGACCATCAATACGCCGACAACGTCGTCCGTGCGCGAACCGTAGACGGGCACCCGAGAGTACTTCGCCTCTTTTGTCTGGGCGAGCAGGTCCGGCCACGGGACGTCCATCGGCACCGCGAAGATCTCCGGCCGCGGCGTCATCAGGCGACCGACCGTGAAGTCGCCGAATTCGAACACCGCCTCGACGAGGTCGCGCTCCCGCTGGTCGACGGCCCCGAACGCGCGCCCCTGCTCGACGAGAGCCAGGAACTCCGCCTCGCGCCGCACCTGGTCGTCTTCGCGGTTCGGCGTCGCGGTCATGGCGTCGGTGATCGCGCACAAGGGCCGCCGCACGGGCCAGAGCGCGTAGTGAAGCGCGGCGAGCGGCACGCGCACCCTCCGCATCCACCACAGGCGAAGGGCAGCCCCGAGCGCCTGAGCGGTGGCTCGGGTGAAGGCGACGAGGAGGGCTGCGACGGGGACGGCAGCAACGAACGGAATCCACGCCTGCAGGACCTCGATCGCGACGATCGAGACAGCGAGACTCGTCGTCACTTCGCTTAGGATCAGCGACGTGTCGAGCCCCTTCATGTCGAGCAACGCGACCGCTCGACCGCCGCGCGGCATGGCCGCCAGACGCTTCCGATCTGCCCGATCAAGGGACGCGACCGCCGCCTCGCTGCCGGACGCCAGAAACGACACGCCGAGCGTGAAGGCAAGCAGGAGCGGCGACTGTCCGACGGCGCCGATCACGAAGGGGCCGCGAAGTGCGCGTATAGCGACGCCGGCCACGCGACCCCGTCGAGCCGTACGTCCGGCGCTTCCGTGAACCGACCGATGCGCGTCGCGTGAACGCCGCGGGACGCCGCCAGGGCCGCGATGGCGTCCCGATTTGTGGCGTCGGCGGCGAACAGCAACACGTAGTCGTCGCCCGCGCAGACTTGCAGCGCCAGCCGATCGGCGCGGCCCGCGAGCGCAGCGTGGGCGGGGATCGCGTCCGGATCGACGACCGCTCCGACGCCCGACGCGATGCAAAGCCGTGGAAGATCGCTCGCGAGCCCATCGGAGACGTCCATCATCGAGCTCACGAGTCCGCGCTCGGCGAGTCCGGTCGCGAAGCCGACGTCCGGCTGCGGGCGACGCAACGCCGCGAGCGCCTCGGGCGGAGGCTCGGCCGCGAGGTAGCCCAGACCGGCGAGCCCCGGCCAGCCGGTGATCCAGACGTCATGCCCTGCGCGGGCGCCGCTCCGGAGCACCGGACGCGCGACCGGCGTGCCGCCCAGGGTGAGCGAGACGAACACCGGACCGGGCGACCGCGTCGTGTCGCCGCCGATCAACCGGACGTCGTAGGTCGCGAGCGCCTCGTCGAGCCCCGCGGCGAAGTCTTCGAGCCAGGATGCCGAGAACCCGATCGGCAACGACAGCGCCAGCACGGCCCACGTCGGCCGGGCCCCCATCGCGCAGGCGTCGCTCACCGAGACGGCCAGCGCCTTCCAGCCGACGTCGGCGCCAGAGAGCCGCGCGTCGAAGTGGACGCCTTCGACCAACACGTCGACCGTAACCACGGTCCCATCAGGCAAAACGGCCGCGTCGTCCCCTGGCCCGTGTGGGGATGGCGGCGAACGTGCAGTCAGGCGCGCGATCACAGCATCTTCCACATCGTTCCGGCTCGACTTCGACACGTCCCTCCCCCACCCATATTGCACGGCCACGAAAAAGGGCTACCCACGGAGCGGCTCTTTGGACGCTCGAAGAACGTTGCGCGTGGTGCCGGGCGGGATGTCCCCGTCAGGCGAAGAGGGAAGTCGGTGCAATTCCGACGCGGTCCCGCCACCGTAAGCCGTCGGGGAAACCCACGGGTACGCCACAATGCCACTGGGACGGCTCCTGGGAAGGCGGCGTACCTGACGACGGCGAGCCGGGAGACCTGCCACGACGCTGGAGCCAACCGGATCGCACCCTGCGATCCAGCGCGGAGGACGCATGTCGTGGCCCAAGTCAGTACTGTTCCCAAAATTCGGGGTGTCGGCGTTTGCCGCACTCTCCCTGTTCGTCGGCGGCTGCGCCGGATCGGACGAGACCGGCGACGAGACCGGTGAGACCGACGACCAGGTCGTGCCGCTCGCGATCGTCGGCGACTGGGCCGAGGTCGCCGGGTCGTTCCCGACGCTCGAGGTGTGGGGCTACCACGCGATCGACGACGCCCTGTGGACCGACGCGTTCGGCTCCACCTACGCGATCGCCCAATACGACAACGACGCAGGCTTCGTCATCGCCCAGAACGATGCCTCCAACCCGTACTACCCCGACGCCTGGAGCCGGTTCGACGTGACGTCCGACGGCGACGGCGGGTGGTATTACTGCCAGACCGCGTTCGCCGCGGCCTCCGAAGCCGACGCGCTCGCGACGCCCTCCGCGGACGACTCGGATCCGGCGACGACCGGCTGCGGCACGTTCCCGTGGTCACACCTGATCGCCACCCTGCCCGTCACCGGCGTGTGGGACGACGGATTCTCGGTCCACCACGTCGACGAAGCGACCTGGGGCATGGGCGACGACACGTTCGCGATCTTCGACGTCGATTTCGCAGCGAGTTTTCTCATTGCGCAAAACGCCTCGGACAACGCGTTCAATCCAGGCAAGTGGAGCCGGTTCGACTGGGTGATCGCAGGAACGGACGTGTCGTATTGCCAGGCGGCCTACGATGCCGAGACTGCAGAGGCTGCAGCGGCCATTTCAGCCGACCACACGGACCTGGCGGCAGGCTGCGGCGGCTTCGCGTGGTCCACACTCACCGCCACAGCGGATTGACGATCGGAAACGCCCTCGATAGTGAGCGGGTATAGGCACGTAGCTCAGTGGGAGAGCACCGCCCTGACACGGCGGGGGTCCGCGGTTCAAGCCCGCGCGTGCCTACCAGTTACTACGCTCGCTGAGGCTCGCTGCGCGCCCCTTCGGGGCTTGCGGTTGACTTCGCCGCCGAAGGCCGCTGCGCGCTTCGCTTGCGGTTGACTTCGCCGCCGAAGGCCGCTGCGCGCTTCGCTTGCGGTTGACTTCGCCGCGGACGGCGGGGCATGCCTTCAATAACGGAACGTTCGCCGAGGCAAGCGGTGCCGTTCGGAACATTTCGTGGTCGGGCGCCGCCGACTCGACGAATGAACCGCCGTTTTCGCGGCGATACCCGGGACGTCAGGCCCCTTTGGTTCCGATTGGGGTGGCATGCTTCGGAAAACGTTCCGAATCGATAGGCTTGGCTCAGCGCGGTCGATACTTCGCGAACGCGCCGACGTTGGCGCCCCAATCGAAGCCCGTCGCGAAAACGAAGTCGCTGTTCAGGCCCACCGTCAGGCCCGGGTGCGCAGTCTTGAGCTCGATCGTCGGGCCGACGATCAGCTCGGGGTGGACGAACTGATGCACAGGGAAGTTGACCCCCAGGTCTGAGAGGGGTCCTGTCAGCTGCGGAGCGGACATGACGCCGCCGCCGACGCGAACCCCGAGGCCGACGCGAGGCGTGATCTCGCGGGTGAAGGTGCCGATCGCGAGCCCGGTGACGGCGTGCATGTCGCCCTGCATCCAGGCCCCGAGCGGCTCCCCGCCGGCCTGGATGTTCTGCGCCTGAAGCTTCCAGTTGAGGCCGTTGTGCACCGCCGTCGCGAACGCGAGCTCGACCCCGAACGTGTCGCGCCCCGCAAGACCGCGCGACTCCCAACCGCCGCCGAGCGTCACGGCGGGCGCGGGCTTCACGATCATGCCCATGGGGGACGGCCCGTACCGACCGAGCCAGGCAGCGGCCCCGAGGTCGGCCCGCGCGAACCACGCGCCAGGACCCGCGTGGTCGCGCGGCAGCCGCTCGGTTCGAGGCTCGGCCGGAGGCTCGGGAGGCTCCTCCTCGAACGGCAGCTCGGCGACAGCGACGGCACGTACGGCGCGGCGATGCCCTGGGAACGCGACGGACAGCCCGAGGGTCAGTGCAGAGGTGTCCTTGAGCTCGAGCGTGTAGGACGCGATCGTCTCGATGTAGCGCGTCGAAGCGAGGTCCACCCGCAGGGCCGACCGGTCGCTCAGCCACAGGCGCAGGCCGGCTCCGTAGGTGGTGGTCGCGTGCCATTGCCGCTTGGTGGCCTCGCAGGAGGGATCGTGCTGGCACTGGAGGGCCTCGAGATCGTCCACCGTGTGGACCGCGCCAAAGCCGAGGCCATACGAGAGCTCGACGCGGTGGGCCTGCCCGTGGCGCGTCCACAGGGACCCCTGTACGGGCGTGAACTGGAACTGCGCGCTGCCGAACGACGTCACCCGCGAAACGTCCTTGCTGACGCGCGCGGGTCGCTCCCAACCGGCGTGGAGACCCTCGGGCTGGTCGACGTGCGGGAACCGAGCAATGCCAGCATCCACGGCGATCGCGAACAGGTCCGACGCGCGAACGACGACGCCCGCGTCGACGCGCCCCTGCGGTCTGAACGCGGTGAGCGCGAGCCCACCGCCGGCAAACACCTCGACGGGGCGCGGGGGAAGCTCGTCGGCGGACTCGGACGCGATCGCGACGGGCTCGGACATGCGGAGATCCTACCCGAGCGCGGCGAGGACCGCTGAACCAACCCTTTCGGCTGCGTCCCGCGGCTCGAGCCGGCGTCCCGTGACCCGCTCGAACGTGGTCACCCCGCCGTCCGTGATGCCGCACGGGACGATGCGCGCGAACCCGTCCAGCGACGGGCACAGGTTCAACGCGAAGCCGTGCATCGACACGCCGCGGGAGAAGTGCAGCCCGAGCGCCGCGATCTTGTCGGTGCCAACCCAAACACCCGGGTACCCTCCGCGCCGCGCCGCGGTGACGCCTTCGGTGCCGAGCCAGTTGATCAGGCCCTGTTCGAGGGCTTCCACCATCGTGCGGACCTTCAGCCCGTGGCGCTGGATGTCAATCAGCACGTAGCCGACGAGCTGACCGGGGCCGTGCCAGGTGGCGAGGCCGCCGCGCTCGGTATGCACGACGTCGATCCCGGCGGCGCGCAGGGCGGCTTCATCGAGGTCGACGACCCGCCGTCCGGTGGTGATCACGGGATCGTGTTCGAGCAGCCAGAACGCTTCGTCCGCGGTGCCTTCGATGATCGCGCGCCGGCGCGCAAGCTGCCGATCGCGAGCCTCGACGTAGGGCACGCGACCGAGCCACTCGGGCGTCACGGGTCGATCACGACGACGATCGTGCCGGTGCGTAGCGCATACACGGAGCCGAGGTCGCGGTCGAGAGCGGGCACGACGAGGTCGCTGCCCTTCGCTTCGGTGGCCTTGAGCGTGATCGGCGACGCCCCGGCGCGCGCGACGGCCGGGTGATCGGGCCCCGGCACATACACGACCGGCGCGTTCTTGATCGCGAAGTCCTCCCACATCGCGGGGTCGAACCAGACCTTCCCGTCGGGCGCGAGCACGCGCGGGCTGTACGCGGGCTTGGCGCCCGTTCCGCGCGCGTCGATCACGAGCCCGGTGGGCTCCCCTTCCCCCGGCGGCTCGGCCGGCAACGGCAGCGCGCGGCCGAGCGCCCACGGTTTGAGCAGCTCCTGCAACGAAAGCTCGCCGAGCAGCTCGACGCGGCCCGAAGCGAAGTACCGCCCCTCGGTGACGGCCCACCGCTCCACGCGGGATCGCGTAGCCTCACCGAGGACCGGGTCCTCTTCGACCTGAGGGAACATGAGCCCCTCGGAGACCGTGACCGCGCGCGCCCCCATGAGCATGCCCGGCCCCACGAGGCGCCGCGCTTCCTGCTCGACGGCGCGCCGGTTCGCGCCGACGCCGTAGCCCATGGCGCCCTGCTCCACCGTGAGCACGAGCCGTGTCCAGTCGATTGCAACGCCGTTGCCGAGGTCTTCGATGATCGAAGGCGCGTCCCACCGCTGGGACGTCGGCGCCGGTGCCTCTTTCGGGGCCGGCGGCGGCGGCGGCGCCTCCTCGGTCACGATGACCTCTGGCGGGCGAGCCAACGCGACGGCGACGAGCCAGAACACCATCCCGCGCGTCACGAGAACGCCACCACGTCGGGCCGGCCGAACAGCGACACGACGTCTTCTTCGAGCGCGGTGTCGGGGTCGACGGGGTGATCGGGGAGGTCCATCTCGATGTCATAGCGCCCCGCGCCGCCGAAGGCGTCGCCAGCGTTGGAGTCGACGCGGATGAACAGGCGCGCGCGACACGGGCCGCGACGGGCGGCGAGCACCGCGTGGAACCGGTCGAGGCGGTCGCCTTCGAGGTCCTTGAGGCCGAGTCGGAACCGGACCTCGGACGTGAGCCGCGCCCGCACCTCCGACAGCGTCTCGCAGGTGTTCGCGTGCAGCTCGATCGCCCCCTCACCGCGGCTCTTCAGCCGGCCCACGACGAGGATCGGCGCCTCGCTCTCGACCGATCGCTGCGACCGCGACCAGGCTTCCGAGAAGAACAACACCCGCACCGCGCCGTGCTGGTCTTCGAGACGCGCGCTCGCCCACTTATCGCCGCGCTGCGTCCGCGCGATGTTCAGGTCGGTGGGTAGGCCGATGACGCGCACCTCAGCGCCAGCGGACAGCTTCGACAGGTCGCCGAGGGTGTGCGTCGCGTAGCGCTCGACCTCGCGCGCGTGCGCCTGCATCGGGTGCCCGGTCAGGTACAGGCCCACGACCTCGCGCTCGAACGCGAGCTTCTTCGCGACCGGCCACTCTTTGACGTCCGGGAACCGGAACTTCGGCAGCGCGATCGGCGCGGAACCGCCGAACAGCGACACCTGGCCGGCGAGGCGGTCTTCCTGCACACGGGACGCCGCCGCCATCGCGCGCTCCATCGTGTCGGACTCCTTCGGACCGTCATCGTCAGGGTTTTCGCTCGCGTTCGGCCGCCACAACATCGCGGCGCGCGGCACGCCGAGGAAGTCGAACGCGCCGGCTTTGACGAGGCACTCGACGACCTTTTTGTTGATGCGTCGCTGATCGACGCGCTCGAAGAAGTCCATCACGTCCTTGAACTTCCCGCCGGCGGCCTTGCGGGCTTCCACGATCGCCTCGATCGATGCGGTGCCGACGCCCTTCACGCCGCACAAGCCGAACCGGATGGTGCCGTCCTTGTTCGCGGTGAACGGCAGGTCCGAGTGGTTCAGGCACACGGGCAGCAGCTTGATGCCCGCCTGACGCGCGTCTTCGACGTACATCAGGACCTTGTCCGCGTCGCCCGCGTCGATCGTGAGCAGCGCGGCCGTGAACTCGGGCCGGTACCGGGCCTTCAGGTACGCCGTCTGGTAGCTGATGTAGCCATAGGCCGCGGAGTGGCTCTTGTTGAAGCCGTAGCCGGCGAACTTCTCGAGCAGGTCGAACACCTCGCCGGCCTTCTCGGGCGTGATGTGGTTCTCGATCGAGCGCTGCACGAACTTTGGCCGTTCCTTGGCCATCTCCGCGGGGTTCTTCTTGCCCATCGCGCGGCGCAGCAGGTCGGCTTCACCGAGCGAATAGAGCGCCATCACCTGGGCGCACTGCATGACCTGTTCCTGGTACACGATCGTGCCGTACGTGGGCTTCAGGATCGGTTCGAGCATCGGCAGCGGATACTCGACCTTCTTCCTGCCGTGTTTGCGGTCCACGAAGTCCGACACCATGCCGGTCTCGAGCGGGCCCGGCCGGTACAGCGCCACGAGCGCGATGATCTCGTCGATGTTCCCCGGCGCCAACTGCACGAGCAGGCGCCGCATGCCGTCGGATTCGAGCTGGAACACACCGAGCACGTCGCCCTGCTTGAGCAGCGCGTACGTGGGCAGATCGTCGATCGGCAGCCGCGACATGTCGACGTCGACGCCGTGGTTCTTCTTGATCGCTACGACCGTGTCGCGCACCTGATCCAGCGTCTTAAGGCCGAGGAAGTCGAACTTGATCAGGCCGACGGTCTCGGCCGACTTCATGTCGAACTGCACGGCGGGCACGTTGCCGGGCTCGTCTACGTAGAGCGGCGCGTACTCGACGAGCGGGCGGTCGGCGATCACGACGCCGGCGGCGTGCACCCCGGTCTGCCGGCACATGCCCTCGACCGCCTGGGCGACGGCGAGCACGCGCCGGACCTTGGGGTCGTTCAGGCGGATCGCCAGCTTCTCTTCGGTCTCGATCGCCTTCGGCAGCTTCACGTCGAGCCCGTCAGGCACGAGCTTCGCGATCTCGTCGGCGTCGTTGAACGACAGGTCCACGACGCGGGCGACGTCCCGCACGGCGGCCTTCGCCTTCAGGCGCCCGTACGTGATGATCTGGCTGACGAACGCCTCGCCGTACTTCTTGCGAACGTGCTGGATCGCCTCTTCCCGTCGATCCTGCGCGAAGTCGACATCGATGTCCGGCATCGACACGCGCTCGGGGTTCAGGAACCGCTCGAACAGGAGCTCGAACCGGATCGGGTCGATGTCGGTGATGCGCATCGACCACGCCACCAGCGAGCCCGCCGCGGAACCGCGCCCCGGCCCGACCGGAATGCCGGCGTCCTTGGACCAGTTGATGAATTCGGCGACGATCAGCATGTACGCCGGGAATTGCATCTTCGCGATCAGGCCGATCTCCCACTCCAGCCGCTCGCGGTAGGCCGGGTAGAGGTCGCTCGCGATGTCTTTCAGGCGCAGATCGAGGCCACACCTCGCGTACCACGCGAAGTACCCGTCAAGATTACCGGCGCCAGGCGGCTTTTCCGGGATCATCTCCTCGGGAGCGGGCAACCCGTACACGATAGGGGGCGGGAACGCCTTGTAGAAGAACTCCCAGTTCCCGACGGTGTCGGCACCCACCTCGGGGTTGGGCGGGACGGCCGCCGGGAAGTGGTAGCCCTCCTTGAACTTGAAGTGGCACCGGTTCGCGATCGCGACGGTGCGCTCGATCGCGTCGCCATCGTCGGGGAACAGGTCCCGCATCTCGGCTTCGGTCTTGAAGTACGCCTGGTCGGTGGGGATGTCGAACCGGTTCGGCGACTGGAGCGAACAGCCGCACGCGATCGCGTTCAGCGCCTCGTGGACTGCGCAGTCCTCGGGCTTCAGGTAGTGGACGGCGTTCGTCACCACGAGCGGACGGTGAAGTTCGGCCGAGAGCTCGCGCCCGAGCGCGTTTACGGCTTCGTCGCCGGGGATGCCGAGGTCGGTGAGCTCGACGAACAGCTGCTCCGGCCCCAGCGCCGCCGACAGGGACCGCATCCAGGAGCGCGCCTTCGTCGCGTCTCCCGCGAGCAAAGGCCGCCCGAACGGCCCGGCGCGCCCACCGGCGAGGAACACGAGCCCGCCGCGATGCCGCTCGATCGCAGCGAGATCGACGCGCGGCTTGTACGCCATGCCCTTCATGATCCCGTCGGTCACGAGCTGGCAGAGGTTCTTGTAGCCCTCGTCGTCTTCCACGAGGGCCAGCACGTGGAAGCCGCCGCGCACGCCCTCGACGTGCTGCAGGCCCTCTGGCTGGACGAACAGCTCGGCGCCGAGCACCGGCGAGACCTTGTTCGCGCCGACGTACGCCTTGTCCTTGCACGCCTTCGCGAACAGCACGGCCCCGAACAGGTTGCCGGAGTCGGTCAGGGCGACGGCCGGATGCCCCGCCTCGGAAGCGGCACGCGCGATCGGCCCGACATCAGCGGTGCCGTCGAGCATCGAGTACTGGCTGTGGACGTGGAGGTGGACGAACGCCATTCGTTAGTTCTGTTCACACACGAACGGGTTGTTGCCGAAGCAATTGGTGTCCGACCAATGGCGCGACGCGTCGATCACGACGCAGTCCTCCTGCCCGTTCGGGTCGTTCGGCTGGCCGGGGGACCAGTCAAGGAAGCCGACAGGAAGCCCGCTGTACCACTCGTGTCGACCCTCGACGTTGAGGTCGTTGAGCCCGATCCAGAACGAGCGCGACGGGTTCACGGTGTTGATGGCGGCGTCGATGAACGCGTCTTCTTCAGCGCTGTCGATGTCCGACGTGCCGTACCCGAAGTTCTTGCACGCAGCGAGGGCCGCCACCGCTGGCACCGTCAGGTCGCACACCAGGTACGTGGAGGTGCCGAAGTTGAACGTCGGACAGGGGCAGACGCCGCCTTCGTCGCCGAGCCCGTCGCAGTCGTCGTCGCGACCGTTGCACACCTCCTTGCCGTTCGGATTGATCGTAGGCGACCGATCGTCGCAGTCACCGCCGCGCGCGATGTAGCCGAGGGGCTGGGAGCACGCGGTCGACACGTCCAGATCGTTGCCGAACGTGTCCTTGTCGGCGTCGCGGTACCAGGTGCCACCACCTGTCGCGCCGTCGTCGACGAGTCCGTTGCAGTTCTGATCGCGGCCGTCGCACACCTCGACCGCGCCCGGATGAACGCCCGGATCGGCGTCGTTGCAGTCCGTGGAGTCACCCACGTAGTTGGGGGGACGGGCGCACGCGATTCGGGACACCCCGCCGTTGCCGAATTTGTCGCCGTCGGCGTCGGCGAAGAACGTCTTTCCGTCGATCGGCGAGTCGTCGATCAGCCCGTCGCAGTCTTGATCTCGGCCGTCACAGGTCTCGCGCGCGCCGGGGAACACGGTCTTGTCCGCGTCGTTGCAGTCCGTGCCGTCGCGCACGAACCCGGGAAGCGGCAGGCAGCCGCTCGAAGTCTTTGTCGAATCACCGAACTTGTCGGCGTCCGCGTCGCGGTACCAGCTCGCCGACAGACCGTCGTCGATCACGCCGTTGCAGTCTTCATCGCGCCCATCGCAGGTCTCCACCGCGCCTGGGTGGACCTTCGTGTCGTTGTCGCGGCAGTCGCCCCCTTTCGTCGCGTACCCGAGGGGAGCCGAACACGCGAGGACCGACTTCGAATCGAGGCCGTACCCGTCAAGGTCAGCGTCTGCATAGAACGTGTTGAACTTGGCGCCGTTGTCGACGAGCCCATCGCAGTTGTCGTCGACGCCGTTGCACACCTCGACGGCGCCTGGGAACACGGCGGGAGCGCTGTCGTTGCAGTCATCGCCCTGCGCCGCGAGCCCAGGCTGGATCGCGCACGTCATGACGACGATCGCGGCGTTGCCGTGGTTGTCGCGATCCTGATCGAGGAACGCGGTCAGGGCGTCCACCGCGTCTTCGTCGATCGAACCGTCGCAGTCGTCGTCGACGCGGTTGCACGTCTCAGCCGCGCCTGGATGGACCGTGGGCTCCCTGTCGTTGCAGTCGTCTGGCGCGTCGGTGAAGCCCGCCGGACGTTCACACGCCACCGCCGTGTCCCGTGACCCTCCGTACCCGTCCGCGTCGCTGTCCCCGTAGAACCGCATCATGTCCACGGCGTCGTCGTCCACGAGGCCGTTGCAGTCCTGGTCCACCCCGTCGCAAACCTCGATCGCGCTGGGGTTGATCGAAGGGTTGGCGTCGTCGCAATCTTCGGCGTGATCGAGGTAGCCGTCCGGACCGTCACACGCGCTGACCGAACCCTCGAACCCGGCCACGCCGTCGCCGTCCTGATCCGGATACCACGCGAGCGCGTCGATCGAATCGGACCCGTCGATGATCGCGTCGCAGTTGTCGTCCACGCCGTTGCACGCCTCGGGCACGTCGGGCCCGATGGCGGCGTCTTCGTCATCACAATCGTCCCCGCCGCAGGACGCGGCGAGGTGGCCGTCGGCGTCGAGGTCACACGCTACCAGCGTGCCGACGCGCACGATCGTGACCGCGACGGGGTCATCGTACTCGGTTGGCTCGCCGACGGCCGTGAGCTCGAGATCCTCGGCGAACGGCCCCTCAGCGGGATCGGACGACCCAACGAGCGAGAGATGGATCACCGCGATGCCGCCGGGTTCGAGATCCTGGCCGATCGGCGCGTCCACGGCGACAAGGTCCGCGTGTTCGCCGACGAGCCCAACCTGGGACAGCCGCGTGGCGGCGTCGCCGACGTTGGCGACCACGACGTCGACGGTCGGGCGTGCGTCCAGCGGCGAGTCGACAGCGAGATCGACCTCCGACGGGTCGGAGAACAGCGACGGGTGGCCCCTCGGGTTGTCACGCTGACAACCGACGAGGGCGGCGAGCAGCAGCGGCGCGATTCGAAGCATGCGCGAAGCTTATCCGACCCGGGTTAAGATCGAGAAGGAACGGAGCCCTTCCCACGTCCAACGCCTCGATGCCCCCCAAAGTCCCGCCTTCTCCCCCCGTTCGAACGAAGCGCCCGATGCCGGCGCGCGCGCGACGTTGGCGGTTGTTCTTCGCGTCGGGGGGCGGCGCCCTCGTCGCCGCTGGTGGCATTGGCGCCGGGCTGTTGTTCGCCTGGCTGCACTCCGACGACTTCCAGCACCGCGCCAGCCGCGCGATCGAGCGGGTCGTCGAGGCGAGATCGGGCGAGCAGCTCTCGCTCAATGAAGTCTCGGTCGAGTTCTGGCCCCCTGCCCTCGAAGTCGCCGGCGTAAACCTCTGGGATCACGAGACCGGCGACACGATCGTGAGCGCCCAGCGCGTCCGGGCGCCGTTGGTGATTCGCGATGGGCGACCGGCGCTCGGACAGCTGCAACTGATCGCCCCCGTCGTCCAGCTCCACCTCGACGAGAAGGGCAAGCTGCTCGAATTCGACGCTCGGCCCCCGCGCGACCCTGATGCGAAGCCCTTGTCCGAGCTCCCGTGGTCGAGCCTTCGCGTCGTCGATGGCACGTTCCGGCTCGTGAGCCCCCGCGGAGAGGTGGAGGTCGGCCACATCAACGTGTCCCCGGTGGGCGACACCGACTGTGACGTCTCCGCGCGGGTCGCGCTCCGATCTGGAGAGTTCGAGGACGTCGCCAATATCGCCTGGCAGGGCGTGCAAATCGGTCCCGACGTGATTCACGTCCCCGAGATCGACCTCGAGTTCGGGATCATCGACATTTCGGGCGAAGCCGACGTTCCCCTGCAGGGCGATCTGGAGGTCCGCCTGAAGGGAGAGGCGCGCCTGGACGCGCTGGACCCGCTGTTCGAGCCGCCCTGGAAGACCTACGGAACCGTCCAATACGATATCGTCGTCTCCGGCCCGCCGGCGGATCCCCGCGTCGAAGCCACCCTCGTCGGCGACGACCTCGGCCTCGACAAGCCAGGACGCCGCTTCCCCCTCCTTCAACACCGCCTCGGCGACATGCACGCCGCGCTGTCCGCCACGCGCGACGGCATCGAGATCGAGACCGCCGCGTTCGTGTGGGGCGACGGCAAAGCGACGATCTCCGGCCGGATCACCCCGGACTTGAAGGTCGAAAAGGGGCACCTGCGAGCCGACAGCGTGTCACTCGCGAAGGTCCTCGCCGACATGGACGCGTTCAAAGGCGCGTGGGCCGACGTGATCATCACCGGCGACGCCGACCTGTCGGGTGAGCTGAAGCCGCTGTCGCTGCGGGGCGTGCTCGACACCCAGCTCGCGGACCTTCGCGTCCACGATCGCGACGTGTTCCGGCCTGACGGCACGAGCATCCTCGAGGTGCCCTACGGGACCCTTGCCGGGACGTGGAGCGTCGACCTCCAGGATTTCATCCTCGACGCCGAAAAGCTGACCACGCCCCGAAGCCGCGGCACGGCGCACATGACGATGTCGACGATGGGCGGACCGACGGACATCACCGCGACGTTGCGGACCGGCGACCTCTCCGAGCTTCGGCCGATGGGAGGCAGCGACCTTCACGGCGTAGGCCCGCTCACGGTTCGCGTTCACGGTGAGAACGGACTGTTCTGGGCGAAGGGTCGGGCGGACGTCGACGGGTTCGTGGTCACGGGGCTGCCCTACGCGGACCACCTCGGCTGCGACGTCGCGTCTCCCGACATGCACGTGCTCAAATTCACGTCGTGCAATGGGAGAAAGGGAGGCACGCCGTACACGGGCGATATCGCGCTCGATTTCCGCCCGCCGATGTCCATGGACCTGCAGCTCAACATCCCGCTCGACGGCCGCATCGAGGACGTCACCGGCGTGTTCCTCGAGCTCGAGGGCCTGAGAGGCAACATGGGCGGGACGCTTCACCTGCGCGGGCCGCTCAACGACCTGTCCGGTGAAGCGGACGTCGCGATGGCGGCCGTGGATCTGTGGGGCGAGCGCTTCCCGACCGGCTCCGCGCACGGGTACATGGACGCCGGCGTGTTCACGCTCGACGACATGCGCGTCTCTCGCGGCGAGGGCGACGGCCTCGTCCTGCGCGGCGGCGTCGACCGGGCCTGGGCCCTGAACATGGAGCTGGTGGGCAACGGCCGCGTGGAGCGCCTGGACCACGTCGCGGGGATGAAGGCGCCGATCGCGGGCCGGTGGTCGGTGGCGACCCGGATCGACAACACCCTGTTCGAACCTGCTCCACACGGGCGCATCGCGCTCACGGACGTGCGCTACGCCGGACGACCCGTCGAAGACTCGCTCGTACGGTTCAACACCACCGAAGGGGTCGCCCACTACAAGGGCTTCGCGGTGGGCGACACCGTCGCGCTCGACGGTACCATCGGGTTGTGGGGCGAGCAGCCCTACCTCCTCGACGCGACCTTCCGCGACTTTCCGGCGCACCTCGCCTACCCCGTCGCGGCTGACGGGGGCCGGGTCACGGCTACGTTGTCAGGAGCGCTCGCGCTGTCCGGGCACGTCGGCGACGACCCCTCCCCGATCGACATCGTCGCGGACGCTACGGACGTGCAGGTGCGGTGGGCGGGCCAGCAGCTCCGGAACGACGGTGCCTGGCACTACGAGCAGCACGGACGCGCCTTTGCGCTCGACCGGTTCGCCCTGTTCGGAGGTACGACGCGGTTCGGCTTGTCGGCGTCGGGCGGTGACAAGCCGCTCGAGGTGGCGGGTAGCGGGCAGATCGACACCGATCTGCTCCGCATGGTGGTGCCGGGCCTCGAGCGCAGCGACGGCACCGCCGAAGTGACCGTGACCGCCAACGGGACGCCGCCCGACGTAAACGCGCGCGTAAACGTCACCCTCGACGGCGCGCTCGTGCGTCACGCGTCGTTTCCCGGCAATTTCGAAGACGTTCACCTCGTCGCGACGGGCGGACGCGACGGGTACGACCTGTGGGGGGACGCCTCCCTCGGAGGGGGCAACGTGAAGCTCGGCTCGCCCGAAGCGCCCTCGCACATCGCCGCCGAGGCCTGGTACCCGAAGCGCTTCAACCTGGAGGTCCAGGCGCAGGACGCGCAGGTGCGTTGGGTGGATTGGCTCCCACCGGTGATCGGCGACGGTCGGCTCGCGTTCGACGGCCCGATCGACGCGCTGTTGCTCTCCGGTCGCGTCGACATCGACGAGATGGTGTTCGCCGATCGCATCGACTGGGAGGACTGGGTCGTCGAGTGGAAGGACGAGCTCCTCGTTGACGCGCTCCCCACCGAAGCCACCAGCGCCTTCAGCTTCGACGTGGCCGTGAACGCCGACCAGACCATCCGACTCCGCAACAACATCGCCGAGGGCTCCGCGTCCGCGAAGCTCCGGGTGATCGGAGACACCGCTCGCCCCGGCCTCGTCGGCACCGTCGACGTCACCAACGCCACGGCGTACCTGCAGGACCGCGAGTTCGACGTCGATCGCGGGATGATCGCGTTCCGAGACCCGTGGACCTGGGACCCCGACCTCGACTTCGACCTGGTGACGGACATCGCGTCGCGCGAGCGGCGCTATCGCGTGAACTACCTGGTCACGGGACCGTTTTCGAACTGGCGAAGCGAGAGCCGTTCGGACCCCGGCCTCCCCCAGGCCGACGTGAACGCGCTGCTGTGGTTCGGCATGACCGCCGATGAGCTCGAGGCCATCGGCGAGCTGCCCCAGGCCATCGGTCAGGGCGTCGCGGACATGCTGCTCGCGGACTTCGTGCTCACCAGCCAGACCGCGAAGGACCTGCGAGGCGAGCTCCCGGCGCTGTTTGACCGCGTGGACCTCGTCACCGGGGTCAACGCCCGCGGCGAATACTCACCGGACCCTCGGCTGCTCATCGAGAAGCGCCTCGACCAGATGGGGGGGCTCGACGTGACGGCGGAGATCGACCTCGCGCGCGCTTCGGACCAATACTACCGAATCGACGCGCCGCTCACGAACGGCTGGAGCCTGTCCGGCTGGTACGCGACGCGCCAGCGCGACCGCAACCTGCCGATCGGCGGGGCGTACGGGGTGGACCTGCGCGCCCGCTGGGACTCCGAGTGAGGACGTAGGGCGGTCATCGGGTTGATGCAGGTTGGCTCTGGCAGCGGACCTGCATCAACCTGATAACTGCCATACGGGCTCGCTCTAGCCCGTCGGAAACCAGGTGGTGACCAGGTCGGGACCGACGACCGCGGTTTCAACCAACTGGAACCGACGAGCGGCCGCCAACGACATGGCCGCGGGCCCACCTACCGCCGACACGCCTCCGGGCAAGATCACGCCCGCGGTGAACCACACCAGGGAATCCACAAGATCGGCGTCGAGGCACGCCCGATGGATGAGCCCGCCGCCCTCGACGAGCACGCGGTGGAAGCCCGCTGTCACCAGCGCACGCATCGCCGCCGTCACGTCGATGTGCCCGTCGTTCGCGCGGGGCACGCGGATAATCGTGCAAGGAAGCTCACGAGCCGGGGCGTCCTCCGCGCAGACGACGATGGCTCCGCGGGGGTGCCCAAAGACGGCGCGGCCCTCTGGGATTCGGAGGTTCGAGTCCAACACGACGGGGATCGGCTCAGGGCGACCGGCGAGCCGGGTCGTCAAGCGAGGGTCGTCGGCCAGCACGGTCCCGATCCCGACGACGATCGCGTCGTGTTCTGCGCGCAATTCGCGGCCCGCCTCGCGGGCCTGGGAGCTCGTGATCCACTGGGACTCCCCGCCGGCGGTCGCGATGCGGCCGTCGAGGGAGGCGGCGATCTTCAGCGTCACTTCGGGCAGACCGAGGCCGATGGCCTTCAGAAACCCGCGGTGTACGCGTTCGCACGCCTCACCACAAACGCCGACGTCGACCGTCACGCCGGCCGCGCGCAACAAGGCGACCGAGCGGCCGTTCATCGGCCCCCAGGGATCGAGGACCCCCACGACGACGCGCGAAAGCCCCGCTGCGAGGACCGCATCGGTGCAGGGCGGCGTCCGGCCATGGTGGTTGCACGGCTCGAGCGTGACGTACAGCGTGGCCCCCCGAATGTCGCGCCCCGCTGCGCTCGCATCGCGAATCGCCTCGGTCTCTGCGTGGGGTCCGTGACCTTGTGTCGCGCCGCGCCCGAGGACGACGCCGTCGCGCACGATGACGGCGCCCACCCCGGGGCGCGGCGAGGTTCGTCCGCGGGCCGTCCGGGCCATGGCTACGGCCAGTTCCATCGCCGCGAGATCGGTCACGCGCTTGGAGGTCCGTCCGGAGCGAGTTCAGCGCCGACCGGAGTCTCCAGCGAGGCTTCGCGGAGCGGCCGAATCGCGTCGATGAACTGCTCCACGCTCTCGAACGCGCGGTACACGCTCGCGAAGCGAACGTAGGCGACCTCGTCGACCCGCTTCAATTCACCGATCACGAGCTCGCCGACCGTCGTGGACGGCACCTCTTCCTCCCGCAGGTTCGACAGGGCCTGCTCGACGCGGATCGCCAGCGCCTCCATGGCGTCGGAATCCACAGGGCGCTTTCGACACGCCAGCGCCACGCCTCGGAGCAGCTTCTCGCGGGTGAACGGCTCGCGCTTGCCGCTCCGCTTCAGCACCCACGGGACCCTCATCTCGATGCGTTCGTGCGTGGTAAACCGCTCTTCGCAGCGCAGACACTCTCGACGACGACGGATCACGTCGCCGGACGTGCGACTGTCGATCACCTTGCTGTCGTCGTGCTGGCACTGCGGACAGTTCACCAAGAGCCCCTGAAGTTCAGTTTTCCTGTGCTTCGTCGTAGACCGGAAACCGCGCGCAGATCGCGTGGACCTCGGCCTTTACCCGCGCCGAAACGTCGCCATCCTGCGGATTGTCCAGCACGTCGGCGATCAGGTCGGCGACGCGCACGGCGTCCTCCACCTGCATGCCGCGCGTGGTCATCGCCGGCGTCCCGACGCGAATCCCGCTCGTCACGAACGGGCTGCGCTTGTCGCCCGGTACGGTGTTCTTGTTGGTCGTGATGCCGGAACGGCCGAGCGCATCTTCGGCGTCCTTGCCCGACAACCGTTCCCCGAGGTCGAGCAGCATCAGGTGGTTGTCCGTCCCCCCGGACACGAGCGTAAGCCCCCGCGCCATCAACCGATCCGCCATGGCCTTCGCGTTCGCGACGACGCGGCCCGCGTAAAGCTTGAACTCGGGCTTGAGCGCCTCGCCAAACGCGACGGCCTTTCCAGCGATCACGTGCTCGAGCGGCCCGCCCTGGGTTCCCGGGAACACGGCCTTGTTCATGGGCACGGTCCAGTCCTTGTCGGCCATGATCATGCCGCCGCGCGGCCCGCGCAGCGTCTTGTGCGTGGTGGTGGTCACGAACTGGCAGTGCGGGACGGGGCTCGGGGAGAACCCGGTGCACACGAGGCCGGCGATGTGGGCGATGTCTGCCAGCACGATCGCGCCGACCTCATCGGCGATCGACCGGAACGCCGCGAAGTCGAGCGTGCGCGGGTAGGCCGAGAAGCCGCAAACGATCATGCGCGGACGGTGCGTACGGGCGAGGTCGCGCACCTGGTCCATGTCGATGAGGCCCGTCTCAGGGCGCACGGTGTAGGGCACCGCCTTGTAGATCAGGCCCGACATGTTCACGGGCGAGCCGTGCGTCAGGTGGCCACCACTGGACAGGTCGAGCCCGAGGACCGTGTCGCCGGGCTTGCAGACGGCGAGGTACACGGCGGCGTTCGCCTGCGCGCCCGAGTGGGGCTGCACGTTCACGCCGTAGCAGCCGAACAACTGCTTGGCCCGGTCCCGCGCGAGGTTCTCGATCGCGTCGACGTTTACGCAGCCGCCGTAGTAGCGCTTGCCGGGCAGGCCCTCGGCGTACTTGTTCGTCAGGACCGAGCCAACCGCCCGCAGCACCGCCGGCGAGACGTAGTTCTCCGAGGCGATCAGCTCGATCTCGTCCTGCTGGCGACGAAACTCAGCCTTGATGGCCGCGTAGACTTCGGGATCCTGTTCGACCAGCGGGTTCATTCGTTCTCCGATCAGGGGCGGCCGAGGTGTGCTTGGGGCGGCCGAGGTGCGCTAGGGGGCGGCCGAGTAGAGCTCGACGTCGAACACGAGCGTGCTGTTGGGCGGGATGTCGCCGAGGTCGCGTTCGCCGTACGCGAGCGCGGGCGGAATCACGAGGATCCGGTGTCCGCCGATCGCCATCGTGCCCACACCTTCGTCCCAGCCGCGAATGACCTGACCCATACCGATGGCGAACGTGAAGGGCTGCCCGCGGTCACGCGAGGAGTCGAACTTCGTGTTGTCCAGCAACCAGCCGGTGTAGTCCACGGTGACGTTGAGCCCGGGCGCGGGCGACATACCGGTGCCAACGACGAGGTCGCAGTACTGAAGGCCGCTCGGCGTCGCGATCATCGGCTCGCACTTGGGCGGCGCCGAGGCGGCGGCGTGCGAGATGGGAGCGATTGGGCCTGACTTCGAACCGCAAGCGACGAGCGCCAAGAACAGCGGGATCACTCGACCCCCACCAGCTCGACTTCGAAGATCAACGTGGACTTGGCCGGGATCTTTGGCGGGCGTCCCTTCTCCCCATACGCGAGGTCAAACGGGATGACGAGCTGGCGTTTTCCGCCGATCTTCATCGTGCTGACGCCTTCGTCCCAGCCCTTGATCACGCGTCCCTTGCCGAGGGGAAACTGAATCGGGTCGTTCCGCAGCCAGCTCGAGTCGAAGCGGGTGCCGTCCGGGAGCCACCCCGTGTATTCCACGCTCACCTTCTGGCCAGGCTCGGGCTGCGCCCCGGTGCCGACGACGAAGTCGTGGTACTGAAGGCCGCTCGGCGTCTTCGAAAGGTCCTTCTCGGCCACCTTTTGGAACGTCTCGGGTGGGCCCGGCCGCGGGGCCTTGACGTCGAGCAGCTCCACGTCGAACACGAGCGTGCTTCCACCCGGGATCTCGGGAGGCGCGCCACGCTGCCCGTAGCCGAGGTCGGCCGGGATCACGAGCTGGCGCTTGCCGCCTTCGCGCATGGACATCACGCCTTCGTCCCAGCCGGGGATGACGTTGCCCGTGCCGATCACGAAGGAGAAGGGCTTGTGGCCGTTGAACGAGGAGTCAAACATCCGGCTGTTGGACTGCAACCAGCCGGTGTACTCGACGACGACCACGCTTCCCTGTTGCGGAGCGTCACCCGTGCCCACGGCGAGATCGGAGTACTGCAAGCCCGAAGCCGTGGTGGTGAGCGGACCCGGCGCTGCAGGACCGTCCGGTGCGTGCCGGCCGGACTTCGGCGGCGGCTTCGGCGCAGGCGTCTCAGGCCGTTCGACCTTCGTTTCCGGCAGATTCTCCGGCGGGGGGGCGGCGGGTGGCGTTGTGCCCTTGAGCATCAATCCAAGCGCGACAGCGGCGAGCACGGCGCCGACAGCAACAGCGATCAACGAGCGGTTGTCCACGGTTCAAAACCTCGGGTGCGCGCGTAGCCGATTGGGCGACGACGGGCCACCCGTCAGTGGTTTGCGGCTCACCGTCAGTGGTTTGCGGCCCACCAGGTAGTCAGGGCGCCGACACACGACACAAGCGCGCCGCCGCCGAGGACCACGATGCCGCCGAGCGCGCTGATCAAGAACCGCGGCTGGAGCAGGCTCCCCGACTGGAACCGGTAGAACATCTGCGCGTACTGGGCCAGCCCGAGGCGAGCCATCGCGCGGCCCATGGCCTGACGCTTGACCTCGTTGGCCATCGCGTTGCCAAAGCCGCCCTGCCGCTCGTAATTCCGCGCGGCTGCCGAGCCCGCGAACATTCCGCCCGCGAACTTTCCGCCACCTTGCGATTGCTGCTGGATGTTCGGCTGGCCTTGATGCGCGCCCATCTGCCCGCCCCCGCCTTGCATCGCTTTTACGCGCTGAGCGGCGTTACCGGCCTCGAACATGAGCGTGAACTTCGCGCCTGTGTGGCCGCCGATCATGACGATGTCGCCCGAACGTGCCTGAAGCGGGCCGTCGACCTGGCGGTGCTGGCCGTTCTGGACGAGCAGCAGCGGAAGTCCGCGCTGCGTCGGAGACACCGTGAACGTGCCGTTCGAGTGGTCCATGATCGTGGCGTGCATGGGCGCGATGCCCTTCAACGCCAGCGTGATCTGGCAACGCTGCGCGTCGCTTCCGAAGTTGATCGCGCCACCCTGGAATGGACCAAAGCGGTTTCCGCCCTGCTCGGGCGCCAGCAACAGGTACGAAGGCATGCCCTATTATAGCACCTGACGCAGCCACCGCGACGCTTCCATCCACACCGGCCGGGAGACCCGGTCGGTGACGAGGCCCATGTGCCCGACGTCGATGGAAAGGCCGCTCTCTTTGCCGGCGATGCGGAACTCGGCGCGCGGCAGGTGCGCCGCGAACGCCCGGGCGCCGACCGTATGGGCCATCAACAGGTCCCCCCTGCCCGCGATCGACAGGACGGGTACGTCGATGTGGGCGAGCCCCGCGAGGTAGTCGATCCCCGCACGCGATGCCCAGCGGTCCTCGCGCCAGAATCGCGCGAGGTCCTCCACGTAGGCCCGTGGCTCGTCGACGGGGCCTATCCGGAGCGCCCGGGCCGGGAACACGCCACCGGACGATGCCGCCAGGAACGCGCGCATCGTGATCGACCGGAGGAGCCTGCGCCGTCGGCTCGCGTCCAGCTGCGGCATCCACACGTTGCCCGCCAGCAGCAGGTAGGCGTCCGCGAGGGCCTCTGGGGCCGCCGCCAGCGCGACGTGGGCGCCCAGCGAGTGCCCGACGATCGCGACCGGTCCACCCAATTCGCGCGCCGCACGCACCAGCGCGGGGACGTCGTACCGGACGAGATCGTCGTACTGGAACGACACGGCCGGCGAGCGACCCCGACCTCGAAAGTCGGCGACCCAGACCCGGAAACCGTCCGCCGCGAGCACGCCCGGCAGGCCGTCCTGGCCGCGAAACGAGCGACGGTCCGCCATCATCGCGTGCAGCAGGATCACCGTCGCGCGCGGCGCGCCGTTCGGCTCGAACACCTCGCCACCGAGCCCCTGCCCATCCGACGTCCACGCGAGCATCGCACCTGCCTGACCCATGATATGCAGCGGGATGCTCAAGCGAACCGTCGGATTGTTGATCCCGTTGACCCTCGTGCTGGGGGGCTGCCCGAAAGGCGCCGATCCCACGACTCCCCCGGCCGGCGATCCCGCAGCCTCACCAGCCACCGCCGGTCAGGTGTGCTGCGAGTCGTTCGGCTACGGGTCGATGATGGTCAAGTGCTGCGAGTCCTACGCGTGGACGGCCCCCGCCGAGTGCGTGGTCGCCCCGGACATGGCGGGCGGCGGCATGGAGATCGTCGACGACGCGAAGTGCAATTAGCGCGACCGTAGTCTCTACCCGTCGATGATGCCCTCGTTGGCGCGATCGGCCTGGCGTGCGCCGTTCGAGCATCTGGTGTCGGCAAAGCGCGCACTCGGCTAGGATGACTCCGTGGACGTCCAATCCGAAATCTCAGGGGCTGGGCCGCTCGAACGCCTCGTGCGCGAGGTCGTCTGCGCGCTCGATCCGCTCGAGGTCTGGCTCTTCGGCAGCCGCGCCGAAGGGCGGGCGCGTCCCGAAAGCGATTGGGACCTCCTGGTCGTGCTCCCGGACAACGCGACCTCAACGCAGCTGAGCCCGATCGGCACGTGGAGAATCGCGAGCGCAGCCGGCGTGTCCGCCGACATCATCCCGTGCACCCGCTCCGAGTTCGACGAGGAGAAGGACGAGATCGACTCGCTCGCTCAAGCCGCCTTCCGGCGAGGCAGGAGGGTGTATTGAGCGTCTCCAAGCGCGTTCACGCCTTCCTCGTGTTGGCGGAAAAGGACCTCGAGGCGGCCGAAGCTCTCGCACGAATTCCGAACCGTTACGATGCATTTCACGTCCAGCAGGGGCTTGAAAAGCTCCTCAAAGCCATCCTCCTCGCCCGTGGCTTGGAGGCAGGGACCGAGCACCGCTTGGTTCCACTCCTCGATCGGTTGCCTGTCGGCGACCCATGGCGAGAAAGGCTTGGTCCGCTGCTGGACTACTCGGACTACGCCACGGCGTTTCGCTACCCGACGCCCGGCGGTCGAATCGTCGACGAGCCCGAGCCCGCCAAGGTTCTCGCCGATGCGCACGCGGCGCGGGCGCTGATCGCCCTTGCCCTGGACGAGCTCCGTCTTCTGTAGTCGCAAAAACGACAACAACCGTTGATCAACGCCGTTCGAACCGAACCAGCTGCACGTTGACGAGGGCCACGACCTCGCTCGGCGTCGACGCAGCGACGATGCGCTGGACCTCGCGGAAGTAGGCCCGGTGGAGCGCCTCGATGCGCTCAAGATCCGCGCGCGACGCGGAGATCACGTTGTAGCTGTACACGCCGTCGTGGGCGCCGTGGCGCAGGCGATCCAGCGCCACGTTCGCCCAGTGCTCGCGCAGGC
>CANNIZ010000042.1 GCA_947505245.1 Pseudomonadota bacterium | reverse complement strand
CTGCCGGTCATCTATCTGGTGGACTGCAGCGGGCTGTTCCTGCCCGAGCAGAGCCGCTCGTTCGCTGGCGCCACCGGAGCCGGGCACATCTTCAAGAAGAACGCGCTGCTCGCCGCGAACGGCGTCCCGCAGATCGCCGGCGTGTTCGGCGATTGCATCGCGGGCGGTGGCTACATGCCGATCATCAGCGATCGCGTGGTGATGACCGAGTCCGCGTACATGGTGATCGCTGGCGCAGCGCTGATCCGCGGCGCCAAGTCGCAGAACCTCACGAGCCTGGACATCGGCGGGCCCGAGGTCCACGTGCACCAGTCCGGATGCGCCGATCTCCGCGTGCCGGACGACGAGACCGCGCTCGCGACGATCCGCGCCGAGGTCGCGAAGCTCCCCACCACGGGCGTGGACTTCTACCGCTACGGCGCCGATCCCGCCGAGCCAAAGTTCCCCGCGACCGAGCTCGCCGCGCTGTTCCCCCCCGATCCGCGCCAGGGCTACGCGATCGAGCAGGTGATCGCGCGCCTGGTCGACGGCAGCGCGTTCCACGAGGTGCTCGCGCACGTCGGCCGCGAGATGATCGTCGGCGTCGGCCGCGTGTCGGGGCTGCTGTGCGGGTTCGTCGCCAACCGCCAGGGCCTCGTGGACGAGCCCGGCCGCGGAAAGCGCACCGGGAGCGCGCTGTACCGCGAGGGCATCGCGAAGATCAGCACGTTCTCGCGCGCCTGCAACGATGACGGCATCCCGATCGTTTGGCTGCAGGACATCTCGGGCTTCGACATCGGCGTGGAAGCCGAGCGCCAGGGCCTGCTCGGCTACGGCAGCAACCTGATCTACACGAACAGCACGAACACCGCGCCGATGTTCACCGTGCTGCTGCGAAAGGCCTCCGGCGCCGGCTACTACGCGATGGCCGGGCTCCCCTACGACCCTGTCGTGCAGCTCTCGACGCCGGTGACGCGCCTGTCCGTGATGGAAGGCCGCACGCTCGCGATCGCCGCGTTCAACAGCAAGCTCGACGACAACTTCGAGATCGCCACGAAGGACCCCGCCGAGCGGCAGAAGATCGAAGAGGGCATGGCGACCACCGCCGCGCGCATCGACGCCGACATGGATCCAATCGGCTCCGCCGCGCGCATGGACACCGACGAGATCGTCCCGCTCGGGCGCCTGCGCGCGTGGCTCACGTGCCTCGTCGAGAGCGCCTGGCAGTCCACGGGCTACCGCCGCACCAAGAACCCCCGCATCCTCGGGATGCACGACCTCGAGGTCCTTTCACCTCCGCGCGGCGCGACGTCGGACAAGGTGTTCGTGTCGGACCCCGAGGAGAGCGCGCTCCCCTGCCCCACCGTAGGCGTGTGGTCGCCCCGCATCGTGGAAGGCGCCACGATCGAGGCCAACACGTTGCTCGGTCACCTTCGCCGCGGGAACCTCGTTCACGAGATCCGCGCCGGCGACAGCGCCAGCGGAGCGGCGATCGACGTGCTCGCCGACGGAACCTGGTGCGAGCGCGGCACGCGGCTGTGCGATGTGGGTCTCGCGGTCACCGGTCGTTCGAGCCGGGCCGCCGCCGCGAGCGACGTCCCCGAGGGCACGACGGCCGTGCGGGCAGAGTCGGACGGCACGATCTGGCTCGCTCCGAGCCCCCAGGCACCCGCCTTCGTAGCGGTCGGCAGCGTCGTGGAGAACCGATCAACGCTCGCGTTGATCGAGGTGATGAAGACGTTTACGCCCGTGCGGTCTCCGCTCGCAGGCACCGTGACGAACGTGCTCGTCAAGACCGGCCAGGCCGTTCGGGCGGGTCAGGTGCTGTTCCACTTGACCTGATCGCGACGCCGCTACGCTTCGCTGCACCGCTTCACGCCGCCTTCACCTCCGAAGCGCCCCAGGCTGGCGGGCACGGTCGGGCGTCGACGGGCTATACGTGGCGCCACGCGAAACTTCCGTACCCGGAACTGCAAGGAGTCATCGTGGCCCTCGATTTCAAGAAGCTCACGCTGCAGGACGCTCTCGATCTCGCAATCCTCGTCGAACAGGAGGCCCGCGAGCGCTACGAGGAATTCGCCTATCAGATGTCGACGCACGCAACGCCCGCCGCTGCCGACTTCTTCCGCCTGATGATGACCTACGAGGCCAAACACGCCACCCAACTCGCAGCCCGACGCGAGGCCCTGTTCGGCAGCGCCGCGGTTCGTGTAAATCGCAACGATCTGTGGGATGTCGAGGCGCCTGAATACGACGAGGCCCGCGCGTTCATGTCCGCGAAGAGCGCGATGGCCGTCGCTCTCGAGGCCGAACGCAAGGCGTTCCGCTTCTTCGACGACGCGCTCCACTCCATCACGGACGCCAATGTGCGAGCCTTGTTCGAGGAGCTCCGCGAAGACGAAAGGCACCACGAGGCGCTCGTCATCGAAGCGATCAGCAAGCAGCCCGATGACGCGGCAGGCGCCCAGTTCGAAGGCGACGAGCCGGTCGCTCAATAGGCGTCGCGTCGGTCGAGACCACCGGCAGCGCGCAGGCGCATGCCGCGAATTGGTGCGGCCACCGAACCGCGAGGATCCCTATGTCTACGGCCTCTTCGGGGCATCCACCATTTTTGAGGGAAATGGGTCACGGACGACCGGCCGTATGCCTACGGTTTGCGTTCCCGTACGTCGGTTGACGGTCCCCTCCGGTTCCGCGGGTCACTTGCGTGGCCCCCTCCCCCCGCATAGAGCAGCGCACCCCGCAATCCGCGGGCGAACGAGGCGAACGTGGCGCGCGACGTCGTAATCGGAATGGCTGGTTCGGGCGGGGATGGCATCGTCAGCGCGGGGGAGTCCCTGATCTCCGCGGCAGCGGCGGTGGGCTACCACGCGATGATGTCAAAGAGCTTCGGGCCGCAGATCCGCGGGGGCGAGTCCTCCTGTCGGGTGCGCGTTTCCACGCACCAGGTGCACGGTCCGGGCGACGCGCTCGACCTCGCCGTGGCGCTGAACTGGGACGATTTCCTGAAGTTCGGCACCGAGCTGGCCTGCGGGCCCGCGTCGGTCGTCGTGTACGACAGCAACACGGGCATCGCGCCCGCGGACATCCCGCTCAAGGGCGCTCGTCCGGCGCAGGTGTTCGCCCTGCCGCTCACCGAACTGACGGTAGCTGCGGCCGGCACCGACAAGGCCAAGAACAGCCTGATCCTCGGACTGCTCTCGGGCTGGCTCGGAATCGGTCGTGACGCCCTGCTGGCGGGCATGCGCAAGCGCCTCGGCAAGAAGGGCCCCGAGCTGCTCGCGGCCAACCAGAGGGCGTTTGACGCGGGCCACACCTGCGCCATGGAGAACCCGCTGATTCGCGGCATGCTGCTCGAGGAGCCCAACGTGAAGCCCGGCAGCATGATGCTCGCCGACGGCAACGACATGACCGGCGCGGGCGCCGTGTTCGCGGGCGTCGAGTTCTTCGGTGGCTACCCCATCACGCCGTCGACCGAGATCATGCAGTTCCTCGGGCGCGAGATCTGGAAGTACGGCGGCGTCGTGCTGCAGGCCGAAGACGAGATCGCGGGCGTCGGAGCCGCCATCGGGGCCTCGTTCGCCGGCAAGAAGTCGATGACCGCCACGAGCGGCCCGGGCATGGCGCTCAAGACCGAGATGCTCGGCCTCGCAACCATCGCGGAGATCCCGCTGGTGCTCGTCAACGTGCAGCGCGGCGGTCCATCGACCGGCCTGCCGACCAAGACCGAGCAGAGCGACCTGTTCCAGGCCTGCTTCTCGGCCCACGGCGACGTGATGCGTCCGGTGCTCGCACCTACCTCCGTCGGCGACTGCTTCCGCGTCACCATCGAGGCGTTCAACATCGCCGAGAAGTACCAGACGCCGGTCATCGTGCTGTCCGACCAGGACATCGGCCATCGCAAAGAGACCATCGCGCCCATCGACACGTCGCTGTTCAAGGTCGAGCAGCGGCTCGCGCCCACGGAGGCGCAGCTCGAGAACTACGCTCGCTTCGCCCAGACCGAAGATGGCATCAGCCCGATGAGCAAGCCCGGCACCCCCGGCGGCGCGTACCTTTGCGCAGGCATCGAGCACAACGAGTCCGGCGCGCCCGCTGCGAACGGTGCCGTCCATGCCCGCATGAACGACAAGCGGTTCCGCAAGTTCAACAGCCTCGTCGGACGCAAGGACCTGTTCGAGGTGGTCGGCAACCCCGACGCGCCGCTCGCGCTCATCGCGTGGGGCTCGCTGGCCGGCGTCTGCCGTGAAGCGCAGGCTCTGGCCGTCGAAGAAGGCCTCCACGTCAAGCTGTTCGTGCCCACGCTGCTGTACCCGATCAACGAGGACGCCTACGGCGAGTTCCTCGCTTCGGTGCAGGCCGGCCTCGTCGTCGAGCAGTCGCACCAGGGCCAGCTTTACCGCATCCTGCGCATGCAGGTCGACGTGCCACGCGGCCTCAAGTCGCTCGCGCGCGACGGCGCGAACCCCATCCACTCCCGCGACATCGTCGCCCGGCTTCGTGAGCTGTCCGCCAACCTCCACGCGCCGTCCTCCACGACCGCACAGGGGATCTCCGCATGAGCACCGCAGCCCCCCTCCTCGCCAAGGACTTCAAGAGCGATCTCAAGCCGATCTGGTGCCCCGGCTGCGGGGACTTCGGCGTGGTCGCCGGCCTCTACCGCGCGCTCGCCGCCATCGGTCGCCCGCCGCACGAGATCGCGTTCGTCTCGGGCATCGGCTGCAGCTCACGCATCCCGGGCTACACCACGGCGTACGGCTTCAACACGGTCCACGGGCGCGCGCTCCCGATCGCGCAGGGCATCAAGCTCGCCCGCCCAGAGCTGCTCGTGTTGTGCGCCGGCGGTGACGGCGACGGCTTCTCCATCGGCGGCGGCCACGTCCCCCACGCCGTTCGCCGCAACATCGACTTCACCTACATCGTCATGGACAATCAGGTGTACGGCCTCACGAAGGGCCAGCTGTCGCCCACGTCGCCGAAGGGTCTGAAGACGGTCACGTCGGTGTTCGGCAGCATCGAGTCGCCGATCAACCCGCTGCTGCAGGTGCTTTCCTACGGTGCGGGCTTCGTCGCGCAAGCCACGCCCGCCGACATGAGCGGCATGACCGCGATCCTCGAGGAGGCCATCCGCTACCCGGGGTTCGCCTACGTCAACGTCCAGTCGCCCTGCGTGACCTACGGCGAAGACGAAAACGACCTGAAGGCCCACAAGACGAAGATGAAGTCGTTGTCCAAGATGGGCCATGACCCCGCGGATTACCTCAAGGCCCTCGAGCTCGCGACCCATTACGGCGTCGAGCTCTACACCGGCGTGTTCTACCGCAACCCGAACCCGCCACCCACCTATGATCAGCAGATCACCGAGCGCCACGCCGCTCTCGCTGCTGGGGCGCCCAAGCGCGAGCGCGTGCTCGACATGTTCGCCCAGAAACCCTAGGGGGCCTCGTCATGGAAGCGTGGATTCCGCTGCTGGTTTTTGTGGCGCTGACCTGTGCGGTCCCCGCCTCCATGTTCCTCGGGGCCGCGCTGTTCGGTGTTCGCGGAAAGAAGAACACCCCCGGCACCTACGACGCGTATGAGTGCGGTGAGGAGCCCGACGGAGCGGCCTGGATCCGCTTCCACCCACGCTACTACATCGTCGCCCTCGTATTCGTGGCGTTCGACGTCGAGGCCGCCTTCCTGTTCCCGTGGGCGCTGAACCTGCGCAACATGGGCTGGCTGCCGCTCGTCGACATGGCCGTGTTCCTCGGGATCCTGGTCATCGGCTGGGCCTACGCTGTGCGCAAGGGAGCCGTCAAATGGCAGTAGACGAATCGGAGCGGAACTTCGAGCATCCGCTCTACCACTACTGGGAGAACATGCCCGGTGGCGGCATCGGCATGACCTCGCTCGACCGCCTGTTGATGCACTCGGCGCGCCACAGCCTGTGGTTCTTCCCGATGGCGACCTCCTGCTGTGCCATCGAATTCATGACGGCCGCCGCGAGCCGCGTCGACATGGATCAGGTCGGCACGATCATCCGTCCCACGCCGCGTCACTGCGACGTGATGGTCGTGGCCGGTACGATCACGGTAAAAATGGCGCCCCGCGTAAAGAAGCTGTGGGACCAGATGCCCGAGCCCAAGTGGGGCATCGCGATGGGCTCGTGCGCGATCTGCGGGGACTTCTACCGGGACATCTACTCGGTGGTGCCTGGCGTTGACACGATCATCCCGATCGACGTGTACATCCCCGGCTGCCCTCCCAACGCCGATCAGGTCATGGTCGGTCTGCAGCGCCTGCAGGAAAAGATCGCCGCTCAGCTCGCCGGCAAGACGATCGACAAGGACCCCCGCCCGCCCAACATGATCTACCCGGCCATTGGGACCCACGGAGACGCGCGTCAGACCGAGGCCACCGCCACCGGCCAGCTCGAAGCGTCACGCAACCTCGGCTACGGAGGCCAGGAACACCGCGTCCCTGTCGCGCCGCCAAAGCCGCCCGCAGGAGACGCGACATGATGAGTCCGCTCCCCGCACCTGTGCGAGCGGCCCTCGCAGCCCGCTGGCCCGAGGTATTTCCCGCCGAGGGCGACCTCGACCCGAACGGCCCGTTGGTGCCCGCCGACTCGCACTACGACCTCGCCGCCCTGCTCAAGGAGCACGGCTACCTGCTCTACGTAACGGTCGTCGCGACCCACTTCCCGACGCCCGAAGGCGACACGTTCGAGGTCGCCACGGTCCTGCGCAACCCGAGCACGGGCAAGGCGTTCTGGTGGCGCTGCAAGCTCGGCGCCGACCCCGTCATCGCGACCCTGTTCCCGCTGTTCGCCGGCGCGGACTGGCAGGAGCGCGAACAATTCGACCTCGTCGGCGTCCGGTTCGCCGGCCACCCCGATCTGCGGCGCCTGATGCTGCCCGAGGACTGGGAGGGCCACCCCCTCCGCAAGTCCTACGCCATCGACACCCCGCACGCCCCGTGGAGATGACGTGACGCTCCCGCACCGTGAAGCTGACGTGACGCTCCCCAAGCCCGCCCGCAAAGACCCCCACGTCGACCTCGAGAAGCTCGACGCCGCCGCCGACCTCATGGCGATCAACATGGGTCCCCAGCACCCGTCGACCCACGGCGTCATGCGCATCAAGCTGTGGCTCGACGGCGAGATGATCGTCAAGGCGGTGCCGTACTGCGGCTACCTCCACCGCGGCGTCGAGAAGCTGTGCGAGCGGCTCACCGTCGTGCAGCTCACCCCGATCGTCGACAAACACGACTACGTCTCGCCGATGACGAACGAGCAGGCGCTGAACATCGCGTTCGAGCGCATGCTCGGCCTCGAGGTGCCGCGCCGCGCGCGCTACATGCGCACCATCATCGCCGAGATTCAGCGCATCGCGAGCCATCTGTTGTGGCTCGGAACGTTCACGCTCGACATCGGCGGCACCATCGGCGGCGGCGCCAGCTTGATGATGTACACGTTCCGCGAGCGCGAAGCGATCCTCGACGTGTTCGAGATGCTCACCGGCGCGCGGTTCCACTACAACACGCACACCGTCGGCGGGCAGCGCCACGACGTGCCCGTGGGCTGGCCCGCGGCCGTGAAGAAGATGATCGACGCGGTCGATGCGCACATGCCCGAGTACGAGCAGCAGTGCTACGGCAACGACGTCCTGGTGTTGCGCACCAAAGGCGTCGGCGTGATCGACCGCGAGCTCGCCCTCGAGCTCGGGCTCTCCGGTCCGAACCTCCGGGCCAGCGGCGTCGATCTTGACCTACGCCGAGACGAGCCGTTCAGCGCCTACGACGAGATCAAGGTCAACGTCGCGGTCGCCACCGACGGCGACGTGTACGCGCGCTTCGACGTCCGCATGCGAGAGATGCACGAGTCGATCCGCATCGTCCGCGAGCTGATCGACAGCATCCCCGAAGGCCCCATCTGCTCGCAGAAGCCGGTCAAGGTGCCGTTCGCGGTGAAGCTGCCCGCGGGCCGGCAGTTCTACACGGCGATCGAGACTCCTCGCGGCGAGCTCGGCACCTACGTGATCGGCGGCGGCGCCGAGAAGGGCGCGGCCCCCTATCGACTCAAGTTCCGCCCCCCCAGCCTGCACGCGATGTCCGCGCTGCCCTACGCCCTGGTCGGTCACACCGTGCCAGACGTGGTCGCAATCCTCGGTTCGCTCGACCCCATCCTCGGTGAGGTAGACCGGTGACCCTCAACCCCTGGCTGCACGGCCTCGTCTACGGCCTGCCCGTCCTGCTCGGCGTGATGGGCGTCGGCGCCCTCGCGTCGTGGTGGGAGCGCAAGTTCTCCGCGCGCATGCAGAACCGCATCGGCGTCGACGTCTTTGGTCCCTTCGGAGTCCTGCAGCCCTTCGCCGACGCGCTGAAGATGCTGCAGAAGGAAGACCTCGTCCCACGCGGCGCCGACAAGACGATGTTCTTCATCGCCCCGGCCTTCCCTGTGGTGCTCTGCGTGGTGCTCCTCGGCGTGGTGCCGTTCGCCGGGTACTGGGATGACACAGGCACCTGGGCTCCCGCCATCCTGATCTCGAACCTCGACATCGGCATCCTCTGGGTCCTTTCGGTGTCCGGTCTGATGGTGTTCCCGCTGTGGATGGCCGGCTGGGCGTCGAACAACAAGTACGCGCTGCTCGCGGCCATGCGCACCGTCGCACAGGGCGTGTCGTACGAGATCCCCATGGTGCTCGCCGCGCTCGTGCCCGTGATCGTCGCCGGCGACCTCTCCATCGCGCGCATGGTCGCCTGGCAGGCCACGCACGGCTGGATGGTCTTCAGCCTGCCGGTCGTCGGGTTCCTGGCGTTCGTGCTGTTCTACCTCGCGTCGCTCGCCGAGGCGAACCGCATCCCGTTCGACATCCCGGAGGCCGAGAGCGAGCTCGTCGCCGGCGTGATCGTCGAGTACACCGGCATCAAGAGCGGCCTGTTCATCCTCACCGAGTACCTGCACACGTTCATCGCCTCCGCGCTCGCGACGGCGATGTTCTTCGGGGGCGGGCACATGCCGTTCCTCGCCGGGCTGCCTGCCATCGCGCAGATCGTCCTGTCGGCCACGGCGATGCTCGTCAAGACCTCGATGTTGTTCGTGTCGATCTACTGGATCCGCTGGTCCTGGTACCGCTTCCGGTCCGACCAGCTGATGGAACTTTGCTGGTATTACCTCGTTCCCGGCGGGCTCGTGCTCGTCGCATGCACCGCCGTCTCGGTGTCGTTGGGGTGGGTATGAACTACATCGGCGGCTCGTGGGCGGCGCTCGAAGCCACCCTCCGAAATTTCCTGCGCCCGGTCGTGACGGAGTCGCGGCCCTCAAAGCCCGCCCGCCCGCCCGAGTCGCGGTCCGAGCGGTACCGGGCGAGCTTCGCGCTCACCACCGATGAACACGCCCAGGGAACGTGCATCGGCTGCAAGATGTGCGAGAACATCTGCCCGTCCGGGGTGATCACGGTCACCGCCGGCCCGAAGATCGAGTCCAAGGCGACGGGCAAGAAGCGTGGCTCGGCAGCTGACTTCGTGCTCGACCTGCAGGGCTGCATCTTTTGCGAGATGTGTGTGCAGGTGTGCCCCGAAGACTCGATCGTGATGCGGCGTGTCCAGCAGGCGCCGACGTACTCGCGCGAGGGCCTCGTGCTGACCATGGAGCGGCTGTACGCAAACGAGAAGGCCCTGCCCGCGACCTGGGGCAACGGCACGGTGTTGCGCGAGGCCCAGGAGCCAAAGCGCGGCGAAGCGCCACCTGCACCCGCCGCCGAGGCGGCCCCGAAGGCCGCCGCCCCTGTTGCCGAGGCGACGCCGAAGGCCGCCCCGGATGCCCCCACCGGAGGAACGACCTGATGCTAGCGACTGTCGCCGTGGTCGTGATCGCCGTGGTGCTCATCGCCACGGCCGTCGCGGTCGTGGTGTCCGACAACCTCGTGCACAGCGTGTTCTGGCTCGCGGCGATGTTGATCACCACCGCGCTCCTTTACGTCATGCTCGAGGCCCCGTTCCTCGCCGCCATCCAGGTGATGCTGTACACGGGCGGCGTCATCACGATGATGCTGTTCGGCGTGATGCTCACCCAGCGCGACCCCGGCAGCCGCGTCCCAAGCGCGTCGGAGGCGCCCGGCTGGGCGGCCCCTGTCGCGCTCGGCCTCGGCGCCACGCTGCTCGTCGCCATCTGGACCACGCCCGAGCTCGCCGCGCTGACGCCCACCCCATCGGGCGACGCGCAGAAGATCGGCCACATGTTCCTCGACCGCTACCTCATCGCCTTTGAGGCGCTGTCGGTGCTGCTGCTCGCCGGCATGATCGGCGCCATCGTCCTCGCCCGGAAGGGAGACGCATAATGGACGTCCGCTTTTACCTGTCGCTGGCCGCGGTGCTGTTCGTCACCGGCGTCTACGGCATCCTCACCCGACGAAACGCCATCGGCATCATGCTCTCCGTCGAGCTGATGGCGAACGCGCTCAACCTCAACCTCGTCGCCTTCGGTCGCTACGGCGCTGGCGCGCTCGGGCAGGTGTTCGCGATGTTCTCCATCGCCCTCACCGTCACCGAGGTGGTGGTCGGGCTCGGCATCGTGGTGCTCCTGTACCGCAGCCGCCACGACGTCATGGTCAACCTCGCCAGCGAGATGAAGCGATGAGAACCCTCGATCTCGCGCTCATCTCCGTGTTTGCGCCCCTGATCATCGCCGTGCTGCTGATCATCGTGGCGCCCCTGCGCCGCGCCGGACGCGCCGCAGCCGCGCTGTCGGTTGGCGGCGCCTTCGCGTCGGTGTTCGCGAGCGTCGCGCTCACGCTGGCCCGCCTCGCCGACAACCGCGTCCCGGAGATCTTCGAGACGACCTGGCTGCCAGAGGCTGGCAAGTCAGCCGCCACCATCGGCCTGCAGATCGACGGCATCAGCGCGCCGATGCTCGCCGTCGTCTCCATCGTCGCGTTCTGCGTGCAGGTGTTCTCGCTCGAGTACATGGCCGACGAGAACGACGAGGACTACGGCCGGTACTTCACCTGGCACAGCCTGTTCCTGTTCTCGATGCAGGCGCTCGTGGTCGCGCCGAACATCCTGCAGCTGTTCTGCGCGTGGGAGCTCGTCGGTCTGTGCAGCTACCTGCTGATCGGCTTCTACTACAAGAAGCCCTCCGCCGCGCGCGCAGCCCTCAAGGCGTTCTGGGTCACGAAGTTCGCTGATCTCGGCCTGCTCATCGGGCTGATCGTGCAGTACGCCGCGGTCGGCACGTTCGGGTGGGACGCCGAAACGGTCGCAAAGCTCGGCGCCCTCGGGGTCGTGCCGGTCGCGGTCGCCGCGCTCTACTTCCTCGCCGTCATGGGCAAGTCCGCGCAGTTCCCGCTGCACGTCTGGCTGCCGGACGCGATGGAAGGCCCCACGCCGGTGTCCGCGCTGCTCCACGCCGCCACCATGGTCGCCGCCGGCGTCTATCTCATCGTCCGCGCCTACCCGATCTTCCAGGCAGCACCCCAGGTCATGGTCGCGATGTCCGTGATCGGCGGCGTCACCGCCGTGTTCGCCGCGATCGTCGCGATCGGCCAGAACGACATCAAGCGCGTGCTCGCCTACTCCACGTGCAGCCAGCTCGGGTACATGGTCGCAGCTCTCGGCGCGGGCAGCCTGTTCGGTGGCTACTTCCACCTCGGGACCCACGCGTTTTTCAAGGCGATGTTGTTCCTCTCGGCCGGCAGCGTCATCCACGCCGTGCACAGCAACGACCTGTCCCACATGGGCGGCCTGTCGAAGAAGATGAAGTGGACCACGCTCACGTTCAGCGTCGGTTCGCTCGCACTCGCCGGCTTTCCCGGCCTCTCGGGGTTCTTCAGCAAGGACCAGATCCTCGAGTCGCTCTGGGAGGGCACGCACCGCGACCCGCTGTTCTGGATCCCGTTCCTCGCGTGCCTGGCGACGGTCGGAATCACCGCGTACTACATGAGCCGCGTCGTGTTCCTCGCGTTCTTCGGCAAGCTCGGTGAACACGCGCACCACGCCCATGAAGGCGGCATCGCGATGCGGCTCCCCCTGCTGATCCTGCTCGTCCCCACCGTGATCGGCGGGCTGTTCGGCGGCCAGTTCCTCGGCCTCCTCGCCCTGCCCGAGGTCGAGTTCCATCTCACCCACGTCACCCCGGTAGGCGTCGTCGCCTTGGTGCTCGCGTTCGGCGGCATCGGCCTCGGCTACGTGCTCAACATGACCCCCGCCGGCGCGGGGCTCGCTTCCGCCACGGCACCCGTGGCCGCGTTCATCGAGTATGGCGCCGTCGACCGGTTCTGGCTGGGCGCGTACAACCTCCTGATGATGGCGCTCTCGCGCGTGTTCGCGTGGCTCGACCGCTACGTCGTGGACGGCATGCTCAACGGCATCGGCGCAGGCGCGCTCACCGCCGGAGAATGGCTCCGCCGCTTCCAGACCGGCCGCGCCACCGACTACGTCTACGTCGTGATGCTCGGGGTCGTCGGGCTCACGATCTGGAGCCAATTTGCAGCCCTCGTGGGAGGCTCCCGCTGATGGCGTTCCCCATCCTTTCGTTCATCATCGCAATGCCCGCCCTGGCCGCGTTGATCATGTTGTTCCTGCCTGACGAGGCGAAGACCGCGGTGCGCACCATCGCGGTGTCCGCGTCGATCGCGTCGCTGCTCGGTGCGATCTGGGTCGTGCGCGAGGTGCTCGCCCGCGGGCCCGCGACCTTCCACTTCGAGGAGCGGTACAACCTCGTCCCGTCGCTCGGCATCCAGTACCTGGTCGCGGTCGACGGCTGGGGCGCCTCGCTGCTGCTGCTCACCGGCATCATCACGTTCGCCGGAGCGGTCGCCAGCACCACGCTCGAGAACCGCCCGCGCGAGTTCTACATCTTCCTGCTCGGCCTCGTGTCCGGCGTGTTCGGCGTGTTCGTCGCGCAGGACCTGTTCGTGTTCTTCCTGTTCTACGAGATCGCCGTGCTGCCGATGTACCTGCTGATCGGCATCTGGGGCAGCACGGGCAAGGTGAAGTCCGAGGGTCCGTTCGCGTGGGCGATGGACCGCCTGGACGTCGGCGGCAAAGAGTACGCCGCCATGAAGCTCACCCTCGTGCTGCTGGGCGGCTCCGCGCTGATCCTCGCCGCCATGCTGGGCATGTACCAGGCCGGCGGCCACACATTCGACATGGGCCAGCTCGCGAAGGTCTCGTTCTCGCCTCGCCTTCAATGGTGGCTGTTCCCTGCCCTGTGGGTCGGGTTCGGTGCGCTCGCGGGCCTGTTCCCGTTCCACACCTGGTCGCCGGACGGCCACGCCGCCGCCCCCACCGCCGTGTCGATGCTGCACGCTGGCGTGCTCATGAAGCTCGGCGCCTTCGGCGTCCTGCGCGTCGGCATGGTGCTGTTGCCCGACGGTGCCCAGCAGTGGGCGTTCGCGGTCGGCACGATCGCGGTGATCAACATCGTGTGGGGCGCGATGAGCGCGATGGCCCAGAAGGACCTCAAGTACATCATCGCGTACAGCTCGGTGAGCCACATGGGCGTGGTGCTGCTCGGCGCTGCAACGCTCACCGTCAACGGCTGGAACGGCGCGATGTTCCAGATGTTCGCGCACGGCATCATGACCGCCCTGTTCTTCTCCCTCGTCGGCCTCATCTACGAGCGCACGCACGACCGCTGGATCCCCAACATGGGCGGGTTCGCAAAGGTCATGCCGCTCACGGCCGCGTTCTTCACGCTCGCCTGCCTGTCGAGCCTCGGCATGCCGGGCACCGCCGGGTTCGTCGCCGAGTTCCTCGTGTTCCTCGGCGCCTGGCAGAGCGCGAACAGCTGGTGGGCCGTCCCGGGCGGCATCGGCGCGCTCGTCACCGCCGTGTACGTGCTGCGCGGCACGCGCGACATCTTCTGGGGCGAAGGCCCCCCCGAGAAGTTCGCCCACCTGACCGACGCGGGCTTCGCCGAGCGCGTTTCGCTGTGGACGCTCGGCACCACGCTCGTCGTGTTCGGCGTGTGGCCGCGGCTGCTGCTCGACCTGATCGACACTGCAACCCCGGTGTACCTCGCCGCCCTCCAAGCGCACGGCGCGGGGGTGACGCCATGAACGTCCCGATGTTGGTAGACTTCCAGCCGCTGCTGCCCGATCTGGTCCTGCTCGTCGGCGCGCTCTGGCTGCTGATCCTCGACCTCCTCATGCCCCACGGTCGGAAGCGGTTGATGGCCGGAGGTGCGATCGTCACGCTCCTCGCCGCAGCCGCCGCCACCTGGCTGTACGACCCGATCGGCACCGTGTGGGGCGGCGCGTACCTTGGCACTGGCCTCGCGGTGTTCCTCAAGCGCCTGTTCTACGTTGGCGGCGCGGTCGCCGTGCTCGGGGCCCGCACGCACGTGAACGAGGCCTACGCCCGCCGTCAGGGCGAGTACTACCTGACGATGTTGTTCTCGATCCTCGGCATGTCGCTGCTCACCGGCGCCCGCGATCTCATCCTGCTGGTCGTCGCCTTCGAGCTCATGAGCATCCCGCTGTACGTGCTCACCGCGTTCCCCCGCGACGACAAGCGCGCCACCGAGGGGGCTGTCAAGCTCTACCTCGTCGGGGCGGCCTCGAGCGCCACGCTGCTGTTCGGGCTCTCGCTCCTGTTCGGCCTCGCGCACGACACGTCGATCCTCGCCATCGCCACCCACGTCCAGGCGCACCCGAGCCCGCTCGCGCTCGTCGGCGCCGCGATGGTCATCGGGGGCCTCGGGTTCAAGATCGGCATCTTCCCGTTCCATATGTGGGTTCCCGATGCCTACGAGGGCGGCCACACGCCGTTCATCGTGTTCCTGTCCGCGCTCCCGAAGATCGCCGGCTTCACGGTGTTCATCCAGCTGCTGCTCGCCCGCAACGGCGCGCTCGCGACGATGGCCTTGGCACCGCTGCTGGTGCTGTCCGTCACAACGCTCATCGCCGGCAATTTCCTGGCGCTGCGCCAGTCCAACGTCAAGCGCCTGCTCGCGTTCTCGGGCGTTTCCCACGTCGGCTTCCTGATGCTCGCCCTGCTCACCCGCAGCGAGCTCGGCCTCGGCATGCTGCTGTTCTACGGCGTCGGCTACGTGTTCACCAACATGGGCGCGTTCCTCGTCGTACACGCCGTCAAGAACGGCGGCGGCGGGGACGACTCGATCGCTTCGTTCGACGGCCTCGTGCGCCGCAACGGCTGGCTCGCCGCCGCCATGCTCGCGTTCCTGCTGTCGCTCGCCGGCATCCCGTTCATGGTCGGCTTCTGGGCCAAGCTGTTCGTGTTCCTCGCCGTCTGGGAGGCCGGGTTCTACGGCCTCGTCGTGTTCGGCGCGTCCATCTCGGTCCTCGCGCTGTTCTACTACCTGCGCGTCGTCCGGGCGATGTTCATGAACCCGCCCGCGAACGAGGCCGTGATCGACGTCGACCCCGTCACCAACACGGCGATCGTGTTGTGCCTGCTCGCCGTGGTGGGCATCGGCCTGTACCCGGGGCCGCTGTACGACGCGGCTCGCGTCGCGGCGGTGGGCTTCATCGGGAATTAGAACCGCGCGGCCGGCTGGCGGTACGCGCGGGCATTCTCTGATTCCCGCGGCCTGCGGCCGCTCCCCACCCCCTGCGCTTTGCGCGGCCCCCGAGTGGGGCCTTCACGGCGTTCGGACTGCGGTTTTGCTCGTTTCCGAATGGGATGGGTCGGCGAGCTACCGCGCGCCCAACAGGTCGTGGAACTCCCGATCGCTTCTGGGCGCTTGGTGCCCTCGCGCTCCGCGTGGGTTCGCTGGTGGCGATCCGGGTCGAAAGGTCGTGCCAGGGCGGCGAACCCACGCTCCACACGAGGGTCGAGGATTGCGCGCGAGGCGTCATCGTTGGGGAGCGCCTTCGACCGAGCTCGCTGTCACGCGACGCCCGCTGGGAGGGCCGAAAAATGGCCCTCGCGCGAGGAGGGGACTCGCCGAACCGTCCCGAGCCATCGCCCCTCGAAACCCGCGAGTCCACCCGCAGCACGAGGGTGAACAAGCGCCCGGGAGCGCTGTGGGACACCAACAACGGCTTGGCGCGCGTTCCGAGCGCGACAACATCTCAGTCGCCAGCCGCCACGGCCACTGAATTTGACCTTCCAACGCAAGGAATGAAGCGCCCCACCCGGGGGCGCGCGCCAACGGCGCTGGGGGGTGGGGAGCACGCCGCAGGCGGGCGGGAATCAAGGGGATTGAATCAGCGGTTCCGCGCCCACAACAACGCCAGCCCGCGCAGCGTAAGGTACGCGTCGACCTCCTCGATCACCTCGCTCTCGCGCGCCACGAGCGTCGCCAGCCCACCCGTAGCGACCACCTTCGCCTTGCCGCCGAGCTCTTCTTTGCAGCGCCGGGCGAGCGCGTCGCAAAGGCCCGCGTAGCCGAACAGCAACCCGGACTGCATCGCGTGCACCGTGTTCGTGCCGATCGCCGCTGGCGGCCGCACCAGCTCCACGCGCGGCAGCTGCGCCGTGCGCGACACGAGCGCCTCCTCCGAGATCTTGAAGCCGGGGGCGATCGCGCCACCGACGTAGTCGCCGTTCGCGTCGACACAGTCGAAGGTGGTGGCCGTGCCGAGGTCGACGACCACGATCGGCGCGCCCCACTTGTGGATCGCCGCGGCGGCGTTGACGATGCGGTCCGCGCCGACCTCGCGGGGGTTGTCGGTCCGCACGCGAACGCCGGTCTTGAGCTTCTTCCCGACGACGAGCAGGTCGAGGTCGAGGTACCGGCGGCACGCCTTGTCGATCGTGTACAGCACGGACGGCACGACGGTGCTGACGATCGCTCCGTCGATCTTGTCCTTCGAGATGCCGCGGTGCGCGAACAGCTGCACCATCAACAGGCCGAGTTCGTCCGTGGTGCGCTGCTGCGTAGAGATGCGGAACGTCTCTACGACGCGCTCGCCCTCCATGAGACCGAGCACGATATTGGTGTTGCCGACGTCGATCGCAAGGACCACAAGGCCTCCGGCGGCGACTCTACCAGTTCTTCAAACCCGCGGCGCCGTCCACGCCGTCGAGTCCGTCGCTCGCGACGCCGATGCCGCCCGAACCGCCCTGGCCGAAGGCGCCGCCCTCGCCGTTGGACAGCACGTTCGAGCCCACCGGGAAGGTCAGCGCTGGGACCGTGCCCAGCGAGTAGATCGCGAAGCTCGGGCCGCCCGCGCCGCCGCCGCCGCCGCCGCCGTTGCCACCTCCGCCGCCGAGCCCGCCGTCGCCTGCATCCTGGCCGCACCAGGCCGTGATCCGGTCGGCCCGGCCGCCGGTGCCGCCGAAGCCACCGGTGCCGCCGATGCCGCCCGCGCCGCCCGCGCCGCCCTGACCGCCGTCATCAGCCGTGATCACGTTGTCTGTCAGCGTAGGCAACGAGACCGACGCCGTCGAGTAGTACAGGATCAATCCGAACGAGCCACCGCCGCCCTGACCGCCGCTGCCACCGCTCGATCCGCAACCGCCCGAGCCGCCACCGCCGCCGGTGCCGCCCAGGTGATCGCGCGTACCGCAGCCGTCCACCTCTGCGCCGGAGCCCATGCCGCCGCCGCCGCCGCCGCTGCCCGGCAGGCCTGAGCCGCCGAGCGCCCCGCTGGACGGCGTCCACAGGCCGCCGGACGCGAACACGCCGTCGGCGTCGACCCCGGCGATGGCGCCCTTGCCTTCCGCCCCGATGCTGCCGTTGCCGCCGTCGGTGCCCGTGCCCCAGCACACGTCGATCGCGCACACGTTGCAGGGATCGCCGTAGTAGGTGGGGTTGTTGGCGTCCACGTCGGCGTCGCAGCTGCCCAACCCTCCGACGCCCGCACCGGCGCCCAACCCGGCGACGCCGTCGGGCTGGTCGACGAACTGCGACGGGCACGCAGCGTTGGCGCCGTGTCCGCCGGAGACATTCGACGCGCCGCAGGTCAGCGAGCCGCCGGCGCCGCCCTGGGGGAGGGCGTTGCAGTACGCGAAGCCGCCGAGCACACCGGGTCCGCCGTTCTTCCCGTCGGCGCCGTCCACGCCGTTGATGCCGTTGCCGCCGTCGCGACCGAGGTCCGACCAGACGTCGTTGTTGGACAAGACCAGCGCCGACGTGCAGTCTTCCAGCCACACGGCGATGGAGGACGCGCCTCGCTGCCGGTTGTTGTGCCCCTCGATCACGAGCCCGTCAACGATCGTCGCGCTGTCGATCCGGACGCCCTTCACCGCCGGGCCCGAGCCCGTGCCGATCACGCGGCTCGAGAACACCGCGGCATCGCGCGCCTCGAACGCGAGGTCGTAGCCGCCCCACACGTTGATCCCTTCGACCAGCGTCACGTTGCCTGGGTAGTCGCCTGCTGCGACGAGCACGTCCGGCAGGTTCTGCGCGACGGCGATCTTGAGCCCGAGCGCGATGCTGTCGGTGGGGTCGTCGATGGAGCCCGAGCCCGTGGGCGAGCCCGTGGCGTCGCTCACGTACACGGCCGTGAGCGGGTCGCCGTCCTTGCCGTCGCAGTTCGCGTCGATGCCGTCGAACGGATCGTCGATGGGGCTGATGAACTTGCACTCGCAGCCGTTCTTCGCGGCGCCGTCCACGTCGAAGTAGCCGGGAAGGCACGTGTAGTCGCACGTGGGCAGCGCTGGCAGCACATCGCAGTACGACACGCCGTTCGCGAACGAGACGGTGCTGCAGTCGTTTCCGCACGACCCGCAGTCCTTCAGCGACGCGTACCGGCCGCCGGTCTTGAACGTCTCGTCGACGGCGAAGTCGCAGTCCTGGTCGACGTAGTCGCAGACCTCGACCTTGCCCGGCGCGATCTTTGCGTTGTTGTCGTTGCAGTCACCGGTGCACGCCGAGAACCCGTCGCCGTCCTTGTCGTTGTTGACGCCCTCGTCGATCAGGTTGTTGCAGTTGTTGTCGCGGAGATCACACAGCTCAGGAGCGCCGGGGTACGCGAGCGAGTTGTTGTCATCGCAGTCCGCGCAGAACGTGACGCCGTCCCCGTCGTTGTCGTTGCCCTCGTCGGGGATGATCCCGTCGCAGTTGTTGTCCTTCCCGTCGCAGACCTCGGGCGCCCCGGGGTGGCTGTTCGGATCGATGTCGTCGCAGTCCTTGCACGCGACGTACCCGTCGACGTCGAAGTCGGTGGTCTCGTTCGCGGGGATCACGCCGTCGCAGTCGTTGTCCTTCCCATCGCAGATCTCGGGCTTGCCGGGCGTGCGGCTCGCGTCGAGGTCGTCGCAGTCCTTGCACGCGACGGCGCCGTCGTTGTCCGCGTCGGTGACCTCGTTGGCCGGGACGAGGAGGTCGCAGTTGTTGTCGATGCCGTCGCACACCTCGGGCAGCCCGGGCGCGCGGTCTTTTCGCGTGTCATCGCACTCGGCGCACGCGAGGAACTTGTCGCCGTCAAGGTCCACCTCGGTGGCCGGGATCTTGCCGTCGCAGTCGTCGTCGAGCGCGTCGCAAAGCTCGGGCGCGAGGGGGTGGACCTGGGGCTTCGTGTCGTCGCACTCGGCACACACCGCGTAGGTGTCGAGGTCCGCGTCGGTCGTTTCCGTGACAGGGATGTTGCCGTCGCAGTCGTTGTCGGCGCCGTCGCAGACCTCCTTCGCGCTCGGGTACGTGGTGGAGTCGAGGTCGTCGCAGTCGCGGCAGGCGACGAACTGGTCAAGGTCCGCGTCCGTCGTCTCGTCGAGCGGGATCAGGCTGTCGCAGTTGTCGTCGCGGCCGTTGCAGACCTCGAGGGCCCCGGGGAACACCTTGGCGTCTTGATCGTTGCAGTCGACGCAGCCCGCCGAGCCGTCGCCGTCGCCGTCGAATTCGGTCGCGGGGATCTTGCCGTCGCAGTCGTTGTCCTTCGCGTCGCAGACCTCGGGCGCGCCGGGGCGCACGGCCGGATCGGAGTCGTCGCAATCCCCGCCGCACGGGGTGACGCCGTCGCTGTCGAGGTCCACGTCCTCGTCGACGAGACCGTCGCAGTCGTCGTCAAAGCCGTTGCACAGCTCGGCCATGCCAGGGTTGGCGAGCGGGTCCTGATCGTCGCAGTCCCCGCTGCACTCGCGGTAGGTGTCTTCGTCCGCGTCGGCTTCGTCGAGCGGCACGACGGTGTCACAGTCGTTGTCGATGCCGTCGCAGACCTCGGGAGCGCCCTTGTAGGACACCTCGTCGCGCGGGCGACAGTCGCCACCGCACGCGGTCTGGCCGTCGTTGTCGAGGTCCTGATCCGTCGTGTCGTCCGTGATGCCGTTGCAGTCGTTGTCGAGCTGGTCACACAGCTCGTCCGCACCAGGGAACACCACGTCGTTGGCGTCATCGCAGTCGCCCGCGCACACCAGGTACCCGTCGCGATCCTCGTCGATCTCGCCATCGCCGAGCTGCCCGTCGCAGTTGTCGTCGACGCCGTCGCACGCCTCTTCCATGTTCGGGTTCACGTTGGGATCGGTGTCGTCGCAGTCGTCGCACACGGAAAACCCGTCGCCGTCGCGATCTTCGGCGTTGTCGACGAGCCCGTCGCAGTCGTTGTCGAGCCCGTCACAGGCCTCGTCCGCGCCGGGGTAGACCTCCGGATCGGCGTCGTCGCAGTCATCGCCGCCGCACACGTCCGCCAGCGCGCCGTCATCGTCGAGGTCGCAGACATCGAGCACGGACCAGTCCAGCGCGACGACGACCTCGTCTTCGCCGCCGACGAGCACGTCTTCCCCGCACCCGCGCGCGTTCACCTCCTCTCCGACGACGTCGACGATCAGCGAGGCAGTGCGGGAGCCGAGGAAGGACGACGGATCGATGCCTTCGACGGACATCTCCACGGTCGCCGTCTCACCCGGAGCGAGCACCGAGCCGACGCCCATCTCGCCACCGACGACGAGTTCGCCGTATTCGTCACCCTCGATGCGCAGCCCCGTGACGCGCACGTCGATGCGACCTACGTTCGCGAACACGACCTCGCGCGACGAACCGGACGTGGCGCCGACCTCACCCAAATCCAATCGTGTCGGATCAGCGAACAGATCCGGAGAGGGTTCATACCGGCTGCAGGCGGCGACGAGGCCGACCACACCGAACAGGTAGCGCTTCATAATTTTCCTCGCCGAGGCCGGCCCCAGCCCGCCAGGATAGCGCGAGCAGACGTCAGTCGCACCGGAAAGTGGTGTTCGCCTGGACGAGTGTCAACCGGCGGATATTCAGGCGCCTCGGCCAGGGGGCGACGTGTCTTCATTGTTCGACCGCTACTTTGACGACTCCCACCGGACGCTCCGCACCGAGGTCGCGAGGTTTGTCGCCGCTGAGATCGCCCCCTACGCGGATCGCTGGGAGGAGGACGCGTCCTTCGACGTCGGGTTGTACAGGAAGGCGGGCGCCGCCGGCGTGCTCGGCCCGACGTTTCCGACCGCGCTGGGTGGCGGCGGAGGGGACGTGTTTCACGGCATTGTCGCCGCCGAAGAGCTGCTGAAGGGAGGTTCGACGGGCACCGTCGCCGGGCTCGGCAGCCTGGAGATCGCCCTCCCTCCGATCCTCGCGCTCGGAGACGACGCGCAGAAGCAACGCTTTGTTCCGCCCGTGTTGCGCGGCGAGCAGATCGCCGCCCTCGCGATCACGGAGCCTGGAACAGGCTCGGACGTCGCTGGCGTCCGCACGCGAGCGGCGCGCGACGGCGACTCGTACGTGATCACCGGTTCAAAGACGTTCATCACGTCCGGCGTGCGCGCTGACCTCGTGATCACGCTCGCACGCACGAGCGAGGATCCACACGGCGGGCTGACGTTCTTCGTGGTCGAGCGCGGAATGCCGGGCTTCACGGTGTCGAAGGCGCTGAAAAAGACGGGATGGTGGGCGTCGGACACGGCGGAGCTGTCGTTCGACGGGGTGCGCGTCCCCCTCGCCAACCGCATCGGGCCCGAAGGTAGCGGGTTCATCGCGTTGATGCAGAATTTCGAGAACGAAAGGTTGATGCTGGCGATTCAGGGACACGCGCTCGCCGAGCGGGCCCTCGAGCTCGCGCGCGCCTACGCGAACGAGCGGGAGGCGTTCGGACGCAAGATCAGCAAGTTCCAGGTGATTCGCCACAAGCTCGCCGACATGGCGACGCGCACCGCGAGCGCAAAAGCCCTCACCTACGCGGTCGCCGCCGAGATGAAGCGCGGGGGCAGCGTCGTCGCTGAGGTCGCGATGGCGAAGAACCACGCCGCCGAGGTCGCTGAATTCGTCTGCCGCGAAGCTGTCCAGGTGTACGGCGGCATGGGGTACATGCGCGAGGCGCCTGTTGAACGGCTCGCGAGGGACGCCCGCCTGCTCGCGATCGGCGGCGGCACCACCGAGATCATGCGCGAGATCATCAGCAAGACGATGGGTTAGGCTGCAGCCATGGACAGACCACCGATCAAGCTGCTCGCATGTGAAGGGGCTCGAGACCTGGCGACGGCCGTGGCCGGGCACCTCGGCACCTCGCTCACCCCGAGCAAGGACGTGTGGTTCGCGTGCGGCGAAGGGAAACACGTCATCGACGACAACATCCGCGGCGCGGACGTTTACGTGTTCCAGCGGGCCGCCCTGGGCCTCGGCGCGCCGGACGATCACTCCCCGTACGACCGGCTCGTGATGCTGCTGCATGCCGTCGACGCGGCCCGCCACGCAGACGCCGAGCGCGTCACGATCGTGATGCCCTACCTGCTCGGAAGCCGGCAGGACAAGCGCAAAGGGCGAACGCGCGAAGGCGTGTCGACCGGGCTGTTCGCGCGCATGCTGCGCGAGGCAGGCGCCTCGATGGTGATCAGCGTCGAGCCGCACAACGAGGCGATCTCGGGCGCCTACGCGCCAGCGCTGTGCGTGTTCGAGCCCGTGTTCATCGCCCACGCATTCGGCGACTGGATGCAGCAGCGCGGGCTCGCAGGCGAGCTGTTCGCGTCCACGGACGTCGGCGGGCTCCAGCTCGCGCGCCGTTTTTCGAAGCATCTCCACCGCGGCATCGTCGCGCTGTCGAAGGAGCGCGACTACAGCCAGCCGAACACCGTCGACCACACCACCGTGATCGGCGAGGTGCGCGATCGCACCGTGACGATCGTGGACGACATCGTGGACACCGCCGGTAGCGCCGTCGCCGCCGCCGAGGCGCTGTGGGAATGCGGAGCCCGTGACATCGTGATCGCAGGCATTCACCCAATCCATTCGGCGCCCGCCTGGGACCGCCTCGATGGGCTCGCCGAGCGCGCCCGCAAGCGCGGGTTTCGGTTCGCCGTGGTGGGAACGTCGTCTGTGGTGCACGAGGGCGCGCCCGACTGGTACCAGAGCTTCCCGATCGAAGCCGTGCTCGCGGAGGTCGTCCACTCGGTGAACGCCCGCGGGAGCGTGCGCGGCGTGACCGAGGGATGAGCGCCGAAGGCTTTTCAATCCCGCGGATCGGGCGTTTCATCAAAGAGAACGCCTTGCTGCTTTCCCTCGTTCCGATCATGATCGTAGGCGGGACGCTCGTACACGAATTCGCCCACTACGTGAGCGTGAAGGCGGAAGGCGGCACCGTGATGTCGGTCGACCTGTTTCCGAGCCGCGGCGATTTCCGCCTCGGAGAGGTCCGGTGGCTCCCCCAAGGAGACGAGAATCGGCCGCTGATCGCGATGGCGCCGACCGTGGTGTGGACGACGATGGCGCTTGGGACGGCGGGCGTCGCGCGGTGGATCCTCGCGCCTGACACGTCGAGCCGGATCGCGCTGATGATCGGTTTCTTCCTGCCGATTGCTGACGCTTCCCTCGGAGCCTCGGGGCTGTTCTGCCACGCCAGCGCGTCGGACTGGTCGATCGCGTTTCGCGGCCACGAGCCCGTGATCGCGGTGCTGTTCGCGCTTTACGTCACCCTCTTCGGCGAGATCGGGCTGCGCCTGTTTCGGCGCTGCTGGGGCCCGGACGTGTTGTCCCCGTGGGAGTACACGGCCTTGTACGTGGTCGCGCTCGCCCTGCCGTGGCTGCGTCAGCTGTTCTGAGGCCCTTGGGCGTCGCGTCCAGGTGGGAACTTCCCCTGGAACCAGAGGACCCAGGTGTCGTTCCCGACGCCGATCAGTACGTGCGCGACGAACGGACCGACGAACGAGTGGGTATGGAGCGCAACGAGCGCGAACACCACGCCGATCGGGAACGTGCCGATCGTCTCGGAGAGCTCCTGCTTCAGGTGATAAAGCGCGTACATTGCGATCATCGAGGCGGTCGCCACCCACGGCCCCTGGGTGGACGCGAGCCCCTGCAGCAGCACGCCACGAAAACACGCTTCATAGGCGGCCAGGTAGACAATCCACGTGGCGGCATTCAGGCCGACATCGCGCCACGTCCAGATGTCGAGTTTCACCTCAGGACGAGGTGCGCCTGGCGGATTTGAACGCAGCGAGCGCGCAGACATGGCGATGATCGGCTGCAACGCGAGGCCGAGGAGCAGCCCGTACGCGAGCGCCGGACCGAGTTCGCCCGGGCCCACACCGACCGCGGACGGGGCGTAGCCGAGCGCCCAGGCAGCGATCACCGGCGGCGGTCCGAGCAACGCGAACCCGATCATGCGCGCGACGTAGGGGTGCCGGCCGTTCGACGCGTAATGAACCGCGACGAGCAGCGCGGTGACGAGCGACAGCAGCACGACCGGGACGCGGACCGCCGGGTCAGAAGGCAGGGTGAACATGGCCTCGCGGTAACCCGTCGACCCTGGTGCATGCCTGCGATAGGTTGCCTTCGATGTACGCTCTCCTCGCCGTTTCTCTGACGCTCGCCGCCGAGCCGATCGTCCCCCTGAAGGCCACGAGCCCTGAGGCCCCGGTGCCGCCGGACGAGGCCACGGCTGTTGCCCCAGCCACGGCGACCAAGCACGATCATCCACCCCTTCAGACCGCGGCGCGCATCGTCGCCGGTACCGGCGCGGTCGCTACCGTCGGAGGTGGCGTCGCGACGATCCTCGCGTACCACAAGACGAACCAGGCCGAGATGGGCCTCGCAGACGCCCAATCGCCCCAACAAGTTGACGAGCGCACCCAGGAATACAGGTCGGCGTCAACCACCTACCGAAGCCTTCGCTACGTGCCGATCGCGGGAATCGCCGCCATCGCCATCGGCCTCGGAATCGACGCGGCGGTCAAGCCAAAGGTGGTGTTCGCAGTTCCCGTTCCTGGCGGAGCGCTGCTGGGTTTCCGAGGGGTCTGGTGAGCCACGACGGCGCCTCACCGCCTGCGCGGGTGTTCCTCGGCGGAACTCGATAGGCAGACCGGAATGCACGTCCCCCTCGCCACGCGACAACGCGCCCACCTTGAGTCGATCGCAGCCTTCGAGGCGACGCGCGGCCTGTTGCTCGGCCTCGGCGGCCTCGCCGTCGCCGTTACCCAGTCGCTGGACCCCTGGCTTGTCTCCCCGATTACTCGGCAGTCCTGGGACATCGCGGCCGTCGCGTGCGGCGCGTTGATCAGCCTGTCGGGGGCGCTGTTCACACGCGTCCCCGGCATTGCCCGCCCGATGGCGTACCTGGGCCTGTTCGGGGTCATCCTGGTCGCGCTGCCGGGGCTGATCGAGGACCCGGCTCGGGCGTTCCTGGTAGCACTCTCCGCGGCCGCCGTGTGGATTCGCGTCCGGTGGACACGCGCGCCGAGCGAAGCCGCCGATACCGAGCTTGCGGAGCACCCCGCAGTCCCGGGCGCGGCGCTCGAGACGTCCACGTTGATGGCCCTCGGCACCTGGTTCGTCGTCAGCGCCACGCACCTCGCGCAGGGCCCCATCGCGAGCGGGGCGATCGCGTTCTCGTTCGGCGTCGCGCTGTATTTCACCGTCCTTTGGTTCCTGCAGTCCTGGCGTCGCACCTTGCCACGGGAACGCTGGACCTACGCTCCGTTTGTCCCATTGCTGCTCATCGCCTTCCTGCGAAGCCCGTCGCCCGACCAGGCGTACTCCTGGCTCGCCGTCAACCAGCTCGTCGCGCTCGTATTGCTCGGCGTCCGCCGACAAACCGGGTCGTCACTTTGGACCGGAATCGCGGAGCATCCCGCTCGCCTGCTCGTGACGACGTTCGCCGGCATCGCCCTCGCCGGCGGGATCGTGCTCGCGTTGCCCGTGTGTTCGCCTCACGAACCCGGCGTGGCGGTGATCGACGCGTTCTTCACGTCCGTCTCTGCGACCTGCGTCACCGGTCTTGTCGTTCTGGACACGCCAAAGGACCTCACGTGGTTCGGGCAATTCGTCGTTCTGGTGCTGATGCAGGTCGGTGGCCTCGGGATCATGACGTTCTCCGCCGGTGGCCTTCTGTTGCTCGGGCAGCGCTTCGGCATGCGCCAGGAGAACGCCATCCGCGACATCCTCGCCGACTCGAGCGACGGTGAAGGCGATCTGTACGTCGCGACCCGAAACATCCTCGCCACCACGGCTGCGATCGAGGGAATCGGCGCGCTCGCGCTCGCGCTCCTGTTCCGGTGGTCGGGCGACACCTGGTTGATGGCCGCGTGGCGCGGCGTGTTCACGTCCGTCGCCGCATTCTGCAACGCCGGCTTCGCGCTGCAATCCGACAACATGATCACCTACCAGCACGACCCGCTCGTGCTGGTCGTCGTCGCGTGGCTGATCATCCTCGGCGGCCTCGGCACACCCGCGCTCGTCGCGATGCGACGCCTGCGCGCCCGTAACCTGCTCCCGCTGCAATCAAAGCTCGTGTATGTCGTCACGGTCAGTCTCCTCGCGGTGTCCACGATCGCGTTCGCCGTGCTCGAGTGGGACCACACGTTTCACGACATGTCGATCATCGATCGAATCGCAAACGCATTTTTCGCCGCAGCCACGCCCCGAACGGCTGGATTCAACTCGATCGACTACGCAAAAGTCCACCCGGCGACGATGACCCTTACGATGCTGCTGATGTTCATTGGAGGAAGCCCGTTCTCCACCGCCGGTGGCGTCAAGACCACCACGATCGCGCTCGTGACGCTCGCGGTGCTCGCAACGATTCGGGGACGCAGCGAGGTCACCGCGTTCGGCCGGTCTGTCTCGTCCGAGTCGATCTACAAGGCGATGGCGATCATGACGATGGGCTCGCTCTCGGCGTTCGTCGGCATGCTTGCGATTCAGCTGACGCAGGACATCTCGTTCGAAGCTGGCCTGTTCGAGGTCGTTTCGGCGTTGGGCACGGTGGGGCTCTCGCTCGGCGCTACCGCGCAGCTCGATTCAGTCGGCAAGATCATCATCATGGCGTGCATGTTCGCTGGTCGCGTCGGTCCAATCACGCTGTTCCTGCTCCTCACCGAGCGGCGGCGCGAACCGAAGTGGGTCCTCCCAGAAGAGAAAGTAGCCGTCGGTTAGCCGAATCTGTGTTGCCGACAGGAAGTCGGCGGATCAGGAGATGTGTTGCGAAAACAGGCGCTCGTCATCGGACTCGGACAATTCGGCTTGTCGCTCGTGCGTGCCCTCGCGGATCGCGGCGTCGACGTGCTCGCCGTTGACAAAGACGCCAACCTCGTGGAAGTCGCGGCCGATTTCGCGGCAGAGGCCGTGGTGTTCGACGCGCTCGACGAGGAAGCTCTGCAGCGGGCAGCCCCCGAGCGGCGCGACGTGTGCGTCGTCGCGATCGGCAACGAGTCGCGCGAGGGGTCGATCCTCACCACCGCGCTCCTGCGGCAGATGGGCGCAAAGAAGGTCGTTGCGCGCGCGACGGACGACCTCCACGAGCGGATCCTGAAGCTCGTCGGAGCCCACGAGGTCGTGAACCCCGAGCGCGCGTTCGGCGAGCGCCTCGCGACGCGACTCGCGTACAGCGGCGTGCTCGAAGAAGCGCCGCTCGGAGAAGACCTCGCGATCACCGAATTGCGTGCGCCTGCCGCGATGATCGGCCAATCCCTCCTCGACCTGAAGCTGCCTCGGCGGTTCGGCGTGACGGTCGTTGCGATTCGGCGCGCGCACGACGGGCGCGGCAAGCTGTTGATCCCGAAGCCGGACGACCCGCTCCTGGCCGAAGACATCCTCGTCGTCGTGGCGCCGCCGGGGGCCGTGACCGAGCTCCTGGAGCGCTTGTGAGAGCCGCCGGCGAGATCCGGGCCGGAGTCGGCTCGCTCGTCGCCGTGCAGATCATCGTCGCGCTCGCGACCATCGGTCTGCTCGTTCGCATGGCGCCTGCCATCGCCCAGATCCTTGAGAACGACGTCAGCTCGACCGCCGCGGTCGAGGAGATGTACGCGAGCTTCGCGCTGCGCGACTGCGGGCTTTCGATCACCGAGGCCGAGTCGCGCTTCGAGATCGCCCAAGACCAGGCCCACAACAGCGCGGGCGCCCCCGGCGAAGACGCGCTGGTCGACAGCCTCGATCCGGACTGGCGAAAGGCGATGGCCGGGGACTGCGACGCGCGCGACAAGGTGGCCGGCACGCTCGACCGCATCTCGGACCTCAACCGCGCCCAGATGGCCCTCGCCGACCACCAGGCACGACAGCTTGGAGCGGCCGGCGCGTGGGCCGCGGCCATCCTCGGACTCGTCACGTTCGCGACCAGCGCGATCATCATTCGCCGCTTCACGCAGCGCGTCGCGATCCCGCTCTCCGAGATCGAGGCGGTGCTGATCTCGGCCAGTCAAGGCGATCCGTATCGCCGCTGCCGCCGCATCGAAGGACCCGCGGAATACAGCATCATCGCCGCGCGCCTGAACCAGCTGTTGGACCGCCGCCTCGCCTCCAACGAAGACGAAGATCCGCAGCTTCGGGCGAACGACCGCGCCCTGCTCCAGCATCTCCTCGACCAGATCCCCGAGCCGTGTGTCGCCGTCGACCGGTCTGGAGCCGTAATCGCGGCCAACGACCAGGCCATGGACGTGCTCGCAGGCAGCGGCATCGACTCGCTGGCAGACGCGCTGTCGATCGGCCCTGACGGCGCCCCCGAGACGTCGCTCATCACCCGCGTCGAGCCGTTCGGAAAGTCCCAGGGATTCCTCGTCCGCCTCAATCCTCTGCCTCCAGAACCGGCGACCGAGGAGCAGAAGCGCGCAATGGAGCAGGGCGCCGAACGGATGGTCACGCCCCACCCGACGATGCGGCGGGGCACCGCGGAGGCGTTCTCCGACGGGCCTTCCACCGCCCACATCGTCCCCCCGTCCGCGCCCGATCCAAAGGGCAAGCCCGACTGGGAGCGCGACTGATCGCCGGCGTAGAAAGTTCGAACCCTTTTCCTGCCCGCCGGGCACTCCAGGTCGTGAACATCCAATCCGCCCCGGAGGTCCCATGTTGTCGAACCTGCTCAAGACCAACGAACACCCCATCGAGCGCGTCATCCGCGTGGTACTCGGGCTCGGGCTGCTCACGCTGCTCGGCGTTGGGCCCGTGCCGGGCTGGGGCCTCGTGGGCCTCATCGGCTTCGTACCGCTCGCGACGGGCGCCCTCGGCACCTGCCCGATCTACACCCTGTTCGGGTTCTCCACATGCCCCGTGAAGATGACCGAAGCCTGATGACGCAGATCGCGTCGGGTGACCGCGAGGCTTTTCGCTCGCTCGTCACCCAACACCGCGATCTCGTGTGGCGAGCCGTGCGATACCGCGTGACCGACGATGCGAAGGCCGAGGACGTGGTCCAGGAGACGTTCCTCGCCGTGTGGCGCGGCGCGGGCTCCTACGCCGGGGAGGCTCCGCTGACGGCGTGGCTGCGAGGCATCGCACGGCACCAGGCCGCTCGAACCTGGCGACTGCACGTCGGCGAGCCCACCCAATTTGAGGACTCCTACGATCTCGGCGGCGCCGCCGGTTGGGGGGGGCAAGACCCCGAGCGAGCCGCCCAGAGCGTGCAAGACAGCGCGAACGTGCGGCGCAGCCTCGCGCGCCTCTCCGAGCACGATCGCGTCGTCATCGAGCTTCGCGACCTCGAAGGCCTGACGGCTCCGGAGGCGGCCGCGGAGCTGAACCTCACGGTCGATGCCCTGAAAAGCAGGCTCCACCGCGCCCGACTGCACCTGATGGCCGAATTGCGAACGACGGGGGCGCACCATGTCGAGTCCTGAACGCTTTGTCGGCGGCCTGTTTTGCCGCCAGGTCATGGATCTGCTTCCGGACTATGTCGACGGCGCGTTGCCTCTCGACGATCGAGACCGGCTCGTCGCCCACGTCGTGGGTTGCCCGAACTGCGAGCGATTCGGGGGCGCCTACGGCGCGGTGGTCGCGAGGTTGCGTGAGCAGGCCCTGCCGTCCGACGCCATCGCACGACTCCAGGCCGCGCTCGAACAGGCCCTGGACGACGGGACCTGACGGCTCCCGACCTCAGGCGCGAATCGCGGCGAAGTCCTTGATGTGGCCCCAGATCGCGCGGGCGCCGCGGGCCATGTAGTCGAGGTCCTCGACCGACCGAAGCTCAGTGAGCTGCCGCATCAGGAACTTCGGGTGCAGGTAGAGCTTGTAGAACTGCCCGGCGAGCTTCACAACCTCCTGTTCGTCCATGTCCGTCAGCACGCACGCGGGCTCGGTCATGTCGTAGCGCTCGTAGGCGTCGGGGCTGAACCGGATCCACCCGTTCCGCTCGCAAAGATCGAACAGCGGCGTGCCCGGGTACGGCATCACGACCGTGGCCTGCAGGTGGTGCGCGAGCCCCGAATGCAGCAGGTGTTTCGCGAACGCGAGCGACTCGTACGCGTCCTCGCGCGTCTCCCACGGGTAGCCGACCATCAGCGTGAGGTGCAATTGGAGGCCCGCCTCCTTCGCGATGCGGGCGCCCTCGAGGATGCGCTCGCGCGTGAGACTCTTGTCCAGCACGTCGATCGTGCGCTCGGAAGCGGACTCGATGCCGACGATCAGCTTGCGAAAGCCGGCCTGTTTCATCTTCGGCGCGTTCTTCGAGGTCAGGTAGTCGAACCGGAAATTGCAGTCGAACACGATCTTTTCGGGAAGCTTTCGCGCGATCATCTCGTCGCACAGTCGGAGCAGCCAGTTCCCTGACGGCAGCGCGCCGGTGTCGTCGAAGATGTTGCGCGCGCCGTGCCGTTCGACCAGAAACGCCATCTCCGCTGCGAGCCGCTCCGGGCTGACTGTGCGGAACTTCGGGTAGGTGACCGTCCAGCTGCAGAACGTGCAGCGCCCGTAGGGGCAGTCGCGGCCGGCCATGGTCCATAGAAAAGGAAGTCGGAGCTTCCACTTCTCGAAGTAAAGGTGCGCGTTCGTGAGGTCGCGGTCCATCCACGGCAGCGTCTCGAGGTCGCCCTCGTTCGTCGGCGGGCCCGTGTTCACCATGGTTCCATCGTCGCTACGAACGACGAATCCGTTGCCGAGGTCCGCGCCGGTCGACAGATGCTTCACGAGCCGCGACAGCGAGAAGTCGTAGTCACCGCCGAGCAGGGCGAAGTCGATCGAAGAGCACTCGAGCGTCTCCTCGGGCTTGCCGGTGACGTGGTCACCCATCAGCACGATCTTCGCCTGCGGAGCGATCTGCTTGAGCCGCGCCGCGATCGCCTGGTGCTGACGAACCACCGGCGTCTTCGTCTCCATCGCGATCAGGTCGGGCTTGCTGTCTTCCACGATGCGCTGGAACCGTGCCCAGTCCTTGCGTTCGGCGATGCAGTCAACCCAGGTGACGTCGTGCCCTTCACTCGCGAGCAGCGTCGCGGCCGACGCCGGCACACACGGGTACAGGTAGCTCGGGTCGTGAAACCACTGGAACTGCCGGTTCTGAGTGAGCATCGGGCTGCCCTTGCTGCTCTCGAACGGCGGGTAGGCGATCATCACCTTCATACGGTTAGCTTACCCTGGGAGGGCCGATGGGACGCGCCGAAGAACTGTTCCAGGCGTGGCTCGACGAGGTCGGCTTCGGCCAGGACCCCGACATGGCCGGCACCGCGACGCGGTTCACCGAGATGTTCCGCGAGTTCGCGCCGAGGCCGATCGAACCGCTGCTCGACTCGTTCACGATCGTGCCCGTGACCACACCCCCCGACGCGCCGACCACGGCCGTGGCGGTGCGATCGATGCCGTTCTACGCGTTCTGCGCGCACCACCTCGTGCCGTTCTTCGGCCACGCGAGCGTCGCGTACCAGCCCGATCGTGCGCTCGCGGGCTTCGGCAGCGTCGCGCGGGTGATCCAACACTACGCGCGGCGGCCCACGCTCCAGGAGCACCTCGCGGACAACGTCGCGAACGCGCTCGTCGGCAAGCTCGCCCCGAAGGGGCTCGTCGTCCGCCTGCAGGCGCGCCAGATGTGCATGGAGATGCGCGGCGCGAACATGCCCGGCGAGGTCGAGGTGCTCGCCGTTCGCGGACAGGTGGACGCGACGCTCCTCGACATGGCACGCGTAGGATGACGACGGTCCCGTTCGACGGGCTGGACGTATTGTGGATGCAGATCGCGGGGACCACCTGCAACCTCGCCTGCCGGCACTGCTTCGTATCGGCCGGCCCGGGCGTCCCCCGCATCGCGTCGATGTCGCTGGACGCGGTCCGCGCCGTGCTCGACGACGCGCTCCCCCGCGGCCTTCGCGAGGTCTGGTTCACCGGCGGGGAGCCGCTCGGACATCCCGACGCGCTCGCGATGATCGATCTCGCGCTCCCCCACGTCGCCGTCGGCGTCCTGACAAATGGGACGACCATCGACGCGGCGCTCGCCGCCGCGCTCGCGTCGCGAGCACGGAGTTCGGCCTACGACGTCGAGATCCGAATCTCGCTCGACGGCGCCGACGCCGCGACGAACGACGCGATCCGCGGCCGTGGCGCGTTCGCGGCTGCATGCGCGGGGATTCGCGCGCTCACCCAGGCCGGCCTCGAGCCGTCCATCGCCGTTTCTGGCGTGACGGGCTCGGACACGACGGTGTCGCGCTACAAGGTGCTGCTCGCCGAACTTGGCGTCACGAAGCCGCGGATCCGCCTGATCCCTGCGTTCGCGCTCGGGCGTGAGGTGCGCCGGTCCCCGCCGGCGTTCGCGCTCGTCGGCGGCCACGTCGAGGGGCTGCAGTGCCGCACCACGCGGGCGGTCACCGCGGACGGCGTATTCCCCTGCCCGCTCCTCGTGGACGAGCCTCCCGAGCGAATGGCCTACCGGCTCGCCGACGCGCTGCTGCCGAACCGCATCGACCACCCGGCGTGTGCGACCTGCCTTGCTACGGGGTTCTCATGCTCCCGCTGACGGGGCGGTTCGAGCGCGTCGCCCTGTTCGGCGGGGCGTACAGCAATTGGCGCGCCGTGGATGCCGTCGTCGCCGACGCTCGCGCCCAGGGGGTCGATCAGGTCGTGTTCCTCGGGGACTGCGGAGGCACCGGCCCGCACCCCGATCGAACCATCGAACACCTCGTCGAACACGGCGTCGCGACCGTTCAGGGGAACTACGACGACAGCATCGGAAACGACCGCGACGACTGCGCGTGCGGGTACACCGATCCGCGCGACAACGCGTTCGCAGAGCTTTCGTACGCCTACACCCGAGCGAACACGTCGGCGGACGGACGCGCGTACCTGCGGGCGATGCCCACGTCTGCGAACATCGAGATCGGCCCGCTCCGGGCTCTGCTGTGCCACGGGTCCCCTCGCCGCCAGAACGAGTTCCTGTGGGAGTCCGTGACCCCAAAGGGCTTCGTCGAACGGCTGCTCCGCGAGCAAGAAACGGACCTGGTCCTCTGCACCCACACCGGGTTGAAGTGGGAGCGGCGCCTCACCGACAGTCGCGGCATCGTGAACGTCGGGGCCGCCGGACGCCCCGCAAACGACGGAAACCCCCACGGCTGGTATGCGCTGCTCTCGTGGGACGGCCGACGGGTGAACACCGCGTTCCGACCCGTCCGCTACGATACCGACGCGCTGATCGCGGACATGCGCGCCGAACGCCTGCCTGCCGAGTTCGTCGAGACCGTCGCGACCGGCTGGTGGACGACCTGCCTCGAATGTCTTCCGGGCCGCGAACGTCGCGCCGGGCGGTACTGAAGCGACCTACAGCCAGCGCCGCGTGAACGAATACAGCGGCAGCAGGACTGGCGACCACGCCGTGTCCGTGGTGTACAACACGAAAGCGAAGCGCAGGCCGACGACCGCGACCACGGCGGCAAACGCGACGCCCCCTACCGCGAGATCAAGGCCCCGGAAGCGAAGCGGATCGCGCTCGGTACGAGGAGCGACGGGGTCAAACCCGCGCGCATCGAGCGCCTCGGCGAGCACCTGGGCGCGACGAAGCGCCCGGGCAGCGACAGGCAACACGAGGGCCACCTCGAGCGCGAGCCACGCGAACGGGCTTCGACGCCACACCGGACGCCCTCGGGCAGCCCGCGCGGCGCGTACCGTGAGCGCCTCGCCGGCGACGACAGGCACGAACCGCAGCGCGGACGCAGCGAGGAACGCTCCGCCAAACGGTAGCCCCAACCGAACAAGCGCAGCGAGGAGCCGATCGACGCTGGTGGACGTGACGAGCGCGAGGCCCGCAGAGAGCAGCACCGCGTACCGCAGCGACTGGACGAGCCCGTAGCGAACGCCCTCGGTCCACACGACGAGCGGGCCGAGCGCGAACCACGGCGTCCGGGGCGCCATGCTGTAGAACAGGCCCTGCGAGACCACCGTCGCCCATGCGATGGCCGCCCAGAGCACGAAGCCGCGCAGCACGTCGCGCGGATCAGGCCGGGTCGCCGCGATCGCGAGCCCGGTGACGGCGAGCAGCACGCCGACCGCGACCGGGCGATCGACGACCGCAGCGACCGTGGCGACGCCAAACACGAGCAGCACGCGCAGCCGCGGATCGAGCCCCGCCGCGGTTGGAAACGCGACCGGGACGCCTCGTTCAATTGGCGCGGAGAGCCGCTCCTGAACACCCTCCACAGGGCCGTCATACGTGACCCGACCGGCGTCCAGGACCACCGCGCGGGTCGCGAACCGCCGCGCGACGTCGCGATCGTGCGTCGCGAACACCACGGTCACGCCGAGCGACACCAGGGCGTCGAACAGCCGCGCCACCGGCTCGGGGTCCTGGCCGCTCGTCGGTTCGTCGAGCAGCAGGACGCGGGGCTCACACGCGAGCATGCCCGCCACGGCGACGCGCAACCGCTGACCGCGCGAAAGCGCCTGCGGCGGCCGGTCGAGGAGGTCTGCGACCGATAGCGCGACCGCGACGCGCGACATCTTCCCTTCGACGTCGCGGGACCCGTGTTCTTGTGGACCGTAGGTGATCTCCTCGCGAACTGTCGGCCGAAACAGCGCGAGATCGGGGTCCTGGGGCACGAGGAGCGCGCCCGGCAACGCTGCGAGCGCGCCGAGCAACGTGGACTTCCCAGCGCCGTTGTTCCCAAGCAACGCGATTCGCTCACCGGCGCGCACGTCGAGGGTCACCCGATCGAGCACCGTGGCGTTCCCGTACCGCACGACCAGGTCCGAAACGCGCGCGACGACAGGCCCAGGCGGCGACGCTGCAAGGGGCGTCGCAGGAGGCGCATCGGGCGACCACAGCCCGAGCGCCCGCAACGACGCGTACGGGAACGCCGCTGGCGCCGCGTCTGCGACCAGAAGACCTCGGTCGATCGCGACGATGCGGTCGGCGATGCCCCAAACGGCCGCGAGTCGGTGCTCGGCGACCACGACGGCACAGCCTTCCGAGGCCAGCGCGCGCAGCAGCGCGACGAGGTCCCGCGTGCCCGCCGCGTCGAGGTGCGCGAGCGGCTCATCGAGCACCAGCGCGCGCGCACCACCGGCGAGCACCGCCGCCACCAGCAGGCGGTGGCGTTCACCGCCCGAAAGCGCCATCGTCGGGCGGTGCGTCGGGGGCGGCACACCCGCGCGATCCGCCCAGGTCGCCACCGCGTGGTCGATCACCGCGCGACTGGCGCCCGCCGACTCGAGCCCGAACGCGATCTCGTCACCCACGGTCCCAGCGACGAGCTGATCACGCGCGTCCTGCCCCGCGAACCCGACGAGCGCGACCCGCGCAGCCGGCGCGACGTCGGCCGGATCCACCCCGTCGATCCGAACCTTTCCGAGTACGTCGCCCTGCCCGTGGCGCGACGCGAGGCCGACGAGCGCCCGGAGCAGCACGGACTTCCCAGCTCCCGTCGGACCGGTGAGCACGACGAGCTCGCCAGCCCGCACGTGCAGGTCGACCGGACCCACGACCTCGCCGGAGGTGAACCGATACCCGAGTCCCTCCGCGACGATCACGGCCGCACCCGCCGCAGCGCGTCCGCGAACGGCACCGCGAGCGCGCAGGCGCCAAACACGTACAGGAACGACGGCCCCAACAGCACCATCGCGACGTACCAGTCGGCATAGAACAGCCGATAGGCGGCGACGTGGACCGCGAGCGCCGTCGCGGCCGTGAACAGCGCGGCTGGCGCGAGGCCCGCCGCGAGGCGCAACACGCGAGCCGGTGTTGGACCGTCGGCCCCGCGCCCTCGGGTGATCCCGACGAGCCAAAGCGCGGCCTCGTGGGCAATCACGGCGTTCCCGAGCCAGACGAGGTCGATCGGCGTCACCGACCCGAGCGCGAGCAGCCGCAGCACGTAGCCGACGGTGATGCTCGCTCCGACCGTTCCCGGGCGCGGGATCAACAGCACGAGCGTCGCCATCAGCGCGGTACGGATGGCCTCGTCGACGAGCCCGGTGAGCATCGGGGCGAACGGCCCCAGCACCGTGGTGGCCGCGGACGCGAACAGCTGGGACCCGACGCCCCACACGAATTGGACGGTCGCGAACAGTGCGATCGTCGTCAGGTCCGAAGTGCGCGCACGCCGCAAGAACGGGCGCGTCCCGACGAGCAGCGCGAGCCCGCCGCTCGCGCCGCCGATCAGCGCAGCGAACAGCCCAACCCTTGCGACGCGGCTCCCGCGCGAAACGTACACGGGTCGGTGGTCGAACACTGGCTCAGCCCCTCCAAGCGGCGTGGCGACGGTCTCGAACGCGTACGTCCCCGCGACGACCGAGCTCCGGTCGACGTAGACCGGCAGCGCCACGGTGGACTCTCCGCCGCCTGGAACGCGAACCATCACGGCGCCGGGAGCGCGCGTCCCCAGCGCCGTCGGCGGACCGAAGCCATCGGCCGCCTGCGAGCCGTTCAGGACGCGCTGACTCACGACCACATCGACGGTGCCTCCTTCGCTGCGGAGCGTCACCGCGCGGAACGCGAACAGGTGCGGTCCCCGGTCTCCCGCGCGCGGCCACAAAGGGGCGCTAAGCGCGATCGCGTCGGCGTCGCGTGCGAGGTCGGGCGACCCGTCCGCGAGGGCGGGGAACGCAACGTGGTCGACCGTCACCAGACCCTCGCCAGCTACAGCGACGCGGGCGGGCGCGGTCGTGATCGCGACGTCCCGGGTGTCTCCACCCTCCAACGTGACGCGAAGCTCGGTTCCGACGACGCCGGCGACCCACACCTCGCGCGCAGCGCCGGGTGGATGCCTCGTCGCGACCAGTCGCTCTCCTTCGAAAACCTCGAGACGCACGATGGACGCGTCGGCCGAAACGCGAACCCCGCCGTCGATCGCCACGGCCTCGACGGGGACGTCGCTCTGCGAGCACGCGACGAGGGCCGCGATCACCGCAGCACGGTCACGCGATAGGTCCCCGTGACGACGTCGCCGTGCTTCAACGGGTGTTCGGCGACCGCGATGCGGCCGTCGTCGGCGACGGCCATCCGAAAGAACACCGGGCCTTCGGTGGGGCACGTCGTCACCAGGCGCTCGGCGCCGCTCCCGACGCCACCGAGCCGAAACACGAGCGCGCCGAACAGGTCGGTCCGCTCGTCCGCCTCCCGCAAGCCAGCGCCCGCGACGAGCGCGGACCCGTCCGGCGAGACCGCGAGCCCCGCGAGCCGCTCCGGGCCCTGAAACGTCCAGCGAACCTCACCCTCGGTGGACCACGCGCCGATCGTGTTCTCGCCTGGGTGCGCGCGCGGCGGCCGCAGCGCCGGATCCGCGGCACCGAACGGGATGCTGGTGCCGCTCGTGAGCGCCAGCACCTCGTCCCCGACGATCGCGGCGAAGCCCACCGAGGCTGCGAGCGGTACCCCGCCGGCGTCGACCGGCACGCCGGGCGCCAGATCGGCGGCGACAGACCCGTCCGCCAGCCGCCAGGCGCGCACGCGGCCGTCCCCCGTCCCCGCCACCACCCGATCCCGCGCGACCGAGACGCCGAGCGCGTCCCACACAAACACCCGATCGAACCACGGCCGGAGCGGCTCGAGCGCGAACGTCGCCCGAGGAACGAGCGTCGCCGCGTCGAGCACGAGCACGCCCCCAACAGGGAGATCGACCGGCGCCGGACCCGCCGCCGACCGCCCGACGGGGACCGCGAGCGCGCCCCCCGGCCCGTCCCAGGCGAGCGTCATCAGCGTCGCGTCCGCGACACCGTCAGCGGGCCACGCAGCTCGCCGCGCTCCGTCCGGCGCGAACCGGTAGACGCGGCTCGCGTTCCGGTAGCCGAGCGCCGGGTCATTCCAGCCGTGCACCGCGACCGCGAGCACGTCGCCGTCCGGCGCGACCACGAGACCGAACACGCCGGGGAGCTGATAGACGCCGTACACGTCGTCTCCCGCGGGCGCCGGGCTGTGCCCGACGTCCTCGGCGAGCGCCACCACCCAGCGATCTGCCAGCGTGGCCCCGTCCAACGCGTACAGCCGCGCGTCCGGCGACTGGTCGCCGACGTACAGAACAGCGCCGTCAGGACTCCACGCGACGCGCTTCGCGAGGGCCTCGGGCAGCACGCGACGCGCGATCACGGCCCCCGTGAACCCGTCGGCGATCACGACCTCGCCGGTGTACGCGCCGATCGCCACGCGGCTGCCGTCCGGAGAGAACGCGAGCGCTGTGTCGGGCGGCTCGGCGCCCGCCGCGATCGCTGCTGTCACATCGCCGAGCGGGACGGAGAACAGCGCCACACACTCGGGCCGCTCGGGCGCCGTCGCGCCGAACTTCACGTCCCCAGGCTTCCAGTCGACCGACACCAGCGAACGCCCACCACCGACCTCGCGTCCCTCGCCCGCCGCGGACACGACCACGGCGCCGCGCACGAACGTCGCGTCCGGGACGGGTGCGGGCGAACATGCGAGCCAGACCACGAACCACATGGCGTGCCACGTAGCGCGTCACGCCGCGATCGGGATCACTCCTTCCACCGCCGAAGCGTAGCCCCCTGCAGCAGCGACCACGCCGGCGACAGGACCCCGTCTCCGTCGTAGCGGTACCAGCCGTCGTACGGCCCGCGCTCGACGTGAAACGACTGCGCCGGCATGAACCCTTCACCGATCAGCACGTAGGTGACCGGCCCCTTCGTCGCGACGTCGAGCAGTACGACCGCGTGACCTGGCGACCCGGGATGGACGATCATGTCGCCAGGCAGCGGGCTATCGGCCGCCACCGTGTCCAGCGCTAACGAACGGGTCCCCGCCCAGGTGAACACGAGCCGCAGCCAGTCCTCCCAACGGCCGGTCGAACCCTGCTTCCACGCGAGTCCGTTCCCGACGGCGTAGGGAGTCTCCCCAGCGGCGAACCGCGCCCACGGCATCTCGTCGCCGCTCGTCGCATGGAACATCGGAGATTGGCCCGCCGACCGCTGCCACTCTGCCCGCAGGCGCATCGCGGAATCCGCACACTGCTGGAGATCTCCCTTTACCAGGGGCATATCGATGACCCGTGCGTCGTGGCCGACGACCTCGTCCCCGGCGTATGTCGTCACCGGCACGTCGATTCCGAGCACGCCTTGCGCGAGGATCCAGGCCCCGAACGGTCCGCCGTCCACCCGCGCCGCGCCGTCCGGCGGCGGAAACGCGTTCGCGACGGTCGTTGGGAGCCGATCCTCCACGTACGCGACGGGCTCGGGCGGCGCCTCCACGACGGCCGCTTCCGACGCTGCGAGCGGTGTCTCAGCGTCCGCCAGCGGACTCGCACAGGCGATCGACCATGCCCACATGAAGCCTCCTCCCGAATCGACACCGCAGGAACGCGTCGAGTTCCGCGCTAGACTGGCATTGATGGGAGCACAGGCCACGACTCCGACGCAAATCGGTCGGTACGACGTGATCGAACGCCTCGCGATTGGAGGCATGGCCGAAGTGTTTCTGGCCGTCGAGCACGGCGCACATGGCTTTCAGCGCCTCGTGGTGCTCAAGCGGATCCTGCCCCACCTGGTTCAATACGAGCAGATGGTGCGGATGTTCCTCCAGGAGGCCCGCCTCGCGGCCGGCATCACGCACCCCAACGTGGTGCAGATCCTCGAGCTCGGTGAAGACGGTTCGCAGCCGTACATCGCGATGGAGTACGTCGCTGGCGTCACCGTAAAGGACCTCGCCACCGACGCAAAGCGCCTCGGACGCGACATGCCGGTGTCGGTCGTGGTGCAGATCATCGCCCAGGCTTGCGCCGGAGCCCACGCCGCCCACGAGCTGCGCGACCCGACCGGCAAACCGTCAGGGCTGGTGCACCGCGATCTATCGCCCCACAACCTGATCATCGACGCGCAGGGCCACCTGAAGCTGCTCGACTTCGGCATCGCCAAGTCGGCCGACGACGCCGATCACACACGCACGGGCGTGCTGAAAGGGAAGATCCGGTACATGTCGCCGGAGCAGTGCCATCAGCTGCCGCTCGATCGGCGCTCCGACCTGTTCACGCTCGCGATCGTGATGTGGGAGTTGCTGGCCGGCGAACGGCTGTTCGAGCGCAAGACCGAACTTGAGACGATGCAGACGATCTCAGCTGGAACGCTGCGGGACATCCGCCTGGTGCGCCCGGACGTGCCCGAGCCGATCATCG